>NZ_JBKFAP010000017.1:0-128598 GCF_053345715.1 Methylobacterium sp. D48H
CCGGCGCTCGACCCCGGCAAGAACCTCGACCCGCATCGCCTTGATCCGATGACTTTAACGCCAGCATTAAGGTCAGACGTCGGGCACGAGGCCCCGTCTCACAAGGCGGCTCTCACCGGAGGCGTACTTCTTGCCGGCGGATCTCGGCGATGGGCTCCGTCTCGCGACAAGTGACTTTCGGCCCTGATATGAACAGCTTCGATTTCCGTGCATCTAAGACAAATCGAATTTCGATGATGTATCTAACGCAGTAGATTTGTCGATTGAAGCGCACAGCTACGCTCTCGGTTGTCCCTGTTCTTAATGCGAGGTTGGTTGCGGTGTTAGGGTCGGAAGGTGTCCGTGCCCGCGAGAGCGGGGTCGCGGGTCTCCGGGCAGTTAAAGAGAGCCCCGATAGATTGTCCTCGCCGTCGAAGAGGCTGCGCCTACTGGCCCAGTTGGGCACGAGATCGCCACAGTTCGGCCGAGCACGTTCGATCTGTGAGCATTCATGACGCTGCCTGGAGGTAGAACGCCACGCGACACGCAGGTTGGGGGCGGCCCGGGCGGTGCGGGGCAAGCCGACGACGTCAATTGACCGAGTCGGCCGCCGCGCGAGCGCGCGGCGGGCAGGCAGGGGCCGCGCAGATCCGCACCGCGCTCCGTCGGTCACCGTCCCCGGAACGCGGCGTCCAGCGCGTGCGAGACACGCGCCAGGATCCCGGCGCGGGCGGCGGCGTCGGAGCCGATATGCGGGTCGCGCTGCACGCACGGGTCCGCGTAGGTGAACGGCGTGGCGTCCGGGCCCGCCACGAGGGCGCCGTCCGCCGCCTCGCTTATCGCGCAGGCGCGGACGGTCTGCGCGCCCCGGGCCACCACGGGCTGGGTCGGCCCGGTCGGGTTGTCGAAGACGTGCTGCGCTCCGGGAAAGACGGTCAGGTCGACATCGGCGCCGGCCGCCCTCAGCCGCTCCGCGTAGGCCGCGCAGGTGGCGGCGGGATTGTAGTCGTCGCCGCCGCCACCGAAGATCCGGATCGGCCGATCCGCCACGGTCGTGTCGTCCCGGAAGCGGATGGAGCAGTCCGGGTAGACCGGCAGGTAGAGCGCGGGGATCACGCCGGAGCGGTTCCAGGCCGCGTCGAAGCGCTTGAGGCTGGCGTAGAGCGCGGCCTGCCCGCCGCGCGAGAAGCCCATTACGGCGATCCGCGCCGGGTCGACCCGCGGATGCTTCGCCAGCACGCCCAGCGCCCGGTAGATGTCGAGGATCAGGTTCGTGCGCGCCAGGAGGCTCTGGTCGGTGTTGACGCTGGTCAGGCCGCGCCCGGTGAAGCCGTCGATCGCGAAGGTCGAGATCCCGCGCGCCGCCAGCGCCCGCTGCCAGAACTCGATGTTGCCGCCCAGGCCCCCGGAGCCGTGCATCAGGATCACGGTCGGCAGGCGCTCGGTCCCCGCCTTGGCGATGCGCAGGATCCCCGCGACCGTGACCGGCTTCGCTCCCGCGGACGTGCCGGTGAGGAACTGCCGGTCGGTCAGCGTCAGGCTCTCGAACGGGTGAACCTCCACGCGGGCGGCGTAGCTGCCGAGATCGGCGACGCCGTCCGCTGCGGGCCCGGCGGAGGCCGCCGGCGTGATGCCGGCCAGCAGACAGGCCGCCAGGAACAGGATCGATCGCCGCATCGGAACGCTCCGCCACCGGGCGGCAGCCTAGCAGCGGCGCGGGTGGCCTGTCGCCGCGGGAGGGAGCGGAACCGGTTTCCTCTCGCTGCCCGATGTCAGGCCCCGGGGGCGAGGGCTACGCGGCCGCGCGGTCGGCCAGGTAGGCGCGCCAGCCGCCGAAGCGCGTGATGTCGGCCGCCCCGTCGAGGCCGGCTTGCTCGACCAGGAAGCCCTTGGGCGCCGTGCCGTCGGCGAGTCGCAGCGTGCCGATGCCGAGCGGTGCCGGGATGGCGCCGACGAAGCGTCCGAACGCGGCGGGCGGCAGGGCCCACACCTCGGTTTCGATGGGGGCGCCGTCCCCGGCCGCCACCCGGAGCAGCCCCGGGCGCTGCGGCGGGCCGCCCGGCAGGGCGTAGAGGCGATAGTCCCGGGCTGTCGGCACGGCGCGCAGGAAGCGCCCGCCGCAGCCGGCCAGCTCGCGGTTCAGCGGCAATCCCGAGAGATGCGCCCCGACGACCGCCAGCTCGATCGCGTCCGGTCCGGCCGTGGCCGGCCCCGGCTCCACGACCGGCACCGGCATCGTGCCCGCGCCGATCCGCGGCGCCGAGGCCGCGTGCAGGCGTGCCCCGAGGGCGGCGAGGAGCCCGTCCGAGCCGCGCGGCGCCAGCAGGGTGATCCCGGCGGGGAAGCCGTCGGCGCGGGGCCGGCCCGGCACCGCCAGGGCGCACCAGTCCAGCAGGTTGACGAAGTTGGTGTAGGTGCCGAGCTCGCTGTTCGGCCCGATCGGGTCGGCCGCGACCGCCGCGCAGGTCTGCGGGCGGGGGTAGGTCGGCACGGCGAGGACGTCGATCCGGTCCCAGACCGCGTCCGCGGCCCGGCGCAGCGCCGCGAGGCGGTAGAGGCCCGCGAAGGCGTCGGCCGCGCTGTGGCGCTCGGCGGAGGCGATGACCGCCCGCGTCGTCGGGTGGAGGATGTCGGGGCGCGTCTCCATCACCGGGCGGATCGCCGCGTAGCGCTCGGCGACCCACGGGCCGTCGTAGAGCAGGGCCGCGACGGCGAACATCGGCGCGAGATCGACCGGCGCCGCCCCGGCGAGGGCTTCGAGATCGGCGACCGTCGCCGCGAAGGCCGCCTCCGAGAGCCCGTCGCCGCCGAAGCGGAGGCTCGCCGCGTCCGGGAGCCCGAGGCGCAGGCCCGGCGGGAGGGCGGCGGGGGCGGCCGGCACCGGCAGGGCCCGCGACCAGGGATCGGCGGCATCCGTACCCAGCATGACCCGGAAGGCCGCGTCGGCGTCGGCCACGGTGCCGGCGAAGACCGAGAGCGTGTCGAGGGTCCGGCAGGCCGGCAGCATCCCGCGGCTGGAGATCGCCCCGAGGGAGGGCTTCAGCCCGACGACGTTGTTGAGCGCCGCCGGCACCCGGCCCGACCCCGCCGTGTCGGTGCCGAGCGCGAAGGCGACGATCCCGTGGGCCACCGCCACGGCCGAGCCGCTGCTGGACCCGCCGGGCACGTAGGCCGGATCGATCGCGTTGCGCGGGGCCGGGTAGGGGGTGCGCAGGCCGACGAGCCCGGTGGCGAACTGGTCGAGGTTGGTCTTGCCGATCAGGATCGCGCCGGCCGCGAGGAGACGCGCCACCGCGGGCGCGGTCTCGGCGGGGGTATGGGCGAAGTCCGGGCAGGCGGCAGTGGTCGGCAGCCCGGCGACGTCGATGTTGTCCTTGACGGCGAAGGGCACGCCCCAGAGCGGCATCGCCGCGGGGTCGAAGGGCGGGAGCGCCGCCGCGGCTTCGCGAGCATCCGCCTCCGGGACGAGCGCGAGGAAGATGCCGGGATCGTCCACCGCGGCGAGCCGCCGGTAGGCCTCGGCCACGACGGCGCGCGGGTCGAGGCCTTCGGCGTAGGCCGCGTGCAGGAGCGGGATGGTCGGGAAGGGGGGCACGGTCATTCCTCGCAGCGAGGCTCAGGATTCGTCGCCGGTGGCGCGGTACCAGTCGAGGATCTCGCCCCCCTGCATGAACACCGCGTCACTGCGCGCCAGGACGGCGTCGAGCAGCCGCTCCAGCAGGCCGATCCGGTGCGGCACGCCGGTGATGTAGGGGTGGATCGCGAAGCCCATCACCTTGGCCCCGCCGAGGGGGCCGGAGCCGGCGGCCTCGGCCGCGAGCCGGTCGAGATGGGCGAGCGCCCGCTCCACGAACTCGTCGGCCCGGTGGTGCTGGATGGCCAGCAGCGGGATGTCGTTGAGCTCGACGGAGTAGGGGAGGGCGACGAGGTCGCCCGTGCACGTCGCCACCCGGCAGGGGCGGTCGTCGACCACGAAGTCGCCGACGTACTCGAGGCCGGCCGCGCGCAGGTGGTCGGGCGTGTCGAGGGTCTCGGTGAGGCCCGGTCCCAGCCAGCCGCGCGGCGGGCGCCCCGTGGTCTGGGTGATCGCCGCGACGGTGCGGGCGATCATCGCCGGCTGGTCCGGGATCCGGTGCGTCGGGACCTGGTGGAAGCCGTGGGCCATGAACTCCCAGCCGGCCGCGTGAGCGGCCTCGGCCACGCGGGGATAGGCCGTGCAGACCGAGCCGTTGATCGAGAGCGTCGGGCGGATTCCGCGGTTGGCGAAGGCCTCGAGGAAGCGCCAGAAGCCGACCCGCATCCCGTACTCGTGCCACGCCCAGTTGGGGATATCCGGAAGCAGGCTCGCGGCGGTCGGCGGCACCAGGATCTGGCGCGGCATCGGGTTGTCGATCAGCCAGTGCTCGACGTTGACCACCGGCCAGACCGCGACGTGCTTGCCGCCCGGCAGCGTCAGGCGCGGCCGGTCGACGGCGGCGCGGTAGGCGAGGCGGTTCTCGGGCCGGCGGGGATCGTCGGGCGCGGTGTCCATCAGGCGGCGGCCCGCGGGGCGTGGTGGCTGTGGAGCTGGGCCGCCAGCATCCGGCGCAGGTCGTTGAAGGCCGGGCTCGACACGTCGCGCCGCCGCGGCAACTCGACCGGGTGGATCGCCTCGATCCGGCCGGGGCCGGGCGACATCATCACGATGCGGTCCGCGAGGAAGATCGCCTCCTCGATGGCGTGGGTGACGAACAGGATCGTCAGCCCCGTCCGCGACCACAGGTCGAGCAGCTCGTCCTGCAGTCGCTCGCGGGTCATGGCGTCGAGCGCCCCGAAGGGCTCGTCCATCAGCACCACCTCGGCCTCGTTGGCGAGCACCCGGGCGATGGCGACCCGCTGCTTCATCCCGCCCGAGAGCTGGTGCGGGTAAGCGTCGGCGAAGGCCTGGAGGCCGACGAGGGCGATGTAGCGCTCGGCGGTGTCGCGCACCTCGGCGGCGGGCCGCCCGCGGGCCTTCGGGCCGAAGCCGATATTGTCCCGCACCGTGAGCCACGGGAACAGGCCGTAATCCTGGAAGACCATGCCGCGGCTCGGCCCCGGCCCGGCGATCGGCTTGCCCCACATCAGGGCCTGCCCGGCGGTCGGGGCCTCGAAGCCGGCGGCGACCCGCAGCAGCGTCGACTTCCCGCAGCCCGAGGCGCCGAGCAGGCAGACGAACTCGCCGCGGGACACCGTGAGGTTCGCCTCGCGCAGGGCCTCGGTCCGGCGGCCGCCCGCCGCGTAGGTCTTGGAGACCGCCCGCATGTCGAGGATCGGGATCGTCGGATCAGCCATGATTGGGGCTCCAGGCGAGCAGCCGGCGGCCGAGCTGCATGACCAGCCAGTCGGAGACGAAGCCCGCGACCCCGATCACCGCCATGCCGCAGATCACGATCTCGGTGCGCGAGAGCTGGCGCGCCTCCATGATGATCGCCCCGAGGCCGGTCTGGACGCCGGTCATCTCGCCGACCACGATCACCACCCAGGCGAAGCCCAGCCCCAGCCGCAGGCCGGTGAAGATCGACGGCAGCGCCGCCGGCAGCACCACGCGGACGAACTGGGCCGGCCCGGTGCAGCCCAGCATCGCTGCCGCCTCGAACAGGCGCGGCTCAACGGAGCGGACCCCGAACACGGTGTTGACCAGGATCGGGTAGAACGCCCCGAGGAACACGAGGAAGAAGGCCGAGCGCGGCCCGAGGCCGAACAGGATCATCGCCAAGGGCAGCCACGCGGTGACCGGAACCGGCCGCAGCACCTGCAGGACGGGATCGAGCAGCGCCCGGATCAGGGGCACGCGGCCGATCAGCAGGCCGAGCGGCAGGGCGGCAGCGGCCGCCAGCGCGAAGCCGCCGTAGACCCGGCTCAGCGAGGCCGCGAGATGGGTCCAGAGCGTGCCGCTGAAGGCGTCGTCGTTGACGCCGCCGATGGCGAGGTCCCGCATCTCGGCCCAGACCTCCGCGGGCGGCGGGATCAGGCTGTAGGGCCGGCCCGCGGTGGTGACCTGCCAGACCGCGACGAGCGCGGCCGGCACCACGCAGGCGAGCGCCAGCCGGCGCAGGTGGGCGGGCCCGGGTCCGGATCCGGCCCGGCGGGCGGGGGCCGGCGTCACCGCCGCCGGCAGGGCGCCGGCCTCGATCCCGGTGCTCACGCCCGCCCCAGCGCGTCGACGAAGCGGGTATCGATGAAGCCGGGCTCCGGCAGCCGCTTGATCTGCTTGAGCGCGAGCATGTGCTGCGCGTAGGCGTCGGCCTGCCGGATCTCGTTCGGCCCGAGGCGCCAGGTCAGCTCGACGTTCGGGGCCGAGAGCTCGAGCGCCTCGCGCTTCTGGCCGAGCTTCGCCACCGCCATGGCGATCATCGCGTCGCGGTCGCCGGCCGCGAAGTCCGTCGCCTTGCGGTGGATCTCCAGCATGGTCCGGACGAGGTCCGGCCGCTCGGCCAGCGTGTCGCGGTGGGCGCCGAACACCATGTTCAGCGCGCCCATCTCGGTGCCGTAGGGGTACTCGACGAGCTGGCCGACGCCCGAGGCGAGGCTGACGCCGGGGCCCGGCTCGGCGCCGACATAGGCGTCGACGTCGCCGCGGGCGAGGGCGATGTGCATCTCCGAGAAGGAGACGCGCACGGGGGTGATGTCCTTCACCGAGAGCCCCTCCATGCGCATCCGCTCCAGGACGAAGACCTCCTGGGTGCTGCCGGGCCAGATCGCGACGCGCTTGCCGCGCAGGTCCTTGATGGCGTGGATGTCGGAGCCCTTCTTGGCGATCACCGCCATCCCGCGGTTGCAGGTGGAGGCGATGACCACGAGCGGCTCGCCGGCGGCGGCGCCCAGCGTCGCGGCGGCGATCCCGAAGGTGCCGAAATCCACCGACTTGGTGACCACGGCGTTCTTGCACTCGGTCGGGCTCTCGAAGGGCACAACCTCCACATTCACCCCGGGCGGGGTGAAGCGCGCGTAGAAGCTCGGCGCGATCGAGTGGATCAGCTTGAGGGAGCCCATCCGGATCGTGACGGGCGCGCCCTGGGCGCGGGCCCGGGCCAGGGGTCCGAGGGCGAGGCCGGCCCCGAGACCGGCCAGGAGGGTGCGGCGGCGGATCATCGAACGGCTCCTGAAGGGTCCCGATGTGCCGACGCTACGGGCGCCACCTGTTGCGAGGAAGTGCTATTTTCTGAGCGTGCCGTTGCCATAAACGCAACAGCCCGGCAGGGTAGGGGCGTGAAGCACCTGCGCACCGTCACCTACGTCGCCGAGGTCGCCCGCGCCGGCTCGATCCGGCGCGCCGCGGAGCGCTTGAACCTCACGCCCTCGGCCCTGACCCGGCAGATCCAGGATCTCGAATACGAGCTCGGCACGCCGATCTTCGAGCGCCTGCCGCAGGGGATGCGGCTCAACGCGGCCGGCGAGCTCTTCGCCCGGCACATCCGCGACCAGGCCGCCGATCTCGACCGGGTCCGCTCGCAGATCGCCGACCTGTCGGGCGTGCGGCGGGGGCACGTGGCGCTCGCCTGCAGCCAGGCCTTCGTCACCCAGGTGGTGCCCGAGGAGGTCGAGGCCTACCGCGCCCGCTTTCCGCAGGTCGGCTTCACCGTGCAGGTCCGCGACCACGCCCAGGCGGTGACAGCCCTGGCGGAATTCGAGGCCGACCTCGCCCTGATCCTGCAGCCGCCGCCCTCGGCGGAGCTGCACCCGCTCTATTCCGGCCATCAGACCCTGTGCGCGCTGATGCGCAGAGGCCACGCGCTGGCGGCGGAGAGCGGGCCGGTGCGGCTGCGCGACTGTCTCGCGCACGCCCTGGCGCTGCCCGACCGATCGCTCGCCATCCGCCACCACATCGAGCACGCGCTGGCCCGGCGGGGCGTCGAGCTGCGGCCGGTCGTGGAGTCGGGCTCGCTGGAGTTCCTGCGCAACCTCACCCTGCGGGAGGACGTGGTGAGCCTGCAGGTGCCCAGCGGCATCCCGGAGGATCCGCGCCTGCACAGCCGGCCGATCGACACCCGCGACCTCACCCCGATGACGCTGGTCCTGGCGCAGCTGCGCGGGCGCTCGCTGTCGGTGGCCGCCGCCAAGTTCGCCGATCAGCTCGTCGTCCGGCTGAACCGGGAAGGGGCCTGACCGGCGTCCCGCTCAGGCGGGCAGGCCGGCTTCGGCCAGGGCCTCGGCGTATCGCTGCCCCAGGGCGGCGACCGGGAAGGGGATCCGCGCCAGGAAGCCCGAGACCGTCAATCCGGGCTCGATCGCCAGGAGCTCGGCGACCGCCTGCCGGGCGCGCTCCGGCTGGCCGAGCCCGACATGGGCCACGGCGAGCGCCCGCAGGGCGACGGCGAAGCGTCGGTTCTGCGCCAGCGCCCGCTCGGCCCACCGGATCGCCTCGGGATAGTCGGCCTCGCTGACCGCCGCGACCGCCATCACGCCCGACATCAGCCAGCCGCGCGGATCCCGCGGGTTGAGCTGCAGCGCCCGCTCGACCATGGCGCGTCCCGCCTCCGCGCGGCCGCACATGGTCTCGATCCAGCCCGCGAGGGTGAGCGCCAGGGCGGAGTTCGGGTTGACGAGCAGCGCGCGGCCGAACAGGTCGCGTGCCCGGTCCCGCCCGGTCTCCGACATGTTCCAGACCGCGAAGGCCGCCATCCACAGCACCTGCGCGTCCCCGGGCGCGCGCTCGACCGCGCCCCAGGCCAGCCGCACGGCCGCCGCGCGCTCCGCGTCGCCCTGCGCGATCCAGCCCTGGAAATGGCACTGCGCTCGGCAATAGGCCGCGGCGGCCATCGCCGGTGCGTAGCCCGGGTCGAGCGCCAGGGCCTCGTCC
Source organism: Methylobacterium sp. D48H (assembly GCF_053345715.1). Lineage (NCBI taxonomy): Bacteria > Pseudomonadati > Pseudomonadota > Alphaproteobacteria > Hyphomicrobiales > Methylobacteriaceae > Methylobacterium > Methylobacterium sp. D48H. The sequence continues at coordinate 8,801 of NZ_JBKFAP010000017.1, forward strand.
AGGTGATCGAGCGCCGCCGCCATGCCGGCGGCGGTGAAGTCGGCGAGCCGGGCATTGGCCCGGAGCAGCCGGTCGTAGGCGTCCGGATGGGCCGGCGCGTCGCGGCCGAGCCGGCCGATCTCCGCCAGCTGGAGGGTGGGCTCGATCGCGGCGGCGGCGCGCGCGGCGACCCGCTCCTGCAGGGCGAAGACGTCGTCGAGCCCGCCGTCGAAGCTGTCGGCCCAGAGATGGGCGCCGGTCCCGGCATCGACCAGCTGGCCGGTGATCCTCAGGCGCGACCCGCCGCGGCGCACGCTGCCGGCGACCACGTAGCCGACGCCGAGCTCCTGCCCGACCCGGCGCACGTCGATCGCCGCGCCCCGGTAGGTGAAGGTCGAGTTGCGCGCGATCACGAACAGGCCGCTGACGCGGGACAGCGCCGTGATGATCTCCTCGGTGATCCCGTCGGCAAAGTAGTCCTGATCCGGATCCGCGCTCATGTTGGTGAAGGGCAGGACCGCCACCGCGGGCAGGCGCGGCCCGGTGCGCCACGTGACGCTCGCCTCCGCCGCGTCTTCCGGAGCGATCCCGGGCGAGACCTCCGATGCGGCCTCCCGCACGGCGCCGACGAAGCGCACGCCCTTGCGCGGGAGCGTCCGGATCCAGCGCTGCTCGGTTCCGGTGTCGCCGATCGCGGTCCGGGCCGCGTTGATCCGGCTGCCGAGGGTCGCCTCGGAGACGATGCGCCCGTTCCAGACCGCCCCCAGCAGGTCGTCGCGGCTCACCACCCGGTCGCGCCGCTCGATCAGCACCCGCAGGAGGTCGAAGACCTGCGGCTCGACGGCGATCTCGGCGCCGTCCCGGCTGAGCTCCCGCCGGGCAGAATCGAGGGTGAAGGATCCGAACCGGTAGATCACGGGGCGTTCCTGGGCGGGGCCATGTCCGCGTTCCGCGCCCTGCTCACCGAACCGGTCTCCGCGGCGGAGGGCGCTCTAGCACGGGCCCGGGCGGGCATAAATCATGGGCCTCTGAAGGTGTCCTCAAGGTCCTCTCAAAGCGCGGTGTCGAGCATCGGGATAGATTTCGCTCCATCGAAGACTTTCCGACGAGGGAGCTGTCCATGGCCCGCGAGACCGATCCCGACACATCCGCCTGGAGCCGCCGCCGCCTCCTGAAGAGCGCGGTAGCCACCGCCGCCCTCGCCGAGCTCGGCCTCGGCCGGACCGCGCGGGCGCAGGGCGGCTCGGCCCCCGGCGCCCCGGTCCCCGGCGCCGTGCCGGGCGTCCTGAAGCAGGTCGAGGCCGGCGTGCTCGACGTCGGCTACGTCGAGGCCGGTCCCGCCGACGGGCCGGCGGTCATCCTGCTGCACGGCTGGCCCTACGACATCCACGCCTTCGCGGAGGTCGTTCCGATCCTCACGGCGGCCGGGCACCGGGTGATCGTGCCGTACCTGCGCGGCTACGGCACCACCCGTTTCCTGGCGTCGGACACGGTCCGGAACGGCGAGCAGGCGGCACTCGCGGTGGACGTCATCGCCCTGATGGACGCCCTGAAGATCCCCCAGGCCGTCCTGGGCGGCTTCGACTGGGGCGCGCGGACGGCCGACATCGTCGCGGCGCTGTGGCCGGAGCGGTGCCGGGCGCTGGTGGCGGTCAGCGGCTACCTGATCGGCAACCAGGAGGCCGGCAAGAAGCCGCTGCCGCCGCGGGCCGAGCTGTCCTGGTGGTACCAGTTCTACTTCGCCACCAGCCGGGGGCGGGCCGGCTACGAGGCCTACCGTGCCGACTTCGCCAAGCTGATCTGGCAGACCGCCTCGCCGCGCTGGCGCTTCGACGACGCAACCTTCGCGCGGAGCGCCCCGGCCCTCGACAACCCGGATCACGTCAGCATCGTCATCCACAATTACCGCTGGCGGATGGGCCTCGCCGATGGCGAGCGCCGGTACGACGCGCTGGAGAGCCGCCTCGCGCAGGCGCCCACGATCGGCGTGCCGACCATCACCCTGGAGGGCGACGCGAACGGCGCCCCGCATCCCGACCCCGCCAGCTACGCGGCCAAGTTCACCGGACGCTACGCGCACCGGCTGATCACCGGCGGGATCGGCCACAACCTCCCGCAGGAGGCCCCGCGCGCCTTCGCGCAGGCCGTGATCGACGCGGCCGCGGCCTGACCGCGCCGGCGCGGCCGGATCATCCCCGGACACACGATCATCCCGAGACGATGACGGAGGTTGCCATGCGGTTCCTGGCTGTCGCGCTGCCGGCCCTGCTCGCTGCGGGCCTGATTTTGGGAGGCTCTGCGGTGCGCGCCGTGGATGCCGGGACTTCCCCGGCGGCCTCGCCGATCTACGGCGTCACCGTCCCGGACGGGTACCGCGACTGGCAGCTCGTCGGCGTCGCGCAGGAGACCGGGGCCCTCGACGAGCTGCGCGCCGTGGTCGGCAACGCGCGGGCGCTGGACGCCTACCGGTCGGGCACCCTGCCGTTCCCGGACGGGACGGTGCTGGTGAAGCGCGCCTGGACGCGGGTGCCGTCCGCGGAGTTCGCCCCGGCCTTCGTGCCCGGCGGCGCCACGACGGTTCAGGTCATGGTGAAGGATTCGCGGCGCTACGCGGCGACGGGGGGCTGGGGGTTCGGGCGCTTCGTCGACGGCAAGCCCGCGGACGCGGCCCAGCACGAGACCTGCTTCGCCTGCCACAGCGCGAATGTCCGGGACCACGACTACGTGTTCACGCGGCTCGCGCCCTGAGGCCGGCCGCCGCCCGTACGGACGCCCGGACGGACGCCACGACGCCCCTGTCAGCGCGCGGCTTCCCTCAACGTCCGCTCGCTGTCGCGCCTTGCGTCTCCCGTCAGCCGGCGCCTACACCTTTGCCGGCTCAAGCTCGGCCCGGACCGGGCGAGACATGACGGCGCCGGCCCGAGGCACGGCCCCGCAGGGAGGATAGCGCGTGACGATCGCCCGATACGGCGCAGCCCTGGCGCTGCTCTGCGGCTTCGGTTCCCTCTCGCCCCTCAGGGCCGACGAGTGCCCCAACCGCGGCCAACTCGACGACGCCTACTGCGACGCCAACAAGGACCTCGTCGCCGACGTCCCGTCCAAGACCCGCGACCCGAGTGTGATCGTCTTCGCCTACACGCCGGTGGAGGATCCCGCGGTCTACGAGAACTCGTTCAAGCCGTTCACGACCTACCTGAGCCAGTGCACGGGCAAGCGCGTCGTCTACTACCCGGTCCAGTCGAACTCCGCCGAGATCGAGGCGATGCGATCCGGCCGGCTCACGGTGGCGGGCTTCTCGACCGGGCCCCTCGGCTTCGCGGTGAACATGGCCGGCGCGATCCCGTTCGCCGCCAAGGGCACCGAGAAGGGCGCCGAGGGCTACAACCTGATCGTCGTGGTGAAGGCGAGCAGCCCGTACAAGACGCTGGCCGACCTCAAGGGCAAGCGCGTGGCCCACACGGCGCCGTCGTCGAATTCCGGCAACCTCGCGCCCAAGGCGCTGTTCCCCGAGCAGGGACTGAAGCCCGGCGAGGACTACAAGCTCATCTACTCGGGCGGCCACGACAAGTCGGCGCTGGGCGTCGGCACCGGCGACTACGACGCCGCCCCGGTGGCCTCGGACGTGTTCTACCGGATGGTCGCCCGCGGGACGATCAAGGGCGACGATTACCGGGTGATCTACACGAGCGAGAAGTTCCCGACCTCGGGTTTCGCCTACGCCCACGATCTCAAGCCGGAACTCGCCGAGAAGCTGAAGCAGTGCTTCTACGATTTCCGCTTCCCGCCCGACATGGTGAAGGATTTCGAGGGCGACGACCGGTTCGCGCCGATCACCTACCTCAAGGACTGGGCGATCGTCCGCAAGGTCGCGGAGGAATCGGGCACGCCGTACAACAAGGTCGCCTACGAGCGCGAGGCCGCCCGGGAGGCCGAGGCGGCGCGCAAGAAGGCCGCGGGCGCGCCCAAGCCGTGACGCAGGCCGTGACGGCGGGGAGCGCGGCGCGCGCGGTGGCGGCCGGAGCCGAGGGCGATCCCCGGGCGGAGGATCCGCGCGCGCTGGTGATTCGCGGGCTGACCAAGGCGTACCGGGCCGGCCAGCCGGTCCTGAAGGGCATCGACCTCGTGGTGCCGGGCACCGGGCTCACGGCGATCATCGGGCCGTCCGGTACCGGCAAGAGCACCCTGATCCGCTGCATCAACCGGCTGGTCCAGCCGACCTCGGGGGAGATCCTGTTCCGGGGCGAGGACCTCGCCCGGCTCTCCGGCCCCGCCCTGCGCCGGGCGCGGCGCCGGATCGGGATGGTGTTCCAGGAGTACAACCTGGTCGAGCGCCTCTCGGTGATGGAGAACCTGCTCTGCGGCCGCCTCGGCTACGTGCCGGCCTGGCGCGCGTGGCTGCGACGCTTCCCCGAGGCGGACATCGCCCGCGCCTTCGACCTCCTCGACGCGGTCGGCCTGTCGGGCTTCGCCACCCGCCGGGCCGACGCCCTGTCGGGCGGGCAGCGCCAGCGCGTCGGCATCGCCCGGGCGATCATGCAGGAGCCCGAGATCGTGCTCGCCGACGAGCCGACCTCGTCCCTCGACCCGAAGAGTTCCGTCGAGATCATGGAGATCCTGTCCCGGCTCGCGGCCGAGCGCGGCGTGCCGGTGGTGGTCAACATCCACAACGTGGCGCTCGCCCAGCGCTTCGCCGCGCGGATCGTCGGCATGTCGGGCGGGCACGTGGTCTATGACGGGCCGCCGGACCGGCTGAGCGAGGCCGACCTGCGCGGCATCTACGGCGGCGAGAACTGGCTCGAATGAGCGCGCCCGCCCGCCCCGCTTCCTCCGACGCCTCCCCAGACGCCGCCGACCGCGTCGCGTTCCGGCCCAACTGGACCGCCCGCGCCGGCTGGGCGCTCCTCGCCGTCTACGCGGTCTACGCGGCGACCCAGCTCGGCTTCTCGCCCGAGCGCTTCGCCGGCGGCCTCGCCCATGGGCAGCAGTTCCTGGCCCGGATGTTCCCGCCGAACTTCTCCCGCTGGGAGCTGATCCAGTCGGGGATCGTCGAGAGCCTGCAGATCGCCGTGATCGCGACGGTGGTCGGCATCGCGGTCGCCCTGCCGATCGGATTCCTGGCGGCCCGCAACCTGATGCCGCCCTGGGTGACGTGGCCGACCCGGATCCTGATCGCGCTCTGCCGGTCGTTCCACCCGATCATCGTGGCGATCCTGTTCGTGAAGGCGATCGGCTTCGGGGCGCTCGCCGGCGTCATGGCGCTGATCGTCGCCTCGGTGGGCTTCATCGCCAAGCTGTTCGCCGAGGCGATCGAGGAGATCTCCCTGAAGCAGGTCGAGGCCGTGCGGGCGACCGGCGCCGGCTTCTTGTCGACCCTGATCATGGGCGTGCAGCCGCAGGTGCTGCCGCGCTTCATCGGCTTCGCCACCTACCAGCTCGATTCCAACCTGCGGAACTCGACCATGGTGGGCATCGTCGGCGGCGGCGGCATCGGCGCGACGCTGTTCACCGCCTACCAGCGCTTCGACTTCGACGTGGTGCTGGCGATCCTGATCGTCATCGTCGCCCTGATCATGGTGGCCGAGATCGTCTCCGGCTGGGCCCGCAAGGTGTTCCAGTGAGCGTCGCCCTCGCGCCCGCGTCCGCCGACCCGCGCCGCTGGCAGCGCTTCCCCCTGTGGAAGCGGCTGGCGCGGCTCGCCTTCACGCTGTGCGCGGTGGCGGCCTTCGTGGCGAGCCTGCGCACCATCGAGGTGATCCCGGAATTCCTCTACGACGCCCCCGACCAGCTGGCCGACCTGTTCGGCCGGATGTGGCCGATGGATGCCGGCTATGTCGGGCCGACCCTGCGGGCGCTGGTGGAGACGCTCCACATCGCGACGCTCGGCACCCTGATCGCCATCGCGATCGCGGTGCCGATCGGGCTGATGGCGGCCCGCAACGTCACGCCCAACCGCGCGCTGAATCTCTTCGCCAAGTTCGTGTTCGTGACCTCGCGCTCGGTGAACTCCCTGGTCTGGGCGCTGCTGTTCGTGGCGGTGTTCGGCCCGGGGCCGCTGGCCGGGACCCTGGCGATCGCGCTCCGCTCCGTCGGCTTCACCGGCAAGCTGTTCGCCGAGGCGCTGGAGGAGGCCAATCGCGGCTCGATCGAGGCCCTGCAGGCCGCGGGTGCCGGCCGGATGTCGACTTTGCTGCTCGGCTACTGGCCGCAGGTGAAACCGGCCTTCTGGTCGATCGCGCTGTTCCGCTGGGACATCAACATCCGCGAATCCGCCGTGCTGGGGCTGGTCGGCGCGGGCGGCATCGGCGTCGCGCTCGATACCGCCCTGAACCTGCTCTACTGGGACCAGGTCGCCGTGGTGCTCGCCGCGATCTTCGGCGTCGTCATCCTGGCCGAGATCGTCGTGACGGCGCTCCGCGCCCGGACGCTCTGAGACGGGCCCCGGTCAGCGCCCCAGCGACATGCCGAGCGGCGGCTCGACTTCCGGCGGCAGCGGCGAGACGTAGCCCGCCGCGCCGACCCGGCGGGCGAGGTCCGCCTTGGCGGCGTCGCGGAGGGCCGCGTCGGTCACCGCCCGGGCCCCGGTGGCGGCCATCGCCTTGGCGACCTGCACCATCGCCTTGTGGGCCGCCGGGGTCTTGCCCTGCGCCACCACCTGCCAGGTGTGGAACGGCGTGCCGATGGCCACCGTGGGCGCGTGGGCCTGGACGGTCGGCACCACCCAGCTGACGTCGCCGACGTCGGTGGACCCCACCGCCGGGTTGCGCGGCGCGTCGAGGGGCACGAGGAAGTCGGCGAGCGGCGCCTCGGTGCGCGGCATCCCGATGGCGCGGAACACAGCGTCGATGTCGCCGTCGGTGAGCGTCGCCCGGATCTTGCCGGCGAAGTCCCGGTCGGCCTCGTCGAAATGCGGCGGCCCGAGCTCCTCCATGACGCCGTGCAGCGCCCGCTCCAGGGGATCGTTGCCCAGCAGGTTCGACACCGCGCTGACGATCCGCACCTCGACGGCGGTCTCGGTCATCAGGGCGGCGCCCTGCGCGATCTTCTTCACCCGCTCGACCAGCGCCAGCATGCCGGGGAGGTCGCGGGCCCGGATCGAGTAGCGCACCGTCGCGCCGGCCTGGACGACGTTCGGGGCGATGCCGCCGGCGTCGAGATAGGCGTAGTGGACCCGCGCGTCGGACGGCATGTGCTCGCGCATGTAGTTCACGCCGACGCTCATCAGCTCGACGGCGTCGAGCGCCGACCGCCCGAGATGGGGCGCGGCCGCCGCGTGGGCGGTGCGGCCGGTGAAGACGAAGTCGGCCCGGGTGTTGGCGAGGGCGACCGGCGGTGCCACCTCCCAGAAGCTGCCCGGATGCCAGGTGATCGCGATGTCGGCGTCCGCGAAGGCGCCGGCGCGGACCATGAAGGCCTTGGCGGCGCCGCCTTCCTCCGCCGGGCAGCCGTAGTAGCGCACGCGGCCGGGCGTCCCGGTCTCGGCGAGCCAGTCCTTCAGCGCGGTGGCGGCGAGCAGAGCCGCCGAGCCGAGGAGGTTGTGGCCGCAGCCGTGGCCGTGCCCGCCCGCCTCCACCGGCCGGTGCTCGGCGACGCCGGCCTCCTGCGACAGGCCCGGCAGGGCGTCGTACTCGCCGAGGAACGCGATGACCGGCCCGCCGTCCCCGGCCTCGCCCATCACGGCGGTCGGGATGCCGGCGACCGCCTCGGTCACGCGGAAGCCCTGGTGGCGCAGCTCGGCGACGTGCTCGGCGCAGGAGCGGCTCTCCGTGTAGCAGACCTCCGGCATGCCCCAGACCCGCTCGGACAGGGCGATCAGCCGTTCCGATTGCGCGTCGACATGGCGCCACACGGCGTTGCGGTTGTCCATCGGGTCCACTCCGGGAAAGCTGCGCGTCGAGGTCGCGCCACCATAGCGGGCTCCGCGCCGTCTTCGCGAGCGCAGCGAAGCGACCCAGGGTTGCGCGCCCTCGGGAAGCGTGGCGCCGCTGGATTGCTTCGCTCCGCTCGCAAGGACGGACACGGCGCGAGCCCTGCTGCTGCCTGACCGCATGCACCGCTCAGGCCATGCTCCTGCCCGAACCAAGCGTCCGTCAACACGTTCCGATTGAACCGTCACTGGCCCGCCCCTTGCCAAGGCCGCTGCCGGAATGTTGCTGTGCCTGTCACGGCGGTAAACGGGAAAGCGTACATGGACGAACGGGATCTGCGCGGCCTCATCGGGCAGGTGAAGGACGGCCGCCTGTCGCGGCGCGCTTTCGTGCAGCGGATGGTGGCTGTGGGCCTCACCGCGCCCATGGCCGGGCTGATGCTGGCCGGGAACGGGGTCGCGATGGCGGCCGATATCCGGGCCGGCTACAAGCCGACCAAGGCCGGCGGCGGCGGCGCGCTCAAGCTGCTCTGGTGGCAGGCGCCGACGCTGATCAACCCGCATTTCGCCGTCGGCACCAAGGACCAGGACGCCTCGCGGATCTTCTACGAGCCGCTCGCCGCCTGGGACGCGGACGGCAACCTCGTGCCGGTGCTCGCCGCCTCGATCCCCTCGAAGGAGAACGGGGCGCTCGCCGCCGACGGCCGCTCGGTGGTCTGGACGCTCAAGCCCGGCGTGAAGTGGCACGACGGCAAGCCGCTCACCGCCGACGACCTCGTCTTCACCTGGGAATACGCCCGCGACCCCGCCACCGCGGCGGTGACGGCCGGGTCCTACAAGGATTGCAAGGTCGAGAAAGTCGACGACCTCAGCGTCCGGGTTCTGTTCGACAAGCCCACGCCCTACTGGTGCGACGCCTACGTGGGCATCGTCGGGATGGTGCTGCCGAAGCACCTGTTCGGACCCTACAGCGGCGCCAAGTCCCGGGACGCGCCCCAGAACCTCGCCCCGGTGGGCACCGGCCCGTACCGGTTCGTGGAGTTCCGGCCCGGCGACATCGTCCGCGGCGAGCGCAATCCCGACTACCACCTGCCGAACCGCCCGTACTTCGACACGGTCGAGATGAAGGGCGGCGGCGACGCGGTCTCGGCCGCCCGAGCCGTGCTCCAGACCGGCGAGTACGACTACGCCTGGAACATGCTGATCGAGGACGAGGTGCTGAAGCGCCTGGAGACCGGCGGCAAGGGCCGGGTCGACGTGGTCTACGGCGGCAAGCTCGAGTTCCTGCTCCTCAACGCCGCCGACCCGAACGTCGAGGTCGACGGCGAGCGCGCCTCGATCACCACCAAGCACCCCGCCTTCTCCGACCCGAAGGTGTGCCAGGCGATGAACCTCTTGGTCGACCGCAAGTCGATCCAGACCTACATCTACGGCCGCACCGGCAAGCCCACCGCCAACACGGTCAACGGCCCGGAGCGCTTCGTCTCCAAGAACACGAGCTTCGCCTTCGACCCGGCTAAGGCCAACGCGCTCCTCGACGAGGCCGGCTGGAAGAAGGGTTCCGACGGCATCCGCGCCAAGGACGGCAAGAAGCTCAAGCTGGTCTTCCAGACCTCGATCAACGCGCCGCGCCAGAAGACGCAGGCGATCATCAAGCAGGCGGCCGCCAAGGCCGGCATCGAGATCGAGCTGAAATCGGTGACCGGCTCGGTGTTCTTCTCCTCCGACCCGGCCAACCCCGACACCTGCACGCATTTCTACGCCGACATGGAGATGTACGCCTACAGCATGACCCAGGCCGATCCGGCGATCTGGCTGCTCATGTACGCCTCCTGGGAGGTGGCCCAGAAGGCCAACAAGTGGCAGGGCCGCAACGTCGTGCGCTGGCGCAACGACGCCTACGACAAGGCCTACAACGCCGCCCAGAGCGAGCTCGACCCGGTCAAGCGCGCGGCGCTGCTGATCACCTGCAACGACCTCGCGGTCTCCGAGAACGTGCTGCCGCTGATCCACCGCGCCGAGGTCTCGGCGGTGGGCGCGACGCTGACGGCGCCCCGCAGCGGCTGGGACAACGACCTGTCGTTCCTGCCCGACTGGTACAGGGAGGCCTGAGCGGGAGCGTCGCGCCATGGGCGCCTACATCCTGCGACGCCTCCTGATCGCGATTCCGAGCCTCCTCGGCATCAGCCTGATCCTGTTCACCGTCCTGGCGCTCGCGCCGGGCGACCCGTTCGGCGAACTCGCCAGCAACCCGAACGTGCCGCCGGAGGTGCGGGCGGCTCTGCGCGTCAAGTTCGGCCTCGATGACCCGATCCTCACCCGCTACCTGCACTGGCTCACCGCCATGCTGCAGGGGGATTGGGGCTTCTCCTTCGCCAGCCGGGTGAACGTCGACACCCTGATCCTGCAGCGGCTGCCCACGACCCTGTTCGTGGTCGGCTCCTCGCAGATCCTGGCGCTGCTGATCGCCGTACCGGTGGGCCTCTACGCGGCGCGCCGGCCCTACTCGCTTGCCGACCAGGTCGCCAACACGCTGGCCTTCGTGGGCTTCTCGCTGCCGACTTTCTTCACCGGCCTGCTGTTCATCCTGCTGTTCTCGATCAAGCTCGGCTGGCTGCCCTTCGTCTATCAGGCCGACCTGCCGGGCTCCGGCCTGCCTTGGCTCTGGGCGAATGTCCGGCAGGCGATCATGCCGGTGGCGGTGCTGGGCTTCTTCCAGGCCGCCTCCTACACCCGCTACGTGCGCGCCTCGGCGCTGGACGTCGCCCGCCTCGACTACGTCACCACGGCCCGGGCCAAGGGCCTGACCGAGGGCACGGTGACCCGCCGGCACATCGCCCGCAACGCCCTGATCCCGGTGGTGACGCTCGTCGCCCTCCAGATCCCGGCGGTGTTCGGCGGCGCCATCGTCACCGAGCAGATCTTCCGGATCCCCGGCATCGGCTCGCTGCTGATCGACGCGATGCTGGCCAACGACACGCCGGTGGTGATGGCGGTGACCTTCGTGTTCGCCGGCCTCGTCATCCTGTTCAACCTCGTCGCGGACCTGCTCTATGGCTGGCTCGACCCTCGCATCGCCCTCCGATGAGGCGCCTGCCCTCGCCCGCGCGCCGGCCTCGCCGGGGCGGGAGACGTGGCGGCGCTTCCGGCGGCACCGGCTGGCGCTCGCCAGCGTCGGCGTGCTGGCGCTGCTCGTCGCCGGCGTGGTGTTCGGCGGCCTGCTCTGGCCGGTCGCCATCGACGACATCGACTTCGCGGCCCAGCTCCAGGGTCCGTCCTGGGACCACCCGTTCGGCACCGACGATCTCGGCCAGGACCTGCTGGCCCGGATGATCTACGGCGGGCGGATCTCGCTCGCGGTCGGCTTCGCCGCCATGGCGGTGGCGAGCCTGATCGGCGTGCTGGTCGGCGCGCTCGCCGGGATGTCGCGCCGGTTCCTCGACCCGGTGCTCATGTGGCTGACCGACCTGTTCCTGTCGCTGCCGCAGCTGCCGCTGCTGCTCCTCGTGATCTACCTGTTCCGCGACAGCCTGAAGGCCGTGTTCGGCAGCCAGGGCGGCGTGTTCCTGATGATCGTCGCGGTGATCGGGGGCCTGCGCTGGATGCCGGTGGCCCGGCTGGTGCGGGCGCAGTTCCTGTCCCTGCGCGAGAAGGAGTTCGTGGAGGCGGCCCGCTCGCAGGGGGCGACGACCGGGCACCTCGTGCGCCGCCACATCCTGCCGAACGCGCTCGGGCCGGTGATCGTGGCGGCCTCGATCGAGGTCTCGTCCGCGATCATCGCGGAATCGACCCTGTCCTTCCTGGGGCTCGGCTTCCCGCCCGACATCCCGACCTGGGGGCGGCTCCTGTTCGACGCCAAGGACCATCTCGACGTCGCCCCGCACTGGGCGCTGTTCCCGGGAGGCGCGATCTTCCTGACCGTGCTGTCGATCAACTTCATCGGCGACGGCCTGCGCGACGCCCTCGACCCGCGACGGGTTCTTTAGCGATGGCGGATCCAGTGGACCCGATCCTCTCGGTCTCAGACCTCACCGTCTCCTTCCGCTCGAACGGGCGCTGGCGCGAAGTCGTGCACGGCGTCTCGTTCGACGTGGGCCCGCGCGAGACCGTGGCCCTCGTCGGCGAATCCGGCTCGGGCAAGAGCGTCAGCGCCCTCTCGATCCTGCGCCTCCTGCCGCGGGACGCGAGCCGTATCGGCGGGCGCGTGCGCTTCGAGAGCCGCGAGCTGCTCGCCGCCCCCGAGGCCGAGATGCGGCGGGTGCGCGGCGATTCCATCGCCATGATCTTCCAAGAGCCGATGACCTCCCTGAACCCGGTCCTGACCATCGGCTTCCAGATCGCCGAGGCGCTGATCCGGCACCGGGGCCTGTCGCGGTCCGCCGCCGAGGCGGAGGCGCTCCGGCTCCTCGACAAGGTCCGGATCCCGGCCGCCCGCTCGCGCCTGCACGAGTACCCGCACCGCTTCTCCGGCGGCATGCGCCAGCGGGTGATGATCGCCATGGCGCTCGCCTGCCGGCCGAAGCTCCTGATCGCCGACGAGCCGACCACGGCGCTCGACGTCACGATCCAGGCCCAGATCCTCGACCTCATCAAGAGCCTGCAGGACGAGGAGGGCATGTCGGTCCTGTTCATCACCCACGACATGGGTGTGGTCGCCGAGATCGCCGACCGCACCGTGGTGATGTACCGGGGCCGCGCCGTGGAGGCCGGCCCGACCGCGCGCATTTTTTCCGAACCCACCGAGCCTTATACGCGGGCGCTGCTGGCCGCGGTCCCGCGCCTCGGGACCATGGCGGGCCGGGCCCGCCCGATGCGGTTCCCGGTGGTCGACCGGGCGACCGGCCTCGCGGCACCGACGCCCGAGACCCCCGACACCGTCAGGGCCGCCGAGCGCCCGGTTCTGGAGGTGCGCGACCTGACGACCCGGTTCGACATCCGCTCCGGGCTGCTCGGCCGCGTGACTGGGCGCGTCCACGCGGTGGAGCGGGTCTCGTTCAGCCTCGCGGCCGGCGAGACCCTGGCGCTCGTCGGCGAATCCGGCTGCGGCAAGTCCACCACCGGGCGCTCGATCCTGCGCCTCGTCGAGCCGCTCTCGGGCTCGGTCCTGCTCGACGGCGAGGACATCACGGGCCTCGATGCCGGCACCCTCCGCGCCCGCCGCCAGCGCATGCAGATGATCTTCCAGGACCCGTTCGCCAGCCTCGACCCGCGCCTGAGCGTCGGTGCGGCGGTGGCGGAGCCGCTGCTGATCAACCGCCTCTCCGCGCCCCGCGAGGCCCGGCGGCGGGCGGAGGACCTGCTCACCCGGGTCGGGCTTCCGCCCGAGGCCGCCGCGCGCTTCCCGCACGAGTTCTCCGGCGGCCAGCGCCAGCGCATCTGCATCGCCCGCGCGCTCGCCCTGAACCCCCGCCTGATCGTCGCCGACGAGGCGGTCTCGGCGCTCGACGTCTCGGTGAAGGCGCAGGTCGTGAACCTGATGCTCGACCTGCAGGCGGAGCTCGGCCTCGCCTACCTGTTCATCTCGCACGACATGGCGGTGGTCGAGCGGGTCAGCCACCGGGTGGCGGTGATGTATCTCGGCGAGATCGTGGAGATCGGTCCCCGAGCCGCGATCTTCGGCGATCCGCGGCACCCCTACACGAAGAAGCTGCTCGCCGCGGTGCCCGTGCCGGATCCGGGCCGGCGGGGCGAGCGGCACGCGCTGCCGGACGACGAGATCCGCAGCCCGATCCGGACCCCCGACTACGTGCCGCCGGAGCGCCTCTACCGGGAGGTCGCGCCCGGCCACGTCGTGCAGGACTGGGGCACCGAGTGGGACACGGGCGCCCGCCAGGGCGCGGCCGCCTGAAGCCGGCGGCCCGGACCCTCGCGCGCGATGCCGCGCGGTCCGCGACAGGATCCAGCGTAAAGCTTGCGGCGCTGCTCGCAATACGGGCAATGTTGCTCAGAAAGCGATCAGTACCGGTAAGAAATCTTTGATTATTTCCGCATTAATGTCGGCCCTACACACGCGGTGTGTTGCCGCGATGAAGCGGTCGAGAGGCTTCCTTGCGCGCGAGCGATTTCCGATCCTTCCACGAGGCGTCGAAGCGCAGCGGCGTGATCCTGTCGTTCGGCGGAGATCTCTCGGAGAACATCCTGTTCTCGCTCGGGGAAGTGCTGAAGCTGCGCATGCGGCACGAGGAGACCGACGCCGCGGTCGCCAAGCGCGTCTTCTCGATCTTCGTCGAGCAGGCCCAGAACGTGATCCGCTACTCGGCCGACAAGGTCGCGCCCGCCGAGCCGCCGGGCCCCGCCCGGGTCAGCGCCGGCATGATCGCCGTCGGCACCGAGGAGGGGCGGTTCTTCGTGGTCTGCGGCAACGAGGTCGGCAGGACCGAGGTGCCGCGGCTGCGCGAGCGGCTCGACGAGATCGCCACCCTGTCGAGCGACGAGCTCAGGAAGGTCTACCGCGAGAAGCTGCGCCAGCCGCCGGACGAGGGCAGCCTCGGCGGCAGCATCGGACTGATCGAGATCGCCCGCCGGTCGAGCGCCCCAGTCGAGTACGACTTCCAGGATCTGGGCGCGGAGCGCAGCCTGTTCTGCCTCAAAGCCTTCATCTGAGGATCGCACGGACATGGACCGCATCACGCTGCCCCGGACCGAGCGCTCGCCCGAGGTCGATTTCGACTTCGCGTCGGGGCGGCTCGTCCTGCGCGGCGAATCCTACCCGGAGGACGCCGCCGCGTTCTTCGGCCCGCTGCTGCAGGCCCTGCGCGGCCACCTCGCGGCGACCGAGGCGAGCCCGATCACCTTCGACGTCGCGCTCGCCTACTTCAACTCGTCGAGCGCCAAGGCGCTGATGAACCTGTTCATGCCCCTGGAGGACGCCGCCGCCGAGGGGCGCCCGGTGACGATCCGCTGGATGTTCGGCGCCGACGACGACGTGATCCAGGAGGCCGGCGAGGATTTCGCGGCCGACTTCGCGCATGCCCGGTTCGAGATGATCGCGAGCGTCCCCGCGTGAGCGCGCACCGGGCGCCGGCCCACGATCTCCTGTCCGAGCCGGCGGACGCCTTCAGCCTGTTCGACACCGAGGAGGCCGTTCTCGGCCGATCCGAGGTGATGCTGGCCCGCCTCGCCGAGGTCGGCGACGGGGTGCGGGAGCTCGCCGGCGCCTACCGGCGCAGCTACCACGAGCAGCGCCGGCTGGTGCGGCTGAGCGACCGGATGCAGCTCGACCTGCACCGCGCCAACCAGCGGATGGCCGAGCAGCAGCGCGCCCTGCGCCACCTCAACGACGCCCTCTCGGCGGAGATCGAGCACCGGTCGCGCCTCGAGGCCGAGCTCCGCCGCCTCGCCGACACCGACCACCTCACCGACGCCCTGTCGCGCCGCCGCTTCCTGCAGATCTGCGAGGAGGTCTGGGCCCGGACCCAGTCGGGCGACACGCCCTCCAGCGTGCTGATGCTCGACCTCGACCGCTTCAAGCTGATCAACGACCGCTACGGCCACAGCGCGGGCGACACGGTCCTCAAGGCCTTCGTCGAGACCTGCCGCGACAACCTGCGCGCGGTCGACGTGATCGGCCGCATGGGTGGTGAGGAATTCGCCATCCTCGTCACCGGCACTGTGATGGCCGAGGCGCAAGTCATCGCCGAGGCGCTTCGTCGCGCGGTGGCGCAGCGGCCGGTGCGCCTGGAGCACGGGCCGCTGCCGATCTCGGTGAGCATCGGCCTCGCGGCGTTCGGCCCGAGCGAGTCGATGTCGGCGACCCTCCGGCGGGCCGACGCGGCGCTCTACGCCGCCAAGCATGCCGGCCGCGACTGCGTGCGCTGCGCGGCCGAACCGGGCGCGTCCCTGACCTGAGGCGCCGCGCGCCCGGCCTCGGAGCGGAACCGCTGTGACACGGAGTGACGTCGCGTGAGCGGACCTGACACGGCCCTGGACAGCCCGCGTCCCGCCGGGGGGATCCGCGGCGCGCGACCGCTCCGGACCGGGGATGCCCTGGCGCGGCTCGGCTTCGCCGACATCGATCCGGTCCCGGCCGCCGGCGGCGCCGGGCGCGCGGGCGGCCTGCGCGGGGCCGGCCCGATCCGCCGGGGCGATCCCCTGTCGAAGCGCGGCTTCGCCGACGTGCTGGCCGCGGGCGCGCCCGCGGACGAGCTGATGAAGCCCGGCGCCCTGCGCGGGGCGGCCCGAGGCCGCGACCTCGACAGCCTGTCCCACACCCTGTTCCTGCGCATCTACCCGGTGATCGGCGCCCTCCTGCTGCTGACCCAGCTCGGGATCGCCTGGGTGACCTACACCGACCAGCTCCGGCTGTACGGCGACCGGGCGCATCTCCTCGCCCGGCTCACCGCCGCGGCGATCGCGCGGCCCGACTGGGCGCGCGACCCGGACGCCTACGACGGCCCGCTCAAGGCCCTGGCCGCCGAGCCCGATTTCGCCCACGCCGTCCTGCGCGACGCCGCGGGCCACGTCGTCGGGACGGCGGGCGCGGCGCCCCCCGCGCGGGGCTGGTCCACCCTCTCGGCCCAGGCCGACCTGTCGGTGCCCGGCCGCGCCGGCCCGGCGGGCAGCCTGACCGTCACGGTCTCCACCAAGGCGCTGCGGGACAACGCGGCGTGGCAGGTGATGCTCGCCCTCGGCGCCAGCGTCGGGCTGATGATCGCCTTCGTGATCACCCTGCACGCCACCGTGCGCCGCCACGTCATGGCGCCGCTGATGCGGCTGCTGCTCGCCATGCGGGAGATCGAGCACAAGCGCTGGACGACCGTGGAGCTCGGGGGCGCCTACCGGCCGAGCAATGAGATCGACGTCATCAGCCAGGCCTTCAACCGCATGGTCGAGGGCCTGCGGAGCGGCGACGCCGCCAAGCAGCTCCTCGTCGAGCTGGAGCAGGCCCACGACAGGCTGGAGCGCGCCAACCGCCAGGTGGTCGAGAGCATCGGCTACGCTCGGCGCATCCAGGATTCGGTGCTGCCGGACCGCAACGCCCTGGCGGGCGCGGGGGTCGAGGTCGCGGTGCTGTGGGAGCCGCTCCACGTCGTCGGCGGCGACTATTTCTGGCTGGAGGAGATCGACGGCCTCTGCGTGATCGCGGTGGCCGACTGCACCGGCCACGGCGTGCCCGGCGCGTTCCTGACCCTGATCGTCGCGACCGCCCTCGACCGGCTGCTGCACGAGCGCGGCCTGCGCGCGCCGGCGGCGATCCTGGCCGGGCTCGACGCGATGGTCCGCACGCAGCTCCGCCAGGACGGCCGCGGCGCCGAATCGGATGACGGGCTCGATTGCGGCCTGTGCGTCTGGGACCGCGCGGCCGGGACGCTGCACTTCGCCGGCGCCGGCCTGTCGCTCACGGTGGTCCGGGACGGCGTGGCCGAGCGCGTCCGCGGCGGCCGCCGGGGGCTCGGCTACCCGCGCCCCGCCCGTGACGGGCAGCCGGAGGACGTCGTCGCGGACATCGCCGTTCCGGTGGCGGGCGCCACCTTCTACCTGATGACGGACGGCATCATCGACCAGATGGGCCGCGCGGCGCCCGACCGGGCGCCGCGGCTCCTCGGCCGGCGCGGCGTGGCCGACAGCCTCCTGCGCCACGCCGACCTGCCCCTCGCCGCCCAGACCGTGGCCCTCGAGGCCGATCTCGACGCCTATCGCGGGACCGAGGCCCGGCGGGACGACATGACCCTGGTGGCGTTCCGGCTTCCTCCGGCGACCGTCGCCGGCTGAGACCGGCCGTCCCCCTCGGGGCCATCGATGCCAGGTGCGCATCGATCGATCCAACAATGACGTTGGACAGGCCGTCCGGCCTGCGCCACTCCTGGGCCCGGCCCCGGGAGAGCCGTCGCGGTCGCCGCCGAGAGGCACCGCCAAGAACCGCCTCCGGGGCTTCCAGCGCGCCCCCGCGGACAAGACCTGGAGGAAGCCATGGCTGAGGACGCCGTCACCGGGATCCGCCTGCGGTCCGTCGCCCTGCCGCTGAGGACCCCGATCAGCGACGCCAAGGTGCTCACCGGCCGCCAGAAGCCGATGACCGAGATCGCGATCCTGTTCTGCGAGGTCGAGAGCCGGGAGGGCCATCGCGGCCTCGGGATCAGCTATTCCAAGCGCGCCGGCGGGCCGGGCCAGTTCGCCCATGCCCGCGAGATCGCTCCGGCGCTGCTCGGGGCGGATCCGAGCGACATCGCCAAGGCCTGGGACACGCTCGCCTGGGCCGGCGCCTCGGCCGGCCGCAGCGGCCTCGCCGTCCAGGCGATCGGCGCCTTCGACGTGGCCCTGTGGGATCTCAAGGCGCGGCGGGCCGGCCTGTCGCTCGCCAAGCTCCTCGGGGCGCAGCGCGACTCGGTGCGCTGCTACAACACCTCGGGCGGCTTCCTGCACACGCCGCTGGAGGAGCTGCTCGTCAACACCGACCGCGCCCGGGCGAAGGGCATCGGCGGCATCAAGCTGAAGGTCGGCCAGCCGGACTGGGCCGAGGATATCCGCCGGGTCTCGCGGGTGCGCGAGCATCTGGGCGACGCCTTCCCGCTCATGGTCGACGCCAACCAGCAATGGGATCGGCCGACCGCGATGCGGATGGGCCGGACCTTCGAGCGCTTCAACCTGATCTGGATCGAGGAGCCCCTCGACTGCCTGGACGCCGCCGGGCACGCGGCCCTGGCCGCCGCCCTCGACACGCCGGTCGCCACCGGCGAGATGCTGACGAGCGTCGCCGAGCACTGGGACTTCATCCGCCAGGGCGGCGCCGACTTCCTGATGCCCGACGCGCCGCGGGTCGGCGGCATCACGCCCTTCCTCAAGGTGGCGGCGCTCGCCGAGTTCGCCGGGCTGACGATCGCGCCGCACTTCTCGATGGAGCTCCACATCCACCTCGCCGCCGCGCTGCAGCGGGAGCCCTGGGTCGAGCATTTCGAGTGGCTGGAGCCGCTGTTCAACGAGCGGCTGGAGCTGGAGGACGGCCGCATGCGCGTGCCGACCCGGCCGGGCCTCGGCCTCTCCCTGAGCGAGCAGGCGCTGGCCTGGACGCGCGAGACCGCCGGGTTCGGTAGCCTCGGCTGAGCGCACGGGGAGGGGGCGCTCCGAGGCCCGCCGACCCGGATCGTCCGATCCTCCCCCCATCCCGCGGTGCGGTCGCGCGGCGGCCGCCTCGAAGGAGCTCTCCGCCGGGGCCGCGACGCGTCACCTCAGGACGAGGGTCGGACCTCGTCGTGCCGCGCTCCGCCCGAGCGGGCACAGCGAAGGCCCGTTCCGTCCCAATTACGCCGTCGGGCGGCCCACCGGAGCCGTGGACCGAAGCCGCCTGTACCAGTGTCCGCCGCCCGGAATCGGCCGCCGGTGCGCGCGCGACGATATCCTGACCTGGAAAATGACATAGGCCGCTTTTTCAAGCCGGTCAGCGAAGTAAAACCGTGAATTTTTCGCGGGGTGGCGTCCGCGATCGATTGCCGATACGCTGCGTTTCTGTCGTCGCGATCCTCTCATTTGAAAATTTATAAAGAACAGATCTGGAGTGACCGGTCCATGTCGTGTGTCGAAGGAGAAGGTCATCGCCGCGTCCCGGGCGGCACGCGCGCGGGGCCCGGCGCGACGCGGCTGGTCGCGCGTTCCGAGGCGGCGGGCAAGATCGTCAACCGCCACGGCGATCACGCCTGTCGCCTGCGGCTGACCGCCGGCGCCGCGCCGATGCTGGCCCGATGAGCGCCCCCGGCCTTCTGTCGCGCCGCGCGCTCCTGGCCGCCGCGGCGGCCGGGGCGCTCGCCCCGCGCGCCGCCGCCGCGCAGGCGGCCACCCGCATCGCCGCCCTGGGCGGGGCCGTCACCGAGATCCTCTACCGCCTCGGCGCCGGCGGCCGGATCGTCGCGGTCGACACGACCAGCCTCTACCCGCCCGAGGCGCTGCGCGAGAAGCCGAGTGTCGGCTACCTGCGGGCGCTCTCGGCCGAGGGCCTTCTGGCGCAGCAGCCCGACCTGATCATCGCCGCCGAGGGGGCCGGGCCGCCGGCCGTCCTGGCGCAGCTGCGCGAGGCCGGGCTGCGCGTCGAGACGGTGACAGAGCCGCCGAATCCCGAGGGCGTGCTGGACAAGATCGAGACGGTCGGGCGCCTCGCCGGCCTGGAGCGCGAGGCCGAGGCCCTCGAGACCGAGGTCCGCGCGCGCTTCGCCGACCTCGCGACCCGGCGCGCCCGGATCGCCCGGGCGGCCCGGGCCCTCGTCGTCCTGTCGGTCCAGGGCGGCCGGACCGTCGTCGGCGGCACCGGCTCCTCGGCGGACGGCATCCTGGCCCTGGCGGGCATCGGCAACGCGGCCGCGGGCCTGGAGGGCTTCAAGCCGATGACCGACGAGGCCATCGTGGCCGCCGCCCCCGACGCGGTGGTGATGATGCAGAACGGTCCCGAGCCGCCGAAGCCCGAGAGCATCTTCGCCCCCGGCACGGCCCTCGGCCAGACGCCGGCGGCGGCGCGGGGGCGGCTGGTGGCCATGGACGGCCTCTACCTCCTCGGGTTCGGGCCGCGCACGCCCGAGGCCGCCACCGACCTGATGCGGGCGCTCTACCCGGACCTGCCGCGTGACTGAGCCGCGCGGCGGCGGGCGGGGCGCGTGAGCCGCCGCGCGGCGCCCTGGGTGCTGGGTGTCCTGGCGGCCGTGGTGCTCGCCGCCGCCCTGCTCTCGGTGAGCCTCGGGGCGATCCCCATCCCGCCGGACCGGGTCCTCGCGGTCCTGATCGGGGAGGGGAGCGATCCGGCCCGCGCCCGCGACGGGCTGGTGATCCTCTCGATCCGCCTGCCCCGCACCCTGCTGGGGCTGCTGGTCGGGGCCGGGCTGGCGGTCTCGGGGGCGCTGATGCAGGGGCTGTTCCGCAACCCCCTGGCCGATCCGGCGCTGGTCGGGGTCTCGTCGGGGGCGGGGCTCGCGGCCGCGGTGATCATCGTCCTGGGCGACCGGATCCTCGCCGGGCTGGGGCTTCCCGGGCCGCTGCCCTACGCCGCGCTGCCGGCCGGAGCCTTCCTCGGCGGCCTGTGCGCGACCCTCATCCTCTACGCCCTCGCCACCCGGTCCGGGCGCACCGCGGTGGCGACGATGCTGCTCGCGGGGATCGCGCTGGGGGCGCTGAGCGGCGCGCTGACCGGCCTGCTGACCTTCGTCAGCGACGACCGGCAACTGCGCGATCTCGCCTTCTGGTCCCTGGGCAGCCTCGGCGGCGCCACCTGGTCCAAGGTCGCGGCCTCGGCGCCGCTGATCCTGCCGGTGCTGGCCGCGGTCCCGCTCCTCGGCCGCGGCCTGAACGCCCTCGTCCTCGGCGAGGCCGAGGCGTTCCATCTCGGCGTCCCGGTGGAGCGGCTGAAGCGCGCCTGCATCGTGCTGGTGGCGGTCGCGGTCGGCGCCAGCGTGGCGGCGGCGGGGGTGATCGGCTTCGTCGGCCTCGTGGTGCCGCACGCCCTGCGGCTGCTGATCGGCCCGGGGCACCGGCTGCTGCTGCCGGCCTCGGCGCTCCTCGGCGGCGCCTTCCTGGTCCTCGCCGACGTGGTGGCGCGCCGCGTCGCCGCGCCCGCCGAGCTGCCGATCGGGATCGTCACCGCGCTGGTCGGCGCGCCGGTCTTCCTGTGGCTGCTTCTCGGCCGGGTGCGACCGGACGATATCTGACGATGTCTGACAATGTCTGATCCGGCCCTGCTCACGGCGCGCGACCTGACCGTCACGGTGGCGGGGCGCGACCTCGTGCGCGACGTATCCCTGGCGGTGGCGGGCGGCACCCTGCAGGTGATCGTCGGCCCCAACGGGGCCGGCAAGTCGACCCTCGTCCGCCTGCTCAGCGGCGCCCTGCGCCCGACCCGGGGCAGCGTCGCCTATGAGGGTGCGCCCGTGGCGACGATCCCGCCCTGGCGCCTCGCCGCGACGCGGGCGGTGCTGCCGCAGGCGGCGCGCCTCGCCTTCCCGTTCGCGGCGGCCGAGGTCGCCCGGATCGGCCTCGACGGCATCGGCCGGGGCCTCGGGGCCCGCGACCGGGCGGCGATCCTGGCCCGGGCCCTCGCGCGGGCCGACGTGGCGCATCTCGCCGACCGGGCCTACCCGACCCTCTCGGGCGGGGAGCAGGCGCGGGTGCAATTCGCCCGCGTGCTCTGCCAGCTGGAGGCCGGCCGCACGGTGGCGGACCGGCAGGTGCTGTTCCTGGACGAGCCGACCGCGAGCCTCGACCTCCGGCACCAGGGCGCGCTGCTCGACGCCGCTGCCGGGCTGGCGGCGACCGGCGTCGCCGTGGTGGCGATCCTCCACGACCTCAACCTCGCGGCCGCCTACGCCGACCGGCTGCTGGTGCTGGACGGGGGCCGGCTGGTCGCCGGCGGGCGGCCGGCCGAGGTCCTGACCGACGACCTCATCGCCGGGGTCTTCGGCGTCCGCTGGCCGGTCGGGCGGGTGCCGCCGGGCGGCCAGCCCTTCCTGCTACCGCACCGGAACGCGCCCGGTCGGCGCGGCTAGCGATAGCGCGACGGGTGGTATTCCCGGTAGCTCACGCCGATCACGGCCGCGAGCAGCCCGGCCCCGCGGCACAGCGTGTAGCCGCCGCCGATCAGGGTCGCCGGCCTGAGGGACAGGCCGGCGATCCCGAGCCGCAGAAGGCCGCCGCCGAGGCGCACGAAGCCGCGGCCCGCGTTGGCGAGACGGCCGCCCACCGTTTCCGGGCGGAGCCGGCCGAGATAGGCCTCGACGCTGCCGCTGCGGTACCAGCGCGCCAGCAGCCAGCGCACCCGCATCCGGTGCGTCGGGATGCTGTCGTAGACCACGGCCGTCTCGGCCCAGGCGATCCGGTGCCCGGCGAGCATCAGGGCCCGGAAGAAGAACGTGTCCTCGCCGCCCATCGTGTTGAAGCGCATGTCGAAGGACAGGCCCAGCGCCCGGATCACCCGCAGGTCCAGGAGCGCGTTGGCGGTGTAGCCGTCCTCCACGTAGCCGTCGCGGACCGGCAGGCGCTTGGCGAAGAAGCCCCCGGCGGCCGCCCAGGCGGGCGGAACCCGGTCGAAGAACGGCACGACCGGCCCGACGCAGGCCGCGACGCCCGCGGCGAGGGCGGTCTCGAGCAGGTTGTGAAGCCAGTCGCGGTCGGGAAACTCGTCGTCGTCGATCAGAGCGACCCAATCCGCGCCGGCCGCGGAGGCCTCCGCGAGGCTGCGGTTGCGGACCGCGGCGAGGCCGCGGGTCTCCTCCCGGGCATAGGTGACGGGGAAGCGGCCGGTCGCCCGGTAGGCCTCCACCACCGGGACGGCGGCGCGGCTGCGTCCGTTGTCGATGATCAGGATGCGCAGGGCGGTCTCGGCGAGGCTGCCGAGCCGCTGCTGGTCCAGGGCCTTGAGCAGGCGCGCCAGCCCCACGGGCCGCTCGCAGGTGCAGATGCAGATGCACAGGCGCATCGTCTTACCTCTGTCCGATCGGGTGGGCGTGCGGCCGCGGCCGCAGGCGCTTGCCCGCCGCCGCCAGCAGCGTCGCGGCCAGGAACCGCCAGATCCGGGGATGCCGGAGCGCCAGGGTCGCGCCCGCGCGCCAGCGGCCGGCCTGGGCCGCCTCGATGACCTGGGCGATCAGCCGCGTCACCGCGAGGCCGTCGCGGTAGGCGCGGCTGCCGTGGCGGATCTCGGCGGAGCGCGACCGCGCCTCGGCGAGGCGGCCGTGCTCGGCCCGGGCCGCGAAGGCCGCGTCGAGGCGCGCGATGTCGGCCTGGCGCAGCCGGTGCGACAGCGAGGTGGGTCCGCGCCGGTAGCCGTAGCCCGCGTAGGTGGTGACCACGAACCGCGCCCCCGCCGCGAGGGCTTCCAGGCACAGCAGGAAATCTTCCCCGATCCGGACGCCCTCGTCGTACCGGATGCCGTGCCGGCGCAGGATCTCGGCGCGCATCATGGGCTTGAGGTAGCCGAGCTTGGTCACCCGGCTGAGCAGCTGGTTGCTGGCGATGTACTTGGCGAGGTCGATCTCGAACAGATACGGCTCCCGGCCGCCCTCCAGCATGCCGGGCCCCTGCGGGTCGAACATGTCGGTGAACGGGATCGGGTTGTCGGCGACGAGGTCGGCATCCGCCGCGAGCGCGAGATCGAGCAGGGTCCGGGTGCGGTCGGGCAGGATCAGGTCGTCGGCGTCGAGGATCGCGATCCACCGGCCCCGGGCGGCGTTCAGCGCCGCGTTCCGGGCGCTCGACGGGCCCCGGGGCGTGCCCGGTCCGGCATCGGCGAGGGGAATGACGCGGACCCGCGGATCGGCTTCCGCCAGGCGCGCCAGCACGGAGGCGGTCCCGTCCCGCGAGCCGTCATCGACCGCCACCACCTCCACGGCGACGCCGGTCTGGGCGAGGGCGGAGCGGATGGCCGTCTCGATCCAGGGCGCCGCGTCGTGCGCGGCCATGATGAACGAGACGTCCACGAAGGTGCCCCGAGCATCGGACAAGAGTTGATCCGCCATCGCGCTTCCTGGGCCGCCGGGCGCGGCCTCCGAGACCGCCCCCGACTTTGGCCGGAAGCGATCGGCGCGCACGACGCTCAAAGGGCGTAGGGCGGCCGCCATCCCCTCCCATTGCGGGGGATGGCCCCGACGGCCGGAACAGGTCAGTGCGTGTCGGGGGCTGTGTCGCCCGCGGGGCGGGAATTCCGGACGCTGAGGCCCTTCGCCAGAATCGTCCGGACGTGGGCGCGCAATTTTTGTTTTCTCTCCGCCGAGGCAGGAGAATCTTTTTTGAGGCTCGAATCGCCGGAGGCTGCCATGTCGAACGCCCCTGAGGCCCGTCACCGCGCGCCGCCATCGCCGAAGCGGCCGCAAGGGTGATCGGCGATACCTATAATGGATTATTTGGCTGGAATCTCGACATTATTGCAACGCAACCAACGAAAACAGTTTTGATGTTTGTTAAGGTTTATGTCTCCTACTGAGCATTGTCGGACGTGGGCGAACTACGTAGGTAGTATCCGAGGGCCCTCCCGAGGGCGAAAATCAGGGAGGAGATGAGTGCCCAGTCGCTTCTATTTCGACATCGAGAACGGCGAGGAGACGATCCGCGACGCGCAGGGCGTGGAAGCCGCGGACGTGGCCGAGGCGCTCGCGGAGGCCCGCAGCGTGATCGACGAAATGGCGGGTGAACTGGAGGTCGCGGGACCGGCCGGCGCGTGGACGCTTGTCGTGCGCGACGCCACCGGCGCGGAGGTCGGCCGGGTGCCGATCAAGGGCTGAGCCGGGGACGCGCGAGCGGATTACGGGCCGACCAGCGCGGAGGCGCCGACTCGCCGGCGCGGGGCCCGCAGCAGCCGGCGTGCGGGCCGCTCCAGGAGCCGCCACGACAGTTCGGCCAGCAGCAGCGTCAGCATCAGGTCGAGCGCCATGGAGACCGAGCGCGGTCCGGCGACGTCGAGGCCGACGAGGGCCAGCACGCGCTCCGCGTGGAGCGGCACGTGGAACAGGTAGGCGGCGTAGCTGATCACGCCGATCCGGCGCAGCCACGGGATCTCCAGGAGGGCGACCGCGCGGCCCTCCCACGCCTCGACCACCTGCAGTAGCAGCAGCGCCGCCAGGACGCCGCTGAGGCGGCCGAGAACGAGCCACCAGCCGGTCGGCGCGATCAGGAGCGGCAGGGCCACGAACAGGGCCAGCACGCCGGCCAGGGCGGCGTCGCGGGCGAGCCAGGCCGGGAGCGGCCGGGTGCGCAGGCCGGCGAGGCCGCCCAGCGCGATCAGTCCGACATTGGCCAGGGTGTCGACGTCGAAGCACCGCGGCGCGGCGCCCGCCCGCCACAGGGCACCGTGCGCCAGGACGCTGATCCCGACCAGGAGCCAGCACAGCGTGCCGAGGTGGCGCCGCGGCAGGAACAGGGCCGCCGGCGCGAACAGCAGGTAGAATTGCTGCTCGACCGCGAGGCTCCAGAGATGGCCGAGCTCGGTGCCCCAGCCGTTCAGCTCGATGTAGATGTTGGTGACGTAGAACCACGTCGCGAGCTTGAACGCGTCGTTGCCGAGACTGGCCGGGTCGCCGGGCCGGACCGTGTAGAGCACGAACAGGAAGACGTAGTAGACCGGCACGATCCGGGCGACTCGATTCCGGTAGAACAGCCCGAGGCTGCCGAGCGGGGTCGACGCGCCCGCCTCCACGGCCGTGCGGGCCGCGGCGAGGATCCGGACGATCAGGAAGCCGCTCAGGACGAAGAACAGCCACACGCCGGCCGTGCCGAGGGCCTCGGTCCTCGGGCTCGGCGCCTTGTGGCTGACGAAGACCATCAGGAACGCCAGGGCCCGCAGGCCGTCGAACCCGTTGATGCGGCGCTCTGAAGGGGCCACGGCGCGTCCTGTCCGGTGATCGACCGCGCCGCGCCGGGGCAGAACGCGCCCGCGCGGCCGGGTCCGGCCGGGAGGGCCGGGCAGCCCGGTTTAGACCGGCCCCCGCGCGGGGGCCCTTACCTCGATCGGCGGACGGGACCTCCCCGAAAGCGGTCCCGCCGCCCGGTAGGGCCGTCAGCGGCGGCGGATGAGCAGGACGACGAGGCCGACGGCGACGGCCGCCCCGGCCTGGGCGGCCAGCAGCGCGAGCAGGAACCCCTTCGGTAGAACAACCGCGAAACCGATCGCTCCTCCAATCAGTGCAGCGAACACCAGCACGACCAGCAACGCCTTACCTCCATTGATGGATCGGCGGCCGTCTTGTTGCCGAACCGGTCGTGGGCCCAGTGTTGTCGCAAGGGTTCCGCCTGCGATCGACGCCCCTTCGGACCGGCCGAGCGCCGCCGAAGCCGGCTGCGGCGAGGCTGGCCGAACCGGCCGGCTGCGCGCGTCGCTCCGCAAGTTCCGATCCCGTCTCACCCCGAGTCAAGGAGCCGACATGTTGCGCCCGGCTGGGACCCCGACGCCGATCGAGTCGTCGACGCCGCAGGATATGGTCGAGACGCTGAACGAGGCGTTGGTCAAGACATTGCCGGCCCCGCGGCAGGCCGGCCCCGGCCTCCGGGCGAGCTGGGCGATGAAGCGCGTCCTCGACGCGACGATCGCGCTGACGGCGCTCTTCCTGCTTCTGCCCCTGCTGCTGTTCATCGCCCTGCTGATCTGGGGCAGCGACGGCCGGTCGCCGATCTTCCGACACAAGCGCCTCGGCCGGCACGGGCGCCCCTTCGGATGCCTGAAGTTCCGGTCCATGGTCGCGGACGGCGACGCGGTGCTGGCGCGGCATTTCGCCGAGAATCCCGAGGCCCGGGCGGAGTGGGAGGCGTCCTTCAAGCTCACCCACGATCCCCGCGTCACGGCGCTGGGCCATGTCCTGCGCAAGACGTCCCTCGACGAGCTGCCGCAGCTCTGGAACGTGCTGCGCGGCGAGATGAGCCTCGTGGGGCCGCGGCCGATCGTCCAGGCCGAGGTCGTGCGCTACGGCGCCGACTTCACCGCCTGCTTCTCCGTCCCGCCGGGCCTGACCGGCCTCTGGCAGGTCTCCGGGCGCAGCGACACGGGCTACGCCGAGCGCGTCGCCCTCGATTGCGCCTATGCCAGCCAGTGGAGCCTCCGCCGCGACCTCGCCATCCTGCTCAAGACGGTTCCGGCCGTGCTGAGCCAGCGCGGCAGCCGCTAGGGCCATGACCGGTCGGCCGCGCCGCGCCCGCCGCGCCCGCCGCGGAGCGCGCCGATGAAGGGCATGATGCTCAACGCCCTGCTGGGCGTGATGCTGGGCCGCTTCGGCTCGGTCTGGCGGCTGCTGGTCTTCGTCCCGATCGTCGCGGCCGAGGTCGGCTACGGCCTCCTCGTCTACAACCTGAGCGCCGGCGCGTGCCTGCGGCGCGGGGCGGCGCTGCTGGTCTGCGGGCAACTGGCCTTCCTGCTCGGCGCCCTGCTGCGGCCCATCGCCAACGAGCGGTGAGCCGTCCGGGCCCGGTGCGGCCCGGCGCGGCGAAGCGGACACGTCAGGCCGGATCCTCCTCGGCGGCCGGCGCCTGAAGGCAGAGCCGCCAGAACTCCACGAAGCCGGCGGCGTACGCGGCGATGACGAGGCTCGACCAATGCATCGCGTGGCTCCGGGCGCGTTCGAGGGCCCAGCCTGGCGCGGAGACGTTAAGATTTAGTCGGGTCCGGTGTCGGGTCCGGTGTCCGGAGCCCGGTTCCGGTGTCCGGAGCCCGGTGCGGTGTCATGTGTGGTCCGATGCCCGGGGCGGTCGCCGGTGCGGCGTCCGCCCGCCGGTGCGGCTAGCGGCAGACGATCGATTCCTTGAAGCCGCACGGATCGCCCATCCGGGTGAACGCGACCCGCTCGAACAGCGCGGTGACCGGCTGTCCCGAATACTCCGTCGGTCCGAGCCACGACGCGAAGTCCGGGCCCTGTCCCGACCAGACGCTGAGCATGATCTTGCTCGGATGGGAGGGAAGCGGCCGGTCGGGCGTGCCGACGACCTCGCGCAGCAGGCGTCCGTTGACGTACCAGCGCAGGCGGTCGGGCAGCCACTCGAAGGCGTAGTCCGCGGTGGTGGTCGCGGCGTCGAAGCCGAGGGCGTCGAGGCTGACGTGCTCGCCGACGCCGCCGACGAAGTAGTTGAGCTGGACCTTGCTCGTGTCCTTGCCGAGCCACTCGAAATCGATCTCGTCGTTCGTCCGCCGGTCGCCGTTGTCGGGGCCGTTATAGGTGAAGAACGCCGAGACCATGCCGGACCCGGTGCCGGCCCGCATCCGGACCTCGTAGGTGCCGTAGCCGTAGCGCTCGCGGGTCTGGATCTCGGCGCAGCTGAAGGGGCGCTCCTTGTAGGTGATGTCCGTCAGGGACAGCGAGAGTTCGCCGGGCGTCGCGATCCGGGCGCGGTGCTTCGACCACGTGCAGCCCTGCCAGTCGCCGTTGACCCAGCCGTCCGAGACGTACCAGCGGCGTTCGTTCAGGGTGCTGAACAACTCCACGAAGGATGCGCCGCCCTGGGCAGCCTGGGCCGCGGCGGGAGAGGCGGCCTGGGCCGCGGCCGGCGGCGTGGCGGTCTCGCCCGCGCTCGCGGGATAGGCCTGCAGGAGAAGCGTCGCCGCCACGCAGAGGCGGCGGCCCGGGCCGGAGCAGATCGTCATGCGCACGTCCTCAAACCAGTCGCCGCAGGATCGCGGCGGCGCGCATCGTAGCGGCGGGGGCGGCTCCGGCCGGGGATCATTCGGACGATCCGGCCCGGGGCCGGCCCCCTCCTTTCGGACGATCTCGCGCGCCGCGCCGGGATCGCCCTACCGTGCCGGCGGACCGGCCGCGGCGCGGACCGGCCGGAGAGTCGCGGAGTCGTCCGGTGCGCAGCTTAGAGGCCTCGTCCCCCGTCCCGGAGGTCTGCGTCATCATCGCGGCCCGGGACGCCGCGGACACGATCGCGACCGCCGTCGCCTCGGCGCTCCGGCAGCCGGAGGTCGCCGAGGTCATCGTGGTGGACGACGCCTCCGCGGACCCGACCGGCGCGGCCGCCGCGGCGGCCGACGACGGTACCGGCCGCCTGCGGATTATCCGGCTCACCGAGAATGTCGGACCCGCCGAGGCCCGGAACCGCGCCATCGCGGCCGCCCGCGCCCCGCTGCTCTGCATCCTCGACGCCGACGACTACTTCCTCGAGGGCCGGCTCGGCCGGCTCCTCTCCGCGCCCCGGACCTGGGATCTGATCGCCGACGACATCGTCATGGTCCGCGGCCGCGAGGCGGCCTCCGCCGCCGGCCTCGTCACCGGACCGGGGCGGCCGCAGCGGCTCACCCTCGCGGCCTTCGTGACCGGCAACATCCCCCGTCCCGGCGCGAGCCGGCGCGAGCTCGGCTTCCTGAAGCCGATCATGCGGCGGGGTTTCCTGGACCGGCAGGGGCTGCGCTACGACGCGCGGCTGCGGCTCGGGGAGGATTACGCCCTCTACGTCGAGGCGCTGGCGGCCGGGGCGGTGTTCGCCGTGACCGCGCCCTGCGGCTACGTCGCGGTCGAGCGCTCGAACTCGCTGAGCGCGCAGCACCGGACGGACGACCTCGGGGCGATGCTGGCCTTCGACGACGCCATGCTGGGCCGGCCGGGTCTCGCCCCGGAGGCGCGGGCGGCCCTCCGGGCCCACCGCGCCGCCACGGCGCGGCGCTGGCAGCACCGGCGCGTCCTCGACCGGCGGCGCGCCCAGGGCTACGCGGCGGCCCTGCGGGAGTTGCTCGGCACGCCCCTGGCGTGGCGCCACATCCTGTCGGTGACCCTGGCGGCCAAGCTCGCGCGCCTCGTGCCCGCGTCCGTGCCGGAGCGGGAGACCGGTCCGCGCCTGCTCCTCGGACCAGAGCGCCGCCTCGAGCCGGCGCGCTGAGCCGGCGCTGGGTCGGGCCGGCAGCGGCGCGTCAGCGGTCGCGCTCCTCCCTGCGCGCCCGCACGGCCGCCACGTCGGACCGGACCTCGTCCAGCGCGCTGCGGACCCGCTCCAGGGCCGTCGAGACCGTCGCGTCCAGGTCCGGATCGACGGCGTCCGGCGCCGTGCCGTGACGGAAGCCGTCCAGCAGGTAGGGCATCATCTTGCCGTGGAGCGCCGTGTAGGCACCGGGACTGGACAACTCGTAGACGACCGCGAGAGCGTGATAGGCTCGGACGAGAACCTCGAGCGCGACATCCGCGCTGCGCGCCCCCCGATCGCAATCATCGCTGCCCATCATCGTGCTTGATAATTTATTGCTGCCCCGTCCGCCGGGTAACATGCTCACCTAAGACTGTCGACGTCGGGAGCCATTGCAATCTTCGATCCCCTATGGCGCGGGGCCGTTTATCCGCGCGCCATGGCTCGACTGCAACAGTCACTGAATAGCGGGGGGCAATTCAAGGTCTCGTCTAGCCGCGGAGCTGCCGCGTCGGCCGGATCATTGTGGCGATCTTGGTCTCGACCTCGACCAAAACGCTGTTCACAAGGTGAAGGGCGCCGTCAACTGTACCGGTTGTCAGGCTCTCGTCGCGGCTCGTCTCCTGGATGATGCGGAAATTGTCCTCGACGAACGCGCGGATCTTCTGCTGAACGTCGACGAACTCTCCCGGATGGGCCGTCTCGTAGAGGAGCGCCAGGGCCAGGTAGGCGCGCCCCACCATGTCCAGCGCCAGGGTCGTGCTGACCTCAGAATGTCCGGCGTCCGGGGGCGACACGACGACTGAATTTCCTGTCGGATGTTAGTTTTTTACACTATCACGGACTTTATTCGGCGCCAACCGCGCCGATGATCGGTGATGTGGATCCTGCATTGATTCCCGTCGACCGTGGGCCGGTCCCCGGCGGGGCGGTCGGCGCCCGGTCGGAGCGCCGACACGACGCGCGCGGGCGCCGCGCCCGCCAGCAACCCTCGCCACAGTGATCAACGGACCGCCGGCAGGCCGGTCCGGGTGAGCCCGGCTCGGGTGGTGAGACGCGTCCCGTCGCGTGCGGCGCGGGCTCCGTGACCGTCCCGGGCCGATCGCGCGCGGCGTTAACGGCCGGCGGTAGCCCGGCGCTCGGCGCGGTCTTGGCCCGGCGCCAGATCCTGCGCGATCCGCAGCTTGAGCGCGAGGATCCGGTTGTGTCGCGCCATCGCGAGGAGCGACTCGGCGGTCCCGACATCGCCGCGCATCCGCAGCGCGTGGGCGGCCAGCGCCATCTGGGCAGCCATCGCGTCCGCCTGGCGGGCGGCGTGCGGGACGTTCTGGGAGAGGGGCATTCCGGATGGCCACGGTTCGAGGGCTCAGCCGATCCTCCGGACGATCCGTTAACGATATCTTAATGGCCGCACCCCCGCGCCGTCCGAGCGGCGCGGGCCGTCACTTCCGGATGGGCAGGCGGCCGACCAGCCAGCCCTCCTCGTTGCGCACGAGGAGGGTCCAGGGCGGCTCCCGGCCGTTTCCCGTAATCTCGTCGGCCATCTCGGCGATCACGCTACGCGCCTCGATCAGGGCTTCCTCGAGGCCAGCGGCCTCGACCCCCACGTGGTCGTGGATCGTCTCCTCGGCATTTGCGATCTCGAAGTAGAAACGCGCCGCCAACAGGGTTCTCCTCCGCCGGAACTCTTCGGGGAGTTCAGTTCTATAGACCGGTGTTAGCATCTTAGCCGTTCGCGCTCCCGGACAAAGCGGTCGGGAAAAAGCAGCCTGTCTTTGACAATTCGGGGGATGCGCCGGGAAAATGTTCGCGCGATCGTCGACCGGCGCCGCCGGATCAGCCGAATGGCGTAGCCGCCCGGCCGCCGCCATGGCCGGATGGCGATGTAAGGCGCGGTTCAGGGCGGCCCGGCTGCCGGTTCGGGACGGACCGCGGCCGGGTGGGGCCGGTCGGGCCGAATCGTCGCCGCTACGCCCGATCGGCAGAGCCGCGTACGCCTAAGATATGATGTTGGTGGCCCTGTCGGGCCGCCGTAGACCCGAGCGTCGGTGCGATCGCGGCGAGGATTCCATGAACATCACGATGGTCGGGTCGGGCTATGTCGGTCTGGTCTCTGGCGCGTGCTTTGCGGATTTCGGCCACACGGTCGTGTGCGTCGACAGCAATCGCGGCCGGATCGACGCGCTGAATGCCGGCCGGATGCCGATCTACGAGCCGGGCCTCGAGGCCCTGGTCGCCGAGAACGTCCGCCAGGACCGCCTGTCCTTCATCACCGACCTGGAGACGGCGGTCGGTCAGGCCGACGCGGTCTTCATCGCGGTGGGCACGCCCTCCCGCCGCGGCGACGGCTTCGCCGACCTGAGCTACGTCTACGCGGCCGCCCGCAGCATCGCGCGCGCGCTGCGCGACTTCACGGTGGTGGTGACCAAGTCGACCGTGCCGGTGGGCACCGGCGACGAGGTCGAGCGCATCATCCGCGAGACCAACCCCGAGGCGCAGTTCGCGGTCGTCTCGAACCCCGAGTTCCTGCGCGAGGGCGCGGCCATCGCCGACTTCAAGCGCCCCGACCGCATCGTCGTCGGCACCGACGAGCCGCGGGCCGTGGCGGTCATGGAGCAGATCTACCGCCCGCTCTACCTCAACGCCGCGCCGATCGTCGCGATGAGCCGCCGGACGGCCGAGCTGACCAAGTACGCGGCGAACGCGTTCCTCGCGGCGAAGATCACGTTCATCAACGAGGTGGCGGACCTGTGCGAGGCGGTGGGCGCGGACGTGCAGGCGGTGGCGCGGGGCATCGGCCTGGACAACCGGATCGGGTCGAAGTTCCTGCATGCCGGGCCGGGCTACGGCGGCTCGTGCTTCCCCAAGGACACGCTGGCCCTGGTCAAGACCGCGCAGGACGCGGGCACGCCGCTGCGGCTGGTCGAGACGGTGGTGGCGGTCAACGACCAGCGCAAGCGCGCGATGGCGCGCAAGGTGATCAAGGCCTGCGGCGGGTCGGTGCGGGGCAAGACGATCGCCCTCCTCGGTCTGACCTTCAAGCCGAACACCGACGACATGCGCGACGCGCCCGCGCTGGCGATCGTGGCGGGCCTGCAGGACGCCGGCGCCGTAATCCGCGCCTACGATCCCGAGGGCATGGAGCAGGCGCGCCCGCTCCTGCCCGGCGTCGCCTTCGCGGAGGACGCCTACCACTGTGCCGAGGGCGCAGACGCGCTGGTCCTCGTCACCGAGTGGGACGCGTTCCGGGCCCTTGACCTCGACCGGCTGCGGGCGGCGATGCAGCGACCGGTCCTCGTGGATCTCCGCAACGTCTACCGGGCCGCCGACGTCCGGGCGCACGGCTTCGCCTACAGCAGCGTGGGCCGGCCTGACGAACCCGGTGACCAGCCCGGCGACGAGTCCGAGATCCCGCCGGCTCTGCCCCCCGCCGACGCCGTCGCCGGGACCGCGTGAGGCGCGGCCGGGCCCGCGGAACGCGGGCCCGTCGTCGCCCGGCGCCGATGAGGGCGGCGGACGGGAGCCCCGCCGATCCGCTGGACGATCCCCCGCACGAGCGACCCGGCATGCGGCCGCTCCGGCCGCGGTGATTGCGCCGGCGCGCGGGGCGAGAGGACGGGGAGGCCGATCCGCGGCGTCGGGACCGGGCCGGTGGCGCCGCGCCGATCCGCCGACCGCTTGGCGGGACGGTCGGACGCGAAACGGGTCCCCTCGCGGGCCGCCCGGGCAGGCGATCCACGAGGAGACCCCGAAGCTCCGTCCGGCCGCGCCGGACCGAATTTCTGCCAGGGCGGCCCCGCCGCGGCGGGGCCGGCGCCCGAGCGATCAGGCCGCCGGGGCCTTCACGCTCGCCAGGCTGGAATCTTCCCGGAGGAAGTACTTGTTGGTCAGGTAGGCGACCTCGGTCCGGTTCTTGGCCTTGAGCTTCTTCATGATGTTGCGGACGTGAACCTTCACGGTGCTCTCGCACATGTTGAGTTCGTACGCGATGATCTTGTTCGGCGTCCCCTTCCGGAGCGCCCGCGCCACGCAGAGCTGCCGCGGCGAGAAGATGTCGTCGTCCCCGGCCTCGACCGGCTCGTCCACCTTGATGTTGGCCAGCAGGGGGAGGAGGCATTCGGCCGGGATGTAGACGCCGCCGGCCTGCACGAGCTGGAGCGCCTGCAGGGCGATGTCCACGGAGGTCGTCGTCGGGATGTAGCCTTTGACGCCGAGCTTGATGATCCGCACGATCTGGTCGAGGTTCTCGCCGTCCGAGATGACGGCCACCGGCGGAGCGCCGGCCTCGCCCTGCAGGAACGCCAGTTCCCGCGTGATCTCGGTCCATTCGGTCTCGGTCAGGTTGCCGTCGGGCCGGCAGAGAACGACCACGCTCGCGGCGACGAACGGCGTCTGCCGCTTCCACGATTCGATGTCCGCGAAGACTTCGAACGACGTCTGCCGGTCGGCCTCGCTGAGCGAGGCGGCGAGGCATCGGCCGACGAGCTGGCGTCGATCGATGATGACGATGCGGCTGGCGCGGCCCCGGGACTGGTCCCGTTGCTCGACGACGACCGGGTTGTCACCGGCATGTGCACCCGAAAAGCCGCGGCGGCTTTCGGCCGTGTCCCGCTCAACGAGGGTGAGCGCGTCTCGAGTACCAAGACTGGCCATAGAAAATTACCTCCTTTCGAAGGAAGCCGAATGTCAGCGATGACGGGATACCCAATGCGCTCGCCGACGGCGTGACACTGAGATACGCGGTGGCGCCGGTCGCCTTGGGGCGATTGCCGATGACCACGGATACAATGCTAGCTTTCGTAAAATCGTCTGTAAATACCCTATTTGAATCTTAACCCTTAAATTGCAGGGCTAAATACAATCATCGCGCACTACGTACGTACATAGTGATTTGTTTGATTGCGCACGACGGTGCTGGTGGAGAGATGCATTCGCAAGATCATTCGCCGTCTGTGGTGGTCCGATTCAAGATCTTTTCGAATGTAGTCGCTCAGATGTGGGTTTTAAGAATATCGAAACTTTGTCTTATTCGGAACTACTTGTTGCGTGGTCGTATCGGTGGGACTTTGAGGGCAATTCAATGATCTCGGTGCGATGTAGGTATTCGTGACGGGAGTATTCGAGGGATGAGGGGCCGCTGTACCTGACTGAGGCTAAAAGGCAACATGCGTACTCGGTTGTTTACCCTGTTGGGGTCCGAGTACTGATTTCATCGGTGCGGCGCTGTACCAAACGGCACGCTCCGCGGGAGGAGAGGCCGCCCCGCGCGCCGTCCGACGCGACGGGCGAATCACTGGCGGATCCCTGCCGGGATCCGGAATCGCCGCGGCGGCGATCGAGAACGCTCTTCGCCGAGGTGGATACCGGTTCGGCGTGAGAGAGCGCGTCGAGACAAAGGACTAGAGCCGTGCCCGATCGCAACGCGATCGGGCACGGCTCTAGTCCAGCCGGACCAGGAGATCGCGCATGCCGCCGACATCGACGAACGTGCCGAGGTCGCGGCCGAGCAGGCCGGCATGTCGCTCCGCGTAGGCCTCCGGCGTGAGCGTCCGCAGGAACGCCGTCACCGAATCGGCGAGCGGCTCGGGAAACGCCCAGCCCAGGCGCTCCGACACCGCGTAGCGTCCGGTCGCCGTCGCGGCGCGCGCCAGCGTCAGGGCGCCGCACAGGCCGCCCTCGTAGAGCCGGTTCGGCAGTAGCCAGTCCGAATTCAGTCCATCATCGAGGTAATCGACGGCCCAACTGAAGTGGATCCCGCTGTAGATCTCCGGAAGGTCGCGAGGATTGGCGTAGGGGCCGCGGAACGACATGTTCGGCCGGCCGTCCAGCGTGTCCGCCAGGGTGCGCGGGGCGATGTCCTCCTCGGAGAGGCGCCCGGCCAGGACGATCCGCACCGAGTCGCCGAGGGCGTCCGCGATGGCGGCGAGGATCGTCAGGCTCCGGCGGCAGCGCAGCGTCCCGAACCAGCCGATCACCCAGGGCGGTTCCGCCGTCCGGGTGCGGTCGAGCCGGGTCGTCACCTCGCCGAGGCGGTGGCCCATGACCTTGTTCTCGAGGAGGTGCCACTTGCCGGCGAAGCCCTGGACCGGCCGGAAGTACCGGTCGATGAAATCCGGGGCACTGACGACGAGGAGGTCGCTGCGGCCGAGGATCCAGCGCTCGACCGCGCGGGCGATCCGTCCCGGCGCGTCCGGCCGCACCATCAGCCGCTGGATGTCGAGCACCTCGTAGACGAGGCGCGCGCGGCTCCCGGCGAGGCGCGCCGCGGTCCAGGCCACGAGGGCCATGTCGAGGTTGCGCACGTAGATCACGTCCGCCGCGCGCAGGTCGCGCCGGCGGCGCAGCGCCCGGGCGATGCCGACGGCGAGGCGCGGCAGGCGGCGGGCGTAGTTGCGGTCGACGGTCAGGCCGAGGGGGACGATGTCGTCGGCCACCGGGGCCTCGGCCGGCACCGCGCCGGGGCGGTCCCGCTCGAAGGCGTACACGATGACCGACCACCCGGCGTCCCGGATGGCGTCGACCCGCTTCCGGACCGTGGGCTCGGCCCGGTCGTGCCCGAAGAAGGCGACGCGGCGGCCGCGCGGGGTCTCGGAGGCCGTGACGGAGGCCGTCGCGGAAACCGCGAAGGCCGGGGTCGGGGCGGCCCGGGCCGGCGCGAAGGCCGCCACCCGGTCGAGGCCTTCGGCGCGCGGGCCGGTCACGAGGCTGCCTGGGTCGCGCCGCGGGCGCTGCGCCGGGCCGCGGTCCAGCGGCTCAGCGCGCCGCGGAATCCGCCGCGCCGGACCGTCTGGCCGTCGTTGGTCTTGTTGAGCACGACGCCCAGGACGGTGCTGCCGCTCGACTCGAGATCGTGCACGGCGGCGGCGACGTCGTCGATGCTGGTCCGGCCCGCCTCCACCACGATGATCAGGCCGTCGAGCGTGTCGAGGAGCGGCCGGAGCGTGGGGAGCTCGTCCACCGGGGGCAGGTCGACGACGACGCGGTCGAGGGCGGGGCGGTCGAGGGCGGGGCGTCCGTCCCCCAGCACCGCGGCGACGCCCTCCGGGGTCATCAGATCGCTGAAATGGGGATCGTTCGGGTGGCGGTTGCCGCAGGCGAGCAGGCGGACCTCGCCGGGCTGGGGGCGGACCGCCTCGGTGGCGCCGCAGCGGCCGGCGAGCACGTCGAGGAGGCCGCGCTGCTCGGTGGCCTGGCTGAGCCGCGAGAGCGTCCCCTGCCGGACGTCGGCGTCGATCATCAGCACCCGCCCGGAGCTCGCGCGGGCGCGGGCGAGGAGCTGGCCGAGATTGCTCGCGAACAGGGTCTTGCCCGCGCCGGCCCCCACGGACGTGACGCCGATCGCGAAGACGGGGCCGCGGCGGTCGCTGCCCAGGACGTGGGCCTTGAGGCTGTGCAGGCGCTCGACGAACACCGATTGCGGCATGAACCGCACGGCGCTCGCCCGGAACGCCTCGATGCTGGCCGGACGCTGCGCCTCGTTGGCGTGGGCCTGCGCCAGGGCCAGCGCCGCCCGGAAGCCGGGCTCGCGCCGCAGCTCGGGGAGGGCGGCGAGGCAGGTCAGGCCGTGGCCGGTCAGCTGCCGGGGCGTGCGGATCGTCCGGTCGAACCAGTGCCGCGCGAAGGCGCCGCTCACGCCGAACCCGGTGCCGACCAGGAGGCCGAGCAGCATGATCAGGCTGCCGCGGGGCGCGCTCGGGGATTCCGGCACGGTCGCGGGCGTGATCACGTGGGCGGAGGGCTGCGGATAGGATTGCTGGTTGACGGCGTCGATGTAGCGCTGGAGCAGGTTGGTGTAGATCTGGTCGTAGGTCTCGGCGGTGCGGTCGAGCTCCCGCGCCTTGACGCGGGCGTTGCTCATGATCAGCGTCTTCGAGATCAGCGCGTCGAAGGCCGCCGTCATGCTGTCCTCGCGCGCCTTGGCGACCTCGTAATCGTGGTCGAGGGACACGGCGAGGCGCTCGAGTTCGGTGCGCAGCGACTGCTTGGCCGCCAGGATGTCCCGCTGGATCGCCTGGACCGCCTCGTGGTCGGGGCCGAGTCGGCGCTTCAGGTCGTCGGCGCGCTGCACGAGGTCGACGTACTGCCGGCGCAGCTGGATGATGACGCTGTCCTTGAACGCCTCGGTGATCCCCGGATCGGCGATGTCGGAATCGAGGAGCCCGCGGATCTGATCGCGCACCGCGCGGGCGTCGACGGTCTTGGACCGGGCTGCGGCCACCGCGGTGTTGAGCTCCTCGACCTGCTGCTCGCCCACGAGGCCGCGCTTGCCCAGGTCGATGATGGTGTGCTCGGCCTTGTAGGTCTGGGCCTCGCGCGAGGCCTGGCTGGCGCGCTGCTGGAGTTCCTTCAGGCGCGGCAGCATCCACTCGCCGGCGACCTTCCAGACCTGGGCCCGGTTCTCCAGCTCGGTGCTGACATAGGCCCCGGCCACCGCGTTCGCGACGGCGGCCGCCGTGGCAGGATTGTCCGCGCTGTAGCCGACCTCGATCACGTAGGCGGCGCCGATGCGGCTGGCCTCGACGTTCTCGCGCAGCGTCCGTGCTTGGCGCAGGTCCGGGCTGACGGGGGCGGGTTCCTGGACCGGCCGCTCGGCCCCGATCAGCCGGAGGGGGAGCGCCTTGGCGGCCTTCACGAACTCCCGGACCTTCGCGACGAGCGGATGCGTCGGCGCCGCTAGATCCTTCAGGGCCGACTCGTCGAGCCGGTGCACGGCGGCGAGCGCGATCTTCTCCGAGCGGATGTACTCGACCTGGCTCTCGACCTCGGCGATCTCGAGCGGCGTCCCGGCATTGGGCGTGTCGCGGGCCGTCACCGGGCTGGAGCGGCTCTCGATGTAGACGCGGGCCCGGGCCGTGAAGATGGCCGGCGCCGTCGCGACGTAGATCCCGGCGCAGACCAGCCCGACGGCGGCGAAGGCCAGGATCGACCGCCAGTTCTGCCGCGCGATGGTCAGGATCGAGACCTGGGACTCCGTCTCGGGCGAGAAGGGCTGGCCGCGCCAGGCTCCGGTCCCACCGGGGCGGGTCGCACCGATCGGTAGGAAGGACGCGCTGGTCGAGTGTCGGTTCATGGATCTCTCCTCACCGCGGCGGTCACCGCCTCGGGGCGCTATCCGTCAAAGGGGACGCCGGCTCGGCCCGATGGGCGCGTCGAGCCGGGGCGGGTGGGTCAGTTCTGGCCGGCCCCGTCGCCGACGCCCCGCATGGCGGGATCCGGCTTGAGCGCGATCTCCACGACGTCGCCCGGCAGGAGCTCCGTGTCCTCGGCGGC
The DNA here is from genome assembly GCF_053345715.1 of Methylobacterium sp. D48H. Taxonomy (NCBI): domain Bacteria; kingdom Pseudomonadati; phylum Pseudomonadota; class Alphaproteobacteria; order Hyphomicrobiales; family Methylobacteriaceae; genus Methylobacterium; species Methylobacterium sp. D48H. Next base: position 48,192 of record NZ_JBKFAP010000017.1, read on the forward strand.
GTCGATCTGCGTCTTGGCCGGTCCGCTCTGCCGGAAGACCGCGATCGCCGCCTGCGCGCGGCTTCCGGACAGGAGCTGCGCCCGGAGGGCGCCGGTATAGACCAGCTTGTCGTTGATGCTGTTCAGGCGCGACCGGTACGTCGCCAGGTTGTTCTCCGCGACCTGGAGCTTCTCCAGGGCGTCCATGGCCTGCACGTCGTCGACCCGCTCGAGCTTGCGGGCGACGTCGCTCTTGTCGCGCTCGAGCTGGGTGAGCTGGACCGTCGTCTGCAGCGCGCGGGTCGAGGAGAGCAGGACGGCGCGCCGCGCGTCGGTCAGCCGGGTCGTGACCACGGCGCCGCGCTGGAAGAGCGCCCGCACGGTGTCGTAATCCTCGGCGTCGGCGGTGACGCCCTCCTTCTCCTTGACCTGCTGATCGCTGAGGCTGGTGAACTGCGTCTGCGTCCGGTTGAGGGAGCGCTGCAGATGGTCCTTCTCCTTGGCGATGTCGGTCATCTGCACCCGGAGCTGCTGCTCGGCGAGCTTCTGCGCCGGGGTCGCGCGGCTGCCCGGGGCGACGTCCGCCGGCGGCGGGGACTTGTCGCCCCGCGACGCGGCGACGACCGCCTTCAGGCGCCAGATCGTGGCGGATTCCCGCTGGATGCTCGCCCAGGTGCTGTCGTACTCGGCGCGCAGGTTCGCCGTCTCGACGACGGGGTTCTCCATCCTGAACCGCAGGAGGTTGTAGCCGCCCGCCAGGGCGATGGCCTGCCGCACGGTCATGCCCGGATGGAACGGGTGCTCGCCCTGCTTGGTCACGTCGCCGCTCAGGTAGACCGGCTGGTACTTCGAGATCCGCACCCCGATCTCGTCGGGCTCGAGCACGGCGATCGATTCCTTGCCCTCGGAGTTGCGCTGCCGCACCGCCTTGGCGGGCAGCGACTTCTGCAGGCTCTGGCGCAGCTCCGCGACGGTGAGCCCGGCGGCCGGGACGTCCCCGAGCAGCGGGACCATGACGGTGCCGTCGGTGGAGACCGTCGCCTCCTGCTTGAAGGTCGGGATGCTGAGGGCCGTGACCTCGATCGTGTCGCCGGGCCCGATGCGGTACTCCGCGGCCGCCGGCAGCGCCGACAGGGCGAGCAGGCACGCCGCGAGACCGGCGCGGCCGGCGCGGGCGGTGGCGCGGGTTGCCGCGGTCTTCGTCGACATCTTCGACACGCATCGTCCCCTTAAGGCTCGCCCTCGGAACCCGGGCGCGGCGGTCGAGCGGCAGGACCGCGCCGGCCTCACGGGCTCATGAGGGCTGAGACGGCATGATGCGTAACGGCCGAGCCAGCCGGGACTCCTCCAAATGGCGGGCGCGGGCATCCTTGCCGGGGCGGGGGCTTCGCCTTTCGACGTAGGCCCCCTGGCCCGAACGGTGCGCCGGGCCGGGGAGGGGTCACACCGGATGGGCGCCGTTCGCCTTTCGACGGACGAACCGCATCGAAAGCCTGGGTTCCCGGCCGTCCGCAGCTCTGTGCAGTTTTGACGCACAGAAGTTCGGCGGAAGGAGCGGCGGGTATGCCGATTACCGATGCGGATATTGGGGCGGATGTGGGGATCTTCTACCCGGATCTAGTCAATATTTATGGATGTCGAATCGAAAGCGGTTCGCGCATCGGCCCCTTCGTGGAGATCCAGCGCGGCAGCCGGATCGGCCCGCGCTGCAAGATCTCCTCGCACAGCTTCATCTGCGCGGGCGTCTCGATCGGGGCCGAGGTGTTCGTCGGCCACGGCGTGGTCTTCACCAACGAGCTCTACCCGGAAGCCACCAACGCGGACGGGAGCCTGAAGCGGGACGGCGAGTGGGAGCTCGTCGAGACCGTGGTCGAGGCCCGCGCCTCCATCGGCTCCAACGCCACCATCGTGGCGGGGATCACCATCGGCGAGGGCGCCCTGGTCGGCGCCGGTGCCGTCGTCACCCGGGACGTCCCGGCCTTCGCCATCGTCGCCGGATGCCCCGCGCGGGTCGTCGGCGACACCCGCACCAAGCGCGCCGAGAGCGCCGCGCGCGCCCGTTCCGTCCAGTCGCCGCGGCCCGAGCCGGCCGAGCCTCTGCAGGTTGCTTGAGGGGAATGCAGTCATGATCTCGATCGGTATCGTCGGATACGGCTACTGGGGGCCGAACCTCGCCCGGTGTACCTCGGAGAGCGAGCGCTGCCAGCTGGTGGCCATCGCCGACCAGTCGCCCGCCGCGCTCGGCCGGGCCGGCAAGCGCTACCCCGCCGTCCAGCTCCATCAGGACTGGCGCGACCTCGTGGCCGATCCCGCGATCGACGCCGTCATGGTGGCGACGCCGGTGAGCTCGCACTTCGAGATCGCCATCAACGCGCTGCGGGCCGGCAAGCACGTCTTCATCGAGAAGCCGATCACGCCCTCGGCCTTCGAGGCCCGGCTGCTGATCGAGGAGGCGGCCAAGCGCAACCTGCGGCTGATGGTCGACCACACCTTCGTCTACACGGGCGCGGTCGAGAAGATCCACGAACTCATCACGACCGACGCCATCGGCGACGTGTTCTACTACGACTCGACCCGGGTGAACCTCGGCCTGTTCCAGCGCGACGTGAACGTGATCTGGGACCTAGCGGTCCACGACCTCGCCATCCTCGACCACATCCTGGACCTTGCCCCGGTGGCGATCTCGGCGAGCGGCACCGGCCATTTCAGCGGCCGCCCCGAGAACATGGCCCACCTGACCGTCTTCTACCCGCGTGGCGTCGTCGCGCAGATCAACGTCAACTGGCTCGCGCCCGTGAAGGTGCGGCAGACGCTGATCGGCGGCAGCAAGAAGATGATCGTCTACAACGACCTCGACCCGATCGAGAAGGTCAAGGTCTACGACCGCGGCGTCACGGTCGGCGGCGGCTCGGACGACATCACCGAGCTGATGGTCTCCTACCGGACCGGCGACATGTGGTCGCCGCACCTGTCCTTCCGCGAGGCGCTGATCGTCGAGATCGAGCACTTCGCCGACTCCATCGAGAACGGCACCGCGCCCATGACCGACGGCCACAGCGGCCTGCGCGTCGTCGAGATGCTCGAAGCCGCCATGCGCTCCCTGCGCCAGAACGGCACCCCCATCGACCTCATGCCACTTGCGAGGGCCTCGTGATCCCCTTCCTCGACCTCAAGGCGCAGTACGCGGCGATCGGCGGCGACGTCGAGACCGCGGTCCTCAACGTCCTGCGCAGCGGCGACTTCGTCCTCGGCCCGGCGGTCAGCGCCTTCGAGGCGGCCTTCGCCGAAGCCTGCGGCGCCCGCCACGCGGTCGCCGTCAGCAGCGGCACCGCGGCCCTGCACCTCGCCCTCCTCGCCCTCGACATCGGTCCGGGCGACGAGGTGATCACGGTCTCGTCGACCTTCGTGGCGACGGTCGCGGCGGTGCTGTACGCCGGCGCCACCCCGGTCCTCGTCGACATCGACCCGGTCGACTGGACCATGGACCCGGCCCTGGTCGAGGCGGCGATCACGCCCCGCACCAAGGCGATCCTGCCGGTGCACCTGCACGGCCGGATGGCCGATCTCGACGCGCTCGGCGCCATCGCCCGGCGCCACGGGATCGCCCTCGTCGAGGACGCCGCCCAGGCGCATCTCGCCGAGCGCGGCGGCCGCAAGGCCGGCACGATCGGGGATCTCGGCTGCTTCAGCTTCTATCCCGGCAAGAATCTCGGGGCCTACGGCGAGGGCGGCGCCATCGTCACGGACCGGGACGACCTCGCCGAGGCGGCCCGCTGCCTGCGCGACTGGGGCCAGCAGGGCAAGTACAACCACGTCCGCCACGGCTTCAACCTGCGCATGGACGGCGTCCAGGGCGCGGTGCTGGGGGTCAAGCTCCCGCACCTGGAGGGCTGGACCCGCGCCCGCCAGGCGGTGGCGGCGGAGTACGGGGCGCGGCTCGCGGGCCTCGGCCTGGAGCTTCCGGCCCCCGCCGGCCTCGACCACGTGTTCCACGTCTACGCCGTGTCGACGGCGGACCGCGAGGGGCTGCGCCAGTACCTCAACGCGGCCGGCATCGCCACCGGCATCCACTATCCCGTCCCGGTCCACCGGCAGCCCGCCTACAGCCACCTCGACGACGGTGCCGGCCGCCTGCCGGTCACCGAGCGGCTGGCCGCCCGGACCCTGTCCCTCCCGATGTTCCCCGAGATGACGTCCGCGCAGATCGACACCGTCTGCCGGGCCGTCGCCAGCTACTGCGAGGTCGCCGATGCCCAAGCTGCGTGAGGTCACCAAGGGAAGCCGGTTCAGCGGCGACCTGCGCGGGACCCGGATCCTGGTCACGGGCGGATCGGGCTTCATCGGCTCCCACATCATCGACCTGCTGGTCGAGGCCGGCTGCGACGAGATCGTGGCCATCGACAACATGATCCGCGGCCGCCCCGAGAATCTCGGGGACGCCCTCGGCTCCGGCCGCGTCCGCCTCGTCCAGGGCGACATCCGCGACCGCGCCCTGATGGACACGCTGGTCAAGGGCACCGACGTGGTGTTCCACCAGGCGGCCCTGCGGATCACGCAGTGCGCCGCGGAGCCCCGCCACGCCTTCGAGGTGATGGCCGCCGCGACCTTCAACCTGCTGGAGAGCTGCGTCGAGGCCGGCGTCGCCAAGGTCGTGATGGCCTCCTCGGCCTCGGTCTACGGGATGGCGGAGGTCTTCCCGACGACCGAGAAGCACCACCCCTACGACAACCGGACCCTGTACGGCGCCGCCAAGTCCTTCGGCGAGGGCCTCCTGCGCTCGTTCAACGACATGCACGGGCTCGACTACGTGGCGCTCCGGTACTTCAACGCCTACGGCCCGCGGATGGACCTGACCGGCCGCTACACCGAGGTCATGGTCCGCTGGATGCAGCGCCTGGCCGAGGGGCAGTCGCCGATCGTGTTCGGCGACGGCCTGCAGACCATGGACCTCGTCCATGTCCGCGACATCGCCCGGGCCAACATCCTGTCGGCGATCTCGCCCGCCACCGACGTGGTGCTCAACGTCGGCACCGGCGTCGAGACCTCGCTGGTCGACCTCGCCGGCCACCTCACCCGGATCATGGGCCGGGACGGCACGCCGCTGGTCCACGAGGCCGAGCGGGCCGTGAACCCGGTGCCCCGGCGCCTCTGCGACACGAGCCTCGCCAAGGAGCTGATCGGCTTCGAGGCGAAGATCGGGGCGGCCGAGGGCCTCGCCGACCTCGTCGCTTGGTGGCAGGACGAGTCCCGCTCGGATCACCTGCGGCGGGCGCTCGCATGATCCCGATCGCCAAGCCCGAAGTCGGCGCCCCCGAGGCCGAGGCCGCCGCCGCCGTCGTCCGCTCCGGATGGCTGACCCAGGGGCCGCAGGTCGCGGCCTTCGAGACGGAGTTCGCCGCGATCGTCGGCGCGCCCCACGCCTGCGCGGTCTCGAACTGCACCACCGCGCTGCATCTCGCCCTGCTCGCCGTCGGGGTCGGCCCCGGCGACGAGGTGGTGACGGTGAGCCACAGCTTCATCGCCACCGCCAACGCCATCGCCCAGTGCGGGGCGACGCCGATCTTCGTCGACATCGACCCGGCGACCTACAACATGGCCCCGGACGCCGCCGCGGCGGCGATCACCGAGAAGACGAAGGCGATCGTCTGCGTCCACCAGATGGGCATGCCCTGCGACCTGGAGGCGATCGCCGCGATCGGGCGCCGCTCCGGCATCCCGGTGATCGAGGACGCCGCCTGCGCCATCGGCTCCGAGCGGCTCCAGGGCGACGTCTGGCGGCCGATCGGCAGCCCGGCGGGCGACATCGCCTGCTTCTCGTTCCACCCGCGCAAGGTGCTGACCACCGGCGACGGCGGCATGATCACCACCGCCAACGCCGCGTGGGACCGGACCTTCCGGCTGCTGCGCCAGCACGGGATGAGCGTCTCCGACATTGCCCGCCACGGCAGCGCCAAGGTGGTGGTCGAGGCGTACGCCATCGCGGGCTTCAACTACCGGATGACGGACGTGCAGGCGGCCATCGGCCGGGAGCAGCTGAAGCGGCTGCCCGACCTGATCGCCCGGCGCCGCGCCCTCGCCGACGGCTACCGCGCGCGGCTCGCCGATCTCCCCGGGGTGACGCCGCCGCCCGAGCCGATGGGGCTGCGCAGCAACTGGCAGAGCTACTGCGTCCGCCTCCCGGACGACGCGGACCAGCAGGCGGTCATGCAGGCGATGCTCGACCGGGGCATCGCCACCCGCCGGGGCATCATGTGCGCGCATCTGGAGCCGCCCTACGCGGAGGCGCCGCGGCGGTTCGCGCTGCCCGAATCCGAGCGGGCGCGCGACCACGCGATCCTGCTGCCGCTCTACGCGGCGATGACGGAGGCGGAGCAGGATCAGGTCGTCGACGGCCTGCGCGACGCCCTGCGATGATCCCCGCACCGGTCAAGAGCCTCGCCCGGACGGTCGGCCTGACGCGCCCGCGCGTCGCCGCCGCCCGGATGGCCTGCGAGCGCACGACGCTCGCCCTCGCCCGGATCCGGCGCCCGGCGCCGGGCGGCCGCATCCTCTGCTACCACTCGGTGGGCCAGTCGGAATGCGGCGTCAACGACGTCTCTCCCGCGCGCTTCCGCCACCAGCTTGAGCGCGCCCTCAGCCTCGGCTACCGCTTCGTGCCGGCGGCCACGATCGCCGACGGGCGCGGCGGCGCGCGGGACCTCGCCATCACCTTCGACGACGGCTGGCGCAGCGTCCTCAGCGGGGCGGCGCCGGTCCTCAGCGATCTCGGGATCCCCTGGACCCTGTTCGTCGTGTCGGGCTGGCTCGACCGGCCCGAGAGCGCGCCGCCGGGTGTCCTCGGCTGGGGCGCCATCGAGGCGCTGGCCGCCAACGGGGTCGAGATCGGCAGCCACTCCGTGACCCACCCGGATTTCGGGCGCCTCAGCGCGGAAGAGGCGGCCGAGGAGCTGGAGGAATCCCGGCGCGCCATCGGGGCCCGCCTCGGCGTCCTGCCCGACTCCTTCGCGATCCCCCTGGGGCAGTCGGCGAACTGGACGCGGGCGGCCGCTCACGCGGCCCGGGAGGCGGGCTACCGGATCGTCTACGCGCAGGCGGTGGAGACCCGTCCCGCCGGAACGGTGGCGCGCAGCTTCGTCACGCAGTTCGACAACGATCTCGTCTTCGGTGCCCTGCTCCGGGGCGCCTACGACGCCTGGGAGGAGTGGGTATGAACCGACCCGCGCAGCGCCGCGTCTCCGTCGTGGTGCCCACCTGCAACCGGCCCGCCTTCCTGCGCGAGGCCCTGGCGAGCATCCGCGCGCTGGAGGGCCCCGACCTCGCCTTCGAGATCATCGTCGGCGACAACGGCGCGGCGGGCCCCGCCGCCGAGGTCGCCGCCGCGTTCGGCGCGATCCACGTCCCCGTCGACAGGCCCGGCGCCGGCGCGGCCCGCAATGCCGGCCTGACCCGGGCGAGCGCGCCCTACGTGGCGTTCCTCGACGACGACGACGTCTGGCAGCCGGCGCATATCCGGGAGCATCTGCGCCTGTTCGAGGCCGATCCGGAGCTCGGGGTCGTGTTCGGGCAGATCGTCACCGCCGACCACGACCTCGTGCCGACCTACGGCCCCTGGCCGCCGGAACTTCCGTCCGACAAGGGCGCGCTGCTGCGCCGCATGCTGAGCGGCTACTTCCCGCAGATCGGGGCGACGGTGGTGCGCCGGACCGTCGTGGACGCGATCGGCCTGTTCGACGAGGCCCTGCTCGGCGATCAGGACTGGGACTGGCAGCTGCGCGCCGTCCGCGGCCACGGCGTCGGCTTCGTCGCCGCGCCCTGCGTGCATTTCCGGCAGCGGCCGGCGGGGACCTTCGACCGCCTGATCGCCCGCCGGATCCACTTCACCCGCCTGGTCTTCCGACGCCACGCGCCGGCGCTCGGCGTCTCGCGGCTCGCGGCCCTGCGGCTCTATTTCGGGACCGTGCAGGGCTACTACGACGCCCTGCTGGACGCCACCGAGGCCCACATGGTCCGCGGCGATCGCCGCGCCGCCGCGGGGGCGTTCCTCACGGCATTCCGCCTGATGCCGCACCGGGCGATCCGGCAGGCCTTCCGGCCGACGCGCGTGCGCGCGGCCCTGCTGGCCCTGGCCACCGGGCCGGCCGCCCGGCCGCTGACCGCCGAGCCGAAGACGCGCTGAGCCCGACAAGGCTGTCGCTCCGCGGCGCGGACCCTCCCGGGGCCCGCGCCGCGGAGCGCGCTCGCGCTGTCCCTGTGGTGTTCGGTGGGCCGCCCAGGGTTCCGCGCCGTCCTGCCAGGCTCCGCCGCCACCGCGGCGGCGCGCGGACCTGCGTTACGCAGACCGGTGAGGGCTGTGTGGAGGCGCGGGCGGGCGACCCGGCCTCCCGCGACGCGCGCGCCGTCCGGCGTGACCGATCCGCGGCCACCCGGGCCCGGGGGCGGCCTCAGGCGCCGGGGATCTGCGCCCGGAGCCGCAGCGGGCCGAACCGATCCTTCACGTTGCGGACCAGCCATTCCGGGAGGAGAAGCCGCACCGGCTCCCAGAGGCCGGAGAAGTCGCCGGCGCGGCGCAGGGCCAGCCAGGAGGCGACGCGCTGGCGCAGCGGCAGCATGCCGATGTAGTTCTTGGTCATCTCCGACACGGGGAAGTCCGAGCCGAACATGTCCTGGTGGCGCAGGTCGGGCTCGCCGAGATGGGGCGCCTCGGCCGGGCCGGGTGCGCCGGCCTCCGGGGGCAGGCGGGGCAGGGCCAGCGCCTGCGCGTAGATCGCGTCGAGTCCCGCCAGCCAGGCCGCCGGCGCGTAGAGGCCCGCGACCGCGGCGGCGCTCTCGGCGCCCGCGGCGTCCCGCGCCGCGGCGTCGGTGATGAGCGCCGTGAGGTGGGCCTCGTAGGCGGCTTGGTCGTGGGCGACCCGGGCCGTGACGTCGAGCCCCGGATGGTTGATCGCCACGATCTCCGCCGCCGCAGGCGCCTCGAACCGTGTCACCAGCGGCAGCCCGTAGGCGGCGGCCTCCAGCATCGAGGTCGACGACACGAACGGGTAGGAATCGACGTAGATGTCGGCCGCCTCGAAGAAGACCCGCGGGTCCGACAGCTCGGGATGGGCCGTGATGCGCCCGCCGGTGGCGGCCCGGGCCCGTTCCCAGTCGGCCCGCTCGCCGGGGCCGACCACGATGAGCCGGGCCCGCGGATGCGCCGCGAGGAGGTCGACGTGGCGATCCGCGTAGGTGACCGGCCCGACGTTGCGGTACTTGGCCCCCCGGGCCACCGAGACCAGGAGGACGCTGTCCTCCGGGACGCCCAGGGCCTGCTTGGCCGCGCTGCGGGCGCGCTGGCGCTCGGGCAGGGTGATCAGGGTCGGCAGCAGGAGGCTGCGGGCCGGATCGACACCGCGCCGCGTGACGGCGAGCCGGCGCGCAGCCTCGCGCAGGTTGATCACCGCGTGGCTGATCCGCGTCCCGATCCAGAACAGGTGGTCGGCGTGGTTGAGGAGCAGGACCGGCGGGCTCTTCGCCGGATCCGCGAAGGCGATCAGCGGGACCACGTCCTCGCAGTGGATGTGCAGGACGACGACGTCGTAGCCGCGCGCGATCTGGCGCAGCTCCCGCGCCCAGGCGAGCTTGTCGCCCTTGTGGTGGTTCAGGTGGTGGATCCCGCCGCCGCTCTCGCGCACCGCGGCGGTGATCCGCCCGTCGACCGGGCCGCGATGCTGGGTCAGGGCGACGCCGTTGACCCGGTTGCGGTCGGCGCCGATCCAGAGCGCGAGCATCTTGGTGAGGCCGCCCACCGGGGCGAGCTGCGTGCAGACGTGGAGGACCCGCCGGTACGGAGCCCCGTCGGCCCGCGCGCCGTCCGGGCCGCCGCCGTCGAGGGTCCGGCCGATCCCGGTCATCAACCGTTCGAGGCGCGGGCTCGCGAACACGCCGCAGTGCCGGTGCGCCGCCAGGGTCGCCGCGATGGCGGTCTCGACGGCCGCGCCGGCGTGGTCGCCGGCCGCCGCGAGACGCTCCGCGTGCCGCACCCGGGCATCGAAGGCCGCGAAGTTCGACCGGATCCGCCCGGCGCGGGACGCCGTCCCGCCCGCGGGTTCCCCGTCGCCGTCACGGACGGGTTCAAACGCGCCTTTGACCATCACGCCCTCCGGGCCTCAGCGCTGCGACGCGGCGCCGTTCGTTGTCCAGGTCCCCGCCTCGTGGAAGACGCCGAAGACGTCCGGCGCGAAGACGGGGTGCTCGATGTGGAAGCGGCCGCCGATCTTGGCCGCGAGGAGCCGCTCGAAGCCGCGCTGCCGGACCACCATCGAGACCGTGTAGGTGTCGGCGGTCAGGGTCAGCGGCGGCGTCAGCAGCTCCACCTCGCCCTCGCCCGCGAGGGCGGTCAGGCCGGCGCCGTCCGCCTGGGTGCTGAAATTGCAGCAGAGCAGCTCGTCGGACCGGGTGATCGAGAACAGGACGTGCGGGTCGGCGATCGGCTCGGCGGCGCTGTAGCGGGCCCGGATCCGCATCCGCTCGCCGTGGCGGAACAGCGTCCGCGGCGCGCCGGATTCGTCGGCGATCGTCACGTCGCTGATCCGGACCGGCAGGTCGCCGGTGTCGGGGCGGAACCACGCGGTGTCGGCGAGGTAGCTGTCCCGCTCGTAGTGGGTCAGGCCCTCGTCGGTCGGGCCGTCATAGGCGACGCGGCCGCCCTTGATGTAGATCACGCGCTCGCACATGGTCTTGATGCTGAACATGTTGTGCGAGACCAGCAGGATCGTCGAACCCTTGCCCTGGAGGCGCCGGGCGAAGTCCATGCACTTGCGCTGGAAGGTGTAGTCGCCCACCGCCAGCACCTCGTCGAGGAGCAGGATGTCGGGCTCGAGATGCGCGGCGACCGAGAAGGCCAGCCGGACATACATGCCGCTGGAGTAGCGCTTCACCGGCATGTCGATGAAGTCGCCGATCTCCGAGAAGGCGACGATCGCGTCGAACTTCGCGGCGATCTCCCGACGGTCCATCCCGAGGATCGAGCCGTAGAGGAAGATGTTCTCGCGGCCGGTCAGCTCCCGGTGGAAGCCGGTGCCGACCTCGAGCAGGGCCCCGACCCGGCCCTCGAGGCGGATCCGGCCGGTGGTCGGCGCGGCGATCCGCGACAGGAGCTTGAGGAGCGTGCTCTTGCCGGCGCCGTTGAGGCCGATGATGCCGACATTCTCGCCGTGCCGGATGCCGAAGCTGACCTCCTTCAGCGCCCAGAAGCTCTGCTGCGACGGGCGCGCCGCCGCGCGGCGGGTCACCAGGCCGCGGACGCCCTCGCTGAGCGCGTCGCGCAGCGAGTTCTGGTGCGCGGCCCGGGGGGCGCGCCAGTACTGCTTGCCGATATCCTGAACGCTGATTGCCATCGACATCAGATTACATCCGCGAAGGAGCGCTCCATGCGCTGGAAGAAGATCAGTCCGCTGATGAGCAGGGCGAAGGCGGCCGTGACCGAGACGGCGACCGCGAAGGCGTCGGGCGGCGTGCCGCCCAGGATGGCGAACCGGAACGCCTCGATCAGGCCGACCATCGGGTTGAGCGCGTAGATCCAGCGCACCGAGGCGGGCACGATGCTCGACGCGTAGACGATCGGCGAGGCGTACATCCAGATCTGGATCACGAACGGCAGCGTGTGCTTGATGTCCCGGAAGCGGACGTTGATCGGCCCGAGCCAGAGGCTCACGCCGAGGGCGAGCATCGCCGTCACGATCAGGGTCGGGACGGCCAGCACGAGGTGCCAGTCCGGCACCGCCCCGTACCAGGCCATCAGGGCCAGCAGCACGCCGAGCGCGATGGCGAAGTCGACCATCGGCGAGATTACCGTCGCCAGCGGGATGACCAGCCGCGGGAAGTAGATCTTCCGGATCAGCTCGGCCTCCGCCACGAGGCCGTTGGCGCTGCGCCGCACCGCCTCGGAGAAGTACGTCCACAGGACGACCGCGCTGCCGGCGAAGAGTGCGTAGGGGGCGCCGTCGGTGGGGATCTTGGCGAAGTGGCCGAAGATCACCGTGAAGATCAGGACGGTGAAGAGCGGCTGCGCGATCGCCCAGGAGGCGCCCATGGCGGTCTGCCGGTAGAGCACCTTCAGGTCCCGCAGGATCAGGACGCGCAGCAGGTCGCGATACTGCCAGAGGCCGACCGCGTCGAAGGCGACGATCCGGTCGTCGGGCGCGATCTCGGTCACCCGCAGCGTCGACGGGTCGGTCCGCTGTTCGGTCGGCCCGCGTCCCGACGTGCCGAGGGCAAGCGCATCCAAAGATTTCATCATTCGAGGCGGTCCCGCATGACGCTCTGAGCCCGTGGTCGAGCTCGGGGACCCGGTGCGAATCGGAAGTTGTGCCGCCCGGTCGTCCCGCCGGAACGGGCTATCATCGCGGTGCGGCGGTCCGAATTACACCTTTCGTCGTATCGGTCCGGCCGACTGAAGTGGTGGTTGTGATCAACGACCGTAATCGTAGCCAATCACGACAAATGAGACCTCGGGGGCGCGCCGCACGCGGCGTCGGTCCCCGTCCGGGACGACCGGCCCTCATCGGCCGGCGACCGGGACCAGGTTTCGGGAGAACCGCCATGCAGGACCCCGTGAGCGCCGCCGGCGCTCCGCTCGTGACGATCGCCATGCCGGCCCTGAACGAGGCCGCGCACATCGCCGACGCCATCGCGTCGGTGCTGCCCGACCGGGACGCCATCGCCTGCGAGCTGCTGGTGCTGGACGGCGGCAGTCGCGACGACACCTGCGCGATCGTCGCCGCCCTGAGCGCCCGCGACCCCCGCATCCGGCTCGTCCACAACGAGCGCCGCATCCAGGCGGCGGCGATCAACCTCGCCGCGCGACTGGCGCATCCCGCCTCCGCCTACCTCGTCCGCGCCGATTGCCACGCCGTCTATCCGAAGGGATTCGTGCAGAACCTCGTCGGCACGATGCGCCTGCGCCAGGCCGTCTCTGTGGTCGTGCCGCTGCGGACCGTCGGGGTCACGCCGCTGCAGAGGGCGATCGCGGCGGCGCAGAACAGCCGCCTCGGCAACGGCGGCTCGGCCCACCGGCAGGGCGGCATCTCGGGCTACGTCGCCCACGGCCACCACGCGGCCTTCGACCGGCGCGAGTTCCTGCGGGTCGGCGGCTACGACGAGACCTTCACCCACAACGAGGATGCCGAACTCGACCGGCGGCTCTGCGCGGCGGGCGGGCGGATCTACCTCGCCGCCGAGCTCGCCATCACGTACTTCCCGCGCGCCTGCCTCCGCAGCCTCGCCCGGCAGTACCTCCACTACGGGCGCGGCTGCGCGCGGACCCTCGAGAAGCACGCCAGCCTGCCGCGCGCCCGCCAGATCCTTCCGGCCCTGGTCCTGCTCTACGCCGTCGCGGCCCTGCCGCTGGCGGCCCTGATGCCCGCCCTGCTGATCCCGCTGCTGCTCTATGCCGGGGGCTGTGTCCTGAGCGGCCTCGCCCTGGCGCTGAAGGCGCGGGAACCCGTCCTGGTCATGAGCGGCCCGGCGGCCGTGACCATGCACCTGTCCTGGGCGGCGGGGTTCCTGTCCTATCCAGGCTACCGGCGGACGCTGCTCCGGGCCGCCCTGCGAAGGAAGCGCCGCCTGCTCGGCCTCCCGCCGGGATCCGACGCGGCGCGCGTCAACTGACCGCCTGAGTCCCCGTCGGCCGCGCCCCGACGGCCGCGCCCCGCCATGTGCGGAGCGCGGCCGGGGCATGTCAGAAGCCCGACGCTCTCTCGCATCCGTCGCCCATTGGCCCTTCGGGGCGGTGGTCTCGCGCGACCAAGGCGATTATCGACACGCGCAACGATCCGGCCGCGTCAGGGCCCGGAGACCGGCCGCGCGCCGCGCGCGGCAGCCCAGGAGAGTTGTGACCGTGCCCGACAGTACCCCGCGTCCCGTGATGCTCGTGATCCTCGACGGCTGGGGTCTGCGGGACGCGGTGGCCGACAACGCCGTCCACCAGGCCAGGACGCCGGTCTTCGACGGTCTGATGCGGGAGCGCCCCCGGGCGCGGCTGACGACCTTCGGCGCCGATGTCGGCCTGCCCAAGGGGCAGATGGGCAATTCCGAGGTCGGCCACCTCAACATCGGCGCGGGCCGCGTCGTCCTGCAGGACCTGCCGCGGATCGACGCGGCGGTCGCCGACGGCTCCCTCGCCCGGAACCCGGCCCTGGTCCGGTTCATCGAGGCGCTGCGCGCGTCGGGAGGGACCTGCCACCTCGTGGGCCTGCTGTCGCCCGGCGGCGTGCACGCGCACCAGGACCACGCCGTCGCGCTGGCGCGCGCGCTGACGACGGCCGGCATCCCGGTCCGGCTCCACGGCTTCACCGACGGGCGCGACATGCCGCCCCGCTCGGCCGCCACCTGCATCGCCGACGTCGCGGCCGCCCTCCCGAAGGGCGCCCGCATCGCGACGCTGTGCGGCCGCTACTTCGGCATGGACCGCGACCGGCGCTGGGAGCGGGTCCAGACGGCCTACGACGCCCTCACGGAGGCGCGCGGGACCCGGTTCGAGCGGGCCGGGCAGGCGGTCGCCGCGTCCTACGCGCAGGACGTGTCCGACGAGTTCATGCGGCCCGCGATCATCGGCGACTACGCCGGCATGCGGGACGGCGACGGCATCCTGAGCTTCAACTTCCGCGCCGACCGGACCCGGCAGATCCTGGAGGCGCTGCTCGACCCGGCCTTCGCGGGCTTCGAGCGCGCGCGCACGGTCCGCTTCGCCGCCGCCCTGGGGATCGTCCAGTACAGCGTCGAGATCGACGCCTTCGCCGAGACCCTGTTCGGGGCCCTCGACCTGCCCAACGGCCTCGGCGAGACCGTGGCCCGGGCCGGGCGCGCGCAGCTGCGCATGGCCGAGACCGAGAAGTACCCGCACGTCACCTACTTCATGAACGGCGGCCGCGAGGAGCCCTTCGCGGGGCAGGACGCGATCCTCGTGCCCTCGCCGAAGGTCGCGACCTACGATCTGCAGCCGGAGATGTCGGCGCCCGAACTCACCGACCGCGCCGTGGAGGCGATCGGCTCCGGGCGCTACGACCTCATCATCCTGAACTTCGCCAACCCCGACATGGTCGGCCACACCGGCAGCCTCGCGGCCGCCGTGAAGGCGGTGGAGACCGTCGACACCTGCCTCGGCCGCGTCGTCGAGGCGGTGACGGCCCAGGGCGGGGCGCTGCTGGTGACCGCCGACCACGGCAATTGCGAGATGATGCGCGATCCCGAGACCGGCGAGCCGCACACCGCCCACACCCTCAACCCGGTGCCCGCCGCGCTCGTCGGCGTCGACGGCGTGACCCTGGCCGACGGGCGGCTGGCCGACGTGGCGCCGACGCTCCTCGACCTGATGGGACTGGACCAGCCGGCCGAGATGACCGGCACGTCGCTGATCCGCCCGCGGGGCGAGGGCTGAGGGCCGGGGCCGGCGGCACGCCGCCTGCGAAGCCCGGGCTGTCATGCGCGCCGTCCCTGCGTTACCTCCCGCCACGGGCCGGTCTGTCCCAGCGTGGTGCGAGGTCGTGGTGCGTCTGACCGGTTCTAGGACATGATCGCCCGGCACAGCCTGATCTATGTCGGCTCGCGGGGCTTCGCGGCCGCCCTGAACATGGCCTCCGTGGCGGTGTTCACGCGGCTCGCGCCGGTGGAGAGCTACGGCACCTACCTGTACGTCCTGTCCTGGGCGCTGGTGCTCTACGGGGCGACCTGCCAGTGGCCGAAATTCGCGTTCTTCGCCCTCTACGACGAGGCGCGCGAGCCCGCGCAGGTCGGCACCGTGGTGCGGATCCTGGGCGGCACGCTGCTCCTCGCCGGGCTCGGCAGCGCGCTCGCCGCCGCCCTCGGCCTGATGCCGGCGCGGATGGCGGCCGCGATCCTGGCGCTGGCCTTCGGGACCACCCTGTTCGAGGGCTCCACCGAGATCGCCCGCACCCGCCTGCGGGCCGGGGCGGTGGCGGCCTCGGTGATGAGCCGCGCCGTCCTGATCCTGGCCCTCGGCAGCCTGGCGCTGCACCTCTCGCAGGATCCCCTGCACCTCGCCTTCGCGGTGGCGGCCGCGAACGCCCTGGCCTCCCTGCCGGCCGCGGCCACGATCGCCCCGATGATGCCCGGCCGCGGCAGCCGCGCAGAGGCGCTGCGCCTGTTCGCCTACGGCTGGCCGCTGGTGCTGTCCTTCGGGACGGCGGCGCTCGCCCAGAGCCTCGACCGGCTGATCATCGCCAAGACGGTGGGGCCGGCGGGGCTCGGCGCCTACGGGGCCCTGGCCGACTTCCTGAAGCAGAGCTTCATCGTGTTCGGCGAGGCGATCGCCCTGTCGCTGATCTCGATCGCCAAGCGCGAGGCGCGGGTGGGCGGGATGGCGGCGGCCTCCGGGGTGCTGCGCGACGCCGCCCGGGCCATGACGCTGATCGCGGCCTTCGGGGCCGTGTTCTTCCTGTGCTTCGACGATCTGGTCGTGGCGGTGCTGCTCGGGCCCGACTACCGGGCCGAGGCGCGGGAGCTCGCCCCGGTGCTGATCCTGGCGAGCATCCTGATGATGTTCCGCGCCTACTATTTCGGGCAGGTGATCTACTTCGCCCGCTCCAGCGGCCTGGAGGCGGCCGCCGCCTTCGCGACTCTCGCCACCGTCGCCGCGCTGTCGCTCCTGCTGATCCCGCGCTTCGGCGCCGCCGGGGCGGCCCTCGCCTTCGCGGGCGGCCAGAGCGCGGCCTGCCTCGTGCTGGTGCTCGGCGCCCGCCGGACCGGCACGACGATGCCGCTGCCGCTCGCCGACATGGCCGGCATCGCCGGGATCGCGCTGGCCTGCGGCGCGGTGAATGCCGGCATCGCCCTGGTCCCCGGCGGCCTGTTGCCGCCGGGACAGGCCCTGCGCCTCGTCCTGCTCACCGCCGCCGCCGGGGTGACGGCGTGGCGCTACGACGTGCTCGGCTTCGCCGGCGCGATCCGTCACCGTCTCGCGGCCTGACGGTCCCGCGATGGCAGGCCCCGCGTCGGACACCCCATCGGACACGGCCGCGCTTCCCGGGGGGCTCGTGGCGGCGGTCCGGCTCCTCGACGGGGCGGCGCCCTGGGTCCCGGCCTGGCGGGCCCTGGGTCGGGCGAGCCTGGTGCGCAACCCGTTCTACGAGGCGGGCTACGCCCTGGCGGCCCGCGACGCCTTCGGGGCGGGCGTCCGGCTCCTCCTCGTCGCCGACCGGCCCCCCGAGGCGCCCGGGGCCCGTCTCCTCGCCGCCTGGCCGTTCCGGCCGTCGCGCCGCCGCTGGGGCGTGCCGCTGCCGCTGCTCGTGGGCTGGACCAACGGCTACGCCCCGTTCGGGGCGCCGCTCCTCGACGGCGCCGCCCCGGAGGCCGCCCTGGCGGGGCTGCTCGCCGCGCCGGGCGCCCTCGGCCTGCCGCCGCGTCTCCTCCTGCCGAACGCTCCGACCGACGGCCCCCTGCCTGAACTCCTGACGGCGTGTGGCGGGCGCCGCGCCGCGTACTGGCCGCACGACCGCGGCCTGCTCGACCTGACCGGCCTCGGGCCGGAGGCGCGGGCCTCCTATCTCGGGCACCTCTCCGGGCAGCGCCGCCGCAAGCTCCGCCGCGCCCGCGCGCGCCTCGAGGCGGGGGGGCCCGTGACCTTCGAGATCCTCGCCGCGCCCGAATCCCTCGGCCCCGCCCTCGACGCCCACGTCGCCCTGGAGGCCGCCGGCTGGAAGGGTCAGGCCGGCACGAGCCTGGCGCAGCGGCCGGCGGAGATCGCCTTCCTGCGCGCCGCCCTGGCCGATCTCAGTGCCGATCTCAGTGCCGATCTCGGGGCCGAGGACGGCGTGCGGATCGCGCGCCTGCGCCGGGGCGACCGGCTCCTGGCCTCCCTGATCCTGCCGGTCACCGGCCGGGAGGCCTGGGTGCTGAAGATCGCCAACGACGAGACGCGGCCCGAGACCGCGCCGGGGGTCCAGCTCGTCCACCGGCTGACCGAGGCGGTGGCCGGGGGCGACTGGCCGATCGACCGGATCGATTCCTGCGCGCCGCCGGACTTCGCCCTCGGCACCACCTTCTGGACCGCGCGCCGGCCGATCGCCCATCTGCTGGTGGAGGCGGGCCGCGATCCGCTGTTCCCGGTGGCCCGGACCCTGGAGCGGGCTCGGGAGCGCGTTGCCCGGGCGCGTGTCACCATCCGAAGCGGGCGATCTGCTCCAGCCGCGCCCGCGTCGCCGCCGCGTCGCGGCCCGTGACGGCGATCCGCCCGGACAGGTCGTAGCAGGTCGCGCAGAACGGCAGCTGCAGCAGCGTGTACCCGTCGTCCCGCGCCCGGGTGACGGAGGCGATGAGGCAGGGCAGGACCGGCTCGTCGGGCGGCCCGGCGAGGCAGTCGGCCCGGGGGCTGCCGAAGGCCGGGCGGTTCGGCCAGGTCAGCAGGAGCGTGGTCCCGCCCCGGCGGTCCGGGGCCGGCGGCAGGGTGTAGCTGCGCAGGAACAGCGCGCCGGCCGCGAGGACGAGGACCGGCAGGATCAGGGCTGTGCGCATCGGCGGTGTCCTCGCGCCTCAATCCCCCGCGTCGAAGCGCGTCCGATAGAACACCTCGCGGCCGGCGCCGTCGATCACCCGGACCGCCTCGGCCGGCTCGCCCGAGCGCTGCGGCACCCGGGCGCGGGCGAACAGCCGCAGGGCCCGCTCCTGCGCGCTCTCCAGGCTGCCGACCCGCACGGAGATCCGCGTCTGGATCTCGTCCGGCTCCGGTCCGAGGACTTCGATGTGGAAGGTCTCGCGCACGGGTATCCGCCTGATCGAGGGATCTTCAGCGCCGGATATCGGGATCCGGCCGCCGGCCGCCATAGCATGTTCCGGCCGGGTCTCGGGTCCGGCGCCGCGCGGCGAGCCCGGGACGACGCGCCGCGGGCTCGATCTCGGCACGAAGTCCAATTGCCCCGCGGCCCGCCTCGGCACTAAGAGGGCCGCTCCGCCCGAGGAGACATCACCGGAGGAACCCCGTGGACCCGCTCAAGGCCGCCGCCGCGACGCTTCTCTGCCTCGCCCTGTTCTGGCTGGCCTTCCGGCTGACCCGGCGCCTAGTCGATCTCGCCATCGCGGGGGGCTACGCCGAGGAGCGCCGTCGGCTCGCCGAGGAGGAGGCCGCTCAGGCCGAGGCGGGCGCCGTCCCGCAGGCCTCGGCCATCCGGGCCACTCCCGCGAGCTTGGCCTCGAACAGGGACCAGTCATCCGCCGCGGCGATCGGCGCCCACAACGCCTCCACCTCGTCGATCAGGAGCGTGCAGGGCGCCTCCGCGAAGTAGGGATGGTCGAGCCGCGCGCCCGGGGCGGGCGCGAGCGGCTCCAGCGCGGCCCGCACCGGCGCGAAGGCCTCGTGCGCGTAGTGGCCGGCGGACGGCCCGGCCTGCGCGCGGGTCGCGCTCGCGAGGCCGCCGTACCAGTCGAAGAAGAACCGCTCGAAGGGCGCCCGCGTCTCCGCGAGGAACCGCCAGACCGCCGAGACCAGCCGGTCGGTCTCCGGCCGCGGCGCCGGGGCGAGGCCGAGCCGGCGGAACAGGGCCTCGGCGAACGCCTCCTGCAGGGCCGGCCCGAATCCGGAGAGCGCCGCTTCCAGGCGCGCCTGGGGGGCCAGCACCAGCAGGCAGTCGGCGAGCCGGGCGAGGTTCCAGAACAGGGCCTCCGGCTGGCGGCCGAAGCTGTAGAGCCCGGTCTCATCGAAGTAGGCGGCCGTGAAGTCCGGATCGTAATGCGGCAGGAAGCGCCAGGGCCCGTAATCGAAGCTCTCGCCGGTGACGTTGATGTTGTCGCTGTTGAGGACCCCGTGGACGAAGCCGGCCGCCGCCCACTGCGCGCCCATCCGGGCGACCCGGGCGACCACGTCCTCCAGGAAGGCGACGGCGCGATCCTCCACGCCGTCGCGCCAGAGGTCCGGCCGGTGGGTCGCGATCGTGTGGTCGAGGAGCCGGGCGATGTTGTCCGGCTCGCCGAGCGCCAGGAAGCGCTGGAAGCTGCCGATGCGGATATGGCCGTGGGACAGGCGCACCAGCACCGAGGCGCGTGCCGGCGAGGGCTCGTCGCCGCGCACGAGGTCCTCGCCGGTCTCGATCAGGCTGAAGCTCTTCGAGGTGTAGACGCCCTGCGCCTCCAGGAGGGCGGTGGCCAGCACCTCGCGCACGCCGCCCTTGAGGGTGAGCCGCCCGTCGGCGCCGCGCGACCAGGGCGTCGTGCCGCTCCCCTTGGTGCCGAGGTCGAGGAGGCGCCCGTCCAGGCGGTCGTGCAGCTGCGCGAAGAGGAAGCCGCGCCCGTCGCCGAGGTCCGGATTGTAGGCGCGGAACTGATGGCCGTGGTAGCGCAGGGCCAGCGGCGTCTCGAAGCTGCCCGGCAGGGGCTCGAACCGGCCGAAATGGGCGATCCACGCCGCCTCGGACAGGCCGCCCAGTCCGACCCGCTTCGCCCAAGTCTGGTTGCGGTAGCGCAGGATCGTCCGCGGGAACTGGGCCGGCGTCACCGGATCGAAGAAGGCGGGGCCGAGATCGGCGTGGCGCCGGGAGGGCGTGAAGGCGGTGTCGTCCATGCGGCGGCGCATCTCGCGGGGTGAGGATGAGTCCCGTTTACCAAGCGAGCGGGACGCGATCCGTTGCCGATCCCGTCCTCGCGGGCGCGGCGAAGCAACCCAGTGCAGCGGGACATCGGCCGAGCGTGGCGCCGCCTGGATCGCTTCGCTCCGCTCGCGAAGACGGCGGCCGACCCGAGAGGCGTCACGATCCTAGAGATCTGGTCGGGCCGTCCCGGACACCTGCCGCAGGGCCTCGCCGGCGATCATCGCGGCCGCGACCGCGACATTGAGCGAGCGCAGGCCCGCCCGGATCGGCACCACGATCCGGGCGTCGGCGGCCGCGTGCACCGCCTCGGGCACGCCGGCGGATTCGCGCCCGACCATCAGGCAATCGTCCGGGCGGAAGGCGAAGTCCGTGTAGGGCACGGCGCCCGCCGTGGTGGCGAGGACGAGCCGGATCCCGGCCTCGGCCCGCCACGCCGCGAAGGCCGCGAAGGAGCGGTGCCGGGTGATCGCCACGTGGTCGAGGTAGTCCAGGCCCGAGCGGCGCAGGTGGCGGTCCGAGACGTCGAAGCCCGCGGGCTCCACGATCTCCACCGCCAGCCCGAGGCAGGCGGCCATACGCAGCATCGTGCCGGTGTTCTGCGGGATATCGGGCTGGTAGAGGGCGAGGCGGAGCATGGCGCCGGCCTTGTGCGGGGCGGAAGGCCCCGCCGTCAAAGGCCCCCGGCGCCGACGCTCAGCCGGCAAACCGCCGGGCCGGCCCCCGCCGGGGCCGAGACCGCGCGGAACTTAAGCCCCGCCAGAACCTTGAGGCGGCGCGACCCCCCTGTGCGGCCCCCGTCTGAAAGACCTGCTCCGATGCGCACCCCGCTCCTCGCCTCGGCCCTCCTGCTGGCCGGCCTCGCCAACGCCTCGGCGCAGACCGACGGCGCCAGATCGGACGGCGCCAAGCCGGACGGCGGCGCCGCCGCGACCCCGGTCCCCGGCCAGCCCGCCACCATGGCCGACAGCCTGCGCCCGACCTTTGTGGCCCAGGCCCCCGACGACATGGTCGCCAGCAAGCTGATCGGCTCCAGCGTCGTCAACGGCGCCAACGAGACGATCGGGCAGATCGCCGACTTCGTCCTCGACCAGAAGGGGGCCGTGAAGGCCTGGATCATCGGGGTCGGCGGCTTCCTGGGGATCGGCTCGAAATACGTCGCGGTCGACCCGTCCGTGCTCAAGCTCGACCGCACCGACGGCAAGACCCTCCAGGCGCGGATCGACACGACCAAGGACCAGCTCCGGGCGGCGCCGGAATACGTCTATCTCGGCAAGGAGCCGCCGAAGGGCGCCGCCCCGGCGAGCCCCGCGGGTGATCCGGCCTCGAAGCCGTAGCGGTCGCGCCGGAGCGGCGCCGGCGCGGCGCCGATCGGCCGGCCGGCGGCACCGCGCCGGCTTGCCTCCGCGAGCCGTTGTGTGCTGTGCCGGCCTCCCCGGAGGTCGGAACCCGTCCCATGCGCCGCGCCCTCGTCCCGCTCCTCGCCTTCTGCCTCGGCCTCATCGGCCTGACCGGGGCGGCGGTGTTCGCGTTCCTGCCCGACAAGGCACCGGTGGGCGTGCCGAGCGTCGGCGGCCCGTTCACGCTGGTGAACCAGGACGGGCGCACCGTCACCGAGCGCGACTTCGCCGGCGCGACGCACCTCGTGTTCTTCGGCTTCACCCACTGCCCGGACGTCTGCCCGACCACCCTGCAGCAGATCTCCGACGTGCTCGCCGCCCTGGGGCCGAAGGGCAAGACGATGCGGGTCGCCTTCGTCACGGTGGATCCCGAGCGCGACGATCCGGCGAGCCTCAGGACCTACCTGTCGAGCTTCGACCCGCGCATCACCGGCCTCACCGGCACGCCCGAGCAGGTCACCGCCACCGAGAAGGCGTACCGGGCCTATGCCCGCAAGGTGCCCGCCAAGGACGGCGACTACACGATGGAGCACACCGCCCTGGTGTACATCATGGACGCGCAGAACCGCTTCCTCGGCGCCCTCGACCTGACCCGGCCGGCCGACGAGGTCGCGGCGCAGCTCGCCAAGAAGATCTGACCGCCGGCCGGTCCGGCCGCACGCGCGTCAGAGCGTCATCCCGGCGTGGAAGCGGTCGGGCGAGAGCGGCAGCAGGAACTGCACGCCGAAGCCGCCCTCGAAGTAGCGCACCAGCCGGCCCGGCGTGCTGCCCACCGTGACGGCGGCGCCGAGGGGCAGCGGCACCGGGCAGGAGATCGCCACGCCCGACATCGAGATGTCGATGAGGCGCGCCCGGATCTCCCGGCCGCCCTCGACGCGCAGGACCACCGCCGTGTTGGTCGGCACGAGGCGCTCGTGCGAGCGTCCCTCCGGCAGCCCCAGCATCTCCCGGTTCGCCAGCCAGGTGAGCTGGGAGGCGAGCTTGTCCCGCTTGCGCGACGTGGCGTTGAGCTGGACCGCGAACCCGTCCGGGCAGGTGCGCGCGACGACGCCCTCGATGCGGCCGATATGCTCCAGGTAGAGCACCACGCGCTCGCCGACCGCGCCCTTGACCGCGCAGGTCAGCCGCACGCCGCCCGGCGACATGTCCACGGTCTGGCAGGGATATTCCCGGCGGTCGGCCAGCATGTAGCGGCCGAGCACGGCGACCCGCACGCGCTGGTGGCGGCGCTGGTCGGCGGCACCGCGCGCCGGCTCGGCGGCGAGGCCGCGCAGATCAGTTCCAGCGGTGGCCTCGACCGCGATCATTCCGAGATTGGTCCTGCGCCGGAGAATGGCCGGTGCAGACTAGGCACGGACAGTTACGAAACCCTTTTTTCCTGCTTCGGGATCGATCGGCCTTGTAGAAACATCCATTGTCGAGCCCTGCCGCGTCGTGCGCGATCGACTTGTGCGCCGAAGCTTTCCTCGGGTGCACGCGCCGATTCGATCGAACTGGCCGTCCCGGACCGGGCGTAACCTTGGACGAATACGGTTCTCAGGCGCGCCCGCCGGCGTGGACGAGGAGGTGGCCGTGGCGCACCGGCCCGGGGTAGCCCGCGCTCGTGCGCACGGCGGTGCGGGCGGGCGGGACCGGCTCGGTCCGGCGGCTGGGCAGGATGCGCAGGGAGGTGGTCTCCGCCTCCACCAGCGGGCGCAGGCCGAGCCAGTGCGGCGCGCCGTCGAGGCTGAGGGTGCCGAGGGCGCGGACCTGCGTCCGGCCGCGGTGGCGCAGGGGCAGGAGCAGGAGTTCGAGATCCGCCGCCTCGCCGGCCGCGTTGGTGCCGCGCAGGCCCGCGACGACGCCCAGCGTGTCGCTGGCCACGATCTCGACGATCCGCCAGGGATCCGTCGCCCG
Organism: Methylobacterium sp. D48H; assembly: GCF_053345715.1. Lineage (NCBI taxonomy): Bacteria > Pseudomonadati > Pseudomonadota > Alphaproteobacteria > Hyphomicrobiales > Methylobacteriaceae > Methylobacterium > Methylobacterium sp. D48H. The sequence goes on from NZ_JBKFAP010000017.1 coordinate 72,037, forward strand.
GGAGCCCCACAGCTTGGCGAAGGGCTCGCCCTTCAGCTCGCGGCCGTACAGGGCGCAGACCCGGGTCCCCGCGAGCCGGATGCTCGCGGAGCGGCTCGGCATGTCGAGTTCCAGGATCAGGCTGTCGGCGAGGAGGTGCCGGATCTCGCCCGGCTCGATCTCGGCGCGTTCCGGCGCGGCCCGTTCTCCGCGCAGGCGCTCCCAGTAGGCGTGGAGCATGCGGCTGGTGGGATGCTTCATCGGTGTCCCGATTCTCAACGCCTGTGGTTCATCCCCGGATCATTCTGGCACATCCGCGGGGGTGTGACCGGCCGATCCGGGCGTTCACCGCGTCCGGGCGCACGGGCCGTGCCGGCTCCCGCACCCGCGCGCCGCCGGTCCCGCCGGCGCCGCGCGGGGCGGGGGGTAGCGCGTCGTGGCCGGCGACACAATCGTCGCACCCCGCCGGGCGCGTCGCGGCCGTCCGGGACGGATCCGGAGTGAAGACGGTGCGGTGCGCGATACGGACCGCGATCCGACCGGTATTTGCGAGCTTCAATACGTCGCCGGGGCTTGCCCGATCGCGCCGCGCCCCGACATGGTGCGGCGATGGACGCCTCCCCCGATTTCCCGCGGCAGAGCCGCGTGCCCGTGTTCAACATGCCGGGCATCGTCACCGCGTCGATCGGGCTGCTCCTGGCGATCCAGGCGGTGCGCGAGTTCCTGCTGCCGGACACCTGGGACATCCGCCTCGTCCTCGACCTCGCGCTGGTCCCGGCGCGCTGGACCCTCTGGTTCGATCCCGGCCGGGCCTCCGAGGTGATCCGCGCCGCCGCAGATCCGGGCGATCCCGGCCTGGAGGCGGCCCGCGAGGCCTTCGCCCGCTACATCGTGGGCGAGCACGCCCTCCAGCCCTGGACGCTCGTCACCTACGGGCTGCTGCACGGCTCGTGGATGCACGTGATCTTCAACAGCGTCTGGCTCGCGGCCTTCGGCGCCCCGGTGGCGCGCCGCTGCGGCGCCCTGCGCTGGTGCGTGCTCGCGCTGGCCGGCACGGCGGCCGGCGGACTTCTCCACATCCTGATCGATCCGCTCAGTGCGGGGCCGCTGGTCGGCGCCTCGGCGGGGATCTCGGCCCTGATGGCCGCCGCCGCCCGGTTCGTGTTCCAGCCGCCGGTCTCGGGCTACGGCGCGCCGGCCTGGCAGGTGCCGCCGCCCCGTCCCGCCGAGACGATCCCGGAGCTGCTGCGCAACCGCACCGCGGTGTCGTTCCTGGTGATCTGGCTGCTGACCAACCTGCTCTTCGGCCTCGTCAGCGTGCCGCTCGTCGGCGAGAACGCCGCCATCGCCTGGGACGCCCATCTCGGCGGCTTCATCGCGGGCTTCTTCCTGTTCCCCCTGGTGGATCCCCGGGAGCCGCGCCGGCACTGAGTCCCTGCCATCGACGCCCGGCACCTTGCCATCCGGCCGGATCGATCACACACTCGCCACAATGTGAACGAGCCGGGCCAACCCGGCCGAGAACGCCATCAGGGCGCCGCGGGCTGACGGCGCACCGGCCGCGTCACACAGGGAGAGAGCCATGACCGTCGCACGCATCCTCGCCGAGAAGGGCAGCTCCGTCGTCACCGTGGGCCCCGACAAGACCCTCGATGAGGTGATCCAGATCCTCGCCGACAAGCGGATCGGCGCCCTCGTGGTCGCCCAGGCCGACGGGACGGTGGCGGGCATCATCTCCGAGCGGGACATCATGCGGGCGCTCGCCCGGCACGGGGGCTCGGCCTTCGACGCGCCGGTCTCGGCCCACATGACCACCGCGGTCACCACCTGCGGCCGGACCACCACGATCGAGGAGGTCATGACCCTCATGACCGACGGGCGCTTCCGCCACGTGCCGGTCTGCGAGGACGGGCGGCTGATCGGCCTGGTCTCGATCGGCGACGTGGTGGCGCGCAAGATCGCCACCGTCGAGGCCGAGCACCAGGCCCTGCGCGACTACATCACGATGGCGTAGGGGCGCCGGCACCGCGCGTTTCTCTCGCCCTCCGCCCCCGGGCCTCGCCGGTTCAGGGCAGGCCGCCGGGGCGCGACGCGCTCCCTCTCCCGTGCGGGAGAGGGGACCCGCGCCCCTTCGTCGACGGGCGAGCAGGCCGACATCGCGAGCCCGTACCGCCCGCGGTCCGCCTCACGCCTTCACGGGATCGAGCGTGACGTGCCAGAGGTCGGTGTCGGCCGCGTCCTTGAGGGTCACCGTCATCTGCTCGGTGGCGCCGTCCACCGCCACGTGGCCGAAGAACTGGTAGCCGGCGGCCGGCGACAGGTTCACCTGGCCCTTGTCGGGCGCCTTCACGTAGCGCAGCTGCGGCCCGAACGTGTTGTCCAGCGCGTTCGGCCCGAAGGTGCCGGCGTGGAGCGGCCCGGAGACGAACTCCCAGAACGGCTCGAAATCCTGGAACTGCGCCTTGTCGGGGTCGTAGTAGTGGGCGGCCGTGTAGTGCACGTCGGCCGTGAGCCAGACCGTGTTGCGGATCCCCGCGCTCTTGATGAAGCGCAGCAGGTCGGCGACCTCCAGCTCGCGCCCCAGCGGCGGTCCGTCGCCCTGCGCCACCGCCTCCGAGCCGAAATTGCGGTCGGTGTCGTAGGTCACTACGAGGCCGAGTGGCATGTCGGCGGCGATCACCTTCCAGGTCGCGCGGGACTCGAGCAGCGCCCGCTTCAGCCACGCGATCTGCTGCGGCCCGAGGAAGTAGGACTCGGGCCCGTACGCCGTCTGCCGGTTCTCGCCGTTCGGGCCCCGGTAGGAGCGCATGTCGAGCATGAACACGTCGACCAGCGGGCCGTAGCCGATCTTGCGGTAGACCCGGCCGGGCTCCGACGGCTCGAAGCGCATCGGCATGTACTCGTGGAAGGCCTTGGCCGCCCGCAGCTGCAGCGCCAGCACGTTCGGGTCGGCGTACTTCTTCTTCAGGTGCTCGGCCCGGGTCAGCGGCTCCCCCGGCCACCAGTTGTTGGTGACCTCGTGGTCGTCCCACTGGGCCAGGATCGGCACGGCGGCGTTCATCGCCAGCACGTTCCGGTCGGTGAGGTTGTACTTGTGCCGGCCCCGGAACTCCGCGAGCGTCTCGGCCGGCTTGGCCACCTCCTCGGTCACCCGGTTGCGCCACAGGCTGCCGTCGGAGAGCTTCACCTCGGACTGGATCGGCCCGTCGGCGTAGATCGTGTCGCCGGAATGGATGAAGAAGTCCGGCCGGTTCTTCAGGATGGCGGAATAGATCGTCATGCCGCCGCGGGCCTCGTCAATGCCCCAGCCCTGGCCCGCCGTGTCGCCCGACCAGCAGAACGACACCGAGCGCCGGTCAGCCGGCGCGGTCCGGAACCGCCCGACCTGGGCCGGCCCGACGATGGTCGGCGCGGCGACGTCCTCCAGGCGGACCCGGTAGAACACGTCCTGGCCGGCCGGCAGCCCGGTCAGAGCCACCTTCACGGTGCCGTCGGTCTCCGGCAGGGCGTCGGCGAAGACGCCGCCGCGGATGTCGGCGAAGCTCTCGGTGGTCGCCCACTCGACGATCGCCCGGGCCGGCCGGTCGGACCGGGCCCAGACCACCGCCGAGTCGGTGCCGACGTCGCCCGACTGGAGGCCGTGGGTCAGGAGCGGCCGGTCGGCGGCGCGGCTCAGGCCGGGCCGTCCGAGGCCCGTGGCCAGCCCGACGAGGCCGGCGCCTCCGGACAGCAGGATCTGACGGCGACTCGTATACATTGGAGGTCCTCCAGCATGCACGGGCGCCCATCGCAGGCGGCCACGACAGCCGGATGACGGCCCCCTCCGGACGGAGCGCACCCGGGTCCCTCAGGCCCGCGCGGCCGCACCCTCCAGCACGGCCCGGATCCGGGGCAGGGCGGCGCGGGCGGCGCGGTGCCCGAGGGCGATGCCCTCCGCGGCCCGGTGGAAGTCGAACAGCCCGAAGGCTCCGAGATCCGGGCCGATGGCCACGTCCGGCGGGTCGCGCTCCAGCCGCGCCCGCGAGATCCGGTCCTGGGTGGTGTTGAACGCGTCGAGCACCACTCGCGCGATGCCCGGCACGGCGATCTCGGGCTCGGGTCGGTCGAAGCCCGGCAGGCGCCCGCGCACGACCTGCAGGAAGCCCCGGCGCGGCGGGGCCGGGTGCGGCGCCTCGCGCACCACCGGTCCGCCGGTGTCGCCGTTGAGGTTGACGCAGATGACGAGATCGGCCCCAAGCGCCCGGGCGAGCGCCACCGGCACCGGGTTGACCAGGGTCCCGTCCATCAGCACGCGGCCGTCATGGGCCACCGGCGGGAACAGGCCGGGGATCGCGTAGGAGGCGCGCACCGCGTCCACCGCCGGGCCCTCGGTCAGGCTGACCTCGTGGCCGGTCCCGTACTCGGTGGCGACGCAGCCGAAGCGGATCGGCAGCGTCTCGATGCGGCGCTCGCCGAGATCCGCGGCGAGGCGCTGGCGCAGGCGATTGCCGGCGATCAGGCCTGAGCCCGGCAGGCGGGGGTCGATGAGCCCCACCACCCGACGCCGGGTCAGCGCGCGGGCGAAGGCCTCGAGCCGGTCGAGGCGCCCGGCCGCGTAGCAGGCGCCGACCACGGCGCCGATGGAGCAGCCCGCCACCACGGTCGGCGTGATGCCGCCTTCCTCCAGGGCGCGGATCACCCCGATATGCGCCCAGCCCCGGGCCGAGCCGCCCCCGAGGGCGAGCCCGACCTGCGGGCCGGGGCTCGGCGGCGGGCGGACCGGCTCGACGGTTCCGGGCGGGAAATGCGGGTCGGCGGACTCGTCTTGCCACCGCGTGGCAAGAGGGCGGTTCATCGCCCGGCGGCTTTCAGGACGACCCGGCCGTCCGCCTCCCGGACGACGCTGCGGTAGAAGCAGTCGCGCCGGCCGGTGTGGCAGCAGCCGCCGTCGCCGCCGACCTCGACGCGGATCAGCAGGGCGTCCTGGTCGCAGTCGACCCGCATCTCGACGACGCGCTGGATCTGGCCGCTGGTCGCGCCCTTGTGCCAGAGCTCCCGGCGCGAGCGCGACCAGTACCACGCCTCGCCGGTCTCGAGGGTGCGGGCCAGCGACTCGGCGTTCATGTGGGCGAGCATCAGCACCTGCCCGTCCCGCGCGTCCACCGCGATGCAGGCGACGAGGCCGTCGCGGTCGAACCGGGGCGTGAGGGCCGTGCCCTCCTCGATCTCGGCCCGGGTGCCGGGGGGAGCGAAGGCGGTGTCGCGCGCGGTCATGGTCGAGGCGTCGCCCGGGGCTACTTGGCGCCGCCGCGCACCAGGGTCAGGAAGCGGACCTGCTCGTTGGCGTTGTCCTTGAAGACGCCGCGGAACTGGCTGGTGATGGTCGAGACGCCGGCCTTCTGGACGCCGCGCATCGCCATGCAGAGATGCTCGGCCTCGACCATCACGGCGACGCCGCGGGGCTTGAGGATGCTCTCGATCACGTCGGCGATCTGGGCGGTCATGGTCTCCTGCGTCTGCAGGCGGCGGGCGAAGGTGTCGACCACGCGGGCGAGCTTCGACAGGCCGACCACGCCCCGGGTCGGGTAATAGGCGATGTGGGCAAGGCCCATGAACGGCACCATGTGGTGCTCGCAGTGGGAGTGGAACGGGATGTCGCGCACCAGCACGATGTCCGAGTAGCCCTCGACCTCCTCGAACACGCGCTCCAGCAGCTTCTCGGCGTCGACCGCGTAGCCGCCGAACAGCTGCTCGTAGGCCTTGGTGACCCGGGCCGGGGTGTCGAGCAGGCCCTCGCGGGTCGGGTCGTCGCCGGCCCAGCGCAGGAGGGTGCGCACGGCGGCCTCGGCCTCGGCGCGGCTCGGGCGGCCGGTCTCGATCCCGTCCGGGACGCGGGTCGCGGAGGCCGGCTCGGGCGCCACCTCGACGGGACGGCCCTCATCCACCGGCCGATTGTCATTGCGCATGCCGTTCAGCCCTTGCCCGTCGCCCCCGTTCCGGTCGAAACCCTGGCCGTCACCCTGGTAGGACAAGGATTTGAGCGCGGCATCCATGGCATCTCCGGCCCGCGCGATGCGGGATTTCATCGGGGTGCTATCGGGCTTGGCGTACATCGTCGGATCGCGTCGGGCGTTCGAGGGAAGATCCCGGGCTCGAAAAGGTTTCAAGCCGGCGCCCCGGGATGGACGAAAGGCCGTGGGAACCACCGTGGCCGTTGGCGCGACCCTGGTCGACGGCCCGCCTCCTCGCGAAGCGGCCGTATGGCGCCTATATCATCGTTCGCGGGGTAACGCGCAATGCGCGATGCACGCGGCAGAGTCCCGATGGGAAGTGTGCCTCCGGCCGAGGACCCGATGCTCGACGACATCTACAACCGCCGTATCCTGGAACTCGCCGCCGACATCCCCCGGCTCGGCCGGCTCGAGAACCCGGACGCGAGTGCCACGGCCCATTCGCGCCTGTGCGGCTCGACCGTGACGGTCGACCTCGTCCTGGGCGAGGACGGCCGGGTCGCGGATTTCGCCCAGGAGGTCCGGGCCTGCGCCCTGGGACAGGCCTCCTCGTCGCTGATGGGCCGGCACGTGGTCGGCGCCAGCGCGGACGAGCTGCGCGGCGTCCGCGCGGCCATGCGGTCGATGCTCAAGGAGAACGGCCCGGCGCCCGACGGCGCGTGGTCGGACCTCGCGGTGCTCGAGCCGGTGCGGGACTTCAAGGCGCGCCACGCCTCGACGCTCCTGACCTTCGACGCGGTGGTGGACGCCCTCGACCAGATCGCCGCCAAGCGGCAGGCCGCCTGACGGGATGGTCCGGCGCGCCGCCCACTGGGCGATCCGCGGCTACCAGCTCACGCTGTCGGGCCTGATCGGCCGCCAGTGCCGCCACTGGCCGAGCTGCTCCGAGTACACCGACACGGCCATCGCCCGGCACGGGCTCTGGCCCGGCGGCTGGATGGGCTTCGCCCGGATCTGCCGCTGCGGGCCGTTCGGCACCCACGGCATCGACCTCGTCCCCGAGCGCGTGCCGGCGCGGGCGGCGTGGTACCGCCCCTGGGCCTACGGCCGCTGGCGCGGCGTCGAGGCGCCGCCGTCGCCGTTCGCCTGCGAGGCCGTGGGGCAGGAGACCGAGGCGCGGTAGATTTCGTTCCTGCTTTGTTTCACGTGAAACACGGGTGCCGGGCGGTCGGGCTGGCGGATCGGAGATCGCTTTTCGGAGATCCCGTGCGCCTGCCCCGCGCTCAACCGGCCTGACGGTTCGCCGCCAGCTTCTCGGCGAACTCGATCGCCTCGATGAGGCTGCGCTCGTTGGCGACGCCGGTGCCGGCGATGTCGAAGGCGGTGCCGTGATCGACCGAGGTGCGGATGATCGGCAGCCCCAGGGTGATGTTCACCCCCGACAGGTCCATCCACTTCCCCGTGGCCGGGTCGATCTCGAAGCCCAGGAGCTTGACCGGGATGTGTCCCTGGTCGTGGTACATCGCCACCACCGCGTCGTACTGGCCCGCCCGCAGCTTCACGAACACCGTGTCGCCCGGCACCGGGCCGTGCACGTCGAGCCCGTCGGCGTTGGCCGTCTCGATCACCGGCGCGCTGACGTCGATGTCCTGGCGCCCGAACAGGCCGCCCTCGCCGGCATGGGGGTTGAGCGCGGCGACCGCGATCTTCGGCCGGGCGAGACCCAGTCCCTTCAGCGCCTTGTCGGTGAGGTCGATGACGAGGCGCAGGCGCTCCGGGGTCAGGCGCTTGGGCACGTCCTCCAGGGCGACGTGGGTCGTGACGTGGGAGACCCGCATGTTGCCGTGGGCCAGCATCATCACCGAGCCGCGCACGCCGGTCAGCTCCGCCAGCATCTCGGTGTGGCCGGCATAGTGGTAGCCGGCCTTGTTGAGCGCCTCCTTGTTGAGGGGCGCGGTGACGATGCCGCCGATCCGGCCGGCCAGGGCGAGGCGAACGCCGGCCTCGATCGCCTTGTAGGCGAAGCGGCCGCCGTCGGCCGAGAGCCGGCCGGGCTCGATCGGCGCACCCTCCGCGTCGGCCTGGAGGCAGCACAGCGCCGGCCAGTCGCCGGCCTCGGCGACCTCGGGAACGGCGTCGGGCAGGAGTCCGAGCGCCCGTTCCGCGCGGCGCAGGGAAGGGGCGCTGCCGATGACGACGAGCTTGAGGTCGCCCGCGTCGATCCGGTCCTTCAGCCGGGCGGCCGCCTTGACGATGATCTCCGGGCCGATGCCGGCCGGATCGCCCATGGTGATGGCGAGATGTGAGGTCACGCGTCGCTCCTGCTGCGCGGAAAGCCGTTGCCGTGAAGTAGATCGCGCCAGACGCCCTCTGTTCCGAAGGCGCCGGATTTGGACACGACCGCGAGCCCGTCCCAGCGTCCGCCCCGCAGGGTCGAGCGGGGCAGGCCCGGGGTGATCTGCCCGGTGACGTCGAGGCGCGCGGCGGAGAGCGCGAGGCACAGCGCCTTCAGGGTCTCGCCGCCGGCCACCAGCAGCGTGCCGGGCCGCGGGATGCGGTCGATCACCCCCGCGAAGGTCCCGGCGATCCGCGCGGCGGCCTCCTCCCGGGCGGTGCCCTCGGGCAGCGCGAGGCTCGCCAGGACGACGCCGTCCCGGTCGAGGCGCGCGGCCACCGCGCCGGCATGGTCCGGATGGCGCGCCGACAGGACGAGGTGGTGGGCGCCGCAGGCCGCGAGCTGCGCCGCGGTCTCGGGCCGGTCCGAGCCGAACAGCCCGAGGACCGGGCCGGCGAGCCGGTCGTCGCCCGGCGCCGCAACGCCGCGCGCCAGGGCCGCCGCGAGGCCGCCGCTGCCGCACCAGAGCACCGGTCCGTCGCCGCCGAGATCCGCGACCCGGACAAGGTCGGCGTCGCTCGCCGCGTCGTAGACGGCGACGCCCGTCACCGGCCCGTCGGACACGTCGGCCCGGCGCGCCGGCAGCCCGACGGCGCGCAGGGCCTCGGCGATGTCGCCCGAGACCGGCTCGAAGCCCGCGCCGCGCCGGGCGAGCTGCCGCCCGCCCTCCGTGCGGCGTCCCTGATACGGGAAGGCCGGCGCCACCACGCAGCGCCCCCAGGTCCCTGTGCGAAGCACGGCCGCGAGTTCGGCCGCCCAGGGGCCGCGCAGCAGGCTGTCGACCTTCTTGAAGGCGATGTCGGCCCCGTCCAGCCGGGGCGCGAGGGCGCCGACGATCCGGTCGGCGTCCGCGGCCGAGCCTTCCCGGGTGCCGGAATCGATCGCGAGGCAGCCGGGTCCATCCCCCGCCAGGATCTCCGGCCACGCCACCGGGATCGACCCGCACAGGCCGGTGAAGCCCGCGGCCGTGTCGAGGGTGCCGGTGAGATCGTCGGCGATGAGGCGCAGGCGGGTCATGTCGGGCGGATCATGGCGGGAGCCGCGCCGGCCGCGCCCCCGGCCGAGCGCGGCTCGCGTGCTCGTTGTCAGGTTGTCGCGCGGCATACCGACCGGCCGGCGCGGCGGTCAAGCGGGCAGCCCCGCGCCTCGGATCGACCGCCGCCCGGGCGAGGCCGCCGGGTCCAGGGAGCCGGAGAGGGACGGGGACGTCGCTGACGACATCCGGGCCGCCGCAGATCGTGCCGGGCCGCGCCCAGGCAGGGATGGGCCCGCGCAGTTGTCACCATATGCGCCGGTCCGGCCGCGCGTTGCGCCGACTCGTCGAAAGGTTGTAGCAGCCCGCCCGGGGGGCAAGCGGGTGCCGGGGCTCGGAACGGGCCGGTACCGGAAGGGCGACCCATGCAGATTCCCATCAAGCGCTCCCTGGAGCGCGTGCCCGGCGGCCTGATGGTGGTGCCGCTGTTCCTCGGCGCGATCCTCCACACGCTCTTCCCGGACACCGCGACGTTCTTCGGCTCGTTCACCGGCGCGCTGTTCAACGGCGCCCTGCCGATCCTGGCGGTGTTCTTCGTCTGCATGGGCGCGGGCATCGACTTCCGCGCCGCCCCGGCGATCGCCCGCAAGGGCGGCGTCCTGCTGGCCGCCAAGGTCGGCGTCGCGGCGATCATGGGCGTGGTGTTCGGGCAGATCCTCGGCGAGGCGCCGGTGGTCGGGGGCGCCTTCGCGGGGCTGTCGACGCTGGCGATCGTCGCCGCCATGAACGACACCAACGGCGGGCTCTACCTCGCCCTGATGGGCCAGTTCGGCCGCCCGAAGGATGCGGGCGCCTACGCGATCATGAGCCTCGAATCCGGGCCGTTCCTCACCATGGTGACGCTCGGGCTGGCGGGCCTGTCGGCCTTCCCGTGGCCGACCCTGGTGGGCAGCATCCTGCCGCTGCTGATCGGGATGATCCTCGGCAACCTCGACCGCGACATGCGCGCTTTCCTATCGGGGGCGGCGCCGGTGATGATCCCGTTCTTCGCCTTCGCCCTCGGCTTCGGGCTCGACCTCGCCAAGATCTGGCAGGCGGGTCTCCTCGGCATCGGCCTCGGCGTGGCGGTGGTGGCGATCACCGGGGCCGCCCTGTTCGTCGCCGACCGCCTCACCGGCGGCAACGGCGTGGCGGGCGTCGCCGCCGCCTCGACGGCCGGCAACGCCGCCGCCGTGCCGGCGATCATCGCCGCCGCCAATCCGGCCTACAAGGATGCCGCCGGCCCCGCCACCGTGCTGGTGGCGGCGAGCGTGGTGGTCACGGCGCTGCTCGTGCCGCTGCTGACCGCGTTCGTGGCCGGGCAGGTCCGCCCGGACGCGGCCGAGGCCGATCCGGCGCCGGTCCCCAGCCCCGCTCCGACCGCACCCTGACGTCTCGCGCGGTCTAGCTGCGCGTCCCGCGCGACCGGCGGCAACCGAAGTCTCCGAGTCCGGTTGTCCCTCCAGGAAGCGCGGCACGGCCGCGTCTCACGGCGAACCGGAGCGGGCACCGCATGTCGACCGAATCCAGAGGCAAGACGCATATCGACATCTACGACCGCGCCACACGCGAGGAGTGGGCGCAGCGTTTCGGCGTCAGCGAGGAGAGGCTTCGCAAGGCGGTGACCATGGTCGGCAGCCGGATCACCAGCGTCGCCGCCTATCTCGACAAGCCGGCCGCCTGAGACCGGCGCCATGGAAGTGCCCCCCGATTTCCGTCCGCCTCCGGATCATCCGATGGCGGGGACACCGGCGCACGGATCCGCACTCGGGTCCGAGTCTGGGTCCGAGCCCGCGCCGGGACCCGCGTCCGGGACCGACGCGGCGGCACCGCAGCCTTCGGCGCGGTCGTCCGACACGATCACGTTCGAGCAGATCCGCGAGCGGGCCTACGAGCTCTGGGAGCGCAACCACAGGCCCGAGGGATTCGAGATCGAGTTCTGGCTGCTGGCCGAGCGGGAATTGCGCAAGGAGCGCGATCGCCGGAAGGCCGACGCGGCGCCGGCAGCGCCGCGCTCCGATCCGCCGCCGGCCTGACGGTCTCCGACCTTCATCCGAGACGGTCCCGGGTCACGGCGGACCCGGGGTCGGATTACCTTCAGGCCTCGATCGCCGCCCGGGCTTCCTTCACCGCCGCCTCGAAGGCGACGAACGCCGTGGTCGCCGAGTCCCAGGTCTGGCTGCGCACGTGGCGGACCAGGGCGGCCGCCTGCTCGCGGGCCTGCGCCAGGGGCTTCTCGATGGCGGCCGACCGCGTCGCGTCCGCGGGGATGCCCTCCGGCGGCGTGTCGGTCGAGCGCATGCCGACCAGGGTCGCCGCGATGGCGCGCCGCCACGCGGCGCAGTCCGCCGACAGGCGGATCACCCGCTGATCCGCGGCGGTGCCGGTCTGCCGGTCGAGCAGGGTGCGGCCGAGATCCTCGATCCGTCCGAGTTGCGCGAGGGCGTCGCCGATCTCGCGGCGGGCCTTGTCGGTCCCTTCCGCGATGCGGCCGACGTTCTGGGCGATGTCGCCGGTGGCCTGCATCTGCTGGCCGAGGATCTCGGAGGCCTCACGCATCTGCGCCGCGACGTTCGCGACGGCGCCGCTCTCGGCCTCGACGCGGGCATTGGCCCGCACCATCGCGGACGCGCCGGCCTCGACGGCGTTGCGGCTGCGCGTCACGGCGGCCTGCATCGCCGCCATCTCCTCGCGCAGGCCGCTGACCCGCGCCCGGATCTCGTCCGTCGCCTTCGCGGTCTGCGCCGAGAGCGTCTTCACTTCGGCGGCGACCACCGCGAAGCCGCGGCCGGCCTCGCCGGCCCGCGCCGCCTCGATCGTGGCGTTGAGCGCCAGCAGGTTGGTCTGGGCCGAGATCGCCGCGATCGTGCCGGCCATCTCCTCGATCCGCAGCGCCGCGGTGGAGAAGCTGTCGAGCCGGCTGCCGATCTCCTCGGTGCCTTCCTCGATCCCGCGCATGCCGTCGGTGGCGCGATGCAGGTCGCCCACGCAGGTGGCGATGCCGGCCCGGGCCGTCTCGGCCATCTCGGCCGCCGACGAGGAGCGGGCGGCGATCTCACCCGTGGTCGCGGCGAGCTCCTCGCTGGCGGCCGCGATGAGTCGGGCCTGCTCGGCGGTGCCGGAGGCGTCGTGGGTCATCCAGCCGATCGAGGTGCCGGCGTCGGACGCGGAGGCGGACAGGCGCGCCAGGAGAGTCAGCCATTCCCGATCGACAGCCGGCTCCGCGACGGGCGTCGGGGCCGTCTCGACTGGCAAGACCGCCGCCGTCTCGACCGGGGCGGTCGCCGTCACCGGGGTTGCTAGCGCGTCAGGGATCTGACGCTGCCGGCGCAAACTGAACATGCGGGCCTCTCCGACACTCTAATCGGGGCGCATGGTCACACAGAACCTTCAACCAATGGTGAAGGATAGACCAGTCTCTCGACAAGCGTTGCGGGGCATCGGTGCAGCGCAACACGTCTACTTCGAGAAGTTGCGCCCCCAGATAGCGCTCTATCAGGGGGCGCAATGCTTCATTCGCCGGTCAGGGCCGCCTTGGTGCGCGACCACCAGCCGGCGCGCTTCGGCCGGTCCGGATCGGACGGCGGCGTCAGCACGATCGCCACGGGCTCGGGCGCCGGCTCGGCGGGAGCGGCCTCGGGCGAGCCGGCCTCGGCCTGCGCGCCGACGGTCGCCCGATCGGCCGCCGGCGCCGCGGACTCGACCGGGGCCACCGGCAGGTCCACCGCGGTCTCGGTCCGGTCCTCGGCGGCCGCGGCTGGCGCCGCCTCGATCGCCTCGGCCACAGCCTGGGCGCTCACCGGCTCCTCCGCCGACAGGGCGACGACATCGCCCGCGGCTTCCGGCGCGTCGTCCGTCTCGGACGCCTCGCGGGTGCGGCCCTCGCTGCGACCGCGGCCGCCCCGGCGCCCGCGGCGGCGGCGACGGCCGCCCTCGTCCTCGGACCGCGCCGCCTCGTCCGAACCCGCGACGGCCTCGTCGGCCTCGCCGGCCTCCGCGGCGACGGCCGCAGCGGGAGCCTCGGTCCCGGCCGGCCGCGCGCCGTCCCAGTCCCCATCGCTCCGTTCCGCGTCCGAACGGGCGTCGTCGCGGCCGTCGTCCTGCTGGTCGTCCTGATCGTCGTCGCCGCGATCGTCCTCGGCGCGCCCGTCCTCGCCGCGGCCCTCCTGGCGACCGCCGCGCCGGCGGCGGCGACGGCGGCGGCGGCGGCCCTCGCCCTCCTCGCGCGACCCGTCCTCGCGGGCCTCGGCGCGGCCCTCGTCGGCCTCGCCCTCGGCGTCGGTCTCAATCTCGGTCTCGGCCTCGTCGGCCTCCTCGTCCTCGTCGTCGAACTCCATCGCGGGCGAGATCGCCTGGGCGCGCACGCCCGTGACTGGGCCCTCCGCCCGCTGGGCCGGCTCACCGCGGTCGAGCTGGAACGGTGTGGTCGCCGCCAGCCGCTCGTCGGCCGCGATCGTGATCGTCACGCCGAAGCGCACCTCGAGCTCGCGCAGGTGTCCGCGCTTCTGGTTGAGGATGTAGAGCGCGATCTCGGTGCGGGTGCGCAGGACGAGGTTGTGGGAGGCCGACTTGAGCAGCACCTCCTCGATCGAGCGCAGGATGTGCAGCGCCACCGACGCGGTGGCGCGCACGAAGCCCGAGCCGCCGCAATGGGCGCAGGGGATCGAGGAGGATTCGAGCACGCCGGTGCGGATCCGCTGGCGGCTCATCTCCAGGAGGCCGAAGGGCGAGATCCGGCCGACCTGGATGCGGGCGCGGTCGTTCTTCAGGCACTCGTTGAGCTTCTTCTCGACGGCGCGGTTGTTCCGCTTCTCCTCCATGTCGATGAAGTCGATGACGATCAGGCCCGCGAGGTCGCGCAGCCGGAGCTGGCGGGCGACCTCCTCGGCGGCCTCCAGGTTCGTCTTGAGGGCGGTGTCCTCGATGTCGTGCTCGCGGGTGGCGCGGCCGGAGTTCACGTCGATCGAGACCAGGGCCTCGGTCGGGTTGATCACGAGGTAGCCGCCGGACTTCAGCGAGACGTGCGTGGAGAACATCGCGTCGAGCTGCTGCTCGACGCCGAAGCGGGCAAAGATCGGCGTCGAGTCGCGGTAGGGCTTCACGACCTTGGACTGGCCGGGCATCAGCATCCGCATGAAGTCCTTGGCCTCGCGGTAGGCGTCCTCGCCGGCGACCAGAACCTCGTCCAGATCCTTGTTGTAGAGGTCGCGGATGGCGCGCTTGATCAGCGAGCCCTCCTCGTAGACGAGGGCCGGCGCCATCGAGGTCAGCGTCAGCTCGCGGACCGACTCCCACAGGCGCATCAGGTACTCGAAGTCGCGGGCGATCTCGGGCTTGGACCGCGAGGCGCCGGCGGTGCGCAGGATGACGCCCATCCCCTCGGGCACCTCCAGGTCCTGCACGACCTCCTTCAGGCGCTTGCGGTCGGCCGCCGAGGTAATCTTGCGGGAGATGCCGCCGCCCCGGCCGGTGTTGGGCATCAGCACCGAGTAGCGGCCGGCGAGCGACAGGTAGGTGGTGAGCGCCGCGCCCTTCGTGCCACGCTCCTCCTTGACCACCTGCACCAGGATGATCTGGCGGCGCTTGATCACCTCCTGGATCTTGTACTGGCGGCGGTAGTGGCGCGGACGCTCGGGGATCTCGGCCAGCGCGTCGCCGTTGCCGCCGACCTGGGCGATCTTGGGCTCGGCGTCGGGATCGTCGGACTCCTCGTCCGAGTCGTCATCCTCGTCGGACTCGTCCTCGTCGTCCTCCGACTCGTCCTCATCCTCGTCGTCGTCGGATTCCTCGTCGTCCTCCTCCGAGGCCTCGTCCGACGCTTCGGCCGACGGGCCGGCGGCGGTCGGCGCGGTCTCCTCGGCCTCGCTCGCCCCGGCCTCGCTCTCCTCCGTCACGATCGCGTGCGCGGCGGTCTCGTCCGGCGCGTCGGACACGGTCAGCGCCTCCGCCACGGCGATGCGGGCCTCCGGCTCGGAGGGGGCGTCCTCGGACGGGGCGGAGTCGGCGGCGACCGGCTCCGACGCGGCGGGGGCTGCCTGCGCCTCGACCGGCGCGGTCTCGGGCTCGGCGGCCTGCGCCGGCTCACCCTCCGGGAGGTCGCCGGCGGCGGCCTCGGAGGCGAGGGCCTCCTGCACGGCCTCGGGGTTCTCGGACAGCGTGTCGGGCTGGACGGCCGGGTCGATCCCCGACTCGTTCCGGATCTCGGCCTGGTCCTCGCTCTCGGGCGCCGCGTGCGTGTCCTCGGCGCTCACGGTCTCGTCGGCGCCGCGGGCGCGGGCCTCGGCACGGCGGCCGCGGGACCGGCGCGACGACGACCGGCGACGGCGCTCCTCGCGCTCGCGGTGCTCCTCGGCGTCGCGGGCCTCCTCTTCGAGGAGTGCCTGCCGGTCGGCCAGCGGGATCTGGTAGTAGTCGGGATGGATCTCGTTGAAGGCCAGGAAGCCGTGGCGGTTCCCGCCGTACTCGACGAACGCCGCCTGGAGCGACGGCTCCACCCGGGTGACCTTGGCGAGGTAGATGTTGCCGCGCAGCTGGCGCCGGTTGGCGGCTTCGAAGTCGAACTCCTCGACCCTAGACCCGTGGACCGTGACGACCCGGGTCTCCTCCGGGTGCATCGCGTCGATCAGCATTTTGTTGGCCATGTCGGACTCTCGGCATGGCGGCCGACGTCGTTCTCCGTGCCCGTGGTCCCGGCGGCGCCTCGCCCGACGTCAATGCTGTCGGGCGGGATGCCGGCCTCGTCGCCGAGGCGGATGGGTTCGAGGGGAAATTGCCGTCAACCGCCGTTCGGCGCCCTGGGCGCCTGGGGTTGAAACAGGCCGGGCGGACGGACGGACCGGCGTGACGCACCGTTTGCGCCTCCGGGGCACGCGCAGCCTTATGCTGGGCCGTGCGTCCGTCCATCGTGGTCCCGACCTCGCGAAACAATCTCGGCCGGCGGGGGACCGGCCGTGAATTCCTGGGTGCGGCGGAGGATCTCCGCCGCGTCGTGCGACACCTGCCCGATCGCGGGCGGCACATGCCGCCGCCAAGCGGACCGACAGGGCCCGCCGCGACACCGCGACCGCTTTCGCGAGGAATTCGGTCACGTCCGCGGGCCGTTGCGGCGACCGGCGGGACCGGAGAGGGGTCGACATCATTACAGACCGCTGCGCGGATTTGGCAAGGGTCAACGTGAATAGATGTCACGGGCCTGTCACGGCGCGCGCGGCGCTACGCGACAGGCGTGTGCCTACTCCGCCGCTTCGAGCCGCGGCGTCACCCCGGCGAGCGCCGCGGGTTTCGGGCCGCCGGTCGCCCAGTCGAGCAACTCGACCGTGTGGACGATCGGGATGCCGGTGCCCTTCCCGATCTGCGTGGCGCAGCCGATGTTGCCGGTGGCGATCACGTCGGGGCGCACGCGCTCGATGTTGGCGACCTTCCGGGCGCGCAGCTTCGCGGCGAGCTCCGGCTGCAGGATGTTGTAGGTCCCCGCCGAGCCGCAGCAGATGTGGCCCTCGGGCACGTCCTTCACGGTGAAGCCCGCGCGCTTCAGCAGCGTCTTGGGCTCGAGGCGGATGCCCTGGCCGTGCTGCATCGAGCAGGCCGAGTGGTAGGCCACGACGAGGTTGGTCTCGGCCACGGGGGCCAGGTCGAGCAGCGCGAGGTACTCGGTCACGTCCTTGGCCAGGCTCGAGACCCGCCGCGCCTTCTCGGCGTAGGCCGGGTCGTCGCGGAACATGAAGCCGTAATCCTTGATGGTCGTGCCGCAGCCCGAGGCCGTGACCAGGATCGCGTCGAGGCCCTCGGCGATCTCGGCGTCCCAGGCGTCGATCGCCTGCCTAGCATGGGCGTGGGCCGAGTCCTCCTTGCCCATGTGGTGGGTCAGCGCCCCGCAGCAGCCCTCGTTCGCGTGCACCACCTCGATCCCGTGCCGGTTGAGCAGCCGGATCGCGGCGGCGTTGAAGTCCGGCCGCAGGACGCTCTGGGCGCAGCCGCGCAGGAGGGCGACGCGCCGGGCGGGCGTCCCGGCCGCCTGACCGCCCGCCGGCGGGAACCGGCCGGGCCGGTTCGTCGGCTCGCGGGGCGGCGCCCCGGCCGGCGCGAGGTCGAGCATGGCCGCGAGGCGGTTGCCGACCCGCGGCAGCCGGGCCACCAGCCCCCGGAACGGCGCGCCGAGCTTGGCGGCGGTGAGCGCGAGGCGGAAGCGCCCCGGATAGGGGAGGACCTGGGCGAGGAGCGCCCGCAGGAACCGGTCGCCGGCGGGGCGCGCGTAGGTCTCCTCGATATGGGCCCGGGCGTGGTCGACGAGGTGCATGTAGTGCACCCCCGACGGGCAGGTGGTCATGCAGGACAGGCACGAGAGGCAGCGGTCGACGTGCTTGACCACCTCCTGCGAGGCCGGCTTGCCGCCCTCCAGCATGTCCTTGATCAGGTAGATCCGCCCGCGCGGGGAATCGAGCTCGTCGCCGAGCAGCAGGTAGGTCGGGCAGGTCGCCGTGCAGAAGCCGCAATGCACGCAGGTCCGCAGGATCTTCTCCGAGGCCGCCATGGCGGGATCGGCGAGCTGGGCGGGGGCGAAGTTGGTCTGCACGGGTCGCGTCCTCGGCGCCACGGCTCCCCACGCTCGGGGAGGGGCGGGATCTGAAGCTTCAGAGTCCGGCGTACATCCGGCCGGGGTTGAGCACCCCGGCGGGGTCGTGCGCCGCCTTGATGCCGGCGGTGAGCCGCATCAGCGGCTCGGCCAGCGGCTCGAACACCGGCACGGCGGCGCGCACGGCGTCGGGGGCCCGCACCAGCGTGGCGTGGCCGCCCTGCGCCCGCACCGCCCGGCGCACCGTCGCGGCGCCGGCATCGCCCGCCGCGCCGGTGGCGAGCCAGATCAGGCCGCCGCCCCAGTCGAAGAACCAGCGCGCGTCGCGCTCGGCCGCGACCGCCGCCGCCAGGGCCGGCCCGCGGGTCGGCGCGGTGGAGATCCGCCACAGGGCGGCCTCCCGCGGCTCGGCGAGCGGCGCCGCGTCGCGCACCGTCCGCCACAGGGCGGCGCCGGTCTCGCCGTCGATGATCTCGGGCTGGCCGTAGCGCTTCAGCAGGCGCCGCAGCTCGCCCGTGCGGTAGTCGATGGAGTCGGAGAAACCCTCGAGGCGCATCAGGGTCCGCGCCTCCGGGGCGCCGATCCCGGCCGGCAGGTGCGCGGCGCCCGTGAGCTCGAAGGGCGAGCCCAGCGCCTCCGACAGGGCGGTCACCGCCCGCGTGTCGTCCAGGCCGGAGAAGACCAGGGTCGCCACCCGCTCGCAGGCGGGCAGCACCTTGAAGGTGACCTCGGTGAGGAGGCCCAGCGTGCCGTGGGCGCCGGCCATCAGCTTCACGAGATCGAGGCCGGTGACGTTCTTCATCACCCGGCCGCCCGACTTGATCGCCTCGCCGCGCCCGTTGACGAAGCGCACGCCGATCAGGCTGTCCCGGGCGGCGCCGGCATTGATCCGCCGGGGGCCGGCATTGTTGATCGCCGCCACGGCCCCGAGGGTCGGCTCGCCGGCGGTGCCGTACAGGCCGCGCAGATCCATCGGCTCGAAGGGCAGCATCTGGCCGCGGGAGGCGAGCAGCGCCTCGACCTCGGCGAGCGGCGTCCCGGCCCGGGCCGCCACCACCATCTCGGCGGGCTCGTAGAGCGTGACGCCGGTGAGCGCCTGCGCGGAGAGCGTCGCGCTATCCTGTGCGGGCCGGCCGAGCCCCGCGGCGGTGCCGCCGCCGGCGAGGCGCAGGCCCTCGCCGCGCCCGGCGGCCGCCCGCACGATCTCCCCGGCCTCCGCCTCGGTGCCGGGCTCGTAGACGCCCATCGTTCCCGTCCCGGTCCTGTTTGTATCCATTCCAGGACGGGTGTCGCCGGATCCGGCGGCGGATTCAAGCGCAGGCGGAGTCGCGGGGTTTCAGCGGCGGGATTTCCACTGCGCCGCCTTCGCGTGAGCCTACTCCGCCGCCACGGTCCGCGCCGGGCGCAGGCGCGCCAGGACCTGACGGCGCAGGCCGGCGATGTCGAAGATCCAGACCAGGGCGCCGTAGAGAACCATCCCGGACGGGACCAGCACGGCCAGGGCGGTGGCGGGCGGCAGCTGCCGGAAGGGGGCGAGGGCGAGCCCCATCGCCGCGCAGGCGAGCGCGGCGACGCCGATCTCGCCCCAGGGCAGTACGATGCGCCCCGGGCCGGTGAGGGCGCGCCAGCCGAGCCACGTTCCGGCGGCGGCGAGGCCCGCGGTCTGCGCCACCGCGACGCCGAGCCCGCCCATCCGGTCCGGGAGGACCAGCAGGCCGGCGCCGTTCACCGCGAGGCCGACCAGGGCGGCGGCGACCACCGGCAGGGTCTTGCGGCGGATCTGGAAGACCGGGTTGAGGGCGTAGAACATCATCGCGAGGCAGAACAGGCCCGGCATCAGCACGGTGCTGTAGGTCTCGAACGGTCCGCGATATGCGTCCGGCACCACCAGGCCCTGGAGGGCCGGCAGCACCGCCCAGAAGCCGACCGCGCAGGGTGCCAGCAGGGCGAACACGGTGCCGGCATTGGCGGCGACCTGCGCCTCTGCGGCGGCGCGGCCGCTCTGCTCCTCGGCCTGCACGGCGAACTGGAACAGCAGCAGGTCGAGGGCGGTGCCCAGCGTCATCAGCGAGCGCGAGGTGACGTCGGCCGCCAGGGCGAA
This sequence comes from Methylobacterium sp. D48H, assembly GCF_053345715.1. Taxonomy (NCBI): domain Bacteria; kingdom Pseudomonadati; phylum Pseudomonadota; class Alphaproteobacteria; order Hyphomicrobiales; family Methylobacteriaceae; genus Methylobacterium; species Methylobacterium sp. D48H. The sequence continues at coordinate 92,026 of NZ_JBKFAP010000017.1, forward strand.
GTAGCCGGCCTCGGCGAAGCCGGCATGGCCCGCGATGGCGCCGCGATTGACGAAGGCCAGGCACTGGTAGGCGGTGTTGGCGGCGATCAGCGGCAGGCCGTAGCGCGCGAAGACCCGCCAGGTCGTCGACAGGCGCGGCCGCTCGAGGGGCGTGCGCGGGTCGCGCAGGGGGTGGCGCAGCACCGCCACCGCGAGGAGCTGGCTGAGCCCCGCCGCCGCCAGCACCCAGGCCGGCTGGGGCAGCCACCACGCCGCCGCGGCCATCATGGCGAAGGACAGGACGTTCTTCACCGCCACGAGGCCGAGATAGAGCTTGCCGTCGAACCGCGCCCGGGCGAGGGCCGCGTGGTAGTCGAACACGCCGATGCCCAGGGCCGCGAGTCCGGTGCCGCACAGGACCGCCTCGCGCCCGTCGGCGCCGCCGGCGAAGCCGAAGGCCCCGCACAGGGCCGCGGCGGCCAGGAGCAGCGCGCCGATGCGCAGGTAGGCCCGGTCGAGCCCGTGGCGGATCCACGGCTCGTCGACGCGCACGCGCCCCGAGTAGAACCGCGTCGCCGACAGGCGCAGCCACTCGAACAGCACCGTGTTCAGCACGATGGCGCCGGTGGTCGCGAGGGCGAACCGGCCGAAATCCGCCGGGCCCAGCAGCTTGGCGATCAGCAGGCCGAGGACGAAGTTGAGCCCCGCATTGATGACGAAGGCGACGATCACGGCCATGGACGGCGACTCATGCGCGGCGGGATTGCCCCCGCCCGTTGCGTACGCTGTAGCGCGCGAGCCGTAAGACTCCCCTAAACGGGCGAGATCGGGGCGGAGACCCGCGCGGCTCCCGGAACCGTCCGGTCACGCGGCCCGGACGGTGTCGAGGAAGCGCGCGACCTCGGCCGCGAGCGTCTCGGACTGGCGCGACAGCGCGGACGCCGCCGCGAGCACCGCGTTGGCCGCCCGGCCGGTCTCCTCGGCGGCCCCCGCGACGCCGAGGATCGTGCGGGTCACCGCGCCGGTGCCGACGGCCGCCTCCCCGACGTTGCGGACGATCTCCCGGGTGGCCGATCCCTGCTCCTCCACCGCCGCCGCGATCGCGCTCACCACGCCGCTGATCTCCCGGATCCGCTCCGCGATCGCGCCGATCGCCGCCACGGCCCCGCCGGTCGCGCCCTGGATGCCGGCGATCTGGCCCGCGATCTCCTCGGTCGCCCGGGCGGTCTGCGCGGCCAGGGCCTTCACCTCGCCGGCGACGACCGCGAAGCCATGACCCGCCTCGCCGGCCCTGGCGGCCTCGATCGTGGCGTTGAGCGCCAGCAGGTTGGTCTGCCCGGCGATCGCCGCGATCAGCCCGACCACGTCGCCGATCCGCGCGACCGCGTCGCTCAGGTCCCGGACCATCGCGCCGGTCTGCCCCGCTTCCGCGACGGCCCCCTGGGCGAGCCGGGTCGATCCCTCGACCTGCCGGCCGATCTCCTCCACGGAGGCGCCGAGCTCCTCGGCCGCGGCCGCCACGGTGCCGACGTTGGTGGCGGCCTCCTCGGCGGCGGCCGCCACGGTGCTGGACTGGCTGGCGGTCTCGGTCGCGGTGGCCGTCATGGTCTGCGCCGTGCCCTGCAGCGCGGTGGCCGCGTCCGAGACCTGGGCGATGACGCCGCCGACCGTCCGCTCGAAGCGCTCGGCCATCGCCCGCAGGTCGGACCGGCGCCGTGCCTCCGCCGCCTGACGCGCCTCGGCGGCCTCGGATTCGAGCTGGCGGCCGCGGATGAGGTTGTCCTTGAACACCTGGACGGCCCGCGCCATGGCGCCGATCTCGTTGCGGTAGGTGCGCGCCGGGACCGTGACGGAGGCGTCCCCGTCGGCCAGCGCCCCCATCGTGGCGGTCAGCACCCGGAGCGGGCGCAGCACGCCGCCGAACAGGGTCCACAGGCCGAGGGCCACCAGCAGGATCACCGCCAGCAGCGCCGCCCCGCTGCGCGCGACGTCGCCCCGCGCGTCCTCGGCGAGGGCTTCGGCGCGCGCCACCATCGCGTCGAGGGCCGCGTCGCAGAGGGCCACGAGGGAGCGCTGGTTCACCGTGTTGCGGTCGCGCAGCTCCGCGAAGGTGTGGCGCGGGGGCGCGTGGGTGCTGAGCGCGTCGAAGACCGCCCGCGCGATGGCCTCGGTGTCGCCCTCGAAATTGGCGGCCTTCGCCCGCTCGTACGCGGCCCGCACCGTCTCCGAGACGTCGACCGCGGCCTCGGTGGTGCGGCGCCACGCGGACAGAAGCTCGGTCCGCTCCGCCGCCGCCGCGACCGTCTCGGGCAGGGACCACGCCGCGCCGGCGACCAGCGAGGCCTGTACCCGGACCGCGACGTTGCCGCTGGCGACGCGCGTCTCCCAGGCCGCCTGCTTGAGGGCGAGATAGCGCTGCAGCACCGGATCGGACCGGGGAATGGCCGCGTCGACCGCCTTCAGCGTGGCCGTCAGCGCCTCGAGCAGGTCCTGGAAGGCGGCCATCGCGGCGTCCCGCAGCGCCGGGTCACGCCGGGCCAGCGGCAGCCCGAGGGCCGCGTCGATGCGGGGGCGCAGGTCCGCCATCGCCGCCTGCGCGGTGCTCAGGCGCTCGAGCGTCGCGCTGACCGCCGGCTCTGCCAGATCGCCCAGGCTGCGCCGGGCCCGGCCGTAATGCTCGGTCAGCGCCTGCCGGCTCCCCGCGATGGTCGACAGGGTCTTCGCGTCCGCCGGCGCCTCACCCCCGAGGGCGAGCGTCGATCCGCGCTCGAGCCGCAGCGGCAGGATCGTCCGGAGGAGGCCCTGGCTCGCCTGCGTCAGGGTCAGGGCTCTGGCGGCGCCCGCCGCCCGCGCCCGCGCGTCGACGAGTGTCCGCACCGCGTTGCCCAGCGCCATGCAGGCCATGATGACGATCACCAGGCACAGCAAAGTCCGGATCGAGAAGCGTCCCAGCCAGCGAGTCATCGGTGAGATCTCATGTCCCGCGATGCTCTGTCTTAGAACGTAAGGTTTTGTCAGGCAATCGACCGAAATTATTCGACAGAAGTACGGATTTATAGGTCGATGATCGACCTAATTGTGAAGTAATATGGGACAAAGACCAGAATTGGCGAGGATTGTCGGGAATTGGACCGCATTCTCGCGTGACGATCTCGGCGCGGTCGCCGGCCGCGCGGCGGGTTTGTGCCGGTCCGTGGCGCGGCGCGAGGGACCAGGTATCCTGCGGGCGCACTCCCGAAGAGCCGCAGGTTCAGCGCTGTCGGCCTGCCGGTGCCCCCGCGATGACGGAGTGTGGCGCGAGGACGCGCCTGGCCGGATCTCGCTATCGCCGGGACGGTGTGCGGGCCAGCCGGCGGCTGGGCGGTGGTCCGCGCGGCAGTCCGCGCGGCGCCTACAGCGCGCGCTCGTAGCGCCACGCCTCCATCCCGTCCTCGTAATAGTCCGGCCGCACGGCGAAGCGGGTGTAGCCCCGGCGCTCGTAGAGGCGGATGCCGGCGCCGTTGTCGGCGCGCACCTCCAGCCGGAGCCGGTCGCAGCCCTCCGCGCGGGCGCGGGCCTCCGCGGCGTCGAGGAGACGACTGCCGAGGCCGAGGCCGCCGCGATTCGGCGCCACCGCGATCGAGGCCAGCCGGGCGATCCGGCTGCCGCGCCGCCGCTCCAGCACCGCGGCGCCGACGAGCACCGGAACGGGATCCCGGTCCGGCGGGTCGATCAGGGCCGCCAGCACGTCCATGGAGGGCGAGCGGATCGCGTGGCGGATCGCCCGGCGCTCGGCCCGGTCGGTGGCGAAGGCGGCGTGCTCCAGGGCGACGAGGGCGTCGAGATCGGCGAGCGTGGCGGTGCGAATCGCCGGCTCGGGGAGCCCGTCGCCGACCGGGCTGCGCAAGGGGGCGCTCATGACCGGGCGCTCACAGGGAGGCGCTCACGCCCGCGCCGTCGCGGTGAATCTGGTCGGCCCGGCCATCGCTCGCTCGCTCGCCTGAGTACTCTGCCCCGTCCGGTCAGATGCCCGCTTCCGCCCCGCTTGGGAAGCCCGCACGGCCCCGTCGACGCGGTCGGGGCGCGTCGTCGATGCGTCGTTTTTGCAACGGAGCGCGCGGGGTGTGGATTGCGGGCGGAAAAGCGGGCGTTCCGGGGCGGTTTCCCCTTGTCGCGCGGGTCCCGTCTCCGTATATGCGCCGTGCCCAATTTCGCACGTGCCTGTGGCCGCGTGTCGGTTGGTGGGCATCCGGTCAACTGCCGGACAGCCGCCAGGGGTCTTAAAGGATCGATGGTCGCAAGGGTGGATCCCTACGGCCGGCATCCAGGTGGCAACACCGGACCCCGACAACAACCGGCAGCCGGAGGCGAAACCGGCGAACCCCGCTCTCCACGGGGGACGCAGCTTAAAGCAACGACGAACGGGCTTTTTTGGTCTCGTCGGCCCTCCACAGGCCGGCACCGAAGAGGCTTGTTTCTCTTTGCCCGGCGTGCGGTGGGGGTCCTCCCTTCCAATCCACGGCAGCTTCCGGGTGCTCTGCGCCCGCTCCGACGCACGCGTCTCCAAAGCGCGTGGGTCCGCGCGACGCATCGCCCCCTGACGCCGGCGGCCCGTTCGGGCCGTCATCTTCGACAGCGCGCCCCGCGTAGGGCGCTCGCGAACCCGTGCCGGGAGACAACCATGACCGACCGCATCCGTGACTTCCTGCGCGTGCGCCGCGACCTCGGTCAGGACGAGGGCCCCGTGATGGTCCTCGACCTCGACGTCGTGCGCGACAACTACACCGCCTTCGCGCGCTCCCTGCCGGACACCCGCGTGTTCTACGCCGTGAAGGCGAACCCGGCCCCCGAGGTGCTGCGCCTGCTCGCCGAGATGGGCTCCTGCTTCGACACCGCCTCGGTGGCCGAGATGGAGATGGTGCTGGCCGCCGGCGCCACCGCCGACCGGATCTCCTTCGGCAACACCATCAAGAAGGAGCGCTGCATCGGCCGCGCCCTGAAGCTCGGCATCCGCCTGTTCGCGGTCGACTGCCAGGCCGAGGTCGAGAAGATCGCCCGGGCCACCGACGCGCTGGGCGTGCCGGCGGGCGAGGTGCGGGTGTTCTGCCGCATCCTGTGCGACGGCGCGGGCGCCGACTGGCCGCTCTCCCGCAAGTTCGGCTGCGTGCCCGAGATGGCCGCGGACGTGCTGGAGCACGCCCACCGCCAGGGGCTCGAGGCCTACGGCATCTCGTTCCACGTCGGCTCGCAGCAGGGCAACACCGAGGCCTGGGACGGGGCGCTCGGCTCCGCGGCGGCGATCTTCCGCGAGTGCGCGGAGCGCGGCATCGGCCTCTCGATGGTCAATCTCGGCGGCGGCTTCCCGACCAAGTACCTCAAGGCGGTGCCGGGCGTGGAGAGCTACGGAGAGGCGATCTTCCGGGGCCTGACCAAGCATTTCGGCAACCAGATCCCCGAGACGATCATCGAGCCGGGCCGCGGCATGGTCGGCAATGCCGGCCTGATCGAGGCCGAGGTCGTGCTCGTGTCGAAGAAGTCCGCCGAGGCCGACGAGGTCCGATGGGTCTACCTCGACATCGGCAAGTTCGGGGGGCTCGCCGAGACCATGGACGAGGCGATCCGCTACCCGATCCGCACCGCGCGGGACGGGGAGGCGACCGAGCCCTGCGTCATCGCCGGCCCGACCTGCGACTCGGTGGACGTGCTCTACGAGCGGCAGCTCTACCCGCTGCCGGTCTCGCTCTCGATCGGCGACAAGGTGCTGATCGAGGGCGCGGGCGCCTACACCACGACCTACGCGGCGGTGGCCTTCAACGGCTTCCCGCCCCTTCAGCAGATCGTCATCTGATCCTTCCTAGGATCAGGACGGGTTCCGGCTGAGGGACGCAGGCTCCTCCGTCCTCGCGAGCGGAGCGAAGCGATCCAGGGACGCGCGACGCCTTCCGACGTTTCGCTGCCCTGGGTCACGTCGCTTCGCTCGTGATGACGGGGAGGGCGACCCGGCCGGACGCTGACGTCCACCACCGCGTCGACCGAGGGCGTCCGGCTCTCGGTCACAGACAATCGCTTCTCCCGCTCGCCGGCCCGGGGAGGGCACAGCCATGATCGAGATCCGCGCGGAGCATCTCCACGACGTCCCGGCGCGCGAGCGCCTGCTCGACGCGTGCTTTCCCGGCAATCGGCGCGCCAAGACCTCGGAGCGCCTGCGCGAGGGCCGCCTGCCGGCCCGCGGCCTCGCCTTCGCGGCGACCCGGGCGGGACGGCTCGTCGGCACCCTGCGGCTGTGGCACGTCGAGGCCGGGCTCGCCCGCCCGGCGCTGCTGCTCGGCCCGCTCGCCGTCGATCCGGCAATCCAGGGCCAGGGGCTCGGCTCGGTGATGATGCAGGCGGCCCTCGGCCGGGCGGAATCCCTCGGACACGGCGCCGTGCTGCTGGTCGGCGACGCGCCCTACTACGCGCGCTTCGGCTTCGACCGGGCGCTCGCGGAGGGCCTGACCCTGCCGGGGCCGTTCGAGCGCGCGCGCTTCCTCGGTCTCGAGCTGCGCGCGGGCGCGCTGGCGGGCGCCGAGGGGATGGTCCGGGCGACCGGCGTGCCGGCGCCGGTGGGCGCGGTGGCCAACGAGGCGGGGGTGGCGCGACGACGCGCCGCCTGAACGGGGCTTCGGCGCTCCGCCGATCTGAGGCGACGAACCGTCTTCGCGAGCGGAGCGAAGCGAGCCAGGGTCGCGCCCCGCTCAATGACGCCGCGCTGCCCTGGGTCGCTTCGCTGCGCTCGCGATGACGGCGTGCAGAGCCGGTATGCTCCGTGGGGCGACCGCATCGACCGCCTTGGCCAGCCCCATGCATTGCGCACGCCGCCCGCGATCCCGCATAGACGGTCCGCCGGCCTCCCGGAGAAGGTTGCTCGACCGATGCAGATCGCCACGCCCTACCTGATGTTCCTGGGCGACGTGCCCGACACGCTGGCGGCCAAGACCGCCTACGGGATCAAGGACTGGCGCCCCGAATGGTGCGTCGGCCAGATGCGCCTGCCGAGCTGCGCCGCCGATCTCGGCATCCCCGACATGACCCTGCCCGAGGCCCTGGCGAAGGGCTGCCGGACCCTGGTGATCGGCGTCGTCAACGCCGGTGGCGTCCTGCCGGACCACTGGGTCAAGGAGATCGTCGCGGCGATCGAGGCCGGGCTCGACGTGGCGAGCGGCCTGCACGTGAAGCTCGGCGCGGTCCCGGCCATCGCGGAGGCCGCCGCCCGCCGCGGCCGCCAGCTCCACGACGTCCGCCACACCGACGAGCGCTTCCCCACCGGCAAGGGCACGAAGCGGACGGGGCGGCGCCTGCTCACCGTCGGCACCGACTGCTCGGTCGGCAAGAAGTACACCGTGCTGGCCCTGGAGCGCGGCATGCGCGAGCGCGGCCTCGACGCCGATTTCCGCGCCACGGGCCAGACCGGCGTGTTCATCTCCGGCCGGGGCGTCGCCATCGACGCCGTCGTGGCCGACTTCATCTCCGGCGCCGTCGAGACGATCTCGCCCGAGGCCGAGCCGAACCACTGGGACCTGATCGAGGGCCAGGGCTCGCTCTACCACCCGTCCTTCGCGGGCGTGAGCCTCGGCCTGCTCCACGGCGCGCAGGCCGACGCCTTCGTGGTCTGCCACGAGCCGACCCGCACCAACATGCGCGGCGTGAAGCACCCGCTTCCGACCATCCGGCAGGTGATCGACCTCACCGTGCAGCTCGGCAGCCTGACCAATCCGGGGATCAAGCCGGTCGGCATCGCGGTGAACACCCAGGCGCTCGCAGAGGGCGAGGCCCGGGCGCTCCTCGACGCGCTCGGCTCCGAGCACGGCCTGCCCGCCACCGACCCGGTGCGCTTCGGCGTCGACGGGCTGGTCGACCGGATCGTCGCCGACTTCCCGGCGATCTGATACCGCTTCCCTGTGCCGGCTCTCACGCCGTCCTTGCGAGCGGAGCGAAGCAATCCAGCAGCGGCATGCCAACCGGCCGCTCGCTGCCCTGGGTCACTTCGCTCCGCCCGTGATGACGGAGCGGGCTGCATCGACCGCAGGCTTGAACCGGAGACCGTACGACATGGCCCGCCGCCTGACCCTCGCCGTCGAGCGCTTCCCGATCGCCGGCGCCTTCACGATCTCCCGCGGCAGCCGCACCGAGATCGCCGTCGTGGTGGCGACGATCGCGGACGGCGACGCGGTCGGGCGCGGCGAGTGCGTGCCCTATCCGCGCTACGGGGAGAGCGTCGAGAGCGTCAGTGCCCTGATCGAGGGCCAGGCGGAGGCGATCGCGGCCGGGATCGGGCGGGACGCGCTCATGACCCGCATGAAGGCGGGCGCCGCGCGCAACGCCCTCGACTGCGCGCTGTTCGACCTCGAGGCGAAGCGGCAGGGCCGTCCCGCCTGGGAGATCGCGGGTCTCGCCGAGCCCCGGCCGGCCATCACCGCCTACACGCTGAGCCTCGGCACGCCGGCGAGCATGGCGGAGGCCGCCCGCAAGGCCGCCCACAGGCCGCTGCTCAAGGTCAAGCTCGGCGGGGACGGCGATCCCGAGCGCATCGCCGCGGTGCGGGCCGGCGCGCCGGAATCCCGGCTGATCGTCGACGCCAACGAGGCGTGGCGGCCCGAGAACGTGGAGGCCAACCTCGCGGCCTGCCTGCGAGCGGGCGTCGCGCTGATCGAGCAGCCGCTGCCGGCCGACGCCGACGCCCTGCTCGCCGAGATCCCCCACCCGGTGCCGGTCTGCGCCGACGAGAGCCTCCACGACCGCGCCGGCCTCGACGCGCTGGCCGGGCGCTACGACGCGATCAACATCAAGCTCGACAAGACCGGCGGCCTGACCGAGGCGGTGCTCCTCGCCCGCGAGGCGCGGGCCCGGGGGCTCTCGATCATGGTCGGCTGCATGCTCGGGACCTCGCTGGGCATGGCGCCGGCGGCGCTGCTCGCCAACGACGCGGAGTTCGTCGACCTCGACGGGCCGCTGCTGCTGGCCCGGGACCGTGACCCGCCGCTGCGCTACGAGGGCAGCCTGATGCACCCGCCGACGCCGGACCTCTGGGGCTAGGGCCCGCGGCGGGGTGGTCGTCGTCCGCGGTCCCGAGAGGGTCCCGCGCGATGTCCCGGAGGCGCCACCCTGTGGAGATCCCGGGTGCGGAGGATAGGGATCGCCCCGCCTGTCACCGGCGGGGCCTCACAAAGGGTTTGGGATTAGGTATACCAGAAGGCTTGCCTTCCGCTCGCCCGGCTGCCATCCATCGCACGTGCGCTTGGGGCCGTGGCGTGGACGCGCTGTTCCCAGCAGCCAGACAACACACAGCAAGTCTCAATGCTGGGGAGGACCGACGTGGCCAAGAACATCCTGATCCTGGGGGCCTCCTACGGCTCGCTCCTGGGCACCAAGCTCCTGATGGCCGGTCACAACGTGACCCTGGTGTGCCGGCGGAAGACCGCGGACCTGATCAACCGCGAGGGGACCGAGGTCCGCATCAAGCTGCGCGACGAGAAGGAGCACCGCGCGATCCACTCGCGCGATCTGCCCGGCAAGGTCGACGCGATGCCGCCGGAGGACGTCGACGTGTCGCGCTACGACCTCGTCGGCCTGGCCATGCAGGAGCCGCAGTACAACAACCACACGATCCGCGTCCTCATGATCAAGATCGCGGCGGCGAAGCTGCCGTGCCTGTCGATCATGAACATGCCGCCGCTGCCCTACCTCAAGCGGATCCCGGCGCTCGCCGCCATGGACCTCGAGGACGCCTACACCAATGCCGGCGTGTGGGACCGGTTCGAGCCGGGTCTGGTGTCGCTCTGCTCCCCCGATCCGCAGGCCTTCCGGCCGCCGGAGGAGGAGGCGAACGTCCTCCACGTCGGCCTGCCGACGAACTTCAAGGCCGCGACCTTCGCGGACGAGGCCCATAACCGGCTGCTCCGGGAGCTTGAGGCCGACATCGACGCCGTGCGCCTCGACGGGCACGACGTGCCGGTGAAGCTCAAGGTGTTCGACTCGCTGTTCGTGCCGCTGGCCAAGTGGTCGATGCTGCTCACCGGCAATTACCGCTGCATCACCCCGGGCGAGCCGCAATCCATCCACGACGCCGTCCACGGCGACCTGGCGCGGTCGCGGGCGATCTACGACCACGTCGACGGCATCGCCCGGAAGCTCGGCGCCGACGCGGCCGACCAGGTGCCGTTCGAGAAGTACGCCAAGGCCGCCGAGAGCCTGCTGAAGCCGTCCTCAGCGGCGCGGGCCGTGGCGAACGGCGCGCCCTACATCGAGCGGGTCGACCTGCTGGTGAAGCTCATCTCGCACCAGCTCGGCGAGCCGAACGCCGAGATCGACCGCACCGTCGAGACCGTCGACCGCAAGCTCGACGAGCGCATCATCGAGGGCTGACGGGCGCTGCCTTCGCTTCGCTCCGTCATCACGAGCGGAGCGAAGTGACCCGGGGCGGCGCGCCATCGGTCGGCGTGGCGCCGCTGGATTGCGTCGCTGCGCTCGCAAAGACGGTGGCGAGGTCTCCAACCGGAAACGGTATCACTCCGCCAGATCCAGAAAATGCCGCCCCTGGCGGTCGTCGATCTCGACGATCCAGAGATCGGAATCGAACCGGATCTCCTTGGTCAGGCGCTCCTCCACGTCGAGCGGGCTGCCGCCGGTGACGATCGCGGCGAAGCGGCGGTCGCCGCTCTCCTCGGCCTCGAACAGCGCTTGCGGCGCCGGTCCGTAGAGGTCGGCGCTGCCGTCGAGCCGATCGACCTTCACGAAGATCGCGCCCGCCTCCGCGGATCCGCGCCGGCGCAGCACCGCCGGGATGCCCGCGACGTCCAGACGCCGCAGATGGGCCGAGACCCAGAAATCGGAGCGCAGGCGCATGCGTCTGTAGCCCTGTGAATCGCGCGGCCCGCGCCGCGGGCGGGCGATCCGGCGCGGCGGTCGGCCCCTGAAACCCGGCCGGTTGTGAGCGGCGCAAGCCCCGCCATGCGCGAAAGCGCCGGCACGGGCAAGCGCGGATGCGCGACGCCGCCCGTCTAGAGCAAACGGCTCAGCGCGGCGAATAATCCGCCAAAAAATCCAGTATTTTTCGGGATTAAAAAAGAATTGAACGATGTGCGTCAGCGCACATCTATAGTATTTTCTGCCGCCTAACTGAGCAAAGGGCGCCCGAATTCGCATGCCACGATGATTTGAGGAGCAATCCGATGCGGAAAATGACCTCGCTCGCGACGCTGATCGTCGCCTGCCTGTGCTTTGCTGTGCCGTCGGCCCACGCCCGTCCGGAGACGCTCATGGATTTACTGGGCCACCGCGACTCCGCGTCCTGCCCGCGCTACCAGCGGACGCCGAGTGATGCTTGCAACATCGTCGTGCACCGGCCCGGCGGTAATCCCACGCAGGACATGACCGGATCGATCGGCCACGCGAAGTCCTGGCAGGCCAATGGCGGCCCGCGCTGCAAGACGATCTGCCGGTTCACCGGCACGCAGTACTGAGGGACGCGCTCTCACGACGACCGGCGCCCGCACCGCTTCCGCGGAGCGGGCGCCGCTTCCGTCCCGCTAGCCGTGGCCCGCCCGCGCCATCAGCTCGCGCAGGGTCCGGCCCGTCGCCTCTCCGGTCACCGGCAGCTTGGCGCCGCGCTCGAACTTCTCGATCGCCGCGCGGGTGCCGGGGCCCATCGCGCCGTCGGGCTTCACCGCGTATCCGAGCTTCGACAGCGCCTTCTGGGCGCGCAGCACCGGATCGCCGTCCTTCTCGGACTTGGCCGCCTTGGCGTCCGTCTCCTTCGCGGCCGGCTTGGAGGCCGGCCGAACCGGCGACGCCTTCGGGGTGACCGAGGCGGTGGTCTCCTCGGACCGGATCAGCTCGCCGATCGCGTCCCGGGCCGCCGGCTTGGCGGGGACCGGCGTGGCGGCGCGGTCGGCCTCGATGACCCGCACCGGATCCCGCGCGGGTTCCCGGAGGGCCTCCCTGGCGGCCGGCGCCGCCTCGCGGGGGGCGGGCACCTTCTGGGCGAGCTTCGGCAGGATCGGCGCCGGGTGGCGCCCGGTCTGGTAGCCGAGGGCGTTGACGCAGACGAAGCCCGCCGCGCCGAGGGCGACGAGGCTGCCGAGAACGGCGCCCGGGCTGGTCCGGCAGGTGGCGCCCGTCGCCTTCAGCGCGCCGACGAGCACGGCGCGCCAGTCGCCCTGGACCGCGGGGCGGCGCGGCGCGGCGCGGCGCGCGCGGCCGGGTTCGCCCGGTACGGTGATCTCGCGGTAGCCTGACATCATGTCTCCTTCCGGGGATCTTCGGGTCAGCCGGTGCGGCGCAGGACCGGGTCGGCCGGGGCCGCGGCGAGGCCCGGCTCCGCGTCGAACAGGCCGAGCGGCAGGCGCACCACGCGGCGGGGGACCGGGGCGCCGCGCACGGCCGTGCGGATCGGGGCCGGGCCGTGGGCGGCCGCGGGGGCCTGGCAGACGAGGGGCAGGGTGACGGTCACCACCGTCCCGGCCTGGGGCGCGCTCTCGATCAGCAGGGAGCCGCCGTGGAGGCCGACGAGCCCCTGGACCACCGACAGGCCGAGGCCGGTGCCCTCGTGCTGGCGCTTGTAGCCGCCGCTCCCGGCCTGGAAGAACGGGGTGCCGAGCTTGGGCAGGTCGTCCGCGCCGATCCCGACGCCCGTATCGGCCACGACGATGTCCAGGGTGCCGGCGCCGCGCCGCAGGGACAGGTCGATGCGGCCGCCCGCCGGGGTGAACTTCACGGCGTTCGAGATGAGGTTGATCAGCACCTGCCGGCAGGCGGCGGGATCGGCCGTGATCTCCACCGGTCCCGACGGGGCGGCGGTGACGACGACGCCGGCGGCGTCGGCCTTCAGGCGCATCATGTCGCAGCAGGCCCGGAGCAGGTCCGCGATGTCGAACGCCTCGGGGGCGCAGTCGAAATTGCCGCTCTGGATCCGGCTCATGTCGAGCAGCGTGTTGACGACGCCGAGCAGGTGGTGGCCGGAGGCGCCGATGATGCCGGCATATTCCCGTGCCTGGACCGGTCCGAGGCTGACGGCGCCTTCGCCGGCGAGGACCTCGGAGAAGCCGATGATCGCGTTGAGCGGCGTGCGCAGCTCGTGGGTGACGTTGGCCAGGAACCGGCCCTTGATCGCGTCGGCCCGCTCGGCCTCGGCGCGGGCGCGCTCCAGCTCGACGGCGTGCCGGTGGTGCTCGGTCATGTCGCGGGTGACCGCCACGACCGCCGTGGCGGCGTCGTGCGCGCCGTGCTCGATCCGGTGGGCGCGCATCTCGGCGTAGATCAGGCTCGCGCCGTCGGCGCGGCCGGTCTCGGGCTCGACGTGCAGGCGCAGGGGCAGGGTCGCGGGCCGGCCGGTCGCGGCGACGTCGCTCACCGCCTTGAGGAAGGCCGGGCGGTCGGCGACGTGGACGCGCTCCAGCAGGCCGTGGCCGCGCAGCCGGGCCGGGTCGCTGCCCAGGAGCCGGACGGCCGAGACCGAGGCCTCCAGCACGCGGCCGTTGCGGTCGTGCCAGGTCACGAGGTCGTCGATCGCCGAGAGCAGCAGCCGGTCGCGCGCCTCGTTGTCGCGCAGCCGCTCGCGCCAGACGCCCTCGTTGCGCATGTGCTCCAGGGCCTGTGCGGCGACGTGGCCGATCGCCGTGATGGCGAAGGCCGGCAGGGCGATCGCGGCCGAGATGTCCATGACCGGCAGGGAGCCGGCCCAGGCGCCGAGGGCCACCACGGTCAGGACGCCGAGGACCGCCATCGCGGCGGCCGCGATCGTCGCGCGGAGCGAGCCGGAGACCAGCGCCTCCAGGGGGATCGCCACGAGCCAGACCGCGGCGGGCGAGGTGACGCCGCCGGTGACGCCCGCCAGGGCGACGACGAGGCCGGTCAGGCCCGCCGACGAGACCGCGTGGGCGACCCAGAGGGATCCGGTGCGCGTGAGGAGGACGGCGGCGAAGACCGGCAGCAGCAGGCTCGCGATCGCCAGGACCTCGAAGCCCGACGGCACCCCGCGCCACAGCAGGTAGGGCGGCAGCCCGGCCATCATCACGGCGCCGGTCGCCAGCCGCGACACCAGGAAGCGCTGGTGGCGCGCGCGGGCGGCCGGATTGTCGACCACGGATTCGTGGACGAGGCCCGCGAGCCGGTCATCGATCAGCGACGTCAGGACGGTCTTGATGGTCAAGGTTGGCACGCGTCGCGCTGGCTGCGTTCCCGCATCCGTCGCGCCTCCGGTTCGACTTCGAACGACTACCGGACGGTCGCAGAGCCGGCTTAAACGAGTGTTGCGGGACTTGTCCGAATGGCCGGGATGCTTTCCGCAAGGTAACCAGCCGATCGCGAACAAGCTTCATTCACCATCGTGCGGGAAAGCTCGGGTTGGTAGAGGCCCAGTTCACGAAATCCGTCGAATGCTTCGCGCGATCTCGAGCGGAGAAACCGTTCCATGACCGTCCTGCTGCGCGCCGCGCTGGTGATCGGCGTGCTCTCCTACTTCGCCATGCTTCGCACCGGAGCGGACCCGGCCGCGGAGGCCCGCAGGCTCGCCGGGGCGGTCCCGAGCGCCCAGGCGGTCGTGCCGGCCGCCCTGGAGGCGGTTCCGCCCGAGACCCGGGACCGGGCGGTGCGCGCCGTGCTGGCCCGCGGCCTGATGGCGGAGCTGAGCCGCCGCGCCGCGGAGGCGCCCTCGAACGACACCCTGCAGGAGACCGACCGGCAGCCCGCGTGGCGGGGCGCCGATCCGGAGAGCGATCCGCAGAACGATCCGAAAAGCGATCCCCGGACCGGCCCGCGCTGACGGCCGGCCGGTCAGCCCGGCTCCCCGCCGCTCGCCGTTCGGGCCCGCGCCGGCAGGGGCGGCCGCTGCGCGGCGACGCGCTCGGCGCCCTGGCGCAGCTTGGCCTCCGGGCCGTGTGCCGGCTGGTGGGCCTCGCTCCGACCGCGCTCGGCGAGCGGCCGGTCGAGGATCGCGGCGATCAGGTCCCGCGAGGCCGGACGGCTCACGGTGCGGAACAGCCGGACGAGATCGGCGACGCGCTCGGCCGAGCGCGCCACCCCCTGGTTGAGGGTCAGGAAGATGTAGACCGCCTCCTCCTCGTGCAGGCCGGCGGCCCGCAGGCCGAGGGTCAGGAGGTCGTAGCGGGTGCCCGCGTCGGCGACCACGGTCAGGAAATCGCGGGGCAGGCCGAGCCCGTCGGCCAGCGCCGCCATGAAGGCGGGAACGTCGCGGGCGGCGGACAGGCCGGTCAGGGTCTCGCCGAGGCCGCGGGGCGGCGGCGGGCAGGGGCGCAGGGCGGCGGTCGCCTCGACGGCCCGGCCGATCACCGTGCGGCGCATCGGGTCGGCGTGCAGGTACAGGGGCACGAGGTCGGCGGCCGACACGTCGGGCCGGACCAGCAGCAGCCGGGCGAGGTCGGGGGCGGTGCGGCCGCGGTCCACGAGCCGCGACAGGGCCGCGCCCCGCAGGGTGTGGCCGAGATTGGCCGCCAGCGCGCGGTCGATCTCGGGGCGGCCCTCGCGGGAGAGTTCGTCCACCGCCTCCCGGCTCAGCCCGGCCCGGGCGGCGATGCGGGCGGCGATGTCCGACCCCTCGGCCAGGGCCGCCTCGATCAGGCGGTGGCTCAGGGTCGGGGCCAGCTCCACCACCGCGTCGCGGGCGCCGCCGCCGCGCAGGGCGAGCGCCTCCAGCACAGCGGGCGGCGTCTCGGGGCAGGGGGCCAGCTTGCGGGCCACGACCCGGGCCGTCTCCTCGTCCACCGTCGGGATGAGGCCGCAGGCCAGGGACTCGAAGATCTCGATCTCGGTCCGGTCCCGGGCCGCGGCCCGGACGAACAGGTCCGTCTGAACCCGGAGGATCACCGGCTTGAGATCGAGATTCTCGATGCGTGACAGTTCGAGGAGCCCGGACAGGTCCGGCGGAGCATCGACGGAAGGGGGCATGGAGGATCGGTTACGCAAGACTGCAGTAAGGTCACGCTAACCGCATCGACGTGAATCGACCTTTAAACCGCCTCCGCGGCGACCGTGCCGTCCTGCGCCAGGATGGCACCGGCGCGGTCCCGCCCCGGCCCGACCGTCAGCGCGTCAGTCAGCGCGTCAGTCAGCGCATCAGTCAGTGCGGCAGTCAGCGCGTCAGCCAGAGCACGAGGCCGAGCCCCACGGCGGCCGCGACGATGATGCCGGCGTAGAGCGGCAGGACCCAGGGCTGCCGCTGATGCGGGTAACCCTTGGCCGCCCGCTCCGAGGGCGCCCGCTCGTTCTGCCGGGCGATCCGGACCTCCCGGGGCGTCGGCGGCGTCCCGCCGGCCTCCTCGCAGGTCCCGAGCGGGGCCGCGCCGATATCCATGTGCGGGGTCTTGTCGGCGGTGCGGCCGCTGTCGATGTCGCCCTTGAGCTGCGCGGCGGTCGGCGCCTCGGAATCCGGCGGCGGATCGCAGGGCAGGTTCGCGGGCGGCGGCGGGGTCTCGGATCGCAGCGTCATCGGGGGGCTCCACTCTCCGGGGGTAACGCCCGGTGAGCCCCGCCGGCTTCGGCCAGGATGTCGCGGATCTCAGCCGTCTCCGGTGCCCCGCTTCAGCAGCGGCCGCGCGAGCACGGTCCCTTCGTCGGCGAAGCCGGCGGCGGCGCAGAAGGCGCGCAGGGCGGCCTGGTCCGGCCCCGCGGCCAGGAGCAGCCGGTCGCAGCCCGCCTGCCGCGCCGCCCGGCCGGCCGCCTTCAGCAGGACCCGACCGATGCCCCGGCGGCGCGACTCGGCGGCGACCGCGAGGCCGGTGATCAGGCCGAAGGGCCGCGGCGCGTCCAGCGTCCGCACGGGGGCGACGGCGATGAGGCCGCTCGGCGGCCCCCATTCCACGGCGACGAGGGCGATGCCGCCGTCCCGCTGCAGGGCCTCGAGCCGGGCCGCGAGGTCCGCGGTGCCGACCGCGACCCCGACCTCGCTGAGCAGCGCCGCGAGACCCGCGGCGTCCGGCCCCGCGGCGGCGCGGATCTCCAGCCCGTAGCGATTGCCCAAATCCCGCTCCCGATCGGCATGTCCGGCGCATGCATGTCCGGCGGTTCAACGCGTGGCGAGGCCTCTCGACACGGCGCGTCGCGCTCCTGAGGCTCAAACGCGGCGCCATCCCGCAGATCGCGATCACCGCGGGATCGGCTCCGTCGCGCGCGGCGCCGTCGTGATGCGGCGCGCGCGGAACGCGCCGGGCCGTACGCGCTTTGCTCTCCCGTCGGCGGATCGGGGAGCGCGCAGCATGGCGGGGCGGGTGACGGATCGAGCCTCCGAAGGGGAGGCCGGCCAGGCGCGGCCGGAGACAGCGCCGGCGCCCGAGGGGCCGGGCCCGCGGTCCGGCATGACCGAGGCAGAGGTCGGGCCGGAGATCGGGGTGGAGGCCGAGGCGGTCGAGCGGCACAAGGCCGAGACGGAGATCGCCGCGGGCGACGTAGCCGACGACCTCGCCGATTTCGCGTAACGGACCGGCGCGCGGGTCGCGCGCCGGCCGGTAACCACGAGCCCGGGCGTTGCCGGGCTCAGGCCGGGCTCAGGCCGGGCTCAGGCCGGGCTCAGGCCGTCTCCTTGGCCTTGCGGGAGCGGCTGGCGCGCTTCGGCTTCTCGGCCACTTCCGCGACGGGCTCGGGCTCGGGCGCCGGGGCGGCGGACTTGCGGCGCTGCTGGCCGAGGCCGAGGCTGCGGGCGAGTTCCGAGCGCTGGGCCGAGTAGCTCGCGGCCGTCGACGGATAGTCGCGCGGCAGCCCGAAGCGCTCGCGATACTGCTCGATCGTCAGGCCGTTGCGCGACAGGTGCCGCTTGAGCGTCTTGTACGGCTTGCCGTCGATGAACGAGATCAGGGCGTCCGGCGTCACCGACTTGCGGATCTGGGCCGGCGTCGGCTTGTCGGCCGCCTCGGTGACCGTCGCCGCGGGGGCGGACAGCTTCGTCAGCGCGGCGTGAACGCCGGCGAGCAGACCGGGCAATTCGCTGATCGGCACGGAATTGTTCGAGACATACGCCGAGACGATGTCGGACGCCTGCTCGATAAAGGTCTGCTGCTGCTCAGTGGCGTTGTCGTCCATCGATGATTCCCTCTATCCGACCGTCGTGAGACGGTTCTAACGTCTGTGCAGCAAAATCAAGTCGTCGTCGAGCATTTCCCTACACAATGCCCCTGCCATGAACACGCATATTATTCAAACCGTGGGTCGAGCTGAAATCGACCGTCGAGCAAACCGACACCCCGGAGCCGAAGTTGGACGAGACCGGGCGACGCGGACGGGCGCCGGTTATGCCTTCCGCCGCGATCTCGCCGCGGGCTTCCTCTGCGAAGATCCGTCTCCGGTCTGATGAGAGGCGCAGAACTTCACGCGGCGGCCCGCCGCGATGTCCCGTGAGCCTTCGGGACGGGACGAACGTTTCGGCCGGACTGTCACGTGATCTGCCGCGGACCGGTCATGGCCTCGGAGGCGGCCGGGCGATAAGGATCCGGGCGGGGCAGGATCCGGGGCGATCGGCGTGGACCAGCAAGTGGACCGGCAAGGGGATCACCAAGTGGATCAGCAAGTGGATCAGCGCTCGGAGACGGGCACCGTCTTCGGCGCCATCATCCCGTTCGTGGATCACTGCGGGATCGAGGCGCTCGACGTGCGCGCGGGCCGGACGCGGCTGCGCCTCGCCCTGCGGCCGGAGCACGCCAACAACCTCGGCATCGCCCATGGCGGCGCGCTCTGCACCCTGCTCGACGTCGCCCTGGGGACGGCGGCGCGGCTGCGGGCGGGGCGCCCCGTGGTGACCCTCGACATGCAGACCCGTTTCCTCGCCCCCGGCCGCGGCGTCCTGACCGCCGAGGGACGGGTCACCCGGGCGGGGCGGTCGGTGATCTTCTGCGAGGCCGAGATCCGCGACGAGGCCGGGGAGCTGGTGGCGACCGCCACGGGGCTGCTCAAGCCCGTCGGCGAGCGGCCGGCGCCCGCGTAGGGGCCGCGTAGGGGCCGCGTAGGGGCGTCGTCGCCGGTCGGGACACCGGCGCGGGAGCCCTGCGCGGGAGCCCTGCGCGCCCGTGCGGGGCCGCGACCGCATTGACGTGCGCCCGGCAGGGTGGAAAAGCCTGTGTCATGACGATGCCGGACGACGCGCGCGCAGCCCTGGCTGCGCCTCCCTCCGAGGCCGACGTGACGGCCATGAAGTCCGAGGCCGCGGCGTGGTTCGAGACGCTGCGCGACCGGATCGTCGCCGCTCTGGAGGCCCTCGAGGCGGAGGCGGCGGGCCCGTTCCACCCCGACGCGCCCGAGGGCCCCGGGACGTTCGAGAAGACCCCGTGGAACCGGACCGACCATACCGGGCGGCCGGGCGGCGGCGGCGTCATGGCGATGCTGCGGGGCCGCGTCTTCGAGAAGGCCGGCGTGCACATCTCGACGGTGCACGGCGAGTTCGCGCCGGAATTCCGCGCCCAGATGCCCGGCGCCGCCGAGGATCCGCGCTTCTTCGCCACCGGCATCTCGCTGATCGCCCATCCGTGGAACCCGCACGTGCCGACGGTGCACATGAACACCCGGTTCGTCGCGACGACGCGGGCGTGGTTCGGGGGCGGGGCCGACCTGACGCCGGTGCTCGACCGGCGCCGCACGCAGGACGATCCGGACAGCCGCCACTTCCACGCCTGCCTGGAGCGGGCCTGCGCGGCGCACGGCATCGACCACGCCCGCTACAAGGCGTGGTGCGACGAGTATTTCCACCTCAAGCACCGGAACGAGCCGCGCGGCATCGGCGGGATCTTCTACGATTACCTCTGGAGCGGGACGCCGCAGGCCGACCTCGCCTACACCCGCGACGTGGGCCGGGCCTTCCTGGAGGCCTACCCGAAGATCGTGCGCGACAATCTCGGCACGCCCTGGACCGAGGCGGACCGCCACGAGCAGCAGGTGCGGCGGGGCCGCTACGTGGAGTTCAACCTGCTCTACGACCGGGGCACGATCTTCGGCCTGAAGACGGGCGGCAACGTCGCCTCCATCCTCTCCTCGATGCCGCCGACCGTGCGCTGGCCGTGAGTGCGGGTCTGCCGGCCGCCTACGCGCCGCAGCAGGACGCGGCGCTGAAGGCGATCGCCGCGTGGCGGCGGGACGGGAGATCGCAGGTGTTCCGGCTGTTCGGCTATGCCGGCACCGGCAAGACGACGCTCGCCCGCCGGATCGCCGAGGATGTCGACGGCACGGTGGTCTACGGGGCCTTCACCGGCAAGGCGGCCTCGGTGATGCGCCAGAAGGGCTGCTACGACGCCGCCACGATCCACTCGCTGATCTACCGCACCAAGGAGGCGGAGGAGGGCGGGCCGACCTTCACGCTGAACCGCTCGGGCCCGGCCGCCAAGGCGGACCTGATCATCATCGACGAGTGCTCGATGGTCGATTCCGATCTCGGCAACGATCTCCTCTCCTTCGAGCGGCCGGTCCTCGTCCTGGGCGACCCGGCGCAGCTGCCGCCGGTGCGCGGCGGCGGCTTCTTCACCGAGGCTGAGCCCGACGTGATGCTTACCGAGGTGCACCGGCAGGCCAAGGACGACCCGATCGTCCGCATGGCCATGACCGTGCGCGAGGGCGGCCGGCTGGAGCTCGGCAGCTACGGGCAGAGCCGGATCGTGTCGCGCCGCGCCCTGGATCCGGCCGAGGTGCTCGAGTGCGATCAGGTGCTGGTCGGCTTGAACAAGACCCGCCGCCTCTACAATGCACGGCTGCGGGAGCTCGCCGGCCACACGGACCCGATGCCGGCGATCGGCGAGAAGCTGGTCTGCCTGCGCAACGACCGGGTGAAGGGCCTGCTCAACGGCTCGACCTGGACCGTGCAGGCCCTGCGCGCGCCGCCGCGTCCGGACCTGATCCGCCTCGACGTGGTGCCGGAGGACGACCCGGCGCTCCGCCGGAAGCCCACCGACATCAAGGTGCTGCGCGCGATGATCTCCGGCACGGACGAGGAGATCCCGCTGTTCCTGCGGCGCGAGACGGACGAGTTCACCTACGGCTACGCGCTGACGGTGCACAAGGCTCAAGGGTCGCAGTGGGATCGGGTCACGCTGTTCGACGAATCCTACGCGTTCCGCGAGCACCGGGCGCGCTGGCTCTACACCGGCCTGACCCGCGCGGCGCAGGCGATCACCGTGGTGGTCTGATGCGGTGCCGCCGCGCGACGTCTCGCTTGTGAAGCGGGACCACGCGTGCTACGCACCGCCCGTCTCATCGAGGCACCTTGCGGAGAGGTGGCAGAGCGGTTGAATGCACCGCACTCGAAATGCGGCATGCCTGCAAGGGCATCGGGGGTTCGAATCCCCCCCTCTCCGCCAGATTTCTCTCTAGAGCGCTGACCCGACCGCTGAAGCCGCTATCGCCCGCGATGTACACGGGAATGTACACGCGTGCCGAGCCGCCACCTGACCCGCAACGGCGGGACCACCGTCTTTCAGATCCGTGTGCCGAAGGCGCTCGATCCCGCTTTGACCCTGGCGCCGATCCGAGTCAGCCTGGGACGTGTGCCGAATGCGCAGGCGCGTCGGATCGCCGACGTGCTCGGCGGCTTGGCACGTGTCGAGTTCGCGCGGATCGAAAGCGCTCGAATGCAGGATATTTCACCCGTCGATGCCCGTCGGCAGACCGAATCTCGGCTGGCTGGTGCGCTGCCTGTGCTGCTCGGCCTGGACGCGGTCGCTCGGTGCAAGTTGCCGGACAACATTGCACATCCGGCGGTCGAAGGCGTCCTCGATCTATTGGCCGATGTTGGAGTGAGGCGGGCGTTGGGCGACCCGGTTGCGACGCGCTTGCGGCCGGAAGTACCGATGCTCGCCGCGCTCACCGACGAAAACGCCGCCCGCGGCATGCTTGGCCTCCCACAAGTCGCGATCGCCCTCAAGCCCGATCCGGTAATGGCCGAGCTGGCCGCCATCCGTCAGATGATCGGCGCTCAGAAAGGACCGCAAGGGCCTCTATTCAGCGCGGCGGCAGCGGACTTCATCGCCGGTCGAATCAAGACCTATGGCGATCCCAAGCATCCAGAGATCGGCTACCTGCGCCACCGCGCGGCGGTCTTCATCGCTCTCGTCGGCGACAAGCCGGTGGACGCCTACGACCGCGCGGACCTCCAGAACTTCGCCAACGAGTTGTCATGGCTTCCGTCGAATGTCTCGAAGCGGGAGGACTATGACCTCAGCAAAGTCGCGGAGTACATCGCGGACAACAAGGCGGCTGAAGGGCCTGGGCTCGCCGAAAAGTCGATCCGGGAAACCTACCTCAGTCGGATCAAGACGATCCTGCGCGAGGCCTGTGCCGACGCCAAGGTGCGAGTCGCATTCGAAGGACGGATCGTGATCCCGAAACGGGCAGCCCCACCCAGGGCAAGGATCGCACCCGATCAGGACGAGTTTGGCAAGGTGGTGCGCGCAGGCATCGATACCGGCATCCTGTCCGATGCTCTCCTGCCCGCCCTCGGTCAGCTCACCGGTCGGCGGCTCGGACTGCTTGCCTTCATGCGGCGCGAGAACATCCTGCGCTACAACGGCGTCTGGGTTTACCGGCCGCAATCACACCAGATGCGGGAAGGCCGTTGGGAGCCGGTGCCGTTCAAGACCGGCGAGTCACTCGGCTTGTTCGTGCTGCACGACCTCTTGGCAGAGTGCGGCTTCATCGATTGGGCGCTACGGGCGTCCGGGCCGGTGTTCCCGATGCTGATGCGGGCCAGGGATCCGGCTGACGCCGCGCAGAAGCGGATGTCGCGTCTCTACGAGCGGTCGGGTGCGGACCCGCAGCGTTCGAGCACATTCCACGGCCTTCGTGCAGGTAAAATCCGCCACGACCGCGACCTTGATCTGCCCGCCCGGGCCGTGCGCCTGCAGGTTGGGCATGAACTCACCGACGTGCATGACCGCTACGACGGCCAGATGACCAATGGCGAACTTCGGGCGTTCGCCACTGCGCCGCTGCCATCCGGTGTCGATTGGGAGTTGCTGAAGAAAATCGACTTCGAGGCGTTTTCTCGCCGTCAGCCAAAGGGCGGACGGCCATCTCGGGTAACGTGATAGCACCCACGGTTGTTTAACGACCGAGCATTCGAAATAGAGGATTAAAGCAACTCAGTAGGGTGCTACGATACTCAGCTGGCCGCAGGTGCCGCATTAAGTCATTGAGATCGCTCGCATCACAGCTGCGGTAACACGCCAGCGTGTACCACAAAGGTGCCGCAGGGAAAGGGCTGTGCCGAGACGCAGAGACCGCTGAAGATGACGCCGTCGCTCTTGCCGCCCGTCGCCGATTGCACCGTCAGCTTCCGACCAGGCAACTGGACAGCGGACGTCGCTGGACCCCTCGTTGCTTTTTTCAGGCATTCGGAAGGCCTCATCGGACAAATAATAAGGCAGTCGCATCATACCCGCGCTGGATTGCCGAGGCGTGGTCATAGTTAATTTAACCATCATTCGGTTGAATTTGGGGAGCGGGCGTTTTTCTGCGGCCGACCTCTTCCAATACCTGCCGATCTGCTCCATGTTTTGCGATGTAGGGCAGGCGCACTGTCTGCCCGATGCGGATTACGGTCCGGCGTTCCGCCCCTTTCCAGAGGGGCGGTCGCCAGCGCGGTTCCAGCCGCGCCAGCGACCTGACCATCCGCGTCATCCTGCGGTAACAGGAGACACACGATGGCTGCGGTCATCTACGGCGGACCCGTGTCCGCGCGCAACACCGTCCGGCCCACCCTCGCCGGAACTCAGTTCCCCCACCCCAACCTCGTCGATCATCCGCTGATCACGCCCGACGTCCAGTTCGCGCTGCTTACGGCTGTGGACGAGACCGGCGACGCGAGCCTCGGCGACCTCGCCGACGCCATCCCCGAGCACCCGCAGCCGATCTCGGCGGTGCTCGCCCTCGTCGACGCCGGCCTGCTCGCCATCGACCTCGTCTCCGCCTTCGGCGCGTCCTGCCGCGTCTGGCGGATCGGTCCCGCGCTCCGCTGACGCCCCACTCCCCGCGCGATTCCTGATCGCCCCTCGGCGGCGCACCCCGGAGCGCCGCCCGATTCCGCCGTCCCGCCCATAGGGCCGGCGGCGGGCCCCGCACGCCAAACCCATTCCTCCCTCGCGCCGGCCGCACACGACCGCGGCCGAGCCGGAGACCCGTCATGGCCGCTATCCTGCTCCTCATCCTGAGCCAGTTCCGTCTCGCCACCGTCACCCGCCAACTCAAGCCCGCCACCAGCTTGCGCTGCGTCTTCGACCGCCTGACCGGCCAGCAGGTCGTCGCCGCCGACTGGCACGACCTGCGCCACCTCCAGGCCTGGCTCGCCCGCAACCGCGGCGGTGGCGTGTACCTCATCGTTGGCTGGCAGAACGGCCGGCGCCGCGTGCGCGTCGGCGAGGGCGTTAAGCTGTGGGTGCGGCTGGGCGACCACAAGGCAGATCCGCAGATCACCGCCTTCGCGCAGGAGGTCTACGTCCTGCGCTCCAAGCACTTCTCCAAGGCCGACACCGTTTATCTGCAGGAAGCCTTTTCCGAGATCGTCCAGGCCGAGGCGCGGCTCGACTGGTATAAGGGATGTAAGCCCCTGCGGGACTTCCCGCTGAGCGAGGACGACCGCAAGCTGCTCGACGTTGTCGTCCTGCTCGGGCTCGGCCTGCTCGCCGACGCGGGTCTGCGCGTCCTGCAGCCCGCCCAGTCTCGGCTTGCCCGGCAGGTCGCCTCTCTCCTGACCCAGGCGTCCGCGTGATGGGCGGCCCGGCGATCACCTCCCCGGACGACAGCTCGACCGCGCCGATCCTGCGGGTGCAGGTCGTGTCCGACCTGCACGTCGACGTCGCCGACCTGGGGCAGCTGCGGCTCGCCCCCGGCGCCGATCTCGTCGTCGTGGCCGGCGACACCTGCGAGGGCGCCGAGCGCGCCTTCGCTTACCTGCGCCGGCACGTCCCGGTCCCGACGCCGATCATCGCGGTGCTGGGCAACCACGAGTACTACGGCGGCTCGATCATGGGAGAGTTGGCCCGCGCCCGGGACGCGGCCCAACTGTTTGACATCACCCTGCTGGAGAACGACGTGGTGATCGTCGCCGGCGTGCGCTTCCTCGGTTGCACCCTGTGGACGGATTACAGGCTGTTCGGGGACGTGCACCGAGCGGTGGCGATGGCCGCAGCGTACCGTGGCCTGAGCGACCACCGCTCGATCGCCCTGACCCATCGCCCAGGGTGGCGGCCGTTCCTTCCGGGCGATGCCGCGGAATTGCATGTGGCCTCGGCTCGCTTTCTCGCGGACACGCTGGCGGTGCCGTTCGCAGGGCCCAGCGTGGTGGTGACCCACCACGCCCCGCACCCGGTCTGCATCAGCCCGCGCTATGGCCGCGACCCGCTGAGCGCGGCCTTCGCCAGTGACCTGGCGGGCCTGATCGACACTGGTCGGCCCGATCTCTGGATCTCCGGCCACACCCACCACCCGGTCGACGTCCAGCTTGGGCCGACGCGCCTCATCTCGAACCCCCACGGCTACCGCGACGAATGCCGCGGCAGCTTCGAGCCGACCTGCATCGTCGAAATCGCGACGACCCCCCCGCGAGGAGGAGTGGTGATGAGGATGGACAGCAGCCAGATCACCGAAGGTGGCGACGGCCGAACCGAAGACGTCGCCGGTCCTGCGGCGACGGAGGCGGTCGCGCGGGCACAGGCGGACGTCGGTCCCGAGGCGCCGGAGGCCATCCTGTTCGAGCCGGTCGTGTTCGCGGCCGACGGCCTCGACGAGCCGCTGCTGGAGGAGGGTGCTGGACAGGGGGCGGGGCACGCCGGCGGTCCCGCCGGCTGGCGCGGGCTGCGCCGGGCCGACGGCCTCGTCGAGCCGGTCCGCCTGCTGGCCGAGCTCGCCCTCGACCCGCTCCTGACGCCCCGCCTGTGCCGGGCGCTGCGCGAGGCGCGCCCACTTGTCGTGCTGGTGATCGTGCCCGGCGCCGCCTGGGTCGGGCCGGTCGAGCAGGCGGTCCGACTCGCCGGCGGCCGCGGGATGCGCGTCATGGCGAAGACGTCCCCGCCCCGCGGCGGCGCCGGCACCCAGCCGGACGCCGAGGCCGCCGAGGGCATCGGGTCCGGCCGGCCGCTCGTGGCCATCGCGCCCGACCCCAGCATCCTGTCGCCGGTGCTCGTGGCCGCGGCCGACCACATCCTGGTCGTGCCGCCTCTCGATGCGGCCCTCGTCACCCGCGCCGTCGGGCTGTGGTGCGGTCGCCGCCCGCGCGTCCGCCTCGATCCGGCCGACCTCGCGGGGCTCGACCTGCTCGACGTCGCCGCCGCCCTGCGCGCGGGCGCCGGGCCCGCCGCCTGCCTCGGCCGCATCCGTCGCGCCAGCCGTGCGAGGATCGGCGTCCCAGCCGCGGCCGCGGCCGCCCCGTCGCTGGAGCAGCTTGCCGGGTACGGCGAGGCCCGGGACTGGGCGCTGCGCACGGCCGCCGACATCGCCCGCGTGCGCCGCGGTGAGACGACGGCCGATGTGTTGGAGTCCGCCGTCCTGTTCGGGCCGCCCGGAACGGGCAAGACCACGCTCGCCCGCGCGCTAGCGGCCGCGGCCGGTGTGACCTTCATCGAGACCAGCGTTGGCGTGTGGTTTGCAAACTCACCGGGCTACCTCGACTCGGTCATCAAGCAAGTCGCTGCCTTCGCCGATCAGCTCGATGGGGCGGCCCGGCGCGACGGCACGGCGGTGGGGTTCCTCGACGAGCTCGACGCCCTACCCAACCGCGCCCGCCTCGACGACCGCGGTGCCTCATGGTGGCTGCCGGTGGTGACCTACGCCCTAGTCCGGGTCGAGGGACTGCGCCGTGCGGGCGTGGTGCTAATCGGCGCTACCAACGCCCTGGACCGAATCGACCCCGCGCTGCTGCGACCCGGACGGTTCGACCGGCAGTTCCTGATCGGCCCGCCCGACGAAGCCGGCCGGCTCGGCGTACTGCGCGCGCATCTCGGCGAGGATCTCGCCGGGGTCGACCTCGGCGCCGCGGCGCGGCTGTCGGCCGGCATGACCGGTGCCATGCTGGCTGGCTGCGTGCGCGGCGCCCGCGGCCGGGCGCGGGCGGGTGGGCGGCCCATCGTCCTCGACGACCTCCTGGCCGAGATCGCCCCCGCCGATGTACGGCTCGAGGCCGAGCTGCGCGCGGTCGCCCTGCACGAGGCCGGCCACGCGCTTGCTGCGCACCGCCTCGGGCTCGTCGTCACCGAGGTCTCGATCCAGTCGGGCGAGGACCGCGGCGGCCACACCCGCGTGCGCCTGCTCGACCGCATGCCTGACCGGTTGGGGCTGGAACGGCAGGTGGTCGGCCTGCTCGCCGGCCGGGCCGCCGACAGGGTGCTCGGGACGGGCGCGACCGCCGGGGCGGGGTCGGACCTGCGCGAGGCCACCCGGCTCGTGGCGGCCGCGCACGCCTGCTACGGGTTGGGCGAAAACCTGTCCGCGGCGGTCGATCCCGAGCACGTCACCGTGCTGCTGCGCGAGGACCCGGCGCTGGCCGAGCGCGTCGAGGCCGACCTGAAGCGGCTTGAGGCATCCGCCGAGGCGCTGGTGCGCGCCGACCGAGCGGCGGTGCTGGCCCTGGTCGAGGCGCTCCTCGCCCGCCGCGTCTTGGTCGGCGCCGAGGTTGCAGCCGTGGCCGCCAGCCACCAACCCCGCGTCCGCGTCCGGGCCGGTCGTGCCGCCGACCGCCGCATGCCGGCACCCACGTCGACCGCTTGAGGGCGGCTCGTCCCGCCTTCCGACAGGGATCGGCCAGACCGCTGACGCGGACCATCCCGCTCACCACCTGTGAGAGTACCTGCCGTGATCCGCCCCAGCCTGGAACTGCACCTAGCCGTCGACGATGCGGTGCGCCTGGAGAGCGCGCTCGACGCTTTCGACCGGCTCACCGCTGGCGAGCCACCCGACGGACGCGAGCTCGCCGCCGCGCCCTGCCTGACCGCCTGGCGCCGCACCCTTGTGCCGACGGTCGAGCCGGCGCTGGTCGGCTGCGTCGGCGACCACCCGGTTCTGCACGGTGACCGCCGCGTCGTTACCTCGCGGCCGCTCCTCCTCGACGCGGATGCCGGTTGGGCCCGAACCCTCAGCCGCCTCTACCGCCTCGGGCCGGCCGCCCGCTGAGCGGGCCGCCACGCCACCCAGCGTCGCCCTTCCCATCGCGCCGTCCCTGCTCCCTTGGAGGCCGCCGTGCCCGTGTCCCCGCCCGAGACCGTCGTGGTGTTCGACCTTGAGACCGTGCCAGACTTCGCCGCTGTGGCGCGGGTGCACAGTCTCGACCCTGCCGACGTTGACGGCGCGCGGGAGAAGCTCGGCACGGGCTTCCCGAAGCTGATCTACCACGCCATCGTATGCATCGGCGCGCTGGTGGCGGAGCGGGTGGATGGGGCTTGGCGGGTGCGTACGCTGGGCGCCCCGCATGTCGGCCAGCGGCCCGAGGCTCGGCTGATCCGCGACTTCGCCGCCCGGATCGCGCAACTGCGGCCACGCCTCGTTTCCTTCAACGGGCATTCGTTCGACCTGCCGGTGCTGCGCTACCGCGCCTTGGTCAACGGTTTGGCAGCCCCGGGCCTGACCTGCCGGCCGTACTATAGACGCTACGACGAGGCGGCGCTGGATCTGTGCGATGTGCTCGCGGGCTACGATGCGCGCGCCAAGGTTGGGCTTGACGCACTGTGCCGGGCGATGGGCCTGCCGGGCAAGACTGAGGGGGTGGACGGGGGCGCCGTCGCCGACCTCGTCGCGCAGGGTCGGATCGGCGATGTTGCCGCCTACTGCATGTCGGACGTAGTCGCGACCTATCGGCTGTTTCTAGCCTACGAGCGGTTGTGCGGCACCTTGGATCCGGACGCCCACACACGCAGCGAGACAGACCTCTACGGCATCCTCGCGGCCTCTACCCTCCGACCCGGCGGGTTCGACGTCGCGTCCGGCCAGGCGAAACCGGCCACCACCGCCACGACCTGCCCTGCCTAACCCGCCCTTCGTCTCGATCCCTCCATTATCCCCTGGCGGCCTCTCGACAGGAGCTGGATTGACCGCCGCCCAGGTCGTGCCCTCACATCGCGCTGGGCGACGCTCGCCGATGCCATCGAGGTCCCCATGCCTCCAGGTCAGACTCACCGCCGGCACCCAATTCTGTCACGGCACTATTCTAAGGCCGAGCCGCAAGCCCTTCCCCAATATTCGCACCTACAACGCGGCGTTGGTCGAGGCCTGGAACGCCCGCGTGGCCTCTTCCGGCGACATCTGGCACCTCGGCGACTTCGCGCTCGGCTTCTGACCTGACCGGTATCTTCGACCGGGCTAGATGTGAAGCTACTGCATGGTAGCGGCCATGGGTAGCCGGAAGGCCAGATCCGGCTAGCTGGCGGGCGCGGGCTGCCGATAACCCAGCAACGAGTGTGGTCGGACGCGGTTGCATGTATTCTGCCATAGGCTGATTACGATCTGTGCTTCTTTCAGAAAATAGAAAATCCCTTGGCGTATCCACTCGTTACGTAGCTCTAGGAGACATCCGCCTCCTTGCAGGCGACGGCGATGCTTTTGCCTTGGGCCGTCTGTACCTTGATCTGGCGCAACATCAGCATTACCTGCTCCGCGCTCGGCCTCTGTCCTCGCTTCTACCCCAACTCCTCCGGTCCCGGCGCAGGCCTGGGGTGGGAAGCGCGCCTCGGGATCGCGGATGAGGATCCAACGGATCGGTACGACGGGCAAGCCACCGTGCCGCCACACCGCGGTGCCCGAGGCGATCTCAAGGGTGCGCTCGCCCGCCCCATACCAGCCGGGCACCACGACCGCGTGCCAGCGCGTGTCCTTGGCCGCGAGGATCGCGGCGAGCGTCGGCAGCCGCGCGCCTTTGGTCCGCGGGCGTCCGATCGTGCCAGGCGGGCGCGGCGGGGCGGGATCGTAGAGTGCTTCGTCGAGCCGTAGGCGGGTGATCGCCGTGATGCGAGCGCGGCGCATTGCGTCGAGGAACAGCAAGGCCGAGAAGCCGCTGTCGCCGACCACGACGAGGTCGCGCCTCGGCAGCCAGCGTCGGGCCTGAGGGCAAGTTGGCCGCCGACGTTGAGCAACGGCTTGTGTTGACGGCCGCGTTCGCGACAGGCGCGCTCTGACGGCACCAGCGCGGTCAGGAACGGCAACGCCCAGACGCGCCCCGCCCAGGAGATCGGGGCGAGCACCATCAGGCTCATCCAGCGCAGCCTGCTCGCCTTGACGAAGTGGCTGTCGGAGGAGCGAACTGAATCACGGTAGATGCCCTCGGCCGCGATCCGCTTGCCGCGACGGCGCTCGATCGTGTCGTCCAGTCCCAGGACCACGGGGCCACGTTGCGCGAACGCATCGACGAGGAGCCCGAGCAAGATACGGCTGCCGGAGCGCGGGCACCACGCCGCCCGGTTGAGGATGCGATGGACGTTCACGAACCGCCGCTCCTGCGCGCGGCCGATGATGCGCAGGACGCTCGTCACCGTGCGCTGCCCCGGCGTGAGGATCGCGCCGACCAGCAGGATCTGGGCGTATCGCCACGAGCGGTGGACGAACAGCGGTGCGAACGCCAGGATGATCCCGGCGAAGCGGGTGGGCAGGGGCAGCATGGTGGTGTCTCTTGGCGGGGACGACACCAGCCTATCCGTCACGCCCGCTTCGTCACCCCCGCCCACTCGGCGCGCCGCAAATGGCCAAAGTCGAACTTAGGCGATGCTAGTGAATAGATGTTATCCCAGGATTCCACAAGCATTCGTCCTGCCTAAACGTCGAGCTAGCGAAGTCATAGCCTCTTGTGCCCATAAATAATGGGTCTTTTCGATAAAGGGTCGCATAGTTAACCTGACATTTCTGTGATCCGTCCGCGGTGACGCGCAGCTCTATAGCTTCCTGCAAGGCTCCAGAGTCATTTATATACTCAGCCTTGAAATAGAGGCCGCCACTTTCCACGCGCCCAGTATAGCAATGTTTTAAGCCGAATCGCCTATCGACCCCACATTTTCGCTGGCCGCTGGAAAGAGATACCCCACCCACGTTGTTGCTACGCCCCCCTGAGCCATGATCAGAAATGAAAAATTTTCCGTTAGCATAGTAAAAATATGGGCTATTAGACATTTCAGAGATGCTTATAGTTCCTGCATTGCTCACCGGGAAAGTCAACCAAGTCGCATAGCTGCCATTAAGTGGTTGCGCCTGCGCTCCGGCACTATAAAGCATCGTCAGGGAAGAGACTGCGCTTGTAAAAAGTGGCACAGTAAAGATGTTTCTCATTGGTCTGCTTCTCCACGCTTAATTTCGAGCGCGACTCGGCCCCACGCCCCTCTAAGCACAGACTGCTAGGATGGGAGGCTTGGGCTATACCATGATTATAGCAGTAAGGGCTGCAATGCGGTATTCATACAATACCCAGTGGACGGACGTTTCCCCTATAGGGTTGCCGCAGTTTCTGATCGGTGATTTGACGTTTACCGCATTTTTCCACATGTAAGATGTGCGGCGGCTTCCCAGGATTCTGCAATTTCTTGTATGGCACCTTGCTGCAGCGTTATAAAATGGCAGCCCGAAAAGTTTCTCGGTAGTTGCCGCCTCTTGAACTCGGCCCGGGCCAATCGCAGATCTATAGACCAATCATTGTACTTTGAGTTTGTGCAGCAGGCAGTGCGTTTGGACGCGCAATATAGCTGCGACAGACGTTTATTCTATAAACTTCGAACAGAGGAAGCGACAACATGCGTGTGATGTGCAGGATATGGCTTTTGTCGTTAGTTTCTTTACTTTCTTCAGCGCATATAGCAGAAAGCACGGAGGCAAACAAGAATTCTTATCACCTAATTGCAAAGTACAAGCTGAAAAATCTAGGTCGCGGCGGCTGGGTCACTCCGGTGCTAGATGGGACTAAATCAGTGGATTTCTACCTGTCAGAAAATGGCACAGTATTCAGCTCCGACAACGCAGGTGTGGACGGCAAAGGTGAAGGGGGCCTTGTTACCCCTGTTGGCGTGCGGGGTTGTGCTGAGAATCGTAGCATCCAAGGTTACGTTGTATGTCTCACCGTAAACAGAACAGGTGGTAGGCTCAAAGTACGTTACGAAAACGTATTTTACTATCAAGGCGTACCGACATCTCACGATGTATCGGACTTTGTCCTGACTGTTAACGGAACTGACTGTAAAATAAAATCGTTCAAAGGCGATTTTACGGGACCAGACTACAAATCGAATATCTTATCGGTAACCTTCACATCGTGTGTCTATGATGAAGGTCACAGGTTTGGGGCAACTTGAGAATTCCGCTGGTTTGTGCTCGTTAGGTCGTATCATGCGTCCCGTCGCAGCCTCGTCC
Source organism: Methylobacterium sp. D48H (assembly GCF_053345715.1). Classification (NCBI taxonomy): domain Bacteria; kingdom Pseudomonadati; phylum Pseudomonadota; class Alphaproteobacteria; order Hyphomicrobiales; family Methylobacteriaceae; genus Methylobacterium; species Methylobacterium sp. D48H. The sequence goes on from NZ_JBKFAP010000017.1 coordinate 124,309, forward strand.
GTTTGTCCGGATTGCAAGTGTGTGCAGCGGGGTGACCTGACCGACTGGCTTTGGACTGGGCTGATTGAGAGGATCAGCCAGGACCAGAGGAGTCGGACATGCCGCGAGGTCAGAAGACGAGTGCGGAGCAGGTGGTACTGAAGCTGCGCCAGATCGAGGTGCAGACGGCACAAGGTAAAAGCTTAGCGCTGGCGTGCAAGGAGACGTAGATCTCCGAGCAGAGCTACTACCGCTGGCGTAAGGAGTACGGCGGCCTTCAGGTCGGCCAGGCCAGGAAGATGAAGGACCTGGAGCGCGAGAACGCTCGGTTGCGGCGGCTCGTGGCGGACCTGTCTCCGGTTCCGAGCGGCGGGTCAAGGGCAGTGGGAGATCGCCGGAGTACCGCAGATGGTGCTGGCGGCATTCTCAAAGCGAGGCGTGCAGATCGAGGCGCGAGTCGGCCCGGACGCGACACCGGCTCAACGTGAGATCGCCGCGCTCGCCACCCGCCAAGGCAAGGATGAGGTGCCAACAGGACCAGAACTCGAAGCCCGCTGGAGGCGGGAGATCACCGACCTCGACGTCGATGTCTGGGCCGCCGCTCGCGAGGCGAGCCGCGCGGCCGAACCCGAACAAGCACGAGCCTTTGAGCGTAATCTGTCCGCTGTCATCAGCAGTCGCGACGCCGAGCGGGATCTCACGTTCGATCCGCCGGAGGTCGCGGGCGACGGTCCGGTCGCCAGAGCGGCGAGCGCACTCTTGCGGCACGAGAGCGTGATCACCCGCAAGGACCTGCTGCAGCGCGGCCTTGAGAAGGCGGGACTGCGCGGGATCGGCGTTGCGGCAGTCGGGGCCGAGCTCGCCGCGTTGGAGCAGGAGGGCACCCTGATCGGGCTCGCGCAAGACCTACTCGCGGAGTGCGACCGCCGCTTGGTCCACACCTGGCATCGCCGCCTGCGAGGCCGCGCTGCTGCGGGTAGCCAACCGCCTCGACGAGCGCGACTGGCTTAGCCCTGAGGCGGTCGAGTTGGCGCTGACCGAGGCGCCCCATCTGTCCACGGAGCAGGCCGAAGCGGTGCGCCATGCCGGCAACCGCGACGGCGTAGGGCTGATCGAGGCTGGCGCCGGAACAGGCAAGACCACGGCGGCGCAGGCGATCGTCCGCTCGGCTCATCTGAGCGGCATTCAGGTGATCGGCCTGGCGCCGGTAATTACCCAGGCCTGTGATGGCGGGGTAATTACCCACGCCCTTGCGCGGGACGGATTTCGCGGATTCTCTCGTGAGATGGGCCGCAGCGAACTGGAACGGCTGAGCCGCGAGGAGCTGATCGAGCTGGTGCTGCGGCTGCAGCGGCCAGAGAAGACCTCGCGCACCTCGTCCAAGCCGCCCGCGACCGATCGCAAAGAGCAGCGCGTAGTTCAAGCCCGGCGCGCCAAGCCCGGCTACGAGGGCCATATGCGCGGCCTCACGCCCAATGAGGCCATATGCAAAGCATGGTCGGCCAAGCCAAGCTGCTTGAGGTAAAACCCGCTCTACCAAATGCCGGAGTCAAACATCTAGCACCTATTTCACTACAAAAAATCTGAGATTCACGTCTCCTAATTGTATTAAATCGCCGTCTGACAAACATGCTTGTTCAGACTTAATGTTATTTATTTTGGTTTTATTTGTATTAGACTTGCATGTGATCGCATAGGTTCCATCGTCGTTTTTCACAATTAATGCATGATGGCTAGATACAGTAGAATTTACAATTACGACGGTGTTTTGTTCGGAACGACCAATGCTTGCCGGAAAATCATTTACCGGATGGGCACGTCCGGTATCAATTTCCTCTATAATGACGTTGGCTTCTTGGTTTTCTTCATCTCTTTTTTGCTGCGCGACGGTCTTTTTTCTGCTTCGGACCATCAAGGTCCCAGCTGTAATAAAAAAAGCGGCAAGTGCGCCGGGCAGAAGTGTTTCTAGAGCATGTGATTTGAAGTAATCAAATGGGATCCGTTCATAGTTTTTCATATATGAATTTATGACTGCACGTTCAGGACCCATGTGGAACGTTACCTGCACCTCTGGCGAAGCTTGCCAAAACCAGCGCCGCTGAGGAGGCAGGGGAAAAGCCGCTAATCCGCCGCTTTTGAGCACTTCAAATGGCTTTTGTAGAAATTCCTTTAGGTTGTTGTCGCTCACAACACGACCGCCTGTGTGTGAGGCAATATCCTGCAATTTGCTATATTCAACAGGTCGATCATTGCCGCCAACAACGAAATATATGGATACTCCGTTATCGAGTGCGTTATGAATAAGCACTTCTTCTTGGAGCGGAAATTTGGAGAAGCCATCCGAGAATACAAAAATGCCTTTGCGTTGACCACGCACGGCGGCAATCGCATTGATGCTATCTCTTAGAACTTGGTTCAAATCCGGATCGACATTTTCGGGCTCCAGCGCCGCAAGAGAGATGACCAATTCTTCGGGCTTGGCGACTGGCAACAATTTAGTTTCACTGCCATATACAACAACACCCATACTGTCATTTAGAGATGTGCGATCCGCAAGGACGAATAGTGCCGCAATCTGCTTTTTGAGCGCCTCAGATCGAGTTTGCCCTGTAGAGTCAAGAAGTACAAGTATTCTCGTGGCATCATTCGGCCCGGGATAAGGACTCCATTCCGGTTCTCCTAATGGCTGATCCGAGACCGTTGCGCTGATATTGTCAATAGGGTAATTGGGTTGCCCCAGAAATCGCCATCGCACTAATGCGACGTCGGATAAAACCTGCATCTCCGCGATAATGCGGTCTTGGTTTATCGTCACCTTGCCTTCGTCGGCATTAACTGGTGCGGAGCAGCAAATTGCGATTAGAGACACGAGTGCTGCTCTTGCCATAACTCTATTCATTATGTTCATTGGATGTTGGTACAGCTGGAGCATCATACATTCCTAAGGCTTTTATCATTTCAAGCTGGCGATATTTTTCGATCCGCTCCTCAAGTTGAGACCCCGCGCGCGCACTATCCTTTCGGATTTTATCACCAAGTTCGTCTATTTCACGTAAGTCACGTCTTGTGGCTATGGCTTCACTTCCATGAATCGCGGCCTCTCCAAGGTCATTGTTAGCAAAGCGAAGGACGCCACCTCCGATACGGAAGATCTGTTCCGCTTGTCCCAGACGGTCGGTTTGGTTGCCAAACTCACTCAAACCTTCATAGCCGTCAGATATTCCTTCTATCTTATGGGCCAATACTGGATTATTAATTTCTACTATCGATTTGGCCATCTTGAGTCCATGTCTCAAACCCTGTCCGTATTCACCTTTTGTGATGTGCTCCATAGCCTCCCGAGAACTAGAGGCTGCTTCGAACATCGAGCTGACATTCTCAATATTGCTTCTTCCGTCAGAGATTTTCGCCAACCTTCCCGGGTTATGAAGATACTCGCTCCCCTCCATGATTTTTTCTGACCCCTCTGCAAATTTTCCAAGATTTCTCGCAGTATCGACGCCGTTTAAGAAACGTTCAGGCAGAGAGTTGTTGGAAGATACTGTTTCATTGAGAGATGACGGGCTAGAATTGGAATTTGCCGAAAAGCTCGTGCGGGTTGCATTCGCGCCCAAATTTCGGTTTCTCGCAGTTATAACTCCAGGTGGAAAGAGGCTCGTGTTGTCGTCTGCAGATAAAAAAATTCTATTTAGGGCAGAATTTGCTTTTAAAGATCCCGACACTACTTTGGTGACTGTCTGAACTCCGTACCAATAATTGCCAAAAGCCTTCAAAGTTGGGACGTTCGATGCTTTTCCTAGATCAGCTGCGACATTTAATAGCTGAGACCCAAATACAATGTTTCCATAAAATTTGGCAGATTTAGTATCTGAGGCATTTTCATCTATGATGCCGCGCTGTAAGCCAGATGCTTCATCTTTTATGCCTTGTAATTTAGCTATTTGTTCGCCGAGTGCTCTGCGGTCGACTTGCTGCGCTAGAAACTCAGCTTTTCTAACATTGTTCTGTCTATCTATAGGCAGTTCGGAGAAGGAGGTTCTTCGATCGCGGATGGAGCGAATATCTGCTAATGCCTGATCAACATCCAGTCCAGACAACCCAGCCGCTATCTGGGCTGGAGCTGTAAGTTTTTGTGTCTGTTGATTACCGGCGTTGCTGGAGATTTCAACGGCTCGTCGTTCTGTTGCGGTGCTCCGCTCTGGCGCAGTTGCGGCGCCCCCGTTGGCAGCCGCGGCCGTCGGTGAAGATGGCGACGGCTCGCGTCCATCGAGGAAGCGCCCAGATCCAGAATCGCCGCCGTCACCGCTGCTC
>NZ_JBKFAP010000170.1:0-299 GCF_053345715.1 Methylobacterium sp. D48H
GTGGCGCTCGTCGACGCGGGGGCCCTCGCGATCGCGAAGGAGCCCTGGGAGCGCGCCAGGATGGGGAATGTCCGCGCGACCCTGCGCGGACTCTTCGGCGCGGCCGTCGCGGCGACGCCGACCGAGCGCGGTCCGGCCCGCTTGGCGCTGGCCCGCGCGGATCTCGCCAACGGCCCCGATTACGAGGGCCTCACCGCACTGGAGATCGCGGCCGCCGACGATCCGCTCCTGGCCATCCAGCGCGATACTGCCGTCCTGCGGGGCATCGCCCTGGTCCGGATCGGCCGGAGCGCGGAGGC
>NZ_JBKFAP010000171.1:0-298 GCF_053345715.1 Methylobacterium sp. D48H
GACCGGATCATGGCCGACCTCGTCCGCGCCAGCCTGCCGCGCGCCTATGCCGGCGCCCGGATCTCGGCGCCGGTCACCGAGGTCGCCGAGCGCGCCCGCCCGGCGGGCGTCGCCGACGCGGTCTCGCGGACTCGCACGCAGGTCGCCTCGGCGGACGACGAGGACGTCGAGACGACCGGCACCACCGGCGAGCCCCTCGACCTGTCTCCCGCCAAGACGACGACGCCGGGCTGCACCTGGAAGCCCGGCCCGCAGGGCATCCCGAAGGCGGCCCAGGCCTATGCCGGCGGCGGCAACG
>NZ_JBKFAP010000172.1:0-297 GCF_053345715.1 Methylobacterium sp. D48H
CGTGTCGTTGAGGAACGAGTTGGTCGTGTAGTCCTTCTGGCCCATCTCGACGCGGGCGATGTCCTTGACCCGGACGAGGCGCCCGTCCTGCGCCTTGATGATGTCCTCGGCGAACTGCTCGGGCGTCTTGAACCGCGCCTGCGACTGCACGACGAGCTGGAACGCCTCGCCCTTGGCGGCTGGCGGACCGTCCAGCTGGCCGGCGGCCACCTGCACGTTCTGCTCCTGCAGGGCCGCGGTGACGTCGGTGACCGAGAGGCCGTAGGCGGCGAGCTTGTTCGGGTCGACCCAGACGCG
>NZ_JBKFAP010000173.1:0-297 GCF_053345715.1 Methylobacterium sp. D48H
GGGCGGGGCGACGTTCACTGCCTACGACCAGATCGACAAGGCGCCTGAGGAGAAGGCGCGCGGGATCACGATCTCGTCGGCGCACGTGGAGTACGAGACGCAGAACCGTCACTACGCGCACGTGGACTGCCCCGGCCACGCCGACTACGTGAAGAACATGATCACGGGCGCGGCGCAGATGGACGGCGCGATCCTGGTGGTGCCGGCGGCCGACGGCCCGATGCCGCAGACCCGCGAGCACATCCTGCTGGCCCGCCAGGTCGGCGTCCCGGCGCTGGTGGTGTTGCTCAACAAGGT
>NZ_JBKFAP010000174.1:0-296 GCF_053345715.1 Methylobacterium sp. D48H
GTCAGCAGGCGGCTCCTGCCCCTCCTGATCACCTGCTACTTCATCTCCTACCTCGACCGGGTCAATGTCGGCTTCGCCGCGCTGTCCATGAACGGGGACCTCGGCATCTCCGCCACGGCCTACGGGCTCGGGGCCGGTATCTTCTTCCTGAGCTACTTCGTCTTCGAGGTGCCGTCGAACCTGATCTTGGAGCGGGTCGGGGCGCGGGTGTGGTTCGCCCGCATCATGCTCACCTGGGGGCTCCTGTCGGGCGCGATGGCCTTCATCGTCGGCGAGAAGAGCTTCTACGCCGTGCG
>NZ_JBKFAP010000175.1:0-296 GCF_053345715.1 Methylobacterium sp. D48H
GGAACGCGGACCCGTCCTCCAGGGCGGCGTCGATCTTCTGGATCGCCGCGGTCAGCTTGGCCATCCGCGCCTCGATCGCCTCCAGCCGCTTGCGCAGGGGCGCGAGGGGCGCGCGGCGCTCGACGCCGGCGCGGCGCGCCTCGGCCTTCTGCCCGCCGGAGGGCTCCGAGTCGCGCCCGACCTCGCGCTCGGGCCCCGACAGGACGAAGCGCCGGTAATCGTCCATGTCGCCGTCGAAGGTCTTCACCGTGCCGTCCGCGACCAGCCAGAGCCGGTCGGCGCAGGCCTCGACCAGG
>NZ_JBKFAP010000176.1:0-296 GCF_053345715.1 Methylobacterium sp. D48H
CGCCACCGCGCCGGACGCGGCCCGCGCGGCGGTCTCCCGCGCCGAGGACCGGCCGCCGCCGCGGTAGTCGCGGGTGCCGTACTTCACGTCGTAGGTGTAGTCGGCGTGGCCGGGGCGGGAGCTGTCGCGGATCTCCGAGTAGTCCTTCGAGCGCTGATCCGTGTTCTCGACCATCAGCGCGATCGGGGTGCCGGTGGTGAGCTGGCGGCCGCCGGTGCGGTCGTCCGCGAAGACGCCGGACAGGATCTTGACCTGATCGGGTTCGCGGCGCTGCGTCGTGAAGCGCGACTGGCCGG
>NZ_JBKFAP010000177.1:0-296 GCF_053345715.1 Methylobacterium sp. D48H
ATGCGGCCGACCGCGAACACGGCGCGGTCGAAGTCGACGTTGGCCAGCGGCGAGTTCTCCATGGCGCGGGCGAGCTTGAACACCTGCGCGCCGACGTTGCGGCAGGCCTTCATCACGGCGGTGCCCGAGGAGGGGGCCGTCCACGAGCCGCCGGCGACCGGGGCCTCCGGAAGGCGGGTGTCGCCGAGCTTGGTGGTGATCGCGTCCATCGGCAGGCCCAGCGTGTCGGCCGCGATCTGCGCCAGGAACGTGTAGGTGCCGGTGCCGATGTCGCCGGTGGAGTTGCCGACCGTCAG
>NZ_JBKFAP010000178.1:0-295 GCF_053345715.1 Methylobacterium sp. D48H
CTGAAGAGATCGACCGGAAGGTCCGCGCCGCGCGCCGGGAAGGGCCGGGTCGCGCTGCCGGCCTGCGCGAAGCCGCAGGTCTCCAGCACGCGCCGGGACGCCGGGTTGGCCGTGCGGGCCGAGGCGGCGAGTTCCGTCCCGCCCGTATAGGCGAAGAACGCGTGGCACAGGGCCGTCACGGCCTCGGCCATCAGGCCGCTGCCCCAGTAGGGCTGCCCGAGCCAGTAGCCGAGTTCCGGCGGTCCGGCGGTCCGCCCCTCGATGCTGACGACACCGATGAGGCTGCCCGGCGCCG
>NZ_JBKFAP010000179.1:0-294 GCF_053345715.1 Methylobacterium sp. D48H
GCCTTCGCCAAGCTCAAGGCCATTCTTCGTGCCGAGGCCGCTCGCACGATCAGCGACCTCTGGGACACGATCCGACGAGCCTTCAGACGCTTCACGCCAGCCGAATGCCGCCGCTATCTCGCCGCCGGAGGCTACGACGCATATGATCCAATATGATCGGATGCCGCTCTAGGGCGTCTCTGCAAAGGGGTTCACAGGCTGGGTGGTCAGGCCCATGTGGGCTTGATGCGACGCTTTGAACTGACCGACGCGCAGTGGGAGCAGATCGCCCCGCTGCTGCCTCCGCAGAAGCCG
>NZ_JBKFAP010000018.1:0-120465 GCF_053345715.1 Methylobacterium sp. D48H
GCAGCATAGCTATGTACGGACGGGATAACCGCTGAAGGCATCTAAGCGGGAAACCCCCCTTAAAACGAGACCTCCCTTGAGGGCCGTGGAAGACGACCACGTCGATAGGCCGGGGGTGCAAGCGCGGTGACGCGTTGAGCCGACCGGTACTAATCGCCCGATTGGCTTGATCGCTCTCGTGATCCGTGTCCGGACTGGTTCGGCAGCCGCAGAGGCTGACGAAGCCAGAGACACACGAAACAAGAAGACCCGCAGCGACACCGCTGCCTGCTTGCCGAACGAAACACTCGCCGTCGCAGCACCCTGCGCCGCCGAGTGCCAAAAAAGTTGCGATGCGCCGGTCTGGTGGCCTGAGCGGCGTGCCCAGAACCCGATCCCATCTCGAACTCGGCCGTTAAACACGCCAGCGCCCATGGTACTGTGTCTCAAGACACGGGAGAGTCGGTCGCCGCCAGACCTGCCCATCGCAATACACACACACGTTCCCTCACCACGAACACCGATCCGGCCTCCGGACACGGCGCACGCTCGCCAGAGCCGGCGCCGGATCTCATCGGTCGCTCCGCCCCCGTGCAAGTTCTCTGAGCCACGTCACCTTCGGTGATGGGCGTTCGATCGGCCGCACGGCCATCCCAATCAGCCGAGAGATCGTGCGCAACCGCGAAGGCGGTTCCCCGCGTCGCGCGAGGGCTGACTGATCCCGGACATCTGCCTGCTCCGAGCCTTTCCCGACCGGTCGTGCCGAACGCCTCGGCCAGTCGTCGTTCGCCCGGCACCGACGACCGCGCTGTGCCGAAGGCGCGGCCTTGAGGGCTGTACAGCAAACCTCTATTATGATGCTGCTGTACAATGCCTCCGGTCAGTGTGGAATCGAGCATCGCATGCCGTGCCATCCGGACACGCGCTCACGGTCGGTCCCCGGTGATAGGGCTGGATCGCCGTCCCTCAGGGCTGATGGCGGACCAGAGTGTCCGCCTGCCGCGTCCGGCCCCGACAAGATCCATCTGCGTCGTCCGCACTCAGGGGATCTCAATGCGGCGGCCGATCGGGATCCGGCGTTCGACGCGGACCGTTTCCGGGCAGCCCTCGTGGAGTTGCTGCCCGACCTGAAGCGATTCGCGGGGTCGATGGCGAAGACGGCCGATCAGGCTGAGGACTTGGTTCAAGAGACGCTGCTCAGGGCTTGGCTGTGTCAGGATCGCTTTCGTCCTCGTGGCCATCTTCGAGCCTGGACATTCACCATCATGCGGAGCAGCCTCTCGCCCTCCAAGCGTGAGACAGCGGATCCGACGGATGTCGGCAACGCTGCACCCGACAGGCGACGCATCGATCCTGACCGGTGAAACCGCGGAGCGTTCTCGCAGGACGAAAGGCTACGGCCACGTCCTCTGACGCGGCGGTGCTGGATGTGGCGACGCCGATCATCGACGCGCGCGCTCTACTGCGTGCGTCGAGATATGAACCGCTCTTCGTCAGTCCGAGTGCTTCGCGCTCCCCGGTCGAGTTCAGGGCGGTCGAGCGCCACCGTCGAGAACTCACGAGAATGCCTGCCGTTCGCGGATCCTCGGTTTCCCGTCAGGAGTGGAGGTCGAAGTGATGGGCGTTGGCGCCGTGATCTGAAACCCCGATCAGGCCGACGTCTCCGTGGACGCCACTGTCCGCCGGTGCGTGGCTCGGTCCGGCCGGTGGGCCGGGTTTGCTGTCGGACGCGAATTCGATGGTGCCGTTCGGGCCGATGCTGGCTGCCGGTCTCGGACCGTGACTGCCCCCGCTCGTCGGGGGACTCGGCTCGCCTGGCGGTTCTTGATCACGGCTCACGCCGGTCGAGCCTCCTGATCCCTGGCGCGAGAGCGATTGGTCTGACGCCACCGGGGTGCCGACGTTCGCGGCTGCAACGGCAGTGCCGTGACCTGTGTGGTGCGGGCCCGCGTCGAGGTTCGCGGGATTGGGATCCGCCTCGACCGCTCGATCCTGCGTGCCGCTCGGCGAGATGCCTGCGTTCGCACCGGTTGCCGGGTTGGAGCCGTCCGAGTTCCGCAGATACGGTTCGGTCTCTCGGGCGTGATCCGCAGCCTCGCCGCTGCGGCCGGGCCCGTCGGCGGTCTGAGTATGGCCTGGATCGTCCGCTCTCACCCCCGCCAGCGCGCTGGCTGACGGAGCGATGGAGTCCGCGTCGGAAGCCGCGCTGTGAACGGCGGGACCCTGTGCGTGCGGTCCATTGTCTTGGAGGTGCCCGGGCGGCTCGCCGCTTCGATCGTCCTGCCCGTGGCCTGGATCGGCAGCGCGCGCCTGCGTGCCGGCTGACGGCGGACCTGGGTCCGCGTCGGTGGCCGAGCCGTGACCGCGGCTATCCTGTGCGGGTGGTGCCGTATCGTGAAGATGTCCCGGCGCCTCGGCGCTCCGGCCAGGTGAAGCGCCGGCCCGCGCGTGACCGGGATCAGCAACATCCGCCTGCGTCTGCGCGCTCGCGGATGGTTGGACCGGATCCGTGTTGGCGGCCGAGCCGTGATGGCCGGCATCCCGGGCGTGCGGCGCCGTGTCTTGGACATGTTCCGGCGCCAGCGCGCTCCGAACCGGTCCCTCGCCAGCCTGCCTGTGATCCGGTTCGGCGGCTCTGGCCTCGATCTGCAGGTTGGCTGCCGGAGCTGAGGGGGTGGGATCGGTGGCCGCCGTGCCGTGGCTACCGGCATCCTGTGCGTGCCCTGCCGGGCCCTGGAGAGGCCCCGGTGCCTCGGCGCTCCGGCCGGGGCCTTCGCCGGCCTGAGCGTGCGCAGCCACCGCGCCGCTCGCCTGCACGGTGGCTGAGGGCGGCGCTGATTGCGTGCCGGTGTCCGTGCCCTGACCGTCGTTGTCCTGAGCGTGCGGCGCCGAGCCCCGGAGGTGGCCCGGCGCAGCGGCACTCCGGCCGGGACCTTCGCCGGCCCGCGTCGGGCCTGGATCGGAAGTGCTTGTCTGAGCCTGTGCCAGACCCGGCGGTTCATCCGGACTCGCGCCGCCGGCCACGTCCAGTGGAACGGCCGCCGCGTCCTTGTGATGGCCTGGCGCATCGGCGCTCCGGCCAGGCCCGTCGCCATCTTGACCGCGGCCCTGATCGGTGACCTCCCCCCGGATCTGCGCGAGGCCCGCTGTTGGACGCGGGCTCGGATCGGATGCTGCACTGGGGTCGCCGGCCGCGCCGTGCAACTCCCGTTCGGATGCACCTGCGCCGATGCCTGAAGGATCCGCATGTGCGACCGCGTCGTGCCGCCCCCTTGCCTCCGGCGAGACGCCCGTTCGCGGATCGTTGTCCGGGCTACCGGAGCGCTCCTCGACCGGGATCTGCGCGTGTCTCAACTCGGGCTGTGCGGCGGCATTGAGCCCGTTGACCGGGGCTGGCGGAGCTTCCGATGCCGCGTGACCGGTCGTCGGGGTCACGCTCTGGGCCAGCGATGGCGCCTCACCGGTCGCGCTCGACGACGGGGCTCCCTGTTCCCGTACCGCGGCGTCCCCCGATGGCGCGGCGCCACCGTCCGATCTGGAATCCGGAGACGACGATGAACCCGCTGCGAGGGCTGCGCTGGCCTCGGCGCCGCGCGCGAGCGGCTGAAATCCGGATTCCGCGCCTGCCCGGGTCGGCCCATGGCCGAGGGCCGGGTCTCTGAGGCCGATGAGCCCGAAATCGGCGGCGTCAGATCGGGCGGAAACGACCGCAGCCGACTCGGCCGTTAGGAGACCGGCCGCGCCGCTCGCGGGACCTTCGTGGCGGCCGGTGCCGAGCGGACCCTCCGACTGGACGGGGCTCGCCGCTCCACCCGTCGTCGGCGACAGGCTGCCCTGGTCACCCGGGACGGCGCTGATGGCGCCCCGCGCGCCGAGGTATGATGTGGCCTCGATACCCTGTGAGGGGTGGTCGACGAGGGCATCCGCGGCGAAGACCATGGCCGAGAACACGATCAGCCCGACCTGCTTACGGTGGCCGTCGCGCTCATCGGCATCGCCCGTGTCGCGCGCTTCGGACGGCCCGTGCTGTTGCGCGTGGCCCGCGTGAGGGGGCTGCGCCGCGCTCTCGGTCGATCGCTCCCCGTCATCCGCGCGGGCGTCGTCGGGCGACAGGCTCAGGGCCGCAGCCGCGACGAGAGCCGCGAGCAGCGCCGCCGGGTGAACCGAGAGCTTCGTCCCGCGGGCATCCTGCGGGATCGGGAGAAGCTCGGGATAGCGTCGGGCGATCTCGTTGATGAGGGCGCGGAAGTCGCTGCCTCGCATCGGGCTGTCCAAGACATCGGACGCGATGACGTAGCTGCCGTCGATCCTGGCGAAATGCATGACGGCGTCGCCATCCGGCCGGCAGAAGACGAACCAGGGATCCGCCTCGTCGCTCAGGCCCTGCTCGCTGCCGATCTGCAGGCCGGCTCGGATCAGCGCGGCCTCGACGCGGTAGAATTCCGCGAGTTCCTGCTGCGACCAGCCGCCCTGGCACGTCGTTGCGGGTCGGAAGAACGAGATGACCGCGCCCATCGGGACCTCACGTCCGCACAGTGACTGAGAAGCGGACTCTATCGTTCATGGAAACTGCGTCCCAGAGCATCGAAGAACGGCGCCACCAGATAGTCGAGCGCCGTGCGCTCGCCGGCCGAGACGACGACCTCGGCGGGCAGGCCCGCCAGGAGGCGTGGTCGTACGTCGTCCGGGAGTTGATGGTCGTCGATCTCCACGGTGCCGGAGAAATAGGCCTGCTTGGTGCCGTCGTCGATCAGGCGGTCGCGGGAGACCATCGTCAACGTCCCGAAGATCGCCGACATGCGGCGCGTCTGAAAAGCCGGAAACTTCACCTCGGCCCGCATGCCGGCATGAACCGCCTCGAGATCGTTCGGCGCGAACTGCACGCTGATCACGAGCCTGTCGTTCGTCGGAACGATCTCCATCAACGGCTCGCCCGAGCGGACCACCTGGCCGATCGTGTAGACCTTCAATCCCTGGATGACGCCCTGGTGCGACGCCCGGACCTCGTGCCGACGGAGAACATCCCGGGCCACGATGAGCTTCTCGCGCAGTTCAGCGATCTTCTGGCGCGTGTCGAGGAGCTGCGCGGTCAGCGATTCCTGCAGCTTCTGCTTGAGCTGCGCGGTCTGCATCCCCGCCTCGTTGATGCCGTTCTGCGCCTTGGCGGTCTCTGCCACGGACCGTCCGATCACGCCTCGGAGGCGCGCGTGCTCGCGCTCCATCATCAGAACGCGCGAGAGCGGGATGAGGTTCTTCTCCTGGAGGCCGCGCAAGCCCTCCAGCTCCTGCTGGATCAGCGCGACCTGCTGCTCGCCCGAGGCCTTCTCGACCGCCAGCCCGGAAATCTCCGTCTTCAGCTGCGTGACCCGCGCCTCGATGAGGCCGAGCTGCGCCTGGAAGGACGCGCGGCGCTCCGACAGCTGGCTGGCCTGGTCGTCGATCAGGCCGGCGACGGCCGGCTCGGCGCGCCGCTCCGCGATCTCCGGCGGCAGGAGCAGATCCTGCGCCTGGCCCTGCTCCGCGCGGAGGCGCGCTTCGAGGATCAGGGCCCCGTCGAGCTGGCCGCGGAGCAGATCGTTGCTGGCTCGCGATTGCACGGGATCGATGCGTAGCAGGACGTCGCCCGCGCCAACCGCCTGGCCGTCCCGGACCAGCACCTCCTGGACGATGCCGCCTTCGAGATGCTGCACCACTTTGCGGCTGCCTTCCGCGACCACCACCCCGGGACTGATGACCGCCCGGTCGAGGCGCGCGACGGCGGCCCAGGTGCCGACCACCCCGAACGTCGCGACGATGAGCGCGTAGCCGGCGACGGCGTACGCGCGCCAGTTCGTCAGGTCGGCGGAGCCCGACCGGTCCCGATCGGACCTTCTTCGCACGGGGGACGGGCTCGGGATCGCGGCGCGCGTGACGGTCATCGCTTATCCCGCGCTCCGCTGTTCGTCGGAGCCGCGGCGGCTCTGGGATGCCGCGGGGCCGACGGGCGGCACCAGGGTCGGGACAGGCCGCTGGCCGGTGACGTGAGCGAGGACCTGCTCGGGCGTGCCGGAGAGCTGTACGCGGCCCTCGCTCATGAGCAGGATACGGTCGGCCTCCTCCAGCAGGCTCACCTTGTGGGTCACCAGCACCACCGTCGTCCCGGATCGCTTCAGGTCCGCGACGGCGCGCATCAGCGCCGCCTCGCCGGGCTGGTCGAGACTCGCATTGGGCTCGTCGAGCACGACCAGGCTCGGCTCGCCGTAGAGCGCGCGGGCCAGAGCGATGCGCTGCCGCTGACCGCCTGACAGCCCATGTCCCCCCCGACCGATGACCGTATTGTAGCCCTCCGGAAGCGACTGGATGAGCGCGTGACAGCCAGCCCGTTGGGCAACCTCGATGACGCGCGCGTCGTCCCGGTCGGCGAAGCGCGCGATGTTCTGCGCGACGGTCCCGTCGAACAGTTCGACGTCCTGAGGCAGATAACCGACATGCTGCCCGAGCAGGGCCCTGTCCCAGTGGTTCAGGTCGGCCCCGTCGATGCGCACCGTGCCTTCCAGCAAGGGCCAGACCCCGGTGAGCGCGCGAACGAGCGTCGATTTGCCGGCGGCACTCGGGCCGATGATCCCCACGACGCTGCCGGGCTCGAGCCGGACGCTCACTGCCTTGAGGATGGGGCGCGTCGCGCAGGGGGCCGCCACCGAGATGTCTTCGGCCTCGATCAGGCCGCGCGGCCGCGGCAGGACGAGGCGGCGCGTCTCCGAGCCGGCGACCGCCACGAGATCGGCCAATCGCCGATAGCTCGCCCGCGCCGCCGTGAAGCCCTTCCAGTTGCCGACGACGGCCTCGATCGGCGCGAGGGTGCGGCCGATGATGATGGACGCGGCGATCATCGACCCGGCCGAGATCTCGCGGTGAATCGCCAGATACGCGCCGACGCCCAGCACCAGGGTCTGTAGCAGCATGCGGACGAACTTCGTGGCCGCGACGATCAGGCCCGCGCGATCGCTGGCCCGCGCCTGGAGGAGCAGGACGTCGTCGTGGCGGCGCCCCCAGAGCCCGCGCATGGACGCGACCATGCCCATGGCCTGCAGCACCTCCCCATTCCGAAAGACCGTGGCGGCGCTCTGCCCCGCTTCGCGCGAGGCCTGACTGGCGGCGTCGAGCGTCCGACGGGTGGCGACCTCGTTGAGCAGCGTGAGGCCGAGGATCGTGCCGCCGCCCACCAGCGCCATCCAGCCGAACCAGGGATGGAGGATGAAGCAGGCGAGCAGGAAGATCGGAATCCAGGGCAGATCGCAGAACGCCAGCATGCCGGCGCCGGTCAGGAACTCCCGCAGGACGTCCACGTCGCGCAGCGCCGTATCGTGCTGCGCGCCGGGCCTGAGCAAGGTGCCGCGATGGGCGGCATCGAAGATCGGCGTGGCGATTTTCTGATCGAACACCACACCGCCGCGCACCAGGAGGCGGGCGCGCAGCAACTCCAGCATCGCGTAGACGGCCAGGCCGAACGCCGCGATCAGCGTGATCCCCGCCAGGGTCGTCTCACTCCGGCTGGGGATCACGCGGTCGTAGATCTGGAGCATGTAGAGCGGGCTGACGAACAGCAGCAGATTGATGAAGAGCCCGAACACCACGGCGGTCGCCAGGACCGGCCGGAGCGAGCGCAGGCCGATGGTCAATGCCGATTGCAGCGAAGGATCGCCCATTCTGCCCTCTTCCTGCGATCGATCGGCACGATCGGCGATACCCGGTGGCTCAGATTCCCGTGCTGCTCGCGTCAGTGACCCGCGGGCGCTCAGATCCGCGAGCGGCAATCGTACGTGCGATTCTCGACTTTCATGGGCCGCTATCCAGAGACATGCACCGGTAGTGGGGCATCCGGCGCCATTCTCCAAATCGTTCCTTACAGGATGATAGCGCTATTCAGGTAGTTGCCAAGCAACGGGATCCGTTCGGGGAGGACGCGGGGACGACGGGTGCCGCCGCGCATCTGGACAGCGCGGCTCCGTCCCAGCTATATGGTGTTTGCTGTATAAGCGCCGCGCCGCGTGGCTTCGGTCGGCAGGAAGGTGAAACCCCGTGTATGCCCATCAGCAACGCCTGGACTCCGAGGAGGTGCTGGAGCTGCGTCGGGAGGGGGGACGGTATCTGAAGGAACTGCGGGAGGCGCGCGGCCTGTCGCAACGACAGCTCGCAGCTCTTGTCGGTGCGGATTACTACACCTTCATCTCGCAGCTGGAGACCGGGCGCGGTCGTATTCCTCCGGATCGGTACCGCGCGTGGGCCGAGGCGCTGGCGATCGAGCCGAGAGCGTTCGTCCGGAACGTGATGCGCTTCTACGACCCGATCACCCACGAGATCCTGTTCGGCGATCGGAGCGCGGAGCCTGATGGCAACGAGGCGTAGGCCGTCGACGCTCTCAGGGCCCGGATCGTTCGGATGCGCGAGGCGCGCGGGACGGCTCCAGCCTGGAGTCGACCGCCCGCGCAGCTCAGGAGGTGGAGTGGTCCGCACCGTCCACCGTCTGTGATCCGAGGGGTGATGGGTCGTCAGACGTCACGTCGGCGGCCGATACGGGCGCGCCGATCGCCGCCATCAGCATTCGCAATCCCTCGATCCACGTATCGGCCTCGGCCCGCGAGATGCACCCGCTGCGGCGAAAGATTTTGCCGGACTCGAGCTTGACAACAACGTCGAAGTGGCCGTCCGGCCTGTCCGTGATCCAGTATTCGACATTCTGAGGCATCGACGCTGCCCAATAGATCCTCACTTGGCCGGCAACAGCCGCCCCGCCCACGCAGCTCGCAGTCTGACGGCGAACGCGCGCCTCTCGCCGACGTGACTCGTTCACCTCGATCCGTTGTTCCTCGCTCGGCCTCAGACCACGTCGGGGTTCACCTGCGCGCGCGATGATCTTCGGCTCCTTCTCGGTTCAACATGTCCGCCCCCCAGGGACGGAAGCGTGCCCCAACGCGTAGGCCGCGGAGAACGATCCGCCGCTTGCGGGGTTAGATGTTCACTGTACAGTCAGGCGGCGGGTCCTATCTGGAGGGGTGGACGCTCGATGACGCGCGTGGTCGGGCCACTCCCGCCGGATGGCCCGCTGCAGATCGCCGGTTCGTCAGGCGGGATTCACGGCGGCCGGAGATCGGTTCGTGCGGCGAGCGCTTTGAGAGGACGTGAGTTGACGGACACGCTGGTTGCTCAAGACGGCGGAGTCGATCGGCCGAGCCGACAGGACCCTCCGGAACCCGCGATTCTGCCCACCGGTGTGCGGGATCATCTCGGCCTGCAGCTGCGCGCCGCCTACGAGGCCGTGACACGGGCACAGACACCGCCGCGTCTGCTGGACCTCGTCGCGCGGCTCGATGCAGCGCTGGAGGGGCTGCGCCAGGACGATGCCACCGCGTTTCGCGAGGGCCTGACCGAAACGCTGCCCGGCCTGCGCGCCTTCGCCCTCTCGCTCGTCGGCGATGCCTCGCGCGCCGACGATCTGGTCCAGGAGACTGTGCTCCGAGCCTGGGCGCGCCAGGACCTGTTCATCCCAGGTTCCAACCTGAAGGCGTGGCTCTGCACCATCCTGCGCAACCAGTTCTACACCGAGTGCCGCAAGCGAAAGCGCGAGATCGAGGACGTGAACGGTGCCGCCGCGGCGCAGCTCACGGCGCCCGCAGCCCAGGAGCACGGGTCCGATCTGCAGATCGTCTGGTCCCATATCGGCAAGCTGCCGGAACTGCAGCGTGAGGCCCTGCTCCTCGTGGGGGCCCAAGGCCTGACCTACGAGGCTGCCGCGGAGGTGATGGGCTGTCAGACCGGGACCGTGAAGAGCCGGGTGAGCCGCGCCCGGGCCTTGCTCGTCGCGCATCTCGCCTGAGACGGGCATCCTGACCGAGGGCGGATTTTCTACGCTCGACGGCCCCTGCATGGTTGAGACAGGTGCCCATCCGCGCTCCGCTCTGGGGCGAGTCCCGACGGGCGACGACCTGGGAACGGTCCCCCGCCGTCCTGGCCGGTGTCGAACCTCGACGGCTCGACCATCCTTGTCGGACGGATAGCCCGGGCAGAGAGACGAGGTGGGGCGCGCGACACGCTCGAAGGCCGGGGAAAGGCCAGGCGCAGGCCGGCAAAGCCGTCTCGGCCCCTATCGCGACCGCGAAACCGCAGCGGGACGCCCTCCCCCATCGCGCTTCAAGTCGCACGAGCGTGTCGCGAGCATCGACTGCACCACGCGGCCGCCATCGTCGATGGACACCGCCGCGGTTCAGTCCGCGCTTCGGCAAGGTTCGGGCCCGTCCCGGTCGCTGCCGCCGCAGCAGGCCGCTCGTCCCGGTCCGAGCCAGAGATCATCCCCAAGCACCTCGACGGACGCTCCGCCTCCACGCGCCGCCCGTGTCGCACGAAGGTCGGCCGTGGCGTCACCGACCATCGGGCAGTGCCGCGTCAGGCATCCTCGCCGCGGAGACTCTCGGCGCGGTCTCCGGTGCCGCTGCGGAACAGGTCGCCCTTAACAAACTCACCCATCCCCGTACGAATCCGGGTCGCCGCTGGACTCACTTTGCAGAATCGGTCCACATGAACAGTCACGTTGGCAGAATCGGGCGGGGACCGATGACCGCAGAGGAACGGCTGGCTGAGCTGAAGGCGGCGGACACGCGCCGTCAGACACGTCGCAGGGAGGCTCTGAAGCAGAAGGGCATGACCCAGCAGAACGTGTGGCTGAAGCCGTCGGTCAAGGCCGTCATCGACCAGGCGATCCAGAACGGTCGGTTCAGGAGCCGTACCGAGGCGATCGAGTGGGCGCTCGCGTCTGCCTTCGAGGAGAAGTCGGCATGATGTAACGGGCAAAGCAGAAGGCCCCGAGGCGGGAACCTCGAGGCCTTTGGACCTGACATACCCTGGGATGGGGCGCGACAGGCGATTCGCACCCCCTTTATGCCCCCTCCCCCAGGCCGTCGTCAAGAACACCCTTCGGGGTGAACGGTCCCGCTTTGCCTCCTGAGAGGAGGCGGACGAGGTGGAGACAGTTCATTCCGGTGGCCGGCCGCTCACGCGCGCCGCGCTCGCCGGCCGGAGACGTGCGCTCGAAGACGGGCGGACGGTCTCGCGCAGGGAGCTCTCGGCCGCGGGCCGGGACGCGGCCAAGGCCCTGAACCTGCGCCCTGCCCTGCGTTCGATCCTCTCGGCGCTCTGCGCCGTGTGGGGTGAGCAGGATTGGGAACGCTTGGTGGTGTGGCCCTCGAACGAGCACCTGTGCGGGATGACCGGGCTGTCGGAGCGCGCGCTCCGCTACGGCCTGCGCGACCTGGTGGCCCTGGAGGTCATCACACCTCGGGACAGCGCGAACGGCAAGCGTTTCGCCATCCGCGGGCCGGGCGGCGCCGTCATCGACGCGTACGGTTTCGACCTGACTCCCATCGTCGCCCGGAAGGGAGAATGGGCGACCGCGATCATGGAAGCCACCGCGAGGGACGCTCAGCGAAGCCGCGCGTTCGATCTCCTGACCGTTCGTCGCCGCGCGGTGTCGGAGGCCCTCGCCGCCCTGCGCGCCCGCTTCCCGGCGACGGATGCCGCCGATCTGCTCGCGGCGCAGGAGACCTTGGAGCGCAGCACGCCGAGGAGACGTGCTTCCGGCGCGGGTCCTGACGTCGTCCTCGATGCCTGGGGAGAACTGCAAGTCATGGCGGAGGATCGTTTCTATCAAGCCGCCTCTGCCGGCAACTCCGGCCGCCACATAGAACAAAACACCGGATCTCCTACCGATCCTTGTGCAAAGGCTCCCGAGAAGGAGCCTGAGCCGACCCGTAGGCCCGAACCGTCACTCGTCGCGGCTGCTTGCCCTGTCGCTGCCGAATTCGGCGTCACCCTCAGAACGGAAGCGGATGTCATCGAGATCGGCCGGCTGATGCGGGGCGGGATCGGCGCGCATCCGTCGGCCTGGAGCGAGGCTTGCGAAGCCCTCGGTCCGTTCCGGGCCTCGGTGCTCGTGCTGATCGTCGCGCAGCTCCACGACGACGACGTGCGCCGGGGTGAGATCCGCATCAAGAACCCAGGCGGCTACTTCAGGCAGCTCGTCCGCCTGTGTTCCGAAGGTCGCTACGGGCTCGAAGCCGAGCTCATGGCGATGCGCAGGAGGAAGATGACGTGACCTCGGGCGAACGTCACCCGCCCCGGACCGCGGAGCCCTGCAGATGCGCCACGCCGCGGCAGCGAATCCGGGCACCCGGATCCTGACCGATGTAGGTAGGCTCCGGATCCCGGAACTCACGCTACGCTTGCGCGGCCGTTGAACATGGGAGGCTTGCGGTGAAGGTGTTTCAGATCCGGCAC
This sequence comes from Methylobacterium sp. D48H, assembly GCF_053345715.1. Lineage (NCBI taxonomy): Bacteria > Pseudomonadati > Pseudomonadota > Alphaproteobacteria > Hyphomicrobiales > Methylobacteriaceae > Methylobacterium > Methylobacterium sp. D48H. The sequence goes on from NZ_JBKFAP010000018.1 coordinate 12,286, forward strand.
GAGGTGACGGGCGCCATCCTCTGGACGGGCTCGGCGCCTGACCCGCTCGCTGCCCTCGACGCCATGGCCCACGAGGCGGGGTATTACGATCATTCCGACATCCCCGACCATCTCCGGGCCGGTGGACTCGCCATCGAGGAGATCCGGGTCTAGCGCGCCGACAACCACGCGAAGAGTCCGATCCCTGCGGGCGCCGGGCAGGCGCCCTCGCTTCACGGAAGATCGCCGCGGTGACGTGTCGGTGAGCGATACCGGATTGGTCAGGCGCCTGCAGTGCCGTTCCGCCAGGAGGCCGGGCAGGTTCCGCGGCACCCGGCGCTCTCGGTGCGAGGGGTTCGGCGCGTGATCGCCCCGAACCCGGTCCCCATCGGACAGGTTTGTGTGGGACGCAATCGGGATCAACTGCGTTACTGCGGCGACGAAGTGTGGAGATCCAGGATGGCAGACGCCGTCGCGTCGCAACGCGCTGTTCTGATTGTCGAGGACAATCCCGTGCAGCTCATGGATGCGGCTGCGGCCCTTCGCGACGCGGGATACGAAGTCGCGGAGGCCGCCACTGTCGAAGCCGCCCAGGCTCATCTGGCGGCCCGTCCCGAACTTGTGGCCATGGTCGCGGACGTGGACTTGGCAGGCGAGCCCTTGAGTGGCTTCACCCTGGCCAAAGCCGTCGCGGCGCGCTGGCCCGAACTGGCGATCCTGATCGTGTCGGGTGTGGCTTGGCCCGCCGAGGAGCAGATGCCGATGGGCGCTCGCTACCTGCGCAAACCGTTCACACCGGAGGGGCTGGCCGGCGCGCTGGGGGCTGTGCTGGCGACGCGGGGCGTAGGGTCCGTGCCGCATTGACGGTGGCCAGCCCAGCGTGCGCCGGCGCGGGAGAGCCGCGCCGTCGACGACGGGCCGCATCACGGCGAGGTTCAGGTCCCGCTGTCGCCGGCGCTGGCGTCGTCGCTACCGTCGAGCAGCCAGTCCGGTATCCCGGGAAGCACTTCCCCGGCGACCTCACCGGCGGTCTTCAGGGCCCGCTCCACTTTCGCTTCCGAGTACTCGCCGCGGACCTCGGCGAACAGCTCGCGCGCCAGACGGTCCAGCTCCTCGTCCGAGAGCGTCTGGTCCGGCTCGTCCCTCATGCGTGCCCCCCCAGCTTCGGCCGTCCTGCGCCACCGATCCCGTCACGGGGCGGGGGAGCGTCCGGTGTCACCACCCGTGAGCCGATACGCAACGCGGCCCGCCATCACGGTGCCTGGGCCCGGTTAGGGGATCGTCACCGGCGGGGAACCGAAGATGTCCCAGGCTGACGCTGACGCCGCCGATCCTTCCGTCGCGGTGATCGGCCACCCGCCTCAGTCCACGCCGCAGGCGAGGAGATCGCGCCTGCGCTGCTCGGACGTCTCTCGGGCCTCGTCCTGCCAGCTGGCCTCTGGCGGGTCTCGGTCGGCCTTCACCGGTCGCTCGCCAGGCAGGTACAGACTGCGGGGATCACCGGGCAACGCGCCCGTCGTCTCGGGGTCCCGGTCGCAATCCCGAGCCGGCTGATCGGCCAGGGCGAGCGCGGGACCCGCGCACACGACGACGGCCACGGCGAACGCGAGCAACTTTCTCATGGGGGTCCCGATGGGCCAGGCCCGGCGCATGTACCGCGTCGCCGGTAGGGCCGGAGGGCTTAACGGCGGTTCGCGATGGTCGCCACACCCGTGTCGGCACGGCAGACATGCGTGACCGTCGCCGCAGATCGATCGGCGCCCGGGGACGATTTCCACGTCGCCGGCACCGAACCGCGGCGGCCGGGCGTGGTGTCCGGACTGCCGCGTGCCCGTCACTCCGCTCGCGGCCTCGCCGGTCAAGGCTCGAACCGACGAGCCCCCACTGCGCCCCCGCGCGGATGTGAATGGCCGAATCCGCCCTGTCGGAACGGTCAGGCCTGCCGCATCTCCGTGGACGGCAGAAGCTCGGACCGGCGCGCGTGAGCGACGCCGCCCAGCAGGATGAGAAGCACGAGGGCGGGAAGCGGCATCAGAACGGGGTCGCCCGCGAGGAGATGGCTGCCGACCGCGCCGGCCATGAGCACGGCGAGAAGACCGGCGCCGAGGGCGACGCAACCGGGCGTCCAGAGGAGCACCGCGCCGAGGAGTTGCAGGGCGCCGACCACGTCCATGAACCACAGCGGGTAGCCGAAGCGGACGAAGCCCTCGACCTCGAACGGCACAGCGGCGAACTTCATGACGGCAGCCACCAGGAACACCGCGGTCAACAGGCGTCGCAGCGCCACGCTGCCGACACTCCGCCTATCCCGAACCCGAGCCATCCCCACACCCCTCCCTGCAGGCATCACTCTCGGCGGATCAGACGAAGTGCGTCGGCAGCGCCGCGGTCAGGGCGAGCTGGAGGACGGCGAGCGCCAAGCCAGTCAGCATCGACCAAGCCACGATGTGGTCGGTGACGGTCATGCCCTTGGTCATCATCTTGGTGGCCATCGGTGGTTGCCTCATCCGTGCAGCCGTGGATCGGCTGTCCCAGGACGGTCATATGGCCAAGCTGGATTGCGCCGTTATTGCTTCGATTATTGCGTTGGATTGCACCAAATCAGTTGAGACGCCGTTCTCGGTGAGCGATCCACAGCGCCACGCGCGATCGCCGGCACGCCTCCGGGATGCGCCGCGACGCCATGGCCGCGCGGCGACCGACCGCCGCCGGCCACATCGTCGGCTACATGCCGGGGTGAGGCCGTCCTCGCCCCCGCCGGCCCGGAGCGCCGTCAGTTTGCCGCCGTCCCGCTCGGCGGTGACGAAGGCCTTCGCGTCGGTAGGGATTGCCGACGGATCGACTGGCTCATAGGCGACGAACGGTGTCTCAGGCGACACCGCCACGGTCTCCGACGCGCCGCCCCCGTAAGCCTCCGCGGCGGGGACCCGACAATCCGGGAAGACGGGCGCGGCGCTCGGCGACGCCTGGAGTCCAGCCCGCCCGTCCGCGGGCGCGACGACGGTGCTGTCGGGAGGACGCTGCCGATTCAGGCGTCCGCGTCGGCGCGTCCGTCCCACGCGTCGAGGCGCGACGGCGCCATCGGTGCCGCGGCGGCGATCCCGAGTCGGGTCGCGGCGGCCACAGCGGCGATGATGAGGCCGATGAAGAGCAATGGTTCGAGCATGGCCGTGCCCTCAGCTATGGGCCCGCGCAGCGAGATGGCGGCGCGCCGAACGGTGGCGGGCACGCGCATTGTGCTGCCGCCGCATCTGTTCCTGGAGGATCTCGTCTTCGTGCTGAGGGAAAACTGTGATCGCGGTCGATTGCGGGACACGCAGACCGTCCTCACGCTGCGGATAGATTGGTTTCATGACCGCTCCCCCGTATTACCTACGTAGAAGCTTAACCGTTCTTTAACCGATTGCAACCCGGTGGCAGGGTCGGGTTCCGACGGCGCCGGCGCGCGCTGGAGATCCTTCTCCCTCGGGTAGTCCGCCCTGATCGCCGCGGCGACGCGCCTTCCCTCACCAGCCCGGGCACCGGCCGCATTTCGGGCCCGACGGCTCCGATCCCGGCAGACCCCCCGATCTCAGAGGCCGGGCGGCTGCTGATCCGGGCCGGGGAACTACCTCAGGCACGGTTGCCGCCTATGTCATCTGACCGGGAGCCGCCGTCGGACTGACTTTGATCGTGGAGGACGCAACGATGCCGCCCAAGCTGACCAAGACCATCATCGGAGCCGTTATCGCCGTCGCGCTCGCCGCTGCGGTCTCCTACGGAGTCATCAGCCAGCAGACGGCCGACAAGATCCAGACTCAGGCGAACCAGACCCTGCAGAACGATCAGGCTCCGGCCAGCACCGGTCAGCAGCCGCCGCCTCCGCCTCAGAACTCGATCCCGCAGGCACCCGCACAGCCGGGGGCGTCGCCGCAGAATCCCGCGCCGGCACCGCGTCAGTGAGCAAATCCGGGCGCGTCGATGGTGGATCCGCGACGTCGAGCATGCCCCGGGATCGGCCCGGGTCACTGGCATCGGGGTCGACGGCACATCCTCCCCTGTCGGCGATGACCTGAAGCCGCGGCAACGAGATCGCGGCCCTGTTCGAGCAGAATACTTCGGAGATACGGCGGTCATCGCGGAGGTGCCCTTGGCAAAACCGTTTGCCACGCTGCTGCTCGCAGCAGCCGTCTCTGTTCTGTCAGATCTGCCGGCGCGATCTCAGAGCCCGTCCGGTAAGGGTCTGAGGCGGGGTTGAGTGGCCGGGATGGCGATGATTCCAGGAGGGTGCTGAAGCCTGACCTGGAAGCGCCATGTGGACCCCGACCACCCGGCGGCAGCATAGCCGCGTGGGCCTTCGCTATGAAACCGACCTGACCGACGCCGAGTGGGCGGTGATCGAGCCACTGATGCCGAGGCCAGCGCCCTGTGGCCGGCCTCCGCTCTGGACGACACGGGAGGTCCTGAACGCCATCTTCTACGTTCTGAGGGGTGGGATCTCCTGGCGGTTGATACCCAAGGATCTACCGCCGCGCTCGACCACGTTCGGCTACTTCAGCCGCTGGCGCGACACAGGGCTGTTTGGCCGGATCAACCACCACCTGGTCATGGCCGATCGCGAACGAGTCGGACGGGAAGCCTCACCGTCTGCCGCGGTCCTCGACAGCCAAAGCATCAAGACGACGGAGAGCGGCGGCCCGCGCGGCTACGATGCCGGCAAGAGGGTCAAGGGGCGCAAGCGCCAAGCGCTGGTCGACATGGACGGGCGCGCTCGTCCTCGATCCTCAGCCTGCCGACGTCCAGGACCGCGACGGAGCCGTGCCGGTGCTGCGCCTGTCGCGTCGGACCTTCCCGTTCATCGCCAAAGCCTTCGCCGATGCAGGCTATGCCGGCAACAGACCGGCGACCGCCACGATCATCACGGTCGAGATCGTGCGCAAGCCGCCCCATCAAGTCGGCTTTGCCGTGCATCCACGCCGCTGGGTGGTCGAACGGTTCTTCGCCTGGATCAGCCGCAATCGCCGCCTCTGGAAGGACCCAGAGGCGACTCTCGCCTCGGCCAGAGCATTCCTCTACGCGGCAGCCGTCATGATCCTCGTCAGGCGACTGGCCCGCTCAGCCTGACTTCTCGGACGGACTCTCAGGTCGCGCCCGTCAACAACTGGGCTGAGTTCCGCGAGGCGATGGCCGCGTGCTGGACGGTGCCGCCCGGCACGGAGGGATCCCTGATTGCCTACCGGTTCGGCCTCGACAAGACGGGTGCCATCCGGGGCAAGCCGCTCACCACCGCGCGGCGACTGGTCGGCGACCAGGACGCGCACCGTCGCTACGAGGAGGCGGCATCCGCTGTGCTGGCACGCTGCTTCCCGCTCAAGGTGACACGGGCGTTCGGCGCGATCCTCGGCGAGAGCCCGATCTATCTGCGGTTGGTCAACACGAAGCCGACGGCCGCCTACCAGATCAACAGCAACGTGACGATCTTCGCGCCTCGCTAGGCTGCCCCTCGCGGATGCTCGCCTTGCCCGCCCGGGGGCCTCCCGAGACCGGCTGACAGGCGGTCCGGGAACGCAATGCCTTCGCGGGCAGCGCGCTCGACGGCCCGTTCCAACTGTGTTTGCTGACACGGCCGGCCAGGAGAACGAGCCGCGCGGGAGGGGGGACCATGCGGACCGGTTGGGTTCTTGCCGGCGCGCTCGGCTGCGCGCTCGGCGTCACGCCGACCCAGGCGCGCATCACCCAGATCGAGGTCGTCACCGTCGAGCCGTTCGCCGACGGCGCTGAATTCGGACCTGCCGGCGCGTACGAGCGGGTCATCGGTGCCGCCCGCGGCGAGCTCGATCCGGCAGATCCGGCCAATGCCGGCATCGTCGACATCGCGCTGGCGCCGCGCAACGCGCGCGGCATGGTCGAATACAGGACCGACCTGTTCATCCTGCGCCCGAAGGACCCCGCCCGCGGCAGCGGTACGCTGCTGTTCGAGGTGCTGAATCGCGGCCGCAAGTTCCTCTTCAACTGGGTGCTGGACGCGCCGGCCCAAGGGGCCCAGGCCGTCAACGATCCGCGCAACGCCGTCGACGCCGGAACCGGCCTCGTCCTGCGTCGCGGCGACACGATCGTCTGGTCGGGCTGGGAGGCGGACGCGCTGCGCCAGCAGGGCGGCATGGCCATCGACGTGCCGGTCGCCTCCAGGAGCGGCAAGCCGATCGTGGAGATCGTGCGCGACGAACTCGTGAGCGCGACGCGCGGGCCGCCGGAGGCGCCCTTCTATCTCACCTTCAAGGCGGCCAGCCAGGACAAGGCCGGCACGCAGCTGACCGTGCGCCGCCGGGAGGCCGACCCGCCTCGGCCGGTTCCGGAGGAGGCGTGGCACTACGCGACGCCGCGGCAACTCGAGCTCCTGCCCAAGGGAACGAAGCCGCTGCCGGGCTCGATCTACCAGTTCACCTACCGCGCCACCGAGCCGAAGGTGCTCGGCATCGGCTTCGCCGCGACGCGCGACGTGGTCGCCTACCTGCGCGGCGATGCCGCCGGTGGCGCCAACCCGGCGGGCGGAGCGATCCGGCACGCGGTCGCGCTCGGCATCTCCCAGAGCGGGCGGTACCTGCGCGACTTCATCGCCCAGGGCTTCAATCGCGACGAGGCCGGGCGCCGGGTCTTCGACGGCGTGCTGTCGCACATCGCGGGGATCGGCGGCGTCTTCCTGAACGCGCGCTTCGGCCAACCGTCCCGCACCAACACGCAGCACGAGGACCATCTCTATCCGGAGAATGCCTTCCCGTTCTCCGCGGCGGCTCAGCACGACCCGGTGACGGGACGGACCGGCGCGCTGCTGCGCGACGACGGCTTCGACCCGCTGCTGATCGAGGTGAACACCGCCACCGAGTACTGGCAGAAGGGTGCCTCGCTGCTGGCGACGGATCCCCTGGGCCGCACCGACCTGGCCTTGCCCGACACGACACGCGTCTACTTGGTCTCGAGCGGCTTCCACTACGGGCGCGCCGGACTGACCTCGAGCAGAGGCCCCTGCGCCAACATGCGCAGCACCCTCAATCCGGCGCCTGCCCTCCGGGCGCTTCTCGTCGCACTCGAGGACTGGGTGACGCTCGGCACGCCCCCGCCCGACAGCCGGATCCCGCGCCTGTCGGACGGCACGCTGGTGGAGCCGGCCGAGGCCGGCTATCCCTTCATCGTCGGTGTGCCGGTCCCGACCGCCCCGAACACGATCGCCCGCTTCAGCACCTACGTCGATCCCAAGCCCGAGAGCGGGCCGCAGTACCGGCCGCTCGTGCCCCGCGTCGACGCGGATGGCAACGACGTGGCAGGCATTCGCCTGCCGGCCGTCGCCGCACCGCGCGCGACCTTCACGGGCTGGAATCTCTACGCCGATCCCTTCCCGGCGGGGGCCCTCTGCGACCGGGAGGGGAGCCAGCTTCCGTTCGCCCGGACCCGGGCGGAGCGGGAGGCCAACGGGGATCCGCGGCCCTCGCTGGAGGAGCGCTACCCGGATCCGAATGCCTACCTGGCTGCCGTGCTCAAGTCCGTGGACGCGCTGGTTCGGGATCGCCTGCTCCTGCGCGAGGACGGCGACCGCCTTGTCCAGGCGGCGCGGCAGGAGTCCGCGCCATGACCGCTCCGGATTCGGTCGTGCCGCCGGCGTAGACATGCGTCGGGCGGACCTTGTCCTTCAGGGAGACGTCTCGGACAGTCGACGGTCTTCCAGGGCGGCGTAGACCATGGTGCGGGTCAGCGTGCGGTAGTGCTGGCGCTGGTCGGCCGAGGAGGTCTGCATCATCAGGAGCGCGAAGAACCCCTCTACAGGGTCAACCCAAAAGTATGTGCCTCCGACGCCGCTCCAGAACCAGTCGCCGACATTGCCGGGGAACGGCGCCTCGCCCGCCGCCAGGCGGACCGCCACGCCCAGCCCGAAGCCGTAGCCCGGCCCCGGCGGATAGTAGGCGGCCTTCGCGATCGCCGCCCCGAGATGATCCGAGGTCATGAGCCGCACGCTGGCCGGCGCCAGGATGCGCGCGCCGTCGAGACTGCCGCCGGTGAGAAGCATGCGCAGGAAGCGGGCGCAGTCCGCCGTGCTCGATACGAGGCCGCCATTGCCCCTCTGGCCGCGCCGCGGCTGCGCCGGATCGTGAAAGACAGGGCGCTGCCCCGGTGCTTGCGGCAGCGGTTGCGCGACGCGTGATCCCATCGCGGCCGAGATCTGGAACAGCGTGTCGGCCATGCCGAGCGGCTCGAGCACGGTCACGTCGAGGACCCGCTGCAGATCCGCGCCGCCCGAGATCTCCAGGACGCGGCCGAGCACGTCGGTGGCGTGCGAGTAGTTCCACACCGTGCCGGGCTCGTGCTCCAGCGGCAGGCGGGCGATCCGGTCGGCGAACGCCGCGTTGTCGAGATCCTCGGCGAGCAGGCCGTCGGCCGCGTAGGCGCGCCGCGCCGGCCCGTCGCCGAGATAGCCGTAGGCGATCCCGGCGGTGTGGCGCAGGAGATCCTGAACGGTCGGCCTGGCCCTGGCGGGCCTGAGGCCGCCGTCCGGATCGAGCACCGACAGGTGCTCGAAGGCGGGAATGAACGCTGCCACGGGCTGATCGAGGCGCAGGGCGCCGCGCTCGGCGAGCACCATGGTAGCGGCGGAGACGACGACCTTGGTCATGGAGTAGATGCGCCAGAGCGCGTCGGGCCCGAGGGGCGCGCGCGCGACGCGGTCGCGGTAGCCGACGGTGCGTCGCCAGATCGCCCCGTCCGCGCCGCCGACGAGCATGTCGGCCCCGGCGATCGCGCCGCTGTCGACATCGGCCGTCAGGCGGTCGCCGAGGCGGTCGAGGTGGCGGGAGGAGAAGACTGGCGCAGTCCGCATGGCACCGATGTAGCGCGCGCCACCGCGCCCGCATCGCCGCGGCCGCGAAAGGCCGGACGGCGACGCGCATCGGCTCCGGTGTCCTCGGGGCGCCGCGCGCCGGGGCGACGGTCCGGCCCGGCGAAGGATGGCGCGCCACGTAAGGACCGGGCGCGGCTCTAAGCCTCTGTTTCGACGCGCTCTCGTGCGCCGGACCGGTATCCACTTCGGTGCAGAGCGCTCTAGGCCGGCCTGACGTCGTAGAATTGCGGGAAGCCGTTGCGCACGCCCGTCAGGCCCCGATAGGCCGTCGCCTCGTAATAGGCGCCGAGCGGCAGGTACGGCACGTCGATGAAGAACTGTCGCTGGATCTCGGCGCAGATCGCCTTCTGCGCCGCAGAATCGGGCGCGGTGAACCACGCGGCGCGCAGCTCCTCGAGACGGGGCGCGCGGGGCCATCCGAACCAGGCCTGGTCGCCGTTGCCGCGGATGCCGAGCTGGCCGGCGGGATCGAAGTTGTTGGTGCCGTTCAGGTAGGTGACGAAGGTGCTCCAGCCGCCCTTGTCCGGGGGCTGGCGGCTCGCCCGGCGCTGCACCAGGGTCCCCCAGTCCATCGCGACGAGGTCCACGGCGAGCCCGCATTTCTGGAAGGCTTCGGCCGCGACGAGGGCCAGGGGATGGGTGGCCGGGTAATCGGTCGGGTCGAGCATGACGACGCGCTCGCCCCGGTAGCCGGCCTCCGCCAGGGCGCGCCTGACCGCGGCGTAGTCGCGGGGGCCGACCAGCCCGTCGGTGCCCGCGCGCGTCGCCATCGGCGCCTCGGGGCTGAAGACGCCGACATGGTCCTTCCACAGGGCGCGCTCGTCGCCCGCGACCGCGCTCATGAACTCGGTCTGGTCGATGGCGCCGAGCAGCGCCCGGCGGATCGCGGGATTGTCGAAGGGCGGATGCAGGTGGTTGAAGCGCAGGCAGCCGATGCCGCCGGCCGGATCGAGCACCTCCAGCCGGATCCCCGATCTGCTCCTGAGCAGCGCCTGCAGGTCCGGCGTCGGGTTCTGCCACCAGTCGACCTCGCCGGCCGCCAGCGCGCTCGCGGCGGTGGAGGCGTCGGGCACGATCCGCCACTCGATCCGCTCGAAATGGGCCTGCTTCGGTCCGGCGGTGAAGCTCGCCGCGCCGTCCGGGCGGGGCACGTAGCCGTCGAAGCGCTCGTAGACGGTGAGCGCCCCCGGGACGCGCTCGTCCGCCTTGAAGCGGAACGGGCCCGAGCCGACCATCTCGGTGACCTGCGTGTTCGGGTCGGTCTTCGCCAGGCGCTCCGGCATGATGCAGGGCATCGAGGTACCGGTCTTGCCCAGAGCCGCGGGCAGCAGCGGGAACGGCCGCTTGAGGCGGAACTGCACGACGCGGTCGGAGGTCGCCGCGAGTTCGTCGGTGGCGTCGATCAGCGCCCGGCCGAAGGCGTCGCGGGCGGCGAAGCGGCGCACGCTCGCCACCGCGTCGCGCGCCAGCACCGGCGCGCCGTCGTGGAAGCGCAGGCCCTCGCGCAGGGTCAGGCGCCACAGGCGGCCATCCGCCTCGACGGTGTGACCCTCGACCATCTGCGGCTGGAACTCGTAGCCCGCGGTCTGGCCGTAGAGGGTGTCGAAGACGAGGTAGCCGTGGTTGCGCGTCACGGTCGCCGTCGTCCAGATCGGGTCGATCACCGCGACGTCGCTTTCCGGGATGAAGCGCAGGACCTTGGCGGGCTGCGCGACGGCGGGCCGCGCGACCGCGGCGGCGGCCAGGGCGGCGAGGACCTCGCGGCGCCTCATCGGCAAGCGCTCGTGCTGGATGCCATCGGAGACCGTGCGCCCGTCACCCTCGTCGCGTCGCATGGTGCCCTCGGTGAGGCAGCGAGGCAAACGGGGGGCCGCGCCCCGCCGCGCGCGAACGCGTCACAGTGGGCGGTGTCCGGAGCACAGAGGCGGGGCAACTCGCGCCGCGAGCCCCCTGCACGACCCCGCGTCCGCCGGGCCGGAGCCTCCGTCCCGGCGCCTCGGGCCCTAGCGCTCGCGGTCGGCCCCGGAATCGGCCTGTTCGGGCGCGGTCATCTCCGGCGTCAGCAGACCGAGTTCAATCAGAAAGGCCGAAGTCGGTTCCAAGTAGACGCCGATCTGGATCGCATCCGGGTCCGAATGCGGCGTCACATAGGTGCGCCTCTCGTACAGCTCGGACTCGCCGCTCGCCAACAGGTCCAGCAACGCGCACCGGCGCATCCAAGAGATGATCCCGCGCGCGTAGGCGTCTTCGACCAGCTTGAATCCGCCGATCACGGCCTGTTCGAAATCGGGATCCGTTCGGATCACGACTCTGCGGGGTGTTTCCTGCATGTGTGTCCTGCGACACTCTCGGATCGCGGCCAGCCGGCTCATGCTGATCTTGCGGCCGGCCGCCGAGGCTGACCCAGACTCGGACCAGTCCTGTCCAGGCGCAGAGCCCGCGCGGGCGTTTCCGTCGCCATCATTTGTGGTGCTCGGGGCTCGACCGAAGGACGTAGCACCCTGTCGCGGGCCGCCGCGCCCGCGGCTGAGGCCCCGCGGTCACATCGCTGCGCCGTGTCGTTCGATGTGCCGCACGCCTGCACGATCGCCGCGGGCCGCCGGAGGGGCCGTTCGGTCGGGCGCTCCCCGAGCCGGCCGCGGTCCGAGCCGGCGGCCACGGCGACCCCGTCGCTCCGGCAACGCCGCCGACGCGGGTGCTCCGGAACACGCCGGGCCTGAAAGCTTGAGCCTACATCGGGATCACACCGCGACGACAGTCGCGAGCCCGATGGAGACGACGATGACCTGGACGAACCGCATCACCGTAGCCGCGACCCTCATCGGCGGCGCGATCGCGCTGGTGACTTACGCGCAGGCCCTGAGTCTGCCGACGCACTTCGCCTGAGCCCGCCTGCCGGGGGAGCGCCCCGCGCCGCTCCTCCGACGCCGTCGTGACGGCCACCGTCGCGTTGAGACTTATCGCGCAGCCCACGATCGGGCCGCCTCGCTTCGTCCGAGGGGCGCCTGGCGGACCGCTCTGAGCCGCTCCGGGCCGCGCCGTCGGCGCGCGCGGTTCTCGGCAGGATCGGCCACGATCGCCCAGGATCGGGCGCCGGACCGCGTCGGCGCGGACGCGCCCGCCCCGCTTGCCGGGCCCGCCCTTTCGGCGTTTCAAGGCCGTGACCCCTGGACGTGGCCCGGCCGGCGATGGAACTGAAGTGGATCGAGGACTTCCTCAGCCTCGCCGAGACCCGTAGCTTCTCACGCTCGGCCGAGGCGCGGCACGTCACGCAATCGGCGTTCAGCCGCCGCATCCGCTCCCTGGAGGTCTGGCTCGGCACGGCCTTGCTCGACCGCAGCACCTACCCGATCACCCTCACGGCGGACGGGCGCCACTTCCTCGAGACCGCCGAGGAGGTGGTGCGCCTCCTCACCCTCAGCCGCGCCGACTTCCGCAACCGCAGCGAGAGGTCGAGCCTGCCCGTCGTCGCCATCACGGCCCTGCATTCGCTCTGCCTCTCCTTCCTGCCGCGCTGGCTCGGCACGCTCCGGGGCGAGCTCGGTGCGATGAGCAGCCGCGTGCTGCCGGAGAATTTCAACATCTGCCTCCAGGCCCTGGTCGAGGGCGGCTACGACCTCATGCTGACCTATCACCATCCGGGCATCCCGATCCCGCTCGGGCCCGATCGCTTTCCCTGCCTCGTCGTCGGCCAGGACAGCCTCGTGGCCGTGGCGGCGCCGGCGGATCTCCCCCGCGACCGGGAAGGCCGCCTGCCCCTCCTGCAATATTCCCGCGGCTCCTTCCTGGGCCGGCTCGCCGCCATCGCCCAGGCCCGGGAGGGCGCGCCCGCGACCTATCCGGTCCACACGAACGAGAACTCGATGGCCGAGGCCCTGCGGTCGATGGCGCTCGCGGGACACGGGGTCGCGTGGCTGCCGAGGAGCCTCGTCGCCGGCGAGATCGCGGCGGGCGCGCTCGCCATCGTCAGCCCCGAGATGTCGATGGAGATCCGGCTGTACCGCAGCGCGGAGCGGGCCCGGCCGTTCCTGGAGGCCGTCTGGTCGGCCGCCGCCGCGGATTCGAAGAACTATTCCGGTTCGGAATAGTTCTGGTCGCAACTAGCATTGGCGGCCCGCCGGCACCGGGACTATCAGACGCCGGCCGGTCAGGCGCGGTCGTCCGTGAGGGCGGGGCGACTGGCGGCGACCCTTCATCGCGCACCGTCGAGAGCGTCGACGCCCCCTCACGCGGGCCGGTCGCTCACGCGCAATCGTCTGCCCAACCGTCCTGCCCTACGGCGCGCCGGATCGCTTCCGCGCGCCAGGAGAGAGCCGTGTCCGAGATCGCTTCCGCCGCCGCCACCCGCACCGAGCACGACCTCCTGGGCGACCGCGAGGTTCCGCAGACGGCCTACTGGGGCATCCATACCCTGCGCGCGGTCGAGAACTTCCCGATCACCGGCACCACGCTGGCCACCTGCCCGGACCTGATCCGGGCGCTCGCGGCGATCAAGCAGGCGGCGGCGCTCGCCAACCGGGAACTCGGCCTGCTCGACGCGACGCGCTGCGACGCGATCGTGGCGGCCTGCGAGGAGATCCGGGCCGGCGGCCTGCACGATCAGTTCGTGGTCGATCTCATCCAGGGCGGGGCCGGGACCTCGACCAACATGAACGCCAACGAGGTCGTGGCCAACCGCGCGCTCGAACTGCTCGGCCACGCCCGCGGCGCCTACGGGCAGCTGCACCCGAACGAGCACGTCAACATGGGCCAGAGCACCAACGACGTGTACCCGACGGCCCTCAAGATCGCCGGCATCGGCGCGATCCGTCGGCTCGTCGCCGCGATGGCGTCGCTGCGCGGCAGCTTCGAGGCCAAGGCCGCCGAATTCTCGGACGTGCTCAAGATGGGCCGCACCCAGCTGCAGGACGCGGTGCCCATGACGCTCGGCCAGGAATTCGGCACCTACGCGCGCATGCTCGGCGAGGACGAGGCCCGGCTGGGCGAGGCCGAGCTGCTGATCCGCGAGATCAACATGGGCGCCACCGCGATCGGGACCGGCATCACCGCGCATCCCCTCTACGCGGCCGCGGTCCGCGCGCGGCTGTCCGAGATCACCGGCATCCCGCTCGTCACGGCCGAGGATCTGGTCGAGGCAACCCAGGATTGCGGCGCCTTCGTGCAGGTGTCCGGCGTCCTCAAGCGGGTGGCCGTGAAGCTGTCCAAGACCTGCAACGACCTGCGCCTGCTCTCCAGCGGTCCGCGCGCGGGCTTCGGCGAGATCAACCTGCCGGCCCGGCAGGCCGGCTCCTCGATCATGCCCGGCAAGGTCAATCCGGTGATCCCCGAGGTGGTGAACCAAGTGGCGTTCGAGGTGATCGGCAACGACGTGACGATCAGCTTCGCGGCCGAGGCCGGCCAGCTGCAGCTCAACGCCTTCGAGCCCGTGATCGCCTACAGCCTGTTCCGCAGCTTCGCGCATCTCGAAGCCGCCTGCCGCACGCTCGATCTCCACTGCGTGCGGGGCATCACCGCCAACCGCGAACGGCTGCGCGCCAGCGTCGAGCACTCGATCGGGATCGTGACCGCGCTCAACCCCTATATCGGCTACCGCAACGCGACGGCCGTCGCCATGGAGGCGCACGCGACCGGCCGCGGCGTCTACGACCTCGTGCTCGAGAAGGGGCTGATGGCCCGCGCGCAGCTCGACGCGGTCCTCCGGCCCGAGCGGCTGACCCGCCCGCAAGCCCCCGATCCGGTCATCGCCCGGGCCGTCGCCGGGGCCTGATCCAGAAACCGGGATCCGCGTCCGCGACGCCAGCGGTCGGGTCCCGCACGCCGAACAACACGATCCCATGGGAGGACAACGGATGACGCACGCCGATACGGACCCGGATTCCACGACATCGCGCTCGGGCCGGCTCACGCTCTACACCGGGCTCGGGCTGGCACTCGGCATCCTCGTCGGCGCCGTCCTGCACGGACTGGCGGCCGGACCCGACGAGGCCAAGGCGTTCGCGGCGCACTTCACCCTCGCGACCGACATCTTCCTGCGTCTGATCAAGATGATCATCGCGCCGCTCGTGTTCGCCACCATCGTGGCCGGCATCGCGAGCTTCGGCGACGCCCGCTCGGTCGGCCGGGTCGCCGCGCTGGCCATGGGCTGGTTCGTCACCGCCTCGGTCGTCTCGCTCACCCTCGGGCTCCTGACCGCGTACCTGTTCCAGCCGGGCGCGGGCCTGGGCCTGCCGCTGCCCGACGCGGGGGCGCAGACCGGCCTGAAGGCCGCCTCGCTGAACCTGCGCGACTTCCTCGTCCACGTCTTCCCGACCAGCATCGTCTCGGCCATGGCCGGCAACGAGGTGCTGCAGATCCTGGTCTTCTCGATCTTCTTCGGCTTCGGTCTCAGCACGATCGACCGGCGCTACAGCGAGCCGATGGTGCAGCTTCTCGACGGCCTCGCCCGCGTGATGTTCAGGGTCACCGACACGGTGATGCGGCTCGCGCCGATCGCCGTCTTCGCGGCCATCGCGGCGGTCGTCACCGTCCAAGGGCTCGGCGTCCTTCTCGATTACGGCAAGTTCATCGCCAGCTTCTACGCGGGCCTGTCCCTGCTCTGGCTGCTGCTGATCGGTGCCGGCTGGGCCGTGCTGGGCCGGCGCGTGGTGGAGCTGCTGCGCCTGCTGCGCGCCCCGATGATCCTCGCCTTCTCGACGGCGAGCAGCGAGGCCGCCTTCCCGCGCACCGTCGAGGTGCTGGAGCGCTTCGGGGTGCGCCCGCGCGTGACGGGGTTCGTGCTGCCGCTCGGGTACTCGTTCAACCTCGACGGCTCGATGATGTACCAGGCCATGGCCGCCCTGTTCATCGCCCAGGCGTTCGGGATTCACATGGGCTTCGGCGAGCAGCTGACGATGCTGCTCGTCATGATGGTGACGAGCAAGGGCATCGCCGGCGTGCCGCGGGCCTCATTGGTCGTGGTCGCCGCCACCGTGCCGATGTTCGGTCTCCCGGCCGCCGGCATCCTGCTGATCATGGGCATCGACCAGATCCTCGACATGGGGCGCACCGTCACGAACGTCCTCGGTAACGGTCTCGCCACCGCGGCGGTCGCCAAGTGGCGGGGTGAGATCGCGGGCGGCGTCCGGGAGGTGGGCGCGGAGCCCGCGGGGCCGCGCCTCGACCTCGCCGCGGGGCCCGCGGCCGGCGCCGCCCGCGCTTGACGGCGCCGCCGTGGCCCGCTCGATGGCGGACGGGATCGCGCCGCTCGCCGCTGTCACGGATCGCTCCGGGCTCTGAGAGGCGACCGCGCCCGGGCACCGCTCCGGGCGCGGGGGCGCGGGGTCAGGGGCCGTGCCGGCCGGGTCCGGTCTGTCAGGTTCCGACCCGGAGCGGGGCTGTGAGCTTGCGCAGGTAGGCGATGGCCGACAGGGCCGTGATGCGGCCCGTGCGGGGGTTCTCGTCGGTCGGGACATTCTCGATCGTCATCGCGAAGCGCGCGGCGTCGGCCTCCACCTCGATGCGGTGCGTGTTGCGCTCCAGGCCGGGGTCGGCCCAGATCTCGAGCTCGGTCCGGTCGGGACCGATGCCGGCCAGCGAGAGCGCGACCGCGACGTTGAGATTCGCCGGGAAGCCGCGGGCCGCCTCGCGGGGGCTGCCGGCGAAGATGCGCATCGGCTCGGTGATGCCGCCGATCTCGATGCCGTTCTCCGCGAGGTAGGGGGCGCCGACGAGGCCGCGCACGGGCTTGCGGGTGATCATCCGCACCGTGCGGATGGTGCCCTCCGCGGCGGCCGTCACGGCGTCGAGGCCGAGCAGCGCGCCGGTCGGGACGACGATCTGACCGCCGTGGGCGCGGGCCGTCGCCACGAGGTCCTCGTGATCGAGGAGCGCGCCGCAGCTCAGCACGATCGCGGTCTTCCCCGCCGCCACGAAGGGCCGCACGATCGCCGGGAGATGCTGGGACGGCGCGCATTCCAGCACGATGTCGGCCCGCGGCTCCAGGGCGTCGAACGCGGTGACGACCTCCGGCGGCTCCGCGAGCGCCGCGAGCGCGGCCCGGGCTCTGGCGGCATCGCGAACCGTGACGGCGGTCAGCCTCAGCCCCGATATGGCGCCCGCATCGAGCACGCGCGCCACGGCCAGCCCGACGTTGCCGAGGCCGGCGATCGCGATGCGACCGCCGCGGATGGGCGACCTCGGGGCTTCCTGCAGCGGCATGTCGGGTATCCGTTCATCGGGGCCGGAGCGGCCGACCGCGCCAGCCCTCTGCATCGGCCATGCCGGGGGGGACGCGCCTCAGCCCTCGCCGCGGGCATCGCGCGGCCGGACCGCGTCGCCGCGCAGGGCACGCGCGGTCCGCGCGACGTGTCCGACGCCGACGTCACGGTCGTCGATCCTTTCCAGGGCGCCGTCGACGTCCCCCGCGACCCTGCCGCGCTGTTCCACGGCGCGCCGCTGCGCCGAGGCGAGGCGCGCCGCCTTCATCTCGAGGTGCCTCAGGCACGCGCACCGCAGGAGCGAGGCGAAATTGCGTGCCTCACCGTGGAGAGCGAGCACTTCGTCGTAGAGAAGCGTCACGAGGCGCGGAAGGGTCATGCCCTGAGCGGCGGCGATGTCCTCGAGCACGTTCCAGAACATCACCTCGATCCTGATCGAGGTCGAGTGTCCGCCGAGCCGGATGGAGCGGGTCTCGCCCTCGTAGTCGGCGGACGGCATCCCCGAGTACAGATTGCACATGTCCACCCCTGCGATCCGCGCCGCTCACCCGCGGCGACCGCCCGCGCTTCCCCGGGATGAGGAACAATAATGCAGCGCGCGCCCGTTTCCACCGCCTTCCGGGCTCTGGCATAACGCGCTCTGCGGATCGTCGCGGGCCCGCTCCGCAGTAGCATGATACTACCACCGCACGCTGGAGCGGCTCTAAGTTTCCGCTCGGCGGGACCCCTCGGGACCGTCGGGCTCGGGCCTCGACAGGGGGATCATGCGCGACATGTCCGACATGCCCGAGCGGATCCCCGCGATGATCCGGGTCCGGGACGCGGCGCGCTCCGCGCGTTTCTACCGGACCGCCTTCGGCCTCGACACCGCCGACCGGCCCGGCTTCGAAACCTTCACCCCGATCGATCTCGCGCATGCCGCGTCCGGTCTCGCGTCGGAGCTGACGGCCAACACGGGCCAGGACGGCGCCTGCGGCCTGGGCATGGGGGCCGCCCGGGGCACGGCGCGCTCCTGCTTCATCGACGACCCGGACGAGCACAAGATCGAGGTGCTCGCCCGCGGTTGGCGCTTCGCCTGATGACCCGCGACGGCCCGCCATCGGCCGCCGCGGCACCGGCACGACCGACACGGACAGGGGAGGACGGGATGAGGATGCAGGAGACGGGCGCGCACCTGTCCCGCCGCGGCTTCCTGGGCGCCGCGGGCTCGACGCTGCTCGCGGTCGCGGTCATGCCGGACGGCAGCGTGACCGGGCGGGCCTGGGCGCAGATGCCGAAGGCGACGAAGCCCGAGACCTTCGCCTCCCTCGTGCAGATGTCGCGCGACTGCTACCCGCACGACCGCGTCGCCGACAGGTACTACGCCGCCGCGGTGCAGATCCTCGACGACGCGGCGCGGACCGCTCCAGGAGAACTGACGCTCCTCGAGGACGGGATGGCCGCGCTCAACCGGGCGGCCGTCGAGAGGCACCGCCTGCCCTACGCCAAGGTTCCGCAGGACACGGACCGGGCGGCCCTCCTCGAGACCATCGAGCCGACCCCGTTCTTCCAGAAGGTGCGGGCCAACCTCATCGTCGGTCTCTACAACCAGAAGGAGCTGTGGCCGATCTTCGGCTACGAGGGCGCCTCCTTCGACAAGGGCGGCTACCTGGAGCGCGGCTTCGACGACATCGACTGGCTCTGACGGCGGCCCGGCGCCCGCGCCGGCGGCCGCGCGCGACACGCATTCACCGCTCGGTCCGACCATCCCGCGCGAAGACGGGACGGGGCCGATCCGCGGCAGGAGGAAACCATGTCAGCTCCCTACGACCTCAGCGACGGCTCCGTCTTCGTCATCGTCGGCTCGGGCGCCGGCGGCGGGACCCTCGGGACCCAGCTCGCGCTCAAGGGCATCGACACCGTCATCCTCGAGGCGGGCGACCGGCACGAGACCTTCGACTTCGTCAACGACGAGTGGGACTCGTTCGCCCAGCTCGCCTGGAAGGACAAGCGGCACGCCACCGGGCCGTGGCCGATCGCCAAGACGTTCCCCAACCTGCCGGCCTGGATCGTGAAGGCCGTCGGCGGCTCGACCGTGCACTGGGCGGGCGCGTCGCTGCGCTTCCAAGAGCACGAGTTCAGGACGCGCACGCATTACGGCGCCGTGAAGGGGGCCAACCTCCTCGACTGGCCCGTCGACCTCCCGGAGATGGACCCCTGGTACGCCATGGCCGAGAACCGGATGGGCGTCACGCGCACCAACGGCATCCCGGGCCTGCCGGGCAACAACAACTTCAAGGTGCTCGAGGCCGGCGCCCGCAAGATCGGCTACACGGAGGTGCATACCGGCCGGATGGCCATCAACTCCGAGCCGCGCGACGACCGCGCCGCGTGCATGCAGCTCGGCTTCTGCTTCCAGGGGTGCAAGTCGGGCGCGAAGTGGTCGACGCTCATCGCGGAGATCCCGAAGGGCGAGGCCACGGGCCGGCTCGAGGTCCGTTCGGGCTGCCAGGTCCTGCGGATCGAGCACGATCCCGGCGGCAAGGTCACCGGCGTGGTCTACGCCGACAAGGACGGCGTCGAGCACCGGCAGAGAGCGCGGGCCGTCGCCGTGGCCGGCAACTCCATCGAGAGCCCGAGGCTGCTCCTCAATTCGCACTCGTCGAAGTTCCCCGACGGTCTGGCCAACGCGTCGGGGCAGGTCGGGCGCAACTACATGCGCCACACGACCGGTTCGGTCTACGCCATCTTCGAGAAGCCGGTCCACATGTACCGCGGCACCACGATGGCCGGCATCGTGCGCGACGAGGCCCGGCACGATCCGAGCCGCGGCTTCGTCGGCGGCTACGAGCTCGAGACGCTCTCCCTGGGCCTGCCCTTCATGGCGGCGTTCCTCGACCCGCAGACGTGGGGCCGCGATTTCGCCGGCGCCCTCGACAAGTACCGGAACATGGCGGGCCTCTGGATCGTGGGCGAGGACATGCCCTGTTCCGACAACCGCATCACCCTGTCGGACGACACGGATGCCTACGGGATGCCGGTCGCGTCGGTCCATTTCGCCGACCATCCCAACGACGAGGCGATGCGCGAGCACGCCTACAGGCAGGGCAGCGCCCTCTACGAGGCCGTCGGCGCGGTCCGCACCATCCGCACCCCGCCCTATCCGTCGACGCACAACCTCGGCACGAACCGCATGAGCGAGAAGCCCCGGGACGGCGTCGTCAACCGCTTCGGCCAAGCCCACGATGTCGAGAACCTGTTCGTCTCGGACGGCTCCCAGTTCACGACCGGCGCCACTGAGAATCCGACCCTCACCATCGTCGCGCTGGCCCTGCGGCAGGCGGACCACATCGCCAAGCGGATGAGTCGCGGCGAGATCTGAGCGCGGATCCTGCGCCCGCATCCGGCCGGCGCAGGCGATCTCCGCGACCATCGCGATCGCGCTTCCCGCGCGGGCCCGCGGAAAGCTCGGCTCCCGCCCCCGGCGTCAGTGGAGGTGAAACTCGCTGCCGACGGCCCGCAATTCCGCGGGCCTGATCAGGCGGCTGTGGGCCACCTTCACCGAATGCAGCGGCCCATCGAGGGCGCCCTGCCAGAAGGCCAGGAAGCGCTTCAGCTCCGGGAAGACGGGGAAGAGGTCGTGCTGCTGCCAGATGAAGGTCTGGAGCAGGTGGGGATGGTCGGGCAGGTGATACAGGATCTCGGCTGTCGTCAGGCTGTAGCCTTCCAGCTGACGACGGAAGGCGGTCGAAACGCTCATGGCGGCCCCTCCTGCGCGCATCGTGAGAGTGACCCACGACGAAGCAAGAAAGTTGCCGGCTGAGCTGTTAACAAACGCCGAATCGCCCGCGATCTCAGTCGGTTAGCACTCAGAGCGGCCGATGGCTGCCAGAGCGGTTCGGGGTCGCGCGCACGCGCGCGCTGCACCGAGGTCGGGCCGCGCATGACGGGCTCGGCGACGCTCGGCTCCAACGCCCGGACCGCGAGCCGGCCTCTCCGTCGCCGGATCTGAACCTGTTCAGGACCCAAGTTTCTCAAATATTGCGCGTCTTCGAGCAATGAAACTCGATATTACTGCAGTCAAGGCATCGCTCGTGAAGCGTCTGCCGCGCCGATGTCATTCCTCCACCGTCGCGTGGGCGGCGAGGAAATCGACGAAGCTTCGGATGCGCAGCGCCAAGCGCGCGTGGCCGACATAGAGGACGTGGACGTCCTCGGCATCGCCGGGGTTGAACGCCTCCAGCACCGGCACGAGCCGACCGGCCGCGAGATCGGCCGCCACATGGAACCGGGCGAGGCGGGCGATCCCGGCGCCGCCGAGCGCCATCAGGCGCACCACCTCGCCGGAATTGCCGTAGAAATTCCCCTGGATCGGCCGCTGGTTGAGACCGGCTCCGACGCGGAACGGCCAGGTATCGAGGGAGCGGCGGAAGCTGAAGTTGAGGCACTTGTGCGCCGCGAGGTCGTCGGGATGCTCCGGGACACCTTCCCGCGCGAGATAGGCGGGGGCGGCGACCACGATCATCCGGCTGCGCCCGAGGCGTCGGGCCCGCAGGCGGGTGTCGCGGAGTGGGCCGATCCGGATCGCGACGTCCGCCTGCGTGGCGGGCAGGTCGATCACCTCGTCGGTCAGGGCGAGATCCAGGCTCATCCGCGGGTGCTGCGCGAGAAAGCGCGGCAGGACCGGCAGGACGACGTGGGTCCCGTACGGGACCGAGGCGTTCACCCGGAGCCGCCCGCTCGGCTCGGCGGCGGTCTGGGTGAGGCCCCGCTCCATCGCGTCGATTTCCGCCATCAGCTCGGCGGCCCGCTCGCGGTAGGCCTCGCCTTCCGGGGTCAGGGTCAGGGATCGGGTCGTGCGCCGGAGCAGCGCGACCCCGAGGCGCGCCTCGAGGCGGGCGACGGCCCGGCTCACGGCGGAGGGGGTTTGCCGCAGGGCTTTGGCGGCCGCCGCGAAGCTGCCGCACCGCGTCGCCTGGAGGAACGCCTCCATGTCCCCGAGCCGGTTGTCCATCGCGCCGCCACTCATGCATCCAAGTCACGATCATCGTGCCGCGATGCCTGCTACTCAGCAATCCGGCGGCCGTCCATCTCCTCGGGACCGACACGGCAACGAGGACGAACCGTCATGGATCTGCAGCTCACGGGACGAAGCGCCCTGGTCACCGGCTCGACCGCCGGGATCGGTCTCGCCGTGGCCAAACGGCTGGCCGCGGAGGGCGCGGAGGTCATCATCGCGGGGCGCCAGCAGGCCAAGCTCGACGCGGCCGCGGCCGCGGTCGCCGCGGCGGGCCGCGCGCGCGCGATCCTGGCCGATCCCGCCACGGCCGAGGGCGCTGCCGCGCTCGTGCGCGCGGCCCCCGCGGTCGACATCCTCGTCAACAATCTCGGGATCTACGAGGCCAAGGCCTTCCCGGATATCGCCGACGACGACTGGCACCGCCTGTTCGCGGTCAACGTCGTGTCGGGGGCCCGGCTCGCGCAGGCCTATCTCCCGGGGATGCAGGCGCGCGGCTGGGGGCGCGTCCTGTTCGTCTCGAGCGAGTCCGGGATCGTGCCGCCGCCCGACATGATCCACTACGCCGTGACCAAATCGGCCCAGCTGACGATCGCCCGCGGACTCGCGCAACTCACCAAGGGCAGCGGCGTCACCGTGAACACGGTGCTGCCCGGGCCCACGCGCTCCGACGGGATCGGCGATTTCCTGAAGAGTGTCGCCTCCGATCCCGACCTGTCGCCCGAGGCGATGGAGGCGGAGTTCTTCCGGCTCCATCGGCCGCTGTCGCTGATCCAGCGCCTGATCGAGCCGGACGAGGTCGCCGCCATGATCGCCTACCTGGCGAGTCCCCTCGCCGCAGCGACCAACGGCGCCGCGCTCCGGGTCGAGGGCGGGATCGTGCCGACCGCCGCCTGACCGCCGAGGCCCGCGACGCGGAGACGGGCGCGGGACGGATACCGGTGCGGGGAGCGGGCGCCGCGAAGGGCGGGCGATCGATCCCCGACCTCTCCCCGACCTCTCCCCGACCTCTCCCCGGCCTATCCCCGGCCGGTCCGCGGCTCTTCCCCGGCCAACCGTCCCGGCCCGATCGCGTTCCGGTCGAGCCTGAGCAGGAGCGTCACCGGGAGGAGACCGATCATCACGATGAGCACGGCGGCGACGGCGCCGTCCTCGTACGTGCCGCGCGCCGCCTCGCCGTAGAGATGCGTGCTCAACGTCTCGACGTTGAGGGGACGCAGGAGCAGCGTCACCGGCAGTTCCTTGGCGATGTCGACGAAGGCGAGGAGGCCGCCGCTCAGCACCGCGGGCCAGGCCAGCGGCAGCTGCACGGTGACCAGCGTGGCGAGCCGACCCCGCCCGAGCACCCGCGCGGCGTCGGGGATGGTGCGCGGGATCCGCGCGAAGCCGGCCTCGCTGGCGCCCACCGTGACGGTCAGGAAGCGCAGGGCGTAGGCGATGACGAGGGCGGCGCCGGTCCCGAGTCCCACCCGTGCGGTCGTCAGGCCGGCCTCGAACAACCCGGCCTCGACCAGCGCCAGAGGACCCAGGAGCCCGACCGCCAGCACGGTTCCGGGCATGGCGTAGCCGATCCCGGCCGCGCCGATGAGCAGGCGCCCGGCCCGGGCGCTCAGCAGGGAGGGAACGGCCGCCACCGCCATGCCCGCCAGCACCGTCACCGCCGTGGCGAGGCCCGCGTAGTAGACGGTGTTGAGGGCCTGGGCGGCGAGCGCGTCGGGCAAGCCGCTCGCGTCGATCCGGCGCCACGCCTCGAGGCCGAGAGAGCCCGCCGGCACCAGGAATCCGATCGCGACGGGGGCCGTGCCCAGGGCCAGGGCCGACCCCGCCCGCCAGCCGTCCAGCCGGCGGCGCGCGCCGGCCGTGTGGCGGCGGGCGCCGCCGGCATAGCCGCGGCCGGCCCGCGCGAGCCGTTCGAGGCCGACGACCGCGACCACCGCGGCCAGCATCACCAACGCGATCTGCGCGGCGCCGGGCAGGTCCGAGCGGTTCACCCAGGTGGCGTAGACCTGCACCGTCAGCGTGCGCACACCCAGGAACTCGGCCGCGCCGACATCGTTGAGCGCCTCCATCAGGGCGAGGCCGGTGCCGAGGGCGATCGCTGGCCGCGC
Organism: Methylobacterium sp. D48H; assembly: GCF_053345715.1. NCBI lineage: Bacteria > Pseudomonadati > Pseudomonadota > Alphaproteobacteria > Hyphomicrobiales > Methylobacteriaceae > Methylobacterium > Methylobacterium sp. D48H. The sequence goes on from NZ_JBKFAP010000018.1 coordinate 36,430, forward strand.
GAGCGGGAGGGCGATCCGCAGGAAGCTGCGCCACGGCCCGGCCCCGAGCGCGCGCGCGGCTTCCAGCAGCGAGCCGGCCTGCATCAGGAACAGCGCGCGGGTCGGCAGATAGACGTAAGGGTAGAGCACGAAGCCGAGCAGCAGGCTGCAGCCCGGCAGCGAGCGCAGGTCCGGCAGGGCGAGATCGCGCGGGCTCGACAGGCCGAGCAGGCTCCGCAGCCCGACCTGGAACGGCCCGAGCGGGTGCAGCAGGTCGAGATAGGCGTAGGCGACCACGTAGGTCGGCATCGCCAGCGGCAGCAGCAGGGCGGCCTCGAGGAGGCGCCGACCGGGGAAGTCGAACGCCGCGACCAGCCACGCCGTCGCGGTCCCGAGCCCGATCACCAGGAGGCCAACGCCCGCGAGCAGCAGGGCGGTGTCGCGGATCGCCTGCGGCAGCACGTAGGCGGCGAGGTGCGGCCACAGCTCGCCGCCGCCCTCGGACGCCGTGAAGCCCAGGGAGATCACGGGCGCGAGCAGCAGCGCCGCCAGGGCGACCGCCCCCGCCCAGCCCAGAGAGCGGGTCACCGACATCCGGCCCGGCTCGAACTCAGTTGTCGAAGCCGACCTTGTCGACGAGCAGGCTCGCCGCCTTGCGGTTGCGGGCGATCTCGACGAGCGGCGTCGGATCGACGCTCAGCGGACCGAGTTCCGCGAGCAGCGGCTCGATCGGGGCGCCGGCCTTCACCGGATACTCGTAGTCGACCTTGGCGTAGAGCGCCTGCGCGGCGTCGGAGACGAGGTACTCGAGGAGCTTGACCGCCTGGTCACGGTTCGGCGCGTTCTTGGCGACGACCGCCCCCGACACGTTCACGTGCGTGCCCCCGCCCTCGAAGGTCGGCAGCACGACCTTGATGGCCGCGCCCCATTTCTGCTGGTCCGCCCCGCCGCGACCCGAGCGCATCAGTCCGACATAGTAGGAATTGCCGAGGCCCACCTCGCAGAGGTCGGCCGCGATGTCGCGGGCCACGTCCCGGTCGCCGCCCGTCGCCTTGCGGGCGAGGTTGTCCTTCACGCCCCGCAGCCACGCCTCCGTCTTCTCCGCGCCGTGGCGGACGAGGAAGGCGGCGATCAGGGCGGTGTTGTAGGGATGCTGGCCCGAGCGCAGGCACACCTTGCCCTTCCAGCGCGGGTCGGCGAGCGATTCGTAGGTCGCGGCCGCGAGATCGTTCAGGCCCGTGTCGGCGTAGAGCACGCGCGCGCGCATGGAGAGGGCGAACCAGCGCCCGTCGGCGCCGCGCAGGGGCGCCGGCACGGCCGCTTCGAGCACGGGCGAGCGCACCGGCTGGGTCAGGTCGCGGTCGACGAGTTCGATCAGGTTGCCAATATCGACCGTCATGAGGACGTCGGCGGACGAGCGCGCGCCCTCCGCGGCGACCCGCTCGGCCAGCCCCTTCTCCACGAAGACCGTGTTCACGGTGACGCCGCTCTGCGCCGTGTAGGCGTCGAGCAGCGGCCGGATCAGGCCCGGCTCGCGGGTGGTGTAGAGGTTGACCTCGGCCGCGTAGGCCGGTCCGCCGAAGCAGAGAGACAGGCACAGGCTCGCCCAGGCTCCGGTTCTGCAGACGTCCAACATGATAAACCCCGTTCGTCGAGCGACGAGCCGGTGCTATACAGTAAGAATGCGCCCTGCAAGGCAGATTTATTTAGATATATTCTAATTACAATCTGACAACACTTGGACTCCGTCCGGCAGCGGGAAGACGTGGGCGCGCCCGGGCAGCAGCTCGATGCCGACCTGCTCGCCCAGGACGGCCTCCGGCGGGAGGTCGAGGCGCAGCGGCGCGCCGAGGCCCGCGACCGCGATGTCCAGGCGCAGGCGCGGCCCCGCGAAGGCCCGGCCCAGGATCCTGGCCGGCACGCCGGCGCCCGCCGGCCCGAGGCGGATCGCCTCCGGGCGCAGGCAGACTTGGACCGCGCCCTCCGGCACGGCGTCGGGCCGGGGCAGCGTGCCGAGGGGTGTCGCGACGTGGCCGTCGACGGCGCGGCCCGGAATCTCGATGATCTCGCCGAGCGCCCGGGCGGCGAACGGCGTCGCCGGCGCGGCGTACAGCGCCTCGGCGCTGCCGCTCTGGACGATCCGACCCCGGTGCATCAGGACGATGCGGTCCGCGCAGGCGACCGCCTCGGCCGCGTCGTGCGTGACGAGGATCGCGCCGATGCCGTCCCGCCGCAGGACCGCCAGGGTGTCGGCGCGGACACGCTCGCGGGTGCCGGCATCGAGGTTCGAGAACGGCTCGTCGAGGAGCAGCACCCGCGGACGCGGGGCCAGGGCCCTGGCGAGCGCCACCCGCTGCGCCTCTCCGCCCGACAGCGTGCCCGGATAGCTGTCGGCGCGGTGTGCCAGCCCGACCTGATCGAGGCGCTCGCGGGCGATGTCCCGCGCGTCCGCGCCGCGGAGATGGGCGAGGCCGAAGCGGACATTGGCCAGCACGGTGAGGTGGGGAAACAGCGCGTAGTCCTGGAACATCAGGCCCACGCCGCGGCGCGCGGGCGGCGCGTTGCGGCCGCGCCCGGCGACGCGGCGATCGCCGAAGGCGATCTCGCCCGCGTCCGGCGCGTCCAGGCCGGCGATGAGCCGCAGCAGCGTGCTCTTCCCGCAGCCGGAGGCGCCGAGCACCGCCAGGATCTCGCCCGGACCGAGCGTCAGCGACACGTTGTCCAGCGCCAGCGTCCGGCCGTAGCGTCGGCTCACGCCCGACACCGCGAGTTGCCCCGCGGCGGGACCTGAACCGGCGCCGGGCGACGCGTCGGTCGGAGAAGTCTTGCGGCGTCGAAACACGGGCAGGAGATCCGGCGGGCGATGGGCCCTCGATCGAGAACGGGTGGAGTCACCGTTCTCATCCGGCCCTCCGGCACGGCGCGGCCCGCCGGGCGGTGCGGCTCCAGGGTGTCGTTGGTTGGGCCGCCCCGGTACCTGACGTCCGGCTGTCTCGGCCCCGGTCTCCGGCACCGCGGGTCCGGGGGGCGTAAGAAGGCTTGCCGGTGGGTCGTGCCCGGAAGTCCTGCCCGCGAGACTTGCCGCGGGGGCGTGTCCTCCCGGCTGCGCGGCCACACCGTATCGGTCGGCTCAGCACGCGACACGGCGGACGGTGCACGGCGCAATCGGTCATCGGCACGCCGGGAGCCGCTCTTGCCGAGGGATCGCGTTGTCCGGTCGATCGCGGCTCGGGGCCGACAGGTCAGGCGCGCGGAAATCCCGCGCTCTGCATTCATCAAATCAATCGAATTTGAAAGGTCATGGCAGCACTATTGAATTGGTTCGCTGCCATATTCCTCGCGTGCGGTGGGGGACATCATGCGCGCGTGGCTGGTGGCAGGTGTGGTGATTTCTACACTTGTGGGTAGCATCGACACGGTCGAGGCGCGCGGGCGTGGGCGTCTGTTCTTCGGGCGGTCGTCGACGGCGCAGCGACCCGCGTTGCCTCCGTCTGTCGCCGCGACCCACACGGCCCCGAGCGGCCGTGCCGGCTACCGTCCCACCATCGCGATCGCGCCGGCCCCCATCGCTGCGGCCCCCATCGCTGCGGCCGTTCCTGCGGCCGTTCCTGCGGCCGTTCCTGCGGCAGCCGCGGCAGCGGTGGCGAACACGCCGGCCGAAGCGCGCGAGCCGGAGCTTCGGCCACAGCACACCCTCCTCCGCCCGCCGCCCGAAACGCCGCGTGTCCAAGCGGTGCGCGCCGTCGCCCCGAGTTGCGAGACCGGGAGGCGCGTCGGCGGCGTCGACAGGGCGGAAGCCGGCTTCTGCCTGATCAACTAGACCGGGGATCCTGGCCGCCTCCCGATCGGGGCGGCGCAGCACGACGCGACGGTGGGGCCATTGCGCCGTCGACCCGGCAGCACACGGAGGCCGGCTGTGCCGCACTGCGGCCGAACGTAGCGCAGCGTGGTGGATCGGCCCGCGCGCGGGTGCGCTGCGCGTGCCCCTACCCCGCCGGTCGATCCCTCAGCGGTCAGGCTCCCGGTCTGGCCGGGGATTACTGCGCGCGTCCCGGCCCGTCTCTCAAGCCGAGCCGCAGAGCCCGCGCGAACAGGTCGCTGAGCGTGATCCAGTCAGCACCGTCGATCCGCCAGCGCGCGCAGTCGTCATCCGGCTCGACCGTATACCCGCGGCACCGAAGCACGGCGACCGCGTCGAGCACCGGGTCATCCCCTTCGCCCAGGTGGGCATCCTCTCGGTCATGGGCGTGGGTCAAGGCTGACGCTCATCACATCCGCGAGTTGAAAGAGGAGGTCGCCCACGACACCGATCGGCAGCAGGACGCAGAACTCACTGTCGTCGGGCGACTGCAATCGGATCGCCAGTGTGCCGCCGCCGTCGATGACTTCGACCGAGCGCACCGCCGCAGCGCCCAGCACGTAGGGGACCGCGCTGTCCGAGACCGTCATCCTCGGAGGCCGATCACGCGATTTCCATCTCGAGCGCGACGTCGGCCAGATAGGCCGCGATGCGCGCGCTCGCCCGGGTGTCCGACGCTTCGATGATGAGGCCGGCGCCGCCGGGCAGGACGTCGTAGCGCCGGAGAACGGATTCGGCCTTGAGCGCCGCCTCGCGCTCCGAGGTCGCGCGCAGGACGCGCCGATCGCCCTCGATGCGGATCAGGATGCGGAAGGGAGCGCGCTTCATGCTGGGACCGCCTCGGCCATCTGACCCGCGCCGTCGCGGCTCGATGGGTCAGTTACGGCGAGGCTGGCAAAACCGTTCCGCGACGGAGCGGGGGGAGAGTGAGGGGGACGTCGACCGCTTCGTGTAAGCCCGAGTGACGTTCAGGACGCCCGAGATCGGTCGGTATCTCGAACGGCATCCGTTTCACGCAGCCCTGACAGTGGTCAGAAGCCGAACAGGGACGCGGTATGGGCGCAGGCGACTAACCTCTGAGGCACGTGCTCATGAACGCCTTGCGCTCGGCGCCCTTGAGGCTCTTGGCCGAGGCATCCGCATTGCAGCTCTTCATCTTCATCTGCTGCGGCGTCAGCTCCTTGGCCGGCGCGGCGCTCTTTCCCGCGAGGCAATCTGCCATGAAGCTCTTGCGGGCGGCGCCCGACAGCCGTTGCGTCCCAGCATCCACGTTGCAGGATTTCATCCGATCCCGCTGCGCGGTCTGAGCCGCCGAGGGTGCGGGGGCCTGCGCTCGGACGGACACCGTGCAGGCGAGAACGAGGGCCGAGGCGAGAGCGAGCGTACGCACGGTGGAGGACCTCCGGTGATGCGGAGAACCCTAGCGACCTGCGGTTGTACGAGCCAGCGTCAGTGCCGCGTCTGTCCCATCAATTCGCGGCGATGTCTCGCCACCGCCGTCGTCGAATGGTCACGAGGCTATGCCTTCGTTCGCCGAGCCCGATGTCTCCAGAGGTCCTGGTGCGCTCTGTCATCTGCGCCCTCGCTGGCATCACGCTCGTTCTCGTCGCGCCGGTCGGCCGTGCCTTGGCCGAACCGGCCGCGGATCCGCTGGCGACGGCCGCGCGGGTCGCCGCGGAAGGCCTCGCCATCGGTTCACCCTCCGGCGCAGGTGGCGATCCGCAGACCTCGGTCGCTCAGCCCGTGTTCTCGGCCGGTCGCGCGGCGGAGGTCACGACCTCGTTCCAGCCCCTCCTCGGGGCCGCCGGCGATCCCGGCGGGTACCGCGCCTTCCTGGAGAGCCGCGGGATCACCTTCGGCCTGATCAGTGTGGCCGAGACCTACCGCAACCTGCGCGGCGGCCTGCGGCGCGGTTCCACGGGCCTGACGCTGCTCGATCTCGACGTCGATGTCGATCTCGACACGCTCGCCGGGTGGAAGGGGGCCACGGCCCACGCCACCGTCTACCAGATCCAGGGCAGCGGAGCCTCCCGCAGCCGCGTCGGCAACCTCATGACGATCAGCGAGATCGAGGCCCTGCCGGCTTCGCGGCTCTCGGAGCTGTGGCTGGAGCAGAGCCTGTTCGACGACAGGCTGTCCGTCCGTGTCGGCCAGCTCTCCGCCGACACCGAGTACATGGTGAGCCAGACCAGCATCCTGTTCACCAACGGTACCTTCGGCTGGCCGGAGATCTTCGCCGCGAACATGGTGGACGGAGGGCCGGCCTATCCGCTCTCGGCGCCGACCGTCCGCCTGAAGTACGTCCCGACGCCCGATCTCTCGTTCCAGGCGAGCGTGATCGACGGCACACCCGGCGGCGGCCGTCCCCGCTCGGGCGTAGACCCGCAGCGCCGCAATCCGAACGGTATCCGCTTCCCCGTCTCCGACCCCCCGCTCGTCATCGCCGAGGTTGCCTACGCCTACAACACCCGTCCGGGTTCCGAAGGCCGGCCGGGCACCGTCACGCTGGGCGGCTGGCACCGCTTCGGCCGCGTCGATGCCCTCACGCCGGATCCGGTGAGTGGCCTCGATCGGAGGGTTTCGGGCAATTCGGGCCTCTACGGGCTCATCGACCAGACGATCTACCAGGAGCCGGACGATCCCAACGACGGCGCCAGCGTCTTCCTGCGTGCGTCCGTCTCGCCGGGGGACCGCAATCTGGTGGACCTCTACATCGACGGCGGCATCGCCTATCGCGGCCTGATCCCCGGACGGTCGGACGACACGCTGGGCCTCGCCGTCGGCATCACCCGCATCTCCCCGGCGGCACGCCGGCTCGATGCGATCGCCGCGCTCCAGAGCACGACACCCGCACCCCGCCGGAGCGCCGAGATCTTGCTCGAGGCGACCTATCAGGCCGTGCTCGCGCCCGGCATCGCCCTGCAGCCGACCGTGCAGTACATCGCCCATCCGGGTGGCGGGATCGCCAATCCGCGCGATCCTGACGGCAAGCGGGTGCGCGGCGCCGCGGTGTTCGGCCTGCGTGCCATCACCCGCTACTGAGGTGAACGCGGCCCGTTTGTGCGCCCCGCGCGCCGAGCGCGTTCCGGTCTCGGGAGGAGCGCGGCGGTTCGGCGCGAGCTCACGTCCGCGGGTGCGGCGCGTCGCGCGCGGGAAGCCGCCTGTGTGGCCGCGGCATCGGAACGCCCCGTCGGCTGACGGGTTTGTGAGCCGGCAGAAGGGGTCAGGTGAAGGTAGCGGTATGGCATCGATCCGGGAGATCGCGGACACGCTGAGGAGGATCGCCGCGCCGGGCATGAAGCCGAAGGCGATCCGTTCCGCCATCCGTGAGCGGCATCCGGAGGCGAGCAAGAAGGAGATCGTCCGCGCCGCGTTCTACGCCGTGACAGAAGGGCCGACCGCTACCGAGGGCGCGACCGCGGAGCTTCACGACTTCGCGCTGGCTGAGCGCATCGCCGAGGACAACGCGGACGTGGTCTTGAAAGCGAGCAAGCGCAAGAGGAAGAAGCGCTCGTCGGACGCATCGGACCGATCGCCGGCGCATTGAGCAGGGCGCGCATCGTCCGGTCTCTGCACGCTGGAGATCCGCTTCCGGGACACGTGCCGATACGCTCTGACGGCAGGGTCGGGTCGGTGGGAGGCCGTCCGCCTTTGCAGCGGTCGCGGTCCACAGCGGCCACTCCGCTCTCGGCCAGCATCCGCCATCGCGCGACGCCCGCCTGAACGTCTCAAACGGATGGCTTCCGGCTGGTCCGCCTTCGAGCGACATGGGTTCGAGGCAGACGTCGTTGTCGTCTCCTCTCTCGCTGTCTGCGCGCGGGCCACCCTGCAAGGTGTCCCCCGACGAACGCGTCGCGCGCGCCTGCGGATGACGCGTCCAGACCGGCGGGACGGCCTACTTCAGGAGGCCGTTCGCCAAGCACCGGAAGGCCTCGGTGGCCCTGGCGAGGACGGCCGGCGGATCGTCGGACGCGGCGACCCAGAGCGCGGCGTTGAGCGCCGCGCCGTTGATCAGGCGCGCCGCGGCCTCGGCATCGACAGGCTTGACCGTCCCGGCCTCCACGAGGGCCTGGATCGTCTCGGTCGTCGTGCGCAGGCAGGCGGTCTGGCCCGGCCACCGCGACGGATCGCCCAGCACTGCCGGTCCGTCGAGGAGCACGATGCGCTGGATCTCCGGCTCGAGGGCCAACTCGATGTAGGCGACGCCCTCGTCGAGGAAGCCGAGCCAGGGCGTTGGCGCCCTCTCGCGCGCGACCCGCGCCTGAGCGACCATCTCCGCGTCGAGCTGCGCGATGACGGCCTGAAGCAGGCCCTTCTTGTCGCCGAAGTTGTGATAGAGCGCGCCACGCGTCAGGCCGGCCGCTTCCGTCAGCTCATCCATCGACGCCGCTGCGTAGCCCTTCTCGGCAAAGGCTGCACGCGCCGCGCGGATCAGCCGCGCGCGGGTTTCCTCCATCTTCAGCGCGCGCCGTCCCGATGCCACAGGATGCCTCGATCCTTCACGTAGGCCCGCATGTGTTGACATACGCCGCGTATGTCACGATATTTCTACATACGCGGCGTATGTGAATGTTGCCGCGAGGTCGATGGAAGCCGTCGGCACCCTTCGCAGAGGACACGCGATATGTCGAAGCGCGATGCAGTCTTTCCGCCCGGACGGCAAGCCCTCTACGACAAGCACCGCTACTCGGCCGCGATCCGGTCCGGCGACCTGCTTTTCGTCTCCGGCCAAGTTGGCAGCCGCGAGGATGGCTCGCCTGAACCGGATTTCGGTGCGCAGGTTCGCCGTGCCTTCGACAGGCTGAACGCCGTTCTCGCGGCGGCCGGCTGCAGTTTCGACGACGTGGTGGACGTGACAACCTTCCACACCGACCCTGAAACGCAGTTCGACACAGTGATGGCGGTACGCGACGTAATGATCGGCGAACCGCCCTATCCGAACTGGACTGCCGTCGGCGTGACCTGGCTCGCGGGCTTCGACTTCGAGATCAAGGTCATCGCCCGTCTTCCGACCCCGGTCTGAGTCGGTGTTCGGCTCGGACGATGCCGGGAAGAATCGCCAAGCCGCTTGTTCCTCCACGGTCCCGATACCGGCATCATCGTTGATGAGACAGATTTAGACGATCGCTCCTGACCCTGTACGAACTTTGAACTTGGATCACCGCGTGGGGCCCATCACCCGGCGAGGAGCCCCGCCGATTGGACCACCACAACCGCGAGCATGCAGACCGCCGCCGCGGCCGCCGCGTACGACACGATTTTCGTGAATCCCTTCATGGATCTCCTCCTGACAAATCGGATCTTCGGGCGTCGACAGAGATCGCGGCGCGCGACCGCGCTCCGGGAAGGCAAGACGGCCCGGATCGCCGCGTCACACACCATATCGGGGTGTCACGTCGTCAACGCTCCTCGGTGGCGAGCGTAAACAACGACAGGAAGATTCGGTTCACCTCGGATGCGCGCGTCCTGTCCTCGAGCGACAACTTGCCGCTCGCGACGCGGCACGTCCTGGAACTTCGCAGGCGATGGGTGAGCGGGACGCGCGGCCCGCGCAGGTGCGCACGGGGCGTCCATGACCGGCCCGGTGCCGACGCCCGTCGCGCGAGCGGCCCGAAGGCGCCCTCCCCTCCCGGTCCCGCTCCGTAGCGCTCCGATGTGTCGGGCGGTCACCGACCGCGTCGTCGCGGGCCGCGACCGGATGCCCGACCGTCTCCGGATCACGGGACCTTGCCGGTCAGCGACGCCACCATCCGACGCGTCGCCGCACCACCATCCCGATCCTGCGGTGCGCGGCTCGCATCTGGGTCGTCCCTGCCGATCGGTTCACGCCGCCTCACGGGCGCGCGGGTTACGGTCCGCCGCTGGAAGCGCGTCGGCGAGGTCCCGAGCAGGCCGGGTCGCCACCCTTCGGCTGATCGCCCGCCTCGCGTCTCTGTCCAGTGGCGTCCGAGCGCGCCCGAGACGCGTCGCCGGTCAGTGGCCACCCAATGCGCTGATGCCGGGCCTTGCGACGCGACCGCTTACAAAAATCAGCGCCCCCGGGTCCGCTCCTGAGAAAACTCAGCGCGGCCCCAGCGGTGTCCGACGGCGCGGGACTTACAAAAATCAGCGCAGGTGGACGCGCTTGCCGCGGTTTGGAAGGTCGCCAAGCGCCCTCACCCGTCACCGACGGCGTGCGCCACGCTGACTTTTGCCAGCGGACGGTCGGCGAGCGCTGATTTTTCGCACTCGCGCCGCCGCGACCGGCGCCAACGGCGGTCGCAGCCGTGCCGGGACGCCGTCGCGGCTCGACCGCTGTGCGGCCGTAGGCCGCCGACGCTGAGTTTTGTAAAGAATCCCGGTCGGCGCGCTGAGATTTGGAAACCCGATGATTGCGCCCGGTCGGCGACTCGCGACTGATAGCCTCCAAATTGCCCTGTGCTCGGCACGAGGAGAGCGAGACCGGCATGAACGCGGCAGAGACCCGCCAGCTGAGCCTGTGGGAGCAGAGCCTGCTGCGCCCCGAGGCCGGAGCTGACCGGCCGACGACCGGGCTCGGTCCCGCGCTCGACGGCCGCATGGATGTGTCGTTCCTCCACAAGGGCTTCTGCATCGCCGGCCTGCCGCTGCGCCGGCCCAAGAACACGATGGAGCCGTGGAACCGGCGCGACGGTCGCTTCTCGCTGACCGTCGAGCCGGCCCGGTTCGTCCTGCCCAACGGGCGCCAGATCGAGGTGGGCGTCCCGTTCGGACCCAAGGCGCGCCTCCTCTCCATGTGGCTGGCCACGGAGGCCCGCGATCCGCGCCGGAGCGCCGGCGACCGCTGGATGGAGATGGGGCGGATCACCGAGTGGTTGAAGGCCGTCGGCTTGCCGGTCACGGGCGGCGAGCGGGGCTCGATCGGGCCGACCAAGGACCAGCTCGTCCGGCTGAGCTTCCCCATCTTCACGATGGTCCTGAACGGCGACGAGGGCGGCCACGTGTTCAAGCGCGAGAGCCTGATCGAGGGGGGCGCGTTCAAGGATGACGACCTCGAGGTCTGGGCCGCCGGGGGACACAGCGCCATGCGCTGGCCGGAAGCGCTGATGCTCAGCCAGAACGCCTACGACCGCTTCACGCGGCACTCGATCCCGGTGCCGACCGCCAGGCTGCGCCAGGTCGCCCACAACGCCATGGCGATCGATATCCTCGTGTACCTCTGCTACCGGCTGCCGCTGCTGTCGCGCGGGGAGAGCGAACTGCTGACCTGGCGCGATCTGATGGCGCAGTTCGGCTCCTCGGAATTCGCCTCCCGCTTCAAGCAGGCCTTCTCGGAATCGATCAAGCGCACCCTCGACGCGTACCCGGAAGCCAACGTCGCGATGACGGCCGAGGGTCTGGTGCTGCGGCACTCGGACCCGGCGGAGCTGCGGCGCGCCTTCGTCGCCGTCGCGGGGGGGCCAACCCGTCGCGCCCGTGCCGCGCCGCGGGCGCGCAAGGCCGCGCGGGTCCCGGATCAGACGGGCCCCTGCGAGAGCGCGGCGGACCTGCTGACGCCGGCCGGTGCCGCGCGAGGCTGACGGCGGGTCACCCCCCTCTGGACGGAGCAACCCGGCAAAAGAAAAGGCCCCCGAGACGTTCGCCCCGGAAGCCCTCTCTGTCGTCTGGACAACCTCAGAGAATCACTCCCGGACATCGCTGTCAACCACGCGACGCGGCCATCGCCTCGGCGGGCGCTGCTCTTTTGCCTCATCGCGGGCGAGGACCATGCATCCCGGACACGAACCCACGACACCCTTCGGGCGGCGACCGCTCTCGCTCGGCATGATGGCCGCGCAGGCGGCGGCCAAGGCCTGCCCCGACGACGCGGTCGGGCACAAATGGCGCATCTTCCGCGACGTGACCGTGGCGAAGGATCACCTCGCCGTCTCGGACCGTGCCCTCGCGGTGCTGAGCGCGCTGCTCACGTTCCATCCCGAGACGGCGCTGCCGCCCGGCACGCCGCTCGTGGTCTTCCCGTCGAACCGCGAATTGTCGCTGCGGTCGCACGGCCCGTCCCCGGCGACGCTGCGGCGCGCGCTGGCCCAGCTCGTCGCGGCCGGCCTGGTGATCCGGCGGGACAGCCCGAACGGCAAGCGCTACGCGCGCCGCGACGGCGCCGGCGCGATCGCGCACGCCTTCGGGTTCGACCTGACGCCGCTCGTGGCGCGCGCGGGGGAATTCGCCGCGCTCGCCCGGGCGGTGCAGGCGGCCGCGCGCCGGCGCCTGCTCCTGCGCGAGGAGATCGCCCTGCACCGCCGCGACCTGTCGAAGATCCTCGCCCTGGCCGCCGAATCCGGATGGCCCGGGCCCTGGGCGGCGCTCGCGGACCGGTTCGCGGCCTGCGGCGGAATGCCGGGTCGGACCGCCGGCGAGCCCCACCTGCATGCCGCCGCCGAGCCGCTGCGCGCGCTGCGCCGGGAGGTGGACAAGTGGCTGCCAAGTTTGGCGAATGCGCCGGAAATGGTCGGCACTGCGTCTCACGGTGAGCGCCACCATCAGAATTCAGATCCAGATCCTGCTGACGAATCTGAATGGTGCCCCCGGCGAAGCCCGGCCGGAGCCGCGCGATCTGACGTGGCCCCCGCGCGCGGCCAGCCGCGTCCCCTCCCCGCGCTGGTCCCCTCTTCCCTCTCCTCGCCCCTGCCTCTGCCGATGGTGCTCGAGGCCTGTCCCGACGTCGTGCTCTACGCCCGCGACGGCATCCGGAGCTGGTCCGATCTGGCCGGCGCGGCGGAGGTCGTTCGTCCGGTGCTGGGAATCGGCCCGGACGTCTGGGAGGCGGCCCTGGCCGCGATGGGGCGGGACCACGCGCTGGCGGCGCTGTCGGCGATCCTCCAGCGCGCCGAGTCGATCGGCGCGCCCGGCGCCTATCTGCGCGACCTGACGCGGAAGGCCCGCTCCGGCCGGTTCTCGGCCTGGCCGATGCTCTTCGCCCTGTGGCGCCAGCGCCGTCGAGCGTCAGCCGACGGCCCAAGCGGTCCCCTCCGCGTCGCGGGAGTTGACCGCGGTCAACACGCTCGCCCGCCCGGAAGCGGGGCGGCGCGAGCGTCAACATTCTGTTAAGGTTGACTGTGATCTTGTCACGGTGCGGCGGCGTTTGCAGCCGCGAAAACCGTGACAGGAGTTCGGAACCGTGGCCAGCCCCGCGGCGCTCGCCGCCCTACCCTCTTCGGGGTCAACCTCCATGGCGATGCACGATCTGATCGCCGGCGACGCGCAGGCGCTGTCGGCCAAACTGCAGTCGCACCGGCAGCGGCTGTTCCCGCCCGAGGCGCGCAAGCAGCTGCGGCGCTTCTCGTCCGGCGAGGCCGCCAAGCTGATCGGGGTCGACGACGGCTACCTGCGGCGCCTGTCGCTCGACGGCAAGGGGCCCGCCCCCGAGATCGGGCCGTCCGGGCGGCGATCCTACTCGAGCGCCGACATCCAGGCGCTGCGCGGCATGCTGGACGAGGGAGCCAAGACCGGCCGGCGGTACCGGAAGGAGCGGCGGGCCGAGGAGCATCTCCAGATCATCGCGGTGGTGAACTTCAAGGGCGGCTCGGGCAAGACCACTACGGCGGCCCATCTCGCGCAGCACATGGCGCTGCAGGGCTACCGCGTCCTCGCCGTCGATCTCGACCCGCAGGCGAGCCTGTCGGCCCTGCACGGGATCCAGCCCGAATTCGACGTGCGGGACAACGAGACCCTCTACGCCGCGATCCGGTACGACGCGGCGCGCCGTCCCCTGACCGACGTCATCCAGAAGACCTACTTCCCGGGGCTCGACCTCGTTCCGGGCAATCTCGAGCTGATGGAGTTCGAGCACGAGACGCCGCGCGCCCTCCTCCAGCGGAGCAGCGACGGCGATTCGCTGTTCTTCACGCGCTTCGCCCAGGCCCTGGCGCCGGTCGCCGACCGCTACGACGTGGTCGTGGTCGATTGCCCGCCGCAACTCGGCTACCTGACGCTCTCGGCCCTGTGCGCGGCGACCAGCGTGCTCGTCACCGTGCATCCGCAGATGCTCGACGTGATGTCGATGTGCCAGTTCCTGCTGATGACCTCCGAGATGCTCGGGGTCGTCGCCAAGGCCGGCGGCGACATGAACTACGACTGGATGCGCTACCTCGTCACGCGCTACGAGCCGACCGACGGCCCGCAGACCCAGATGGTCGCGTTCATGCGGACCCTGTTCGGGGAGCGCGTGCTCACCAACGCGATGCTGAAGAGCACGGCGGTCTCGGATGCCGGCATCACCAAGCAGACCCTGTTCGAGGTCAGTCGCGACCAGTTCACGCGCGCGACCTACGACCGCGCGATGGAGAGCCTGGACGCGGTCAACGGCGAGATCGAGGCGCTGATCCGCACGGCATGGGGACGCTGATCCGATGGCCCGCAAGAACCTCCTCGCCGGCCTGCTCGATCCGGCCGACCAGACCGAGTTGACCGCGGTCAACTCGCCCCGCGACGACGCGGCGGCCGGGCGATCGGAGCGGGGCCCCGCCCCGGCCGTTCCCAGCTTCACCGGCCGCGGCGCGGTCGGCGCGATGAGCCGGTCCCTGGAGCGCCTGACCTCCGAGGTCGTCTCGGCGCGCGCCGCGGAGGACCAGCTCAGGTCCGGCAGCGTCGCGGTCGATCTCGATCCGGGCCTCGTCGACCCGTCGCCGGCCCCCGACCGGCTGCCGGTGATCGACGGCCCCGGCGAGGATGCTTTCGTCGCCGTCATCCGGGCGCAGGGGCAGCAGACCCCGATCCTGGTGCGGCCCCATCCCACCGTAAGCGGGCGCTATCAGGTCGCGTTCGGCCACCGGCGGCTGCGGGCCGCCGCCGCGCTCGGCCGACCGGTCCGCGCGCTGGTGCGGACGCTCACGGATGCCGAACTCGTCGTCGCCCAGGGTCAGGAGAACAACGCGCGGGCCGATCTCAGCTTCATCGAGCGGGCCGCCTTCGCCCTGACGCTGGAGCGGCTCGGGCACGGGCGCGACGTGATCATGGCCGCCCTGCTCGTCGACAAGACCGAGCTGTCGCGCCTGATCGCGGCGCGGCGCGCCCTGCCCGATTCCGTGATCGCCGCCATCGGTCCCGCCCCGAAGGCGGGTCGCCGCCGGTGGATGAGCCTCGCGGATCGCCTCGCCAGCCCGGAGATGCGGGCGCGGGTCGATGAGATCGTCGCCGCGGACGCCTTCGCGACCCTGTCCTCCGACCAGCGGTTCGTGCGCGTGTACGCGGCCGTGGCGCCGGTCCCAGCCCCGGCGCCGCCGGTGGTCCGCGCGGGGCCGGAGGCGGGGCTGGCGGAGGACGGGCGCCGCTTGGCGCGCGTCGAGCGGACCCCGACGACCGTGGGCGTGATCATCGACGAGACGCTCCATCCCGCCTTCGGCGACTTCCTCGTCGCCCGCCTCCCGGAGCTGTTCGCGGCCTACGAGCGCGAGCAGGCGCGCGGTCCGGAGCGATCCGGGCTCTGAGGTCGCGCCGCGCGGGCCTCGCGCCGCCGGGGCGGACCGGTCGCGAGGCCGCCGGTCCCCGAGATCCGCCGCGCGCGATCCGCCCGCACGGGGGAGGGGGCTCCGGCGCGCTGCGTGAGGCCCTGGCTACCTGCAGGCCTCGGCCCGCTTGTCGATCAGGCCGCGCAGCCCGGAGAGGCTGATCTCCTCCGTGATGGCCTCGTGCCAGCGGTCCAGCAGGCGGATGCTGAAGCGTCGACCGGCCAGAATATCTTTCAATACGTCCCCGTTCAGCGTGATCACTCCGGCGTCCTGCATCTGCGTTGTGGGAAACATTGCGTTTGAAACAGGTCCGTCGTCGATCCGATACTGATAATTGAAGATGGAATTCTTCGGTAGGCCGGTGATCTCGATGCGGTCGCCGACGATCTGGATGCGCGACCGCGCCTTCGGCGCCAGAACGCAGGCGGCGTCGCCGCTCGACGGGGCCGCCGATTTCCTGAGCACCCAATCGCCCTCGCCGGCGACCGTCTGTCCGGCCTCTTGAGCGTGGCCCAGGCCCGCGACAAGGCAGAGTGCGACGGCGCAGATCGTGACCCTCATGAACGACATCCCCGCTTCACCCGCCGGTCCGGCCCTGGGACCAACATCGTTCGCGCGGCGGCGCCGTCGATCTGAGACACATTCGCCCGGTCACCGGCAGGCGCGCGCCGGCGGATCCGCGATCGGGTCCACCCCGCCTCTGCGGCTCCTCCGAGGCCCTCGGCGGCCCTACGGCGTCACGCCGGCCGACCGGAGCCGCGCCGCGAGGCGCGGATACACGCGCAGCGCGTTCCCGGCGTAGATCTTGGCCCGGTCCGCGTCCGGGATCGCCGCGGCCTCGACGTAGCGCTTGGTGTCGTCGTAGGCGTGGCCGGTCTCGGGATCGACCCCGTTCACCGCGCCGACCATCTCGGAGGCGAACAGCACGTTCTCGCGCGGGACGACCTTGAGCAGCAGGTCGATGCCGGGCTGATGGTAGACGCAGGTGTCGAAGAAGACGTTGCGCATCAATTCGGACAGCGGCGGCCGCTTCATGTCCTGGGCCAGCCCCCGGTAGCGCCCCCAGTGATAGGGCACGGCACCGCCGCCGTGCGGGATGATCAGGCGCAGCGTCGGGAAGTCCTTGAACAGGTCCGAGGTCACGAACTGCATGAAGGCGGTGGTGTCGCCGTTGATGTAGTGCGCCCCGGTCGCGTGGAAGTTGGGATTGGCCGAGGCGCTGACATGCACCATGCCGGGCACGTCGAGCTCGACCATCTTCTCCCAGAGCGGGTACCAGAACCGGTCGGAGAGCGGCGGATCGGTCCAGTAGCCCCCGGACGGGTCCGGGTTGACGTTGCAGCCGACGAAGCCGAGCTCCTTGACGCAGCGCTCGAGCTCGGCCGTGCAGTTCTTGGGCGAGACACCCGGCGATTGCGGCAGCTGGCAGACGCCGACGAAGTTCTGCGGCATCAGGCTCGTCACCCGGTGGATCATGTCGTTCGACACGATCGACCAGTCGAGGCTGGTGCGGGCCGTGCCGATATGGTGGCCCATCCCGCCGGCCCGCGGCGAGAACAGCGCCAGGGAGATGCCGCGCTCGGACTGGAGCTTGAGCTGCCGCCCGCTCACGCTGGCGCGCACCGCGTCGTCGCTGACTTGCAGGTCCGACGGCTTGGGGGACTGGCCCGGGTCGTTGAGCGCGCCGATCTGGCGCTTGCGCCAGTCCAGCATGGCGGCCGGTTCGGTGGTGTAGTGCCCGTGGCAGTCGATCACCAGACCCGTGTAGCGCGACGGCTCGGCCCGCGCGGCGCCGGCCGTCAGCGCCACCCCCAGCCCCGCGAGGCGGCCCAGGAAGCCGCGCCGGGGCAGGCAGCACGCGCAGCCCGCGCCGGCGACCGGCGTGGCCGGATCGGCCGCCGCGATCATCGCGCGCCGCCCTCCGGCAGGGCGGCACGCTTGCGCAGCACCATGTCGCCCCGGAACAGGAACTTCTGCGCCCGCTTCCCGGTGTCGACCTCGGTGGTGAAGACGTTGCCCTTGGAGTCGATCGCGAGGTTGTGGACCCAGTGGAAGTCGCCGGCCATCCGGCCGTTGCGGCCGAAGCGGCCGAGGATCTCGCCGGTGTCGCGGCTCAGGGTGCGGACCTCGTTGTTGGCCCCGTCGGCGTTGAGCAGGTAGGTCTGGCGCTCGTCCGGCCACAGGGCGAGTTCCCAGACCGAGCCGTTGGCCCGGGTGTTCTTCTCGACGAACATCTCCTTCACGAAGGTGCCGTCCTTCCGGAACACCTGGATCCGGTCGTTGGTCCGGTCACACACGTAGACGAGGCCGTCGCGGGCGACCTGCACGCAGTGCACCGGGTTGGCGAATTGCTGGGACGGGGCCGCCGCCGGATCGTAGGGGCCGAGCTTGTCGTCGGTCGGCGGCTTGCCGTAGGCGCCCCACATCCGCTTGAACGCGCCGGTCTCCGCGTCGAACACGATGACGCGGTGGTTGTAGTAGCCGTCGGCCACGTAGAGCTCGTTCGTCTCCGGATCGACCATCATGCCGGCCGGCTTGCCGAGGCGGCTCGTGTCCCGGCTGTCGGTCTGCGGCCCCTGCTTGCCGATCTGCAGCACGAATTTGCCGTCCGGGGTGAACTTCAGGATCTGGCCGTCGGTGTCGCCGTTGCCGGCGAGCCAGACGAAGCCCTTGTGGTCGATGTGGATGCCGTGCTCGTTCTGGGGCCACTGATAGCCCTCGCCCGGGCCGCCCCAGGACTTCACCAGGCGCCCGGTCTGGTCGAAGACGAGCACCGGCGGCGCCGGCTTGCAGCAGCGGGTGCGGGGCGGATCGAGGCTCGCGGCCTTCTCGTCGTCGGTGAGGGTGCGCGGCCGCTGGATCACCCAGACATTGTCCTGCGCGTCGACCGCGACGCCCGCCGCCTGACCCATGATCCAGTCGTTCGGCAGGCGCTGCGGCCAGGCCGGATCGACCTCGAAGCGCAGCGGCTCCTCGGCGAAGGCCGGAACGGCGAATGTCAGCACTGTCAGCGAGGCCGCAGCCGTCAGCCGACGCAGCACGCGTCGCAGCATCTCGGTTTCCTCTCCCGATTTTTACTCAATTCGTGCCGCCATGAGAGGCTGAAAGGCCGCCCTCGTCCAGCATCGCGCAGCATATCCGGGTAACATCCTGGGACGCTTGCGCGCGGATGTTCCCGTCCGCGCGCGGTCGCGGCGGCCGCCGGGTCGCGCCGAGATGCGCGCCGAGATGCGCGCCGAGATGCGCGCCGAGATGCGCGCCGAGATGCGCCCTGGGCGGCCCGAGGCTGTATCCTTCCCGCGCCGGCGGCGAACAGGGACGGTACGTCCCGCATCGACGAGTCCGGATGGAGGCGCCCCCATGATGACGCGCAGAACGCTGACCCGCACCCTTGCCGCCGGCGCGGCCGCCGCGCTTCTGCCCGGACCGGCCGCCGCCCAGGACCTGCCGCGGGCGCGCAACGCCGTGCTGGTCCACGGGCTGTTCGCCGACGGGTCGTGCTGGTCGGAGGTGATCCCGCACCTGCAGGCGGCCGGCCTCTCCGTCACCTCCGTGCAGAACCCGCTGACCACCCTCGCGGAAGCGGTGGCCTCGGCGCAGCGCGTGCTGGCCCGCCAGGAGGGACCGACCGTCCTCGTCGGCCACTCGTTCTCCGGCATGATCGTGACCGAAGCCGGGATCGACCCGAAGGTCTCGGCGCTGGTCTACGTGGCGGCGCGGGCGCCGGACGCGAACGAGGATTACGCGGCGCTGGCGAAGGCCTACCCGACCCCGCCCGCCTCGGCCGGCATCGTGTTCGACGGCGACGAGGGGCGCCTGAGCGAGGCGGCGTTCCTGCGGGATTTCGCGGGCGATCTGCCGGTGGAGAAGGCGCGGGTGCTGTTCGCGGTCCAGCAGCCGTTCCGCAAGGTCCTGCTGACGGGACGGACCACCCAGGCCGCCTGGCGCTCGAAGCCGAGCTTCTACGCGGTGTCGACCGAGGATCGGACCATCGACCCGGACCTCGAACGGTTCATGGCCAAGCGCATGAACGCGCGGACCGTCGAGCTCCGGGCGAGCCACCTGTCCCTGATCTCGCGCGCTCCGGATATCGCGGACCTCATCCTCGAGGCGGCCGGCCAGCCCCGCCGTCGGCGCTGACCGGACGCGACTCGCTTGCGGGCGCTCGTCCCTCCCCACGGTTCCCGGTCCGGGGTTCCCGTGCCTGGCCGGGCGGCGGGGAGGGGGCTGGGCTGCGTGCGGCGAAGGTCCCGGGATGTCCGGACGCGGTCCCTCGGCCCTACCTATCGGTCATCGGGCCGAAACGGATCTGGAGCGCGCGCATGCAGGACATCCCGTTGGGGGCGAAGGGGAGCTTCGCCATGCTGGTCGGGCCGTCACATCTGGCCAGCCAGTTCAAGGACAACATCCTTCCGCCGGTCTTCGCCACGCCGATGATGGTCCTGATCATGGAGAACGCGGCGCTGAACGCCGTCCGCCAGTACCTCGATCCCGGCGAGAGCGCCGTCGGGACCAAGGTGGACGTGACCCACATGGCGGCGACGCCGGTCGGGCACCGCGTCCGGGCGGAAGCCGAGGTGGTCGGCGTCGCCGGACGCCAGATCCAGTTCCGCGTCGCGGCCTGGGACGAGTCGGAGCAGATCGGGGCCGGGACGCACGAGCGGATGATCGTCGACATCGAGCGGCTCGGCAAACGTCTCGCCGCCAAACAGCCCGCCCCGTCGAAGCGCGCGTAGCGTCCGGGCCGTGGCCCCTGGCACCCGTGGGACCGGCGAGCCCGGCTCGGTGCCGACGGGCCTCGACCCTCAATCCGGGCGGCCCGCGCCAGCGGACTCGGTCTGCCGCACCGCGACGGCAGCCCTGATCGCCTCGTAATCGGCCTTCTTCAGGACACGCCGGGTCACGAGATCCTCCGGGGAACCGTAGGGCCGGAACGCGACGATCCGGCGCCCGATCATGCCGGCCCCGAGGGCGTTCAGCTCCTCGACGGACGCCGTGTTGAGGTCGACGCCCTGGCCCGGAGAGGCCGGCGGCTGGCCGGAGCCCGGCGCGCCCTCGGCCTGCTGCGGCGGCGGCGCCGCCGGCTTCGCCACCCCGCTCGCCGCGGGGGCATCCGGCGACACTGCCGGCGACGCTGCCGGCGATGCGGGCGGCGATGCGGGCGGGGTTGCCGCCAGGGACGACGGGGGGGCGGCTGTCGCGTTCCGCGGTGCCGGGGCGACGCGCGGGGCGGATCCGGCGTTCGGCCCCGGATAGACGGACCGGATGGCCTCGCCCTGCGGGTCGATCCCGGATCGGTCCTGCTTGGACACGGGGATCGCCGTGGACGCCTGCCTGTCGCGGCTCGCGTGAGGGCGGGGCCCGTAGGAGATCCAGAGGCCCGCCAGGACGACTGCGGCCGCCGCCAGACCGGCGCTGATGGACAGCGTGGATCGGCTCATTCTCACAACCTCCTCTTGGCGGGCGGGGCACTGCCCCACGGCGATGGCGCGATCGAGGCGGGCTAACCCAGCCCGCGCGGCATCGCCATCCGCCGCGTGAGGTTCGCTGATCCGAATCGTGCGGCGCGCTGGCGCAGCTCACGGTCGCGCGGGCCGCGCGGCGAGGCTGCCGGCGTCGTCGCCCGCGCGGGGCCGCACGTCTGATAACGCCGCAGCGCGGGTCCGGCCGTCAGAGCTCGAGCGTCACGGCGTCCCGCGCACGTGAGACGCAGGGCATCATGCGGCTCCCGCGCTTGGCGAGCGGCAGGACCGCGTCGCGGTGGAGGACCGCGCCGTCGCGATAGCCGCACTCGCAGGCGCCGCAGACGCCGAACTCGCAGGAGGAGGGCAGGTCGAGCCCCGCGCCGCGCAGCACGTCGAGCAGCGACCAGTCGGCGGGCACGTGGAGCACCTGCCCGGTGGAGGCGATGCGCGCCTCGAACGGCTCCGGTACGAAGCCCTCGTCGCGCAGCGGCTCGAAATGCTCGCTGTGCACCCGCTCGGCGGGCCAGCCCCGCACGACCAGACCCTCCTGGACCGCGTCCATGAGGCGCCGCGGCCCGCAGGCGTAGGCGTGGGTCCCGGTCTCGGCCGGGCCGAGGGCGTCGGGGTCGAAGCGCCACCCCTCGGACCCGAACCAGCACCGGAGGCGCGGCCCGCAGACCGCCCGCACCGCCGCCAGCAGCGGCGCCGCCTCGGGGGAGGGGGCGCAGAGGTGGAACACGAACTCCGCCCCCGACGCGGCGAGCGCGCGCGCCATGGCGAGCAGGGGCGTCACCCCGATCCCGCCGGCCACGAGCAGGTGGCGGCGCGCCTCGGGGTCGAGGGGGAAGTTGTTGCGGGGCGCCGAGACGTGGGCGAACGCCCCGGGCGCGAGCGTCTCGTGCGCCCAGGCCGAGCCACCCCGGCCGGCCGCCTCCCGCTTGATCGCGATCTCGTAGCGGCTTCGGTCGGCCGGGTCGCCGCACAGCGAGTACTGCCGCACCCGCCCGTCCGGCAGGCGCAGGTCGACGTGGGCGCCGGCCGTCCAGGCGGGGAGTTCCGGGCGCGCGGGATGGACCAGACCGAGGTGCAGCACCTCCGGCGTCGTCGCGACCGCGTCGGCGACGCGCAGCTTCATGATCAGGCGGGCCGTCATCGCGCGCAGCTCCGTCAGTCCAGCAGCGCGATCGCGTCGCCGGGCCGGATCACGCCGCCGCTCTCGATCCCGCAGTTCAGGCCCGAGCGGTTGTAGAGCGGCAGGTAGACCGGCATTCCGAGCAGCTCCTCAAGATAGCGGCAGGGGAAGTTGAGGCGCCCGCCCCGCAGGATCACCGCGCCGACCCGGAAGCGCCGGCCGACCAAGTGGTTGAGCGGCACGCCGCGCACCGTGAGGTTGCGCCGATGGTCCCCCGGCAGGAGGCGCAGCGGCCCCTCCTGCAGCGGCGGGTCGTTGCGGTTGAGGGCGTCGAGGGCCTCCTGCTCGATCAGCGTGACCTCGCGCACGTCGGGCTTGGGCGAGTAGGTGCCGGTGCCGAGGAAGTAGCGGTCGCCCTCGATCCCGCGGCCGGCCACGCACACGGCCTCGGACACCTCCTCCATCTCGTAGCTCGCCGCGGGGGCGATGTGGATGTGGGTCAGGCTGCCGACCCAGCCGGCGGCGCCGCCCGGAACCCGGACGGCGGCCGATCCGGCCGCGTGCGCGAAGGCCTCGACCATGCGGGGTGCGGTCTCGCCGGTCATCGTGCTGGTCGCCTCGGTTGTCATGCGGCCTCCGTGGCGAGCGCGATCGCCTCGATCTCGACCCGGGCGTCGCGCGGCAGGCGCGCGACCTCGACCGTGGAGCGGGCCGGGGCCTCGCCCGGGAAGTGCTCGGCGTAGACCGCGTTCATCGCGGCGAACTCCGCCATGTCCTTGAGGAACACGGTCGTCTTCACGACGCTCGCGAGGCTGGCGCCGCCCGCCTCGAGGACGGCGGCGAGGTTGGCGAGGGAGCGCCGGGTCTGCGCCTCGATCCCGTCCGGGAACGCGCCGGTGGCGGGATCGATCGGCAGCTGTCCGGAGGCGAAGATCAGCCCGCCGGCCCGGATCCCCTGTGCGTAGGGCCCGACCGCCGGAGCGGCCTTCTCGGTGCGTATGGTGTGCTTCGTCATGCGGTCGATCTCGCGTCGGTCTGTTTCAGATAGTGGACGATAATCCACTGTATGGGAAGCCGCCGCGCGCGTCCGGGGCGGCGGCTCATCCGGTCAGTCGATCGGCTTGCGCGCCGTCTCCGGGGCGAGGAGCGTCGCCGTCAGGGTGATGCAGGCGAGGGCGATCAGGTAGACGGAGATCGGCCAGGTCGCGCCGGAACTCCAGCCCAGCAGGGCCGCGGCGATCAGCGGGGTGAAGCCGCCGCTGAGGGCCGCGCCCACCTGGAAGCCCAGCGAGGCGCCGCTGTAGCGCAGGCGCGCGTCGAACAGCTCGGACATCCAGGCGGCGCCGGTGCCGAACATGATCCCCTGGCCGAAGCTCAGGGCCACCGCGACGGTCAGGGTGATGATCGTCGGGTCGCGCGTGTCGAGCAGGGTGAACAGCGGGAACGCGAAGGCGATCGAGAACAGGCAGGCGGCGACGAACAGGGTCCGGCGGCCGTAGCGGTCCGACAGCCAGCCGAAGGCCGGCAGGGTGAAGAGCTCGATCACCGCCGCCACCAGGATGCCGTTCAGGATGATGCTGCGCGACAGCCCGAGCTGGCCGGTCACGTAGGAGATCGAGAACACGGTCACGACACTGACGTAGGCGATCTCGGAGACCTTGAGGCCCACGGCCTTCAGGAAGGTGCGCGGGTGCTCGGTGAGGATCTCCATGACCGGCAGCCGCGCCACGGCTGACCGCCGCTTCACTCGCTGGAACGCGGGCGTCTCGTGCAGGCGCAGGCGGATGAACAGCCCGAGGCCGACCAGCAGCGCGCTGGCCAGGAACGGGATCCGCCAGCCCCAGGCGAGGAAGTCCGCCTCCGGCAGGAAGCCGCACAGCGCGAAGGCCCCGATCGACGCGATGACGCCGAGGGGATAGCCGAGCTGGACGATGCTGCCGAAGAAGCCGCGCCGCTCCGCCGGGACGCTCTCCACCACCATCAGGACCGCGCCGCCCCACTCGCCGCCGATCCCGATGCCCTGGACCAGGCGCAGCGCCACGAGCAGGATCGGGGCCCAGATGCCGATCTGCGCGTAGGTCGGCAGGCACCCGATCAGGAACGTGCCGAGGCCCATGATGATGATGGTCAGGGACAGCATCGCCTTGCGGCCGATCTTGTCGCCGAAATGCCCGAAGATGACGCCGCCGAGGGGGCGCGCCAGGAAGCCCACCGCGTAGGAGCCGAACGCCGCGATGGTGCCGACCAGCGGGTCGAAGCTCGGGAAGAACAGCTTGTTGAACACGAGCGCCGTGGCCGTCCCGTAGATCAGGAAGTCGTACCACTCGACCGTCGTGCCGATGACGCTCGACCAGACGATCTGGCGCCGGTCGGCGACCGGCACCGGGCCGGCATCGGGAGCCGGGGACGCCTCAAGGGGCAACGCGGTATCGGCCACGGTACATCCTCCACTGTGATGGATAAAAATCCATTCTTGTGGAGGCAAGCGGCGTGCCAGCCCGGCGACGCGCGTTTCGGAGTGCGCTTCGGCGCAAGGTGCGGCGCAAGGTGCATTTCGGCAGCCCCTGCGCTAGGCGGGGGCGACTCTCTCGGTGCCGCGCCCCGGTCGCGCGGGCCGGACGCGGGCGCGGATGACGGGGCATGACGGCGAGGACGATCATCGGGGCGGACCCGGCAGCGACGGAGACGTCCCCGCAGATCCACATCGCCGAGGAGATCCGGCGGCGCCGCAGGGAGCAGGGCCTGTCGCTGGAGACGCTGGCGGCGCGCTCGGGCGTCAGCCGCTCGATGATCTCGAAGATCGAGCGCTCCGAGGCCGTGCCGTCGACGGTGGTGCTGTCCCGCCTCGCGGAGGCGCTCGGCGTCACCTTCTCGCGGCTGATGGCGCCCGCGACGGAGCGCGAGATCCTGGTGATCCCGGCGAGCCGCCAGCCGATCCTGCGCGACGAGGCGTCCGGCTACCTGCGGCGCTGCATCTCGCCGGTCCTGCCCGGGCGGGGCATCGACTGGGTGCTCAACACGCTGCCGCCGGGCGCCAGCACCGGCGAGTTCACCGCCCATCGCCGCGGCGTGTCCGAGTACATCTACGTCCTGCGCGGCCGCCTGCGGGCGGTGATCGGCGAGCGCGCGGTCATCATGGAGACCGGCGACAGCCTGTATTTCGAGGCCGATGCCGGGCACGCCTTCACCAACGTCGGCACGGAGGCGTGCGAGTACTTCCTGGTGATCGACCCGTCGCGCGTCCGCTGAGCCGGCGCCCCCCGGACGTCCGCGGCGCGCGGGCCCGGCGCGACGGGCCCGGTCGGGCGCGTCAGTGGAAGGCCTTGAAGGCGATGATCGTCTCGGAATCCTTCACGCCGTCGAGGCGCAGGAGGAAGTCGTTCACGAACAGCCCGATATCGACGCCGTTGTCCACGTGGAACTTGGCCATGATGTCGAACCGTCCGGCCGTAGAGTAGATCTCGGACGCGATCTCCATCGCGACGAGCGCGTCGGACACGGCGTAAGTCTTGCCGATCTCGCATTTGATCTGCACGAAAAATGTCTTCATGTCCGTCTCGCTGGATGGCGCGCCGCCGCGGCCGCGCGGATCGGGGCCGCCGACCCCGCCGGAGCGGCCGAACCTAGCACCGTTCCGCGCGTCCGCTCAGGCGGCGCCCGGCCGGAGAAACGCCAGGACCTCGCGGGCGAAGATCTCGGGGGCCTGGAGCTGCGGGACGTGGGCGCAGTCCGGCAGCGTCACGAACCGCGCGTCCGGCAGCCCGGCCGCGAGCTCGCGGGCCATGGCCGGCGGGGTCGCCTCGTCCTCCTCCCCGACGAGCACCAGCGCCGGCGCGCGGATCTCGGAGAGCCGCGCGCGCAGGTCGAGGCCGGCCAGGGCCGCGCAGGCCGCCCGGAACACGTCGACGTCCGTGCGCAGGAAGGCGGCCCGGCGCTCGGCCATCAGGTCCGGGTGCGCGGCCTGGAACGCCGGCGCGAACAGCCGGCGCATGGCCGTGTCGGCGAGCGCCGCGAGCCCCTTCTCGGCCGCCGCGCCGGCCATGCCGCGGAACGCGGCCCGGCCGGGCTCCGGGAAACAGGCGCCGCAATCGGCGAAGACGAGCCGGTCGAAGAGGTCGGGATGGCGCAGGGCGCAGAGCAGCAGCACGAAGCCGCCGTAGCCGTTGCCCAGTCCGGCCGCCGGCCGGCCCCCGGCCGCCGCGCGCAATGCCGCGCCGACCCGGTCGGCGACGGCCTCGAGGCCGCCCGGCGCGGGCGCGGAGGCGCCGAACCCGGGCAGGTCGGGGACGAGGAGCCGGAAGTCGCGGCCGAGCGCCGGGGTGACCCGGTCGAAGCTCGTCCGGTCGGCGAGCAGCGAGTGCAGCAGGACGAGGGGCGGGCCCTCGCCGGACAGGGTCACCGCGACCTGGCCATCCGCGAACATCGCCTGCATCCGAGACCTCCCCCGCCGCCTCTGCCGGCGGCTCCACGACGCTGTCGCATCCGACGCGTTCGCTCGCAATCCGGTTGACGTGATATTTCACGAATGGCAGCATGTGTCGATCGAACGAGGCCGTGCGTGCTGCTCCGAGACAACATCTACGCGGCGATCCGCGCCGACATCCTGGCCTGCGTCCTGCGCCCCGGCGCGGAGGTGCGCGAGCAGGAACTGGCCCAGCGCTACGCCGTGAGCCGGCAGCCGGTCCGGGAGGCGCTGCTGCGCCTGGAGCGCGAGCGGCTCGTCACGGTTCACGCGCGTCAGGGATATCAGATCAACGCGATTTCGGTGGCGGACGCGCGCGATCTGCTGCGCATGCGCCTCGCCCTGGAGCCGGCCTGCGCGGCCGAGGCCGCGGCCGGCGCGCCCGCTTCCGTCCTGGCGTCCCTCGACGCGTTCCGCGCCGTCGCGGACGGCGCCGACTTCATCGCGGAGAACCGCGCCTTCCACATCGCCCTCGCCGAGGCGTCGGGGAACCGCCGCATGGCCGCGACCGTGCGCGACCTCGTCGAGCAGGCGGACCGGCTGGTCCGGGTCAGCCTCGACGGTATCCGCGGGCGCGACCCGGCGCAGCTGGTGGACGAGCACGCCGCCATCATCGACGCCGTGCAGCGCCGCGACGGGCGCGGGGCGCGCCGCCTCGTGCGCGCGCACGTCGCCCAGGCCGAGCGCCGCATCCTGACCGCCCTGGAACGCAGCGCGATCGTCCTCTGAACGAGGTCGCGCCCGGCGCGGAGCCGAGGGACGCGGTGGAACACGACACCGGGCCCGACCCGGCCCGACAACGGACCCGACACGGGAGAGACGCCATGACCCTGCACGCGCCGGAACCGACCGTCGAGACACGGGGCAACTTCATCGACGGGCGCGAGGTCGAGGCCGGCGACGGCGCGCTGATCGACGTGCGCAACCCCGCCACCGGCGCGGTGATCGCCCGGATCCCCAATTCGGGGCCGGCCGACGTCGACCGGGCGATGCGCGCGGCCCGGGCGGCCTTCGAGGGCCGGGAATGGGGCGGGATGGACATCCGGGCGCGCGCCCGGCTGGTGAACAGGCTCGCCGACGCGTTCGAGGCCAACCTCGACACGCTCTACCGGCTGGAGACCACCAACAACGGCCGGCCGGTCAACGAGACCCGGGCGCAGCTCTCGCGGCTGCCGGACTTCTTCCGCTACTTCGCGGGCGTGGCGCTGGCGCGGCGCGACGACGTCATCCCGGTCGAGGGCAACTACCTCAACTACACCCGCCGCACCCCGATCGGCGTGGTGGCGAATTGCACGCCGTTCAACCACCCGCTGATGATCCTGTGCAAGTCGCTGGCGGTGGTGCTCGCCACCGGCTGCACCACGGTGGTCAAGCCCTCCGAGTACACGCCGCTCACGACCCTGAAGCTCGCGCAGATCTTCACCGAGGCCGGCCTGCCGCCGGGCGTGTTCAACATCGTGCTGGGGCTCGGCGCCTCGACCGGCAAGGCGCTGGCCGAGCACGGCGACATCAACAAGCTCGTGCTCACCGGCGGCACCGAGGCCGGCCGGATCGCCGGCTCGGCCGCCGCGAAGGTCTTCGCCCACCAGACCATGGAGCTCGGCGGCAAGACCCCCGTGATGGTGTTCGACGACTTCGACGTCGAGCGGGCGGTGAACTACGCGGCCTTCGGCGCCTTCATCGGCGCCGGCCAGACCTGCGTCTGCGGCAGCCGCCACCTCGTCCAGGCCTCGATCTACGACGAGTTCGTGGAGCGGCTCGCCGCCAAGACCGCCGCGATCCGCCTCGGCGACCCCTTCGACCCGGCGACCCAGCTCGGGCCGGTCATCTCCGAGCGCCAGCGCGAGCGGGTGCTGGCCTATGCCGGCTACGGCCGCGACCAGGGCGCCCGCGCGGTGGCGGGCGGGCGGGCGGGCCGGGTGCCGGGCTTCGAGGGCGGCTACTTCGTGGAGCCCACCGTGTTCGCGGACGTCACCGCCGACATGCGCATCTTCCAGGAGGAGGTGTTCGGGCCCTTCACCAGCGTCACCCGCTTCGAGGACGAGGCCGACGCGCTCCGGCTGGCCAACGACTCGCCCTTCGGCCTCGCCGCGGCCGTGCGCACCCGCGACGTCGCCCGGGCCCACCGGGTGGCGCACGCGGTCAAGGCCGGCATCGTCTGGATCAACGACCACCACCGCCTCGACCCGGCCTCGCCCTGGGGCGGGGTCGGCGACAGCGGGCTCGGCCGCGAGTGCGGGATCGAGAGCTTCAACGACCATTTCGACGTGAAGAGCGTGATGGTCGCCACCGGCGACGGGCCCTTCGACTGGTACCGCGACACGGCCGGCCAGCGCCGCCTGAACTGACGACCGGCGGCGCGGGGGATGCGAGGTCCGCGCCAGACGGGCCCCTTCCGCGCCGGCCCCGAACCCGAGGAAGGAAACGCCCCATGTCCGAAGCCGTGAGCCAGGCGGTCAACGCCGGAGGCCGCCTCGACCGCCTGCCGATCGGCCCGTTCCACCGCCGCATCATGTGGCTGATCGGGATCGGCATGTTCTTCGACGGGTTCGACATCTACATCGCCGCCACCGTGCTCGGCGCGACCCTGAAGAGCGGCTTCTCGACCCTGCCGCAGAACGCGTGGTTCGTCTCGGCCACCTTCGTGGGGATGATGGCGGGCTCGTTCCTGACGGGCTTCTTCGGCGACCGCTACGGGCGCCGCTTCACCTACCAGGCGAACCTCCTGGTCTTCGGGCTGGCCGCCATCGGGGCGGCCTTCGCGCCCAACATGACGGTGCTGATCGTGCTGCGCTTCATCATGGGCGTGGGGCTCGGGGCCGAGAACGTCGTGGGCTACTCGACCATGACCGAGTTCGTGCCGGCACGCTCGCGCGGGCGCTTCCTCGGCCTCATGGCGGTGTTCGTCGTCACGGGCCTGCCGGCCGCCTCCCTGATCGGCTACCTGATCATCCCGACCTTCGGCTGGCGGGCGATGTTCGCGCTGGGCGGCCTCGGGGCGCTCGCCGTCTGGTACGCCCGCAAGAGCCTGCCGGAATCGCCGCGCTGGCTCGAGGCCGTGGGGCGCCACGCCGAGGCCGAGGCGCTGATGCGCGCGATCGAGGCCGAGGCGGCCCGCGGCGCGCCCCTGCCGCCCGCCGCCGCGGCCGCGCCCGTCACGCAGCTCGGGCTCGCCGCCCTGTTCCGGCCGCCGCTGCTGTCGCGCCTGCTGCTGGGCTGCCTGTGCCTCGTGGTGATCAACACCCTGCTGTACGGCTTCGTGACCTGGCTGCCGACCTTCTTCATCCGGCAGGGCCTCTCGGTGGCGACCTCCTTCGGCTACGCGCTGCTGATGGGGCTCGGCGCGCCGGTGGGCAGCGCCATCGGCGCCCTGACCGCCGACCGCTGGGGCCGCAAGCCGACGATCATCGGCGCCTCGGCGACGGCCATCCTGTTCGGGATCCTCTACCCGATGACCCTGGACCCGGTCCTGCTGCCGCTGGTCGGGTTCGGGCTGACGGTGCCGATCTACGTGCTGGTGGCCCTGCTGTTCGGGATCTACATCCCCGAGCTGTTCCCGACCGAGGTGCGCCTGCGGGCCTCGGGCCTGTGCAACACGGTCGGGCGCGGGGCGACCATCGTGACGCCCTTCCTGGTCGTGACCCTGTTCGAGGCCTACGGCATCGCGGGCGTGACCGGCCTGATGATCGGGCTGCTCGCCCTGCAGATCGTGGCGGTCGCGGCCTTCGGCGTCGAGCCGCGCAGCCAGAGCCTGGAGAGCCTGGAGGCCGGCGTCGCGCCGGCCGAGGGCGGCCCGGCCGCCCGGGCGCGGGGCACGGTTCCGCGCCCGATCCACTGAGACCGGGAGGCGCTCCGCCCGGCCGTCCCCCGGCTGGGCGGAGCGATCAGTTCCAGGTGTGCAGGACCGTGCGCCAGGCGCCGTCGCGCTTCTCCAGCACGTTCACCCAGTTGCCCTCGAACTTCTTCTTCGCGCCCCCGTCCCCGGGGCCGGTCATCTCCCAGCGGCCGGACACGATGAGCAGGTTGTCCTTCGGCAGCGCGGATTTGACCGTCGTCTTGTGCTCGTCCCATCCCTTCGCCTTCAGCCCGGCGAAGAACTTCTGGATGCCGTCGCTGGTCTGCGGCGCGCCCTTCGTGACGACGATCGCGTCGGGCGTGTAGAGCTTGGCCAGCGCGTCCATGTCGCCGCCGTTATACGCCGCGTCCCACTGGCTCGCGGCGCTCTGCGCGTCGGCCTGGACGGTGTCCGACCGGCACAGGCTCGGCGTCATCAGGGCGACAGCGAATACGGTCGCGTGCAGGACGTGGGGACGCAGCATGTCTTCCTCCATCGTGAAATGTTCTGGTTGATGAGAGCGTGACGGCACAGGATCTGCGGGGGCGGGCTAAGGGTATTTCTCCCAGGTGAGCGTGATGACGCTCATCCTGCCGTCGACGTTGAACTTGAACGGCACCGTCGTGAGGACGAGCCGCCCGTTCTCCTGCGCGACGTGCCGGACCTGGGAGGTCCCGGTCCAGGCCTCGTTCCAGGACGTGTCGATGTCGTGGACGATCCGGTCGCCCTCGAGCCGGTAGGTCCCGGCATAGGCGAAGAAGGTCTTGTGGAGCTTGATCCGGTCCGCGTCGGACATCTTGTCGTTGGCGATCGGCCGCTCTCGGCCTTCGTGGGCGCAGACCACCATCATGCGCCCGTCGAGGCCGTAATGGATCCATCCGGTCGGCTTCGGGCCGCCGTAGGCGTCGATGGTCTCGCCCGTGTCCACGATCCGGCGCGTGGCCGCGGCGAGGCGCCAGGTCCCGACGACCGCGTCCGCGTCCACCGCCCATCCGGGCGAGGTGCCGAGACAACCCGAGACCAGGACGGCGGCGCCCGCGACGCCGACCATCGCCGCCTCGGCGAGCCGAGACCTGCGCAACCCCTGTTCGACGACGCGCATCGCAGCGACCCCCGGTAAGGCCATGGGGACTCAGAGCACGAACCAGACCGTACGCGACAGAACCATCATTGAATACCATGATCGGTGCGAATGCAAGGCATATGTGCTGATTTGATAAAAACGAAAACAGTCAAAGATCTGATATGGTCCGAATGGTGCTGGAAAGATAAGTATAGATGCGCCCGAGAGACCTGCGCGGCCTGCCGGCCGAGTCGACGGCGCGCGCGGAGGCGACGTTCGGGAGGGGGATCGGCCGCCCGCATGCGGAAACGTCCTGATCCGCGTGTCTGGATCGTCCTTTCCACCTGCGCGAGGCGTGCGAACATCTGCGCGTCCGAGACGATTGACCGCTCATCGGGAGAATGCCGCGCGCCTATCGAGGGTGGCGCGCAGGGGCTACGCTCCCACTGATGTCCGCGGCAACCGACCCCCACCCCGACCCCAGGCCGACCCTCGCGCGGCCCGACGACGATCCGTACCTCTGGCTGGAGGAGGTCGACGGGCCCGACGCGCTCGCCTGGGTCGAGGCGCGCAACGCGGAGACGCTCGCCCGCTACGGCGATGCCGGCTTCCTCCGCGACCGCGACATCGCCCGCGCGCTTCTCGACCGGCCGGACCGCATCCCGTTCGTCCAGCGCTTCGGCACTTGGCTCTACAATTTCTGGACGGACGGCGCGCATCCCCGCGGCCTGTGGCGGCGCGTCGACGCGGCCGGCTACCGCGCCGCGGTCCCGGACTGGGAGATCCTGCTCGATCTCGACCATCTCGCGGCGACGGAGGGCGAGGACTGGGTCTGGGCCGGGGCGACGATCCTCAGGGACGCGCTCGATCGCGCCCTCGTCCGCCTCAGCCGCGGCGGCAAGGACGCGGCCGTGATCCGCGAGTTCGATCTGGACACCCGCACCTTCGTGGCCGACGGTTTCGTCCTGCCCGAGGGCAAGGGCGGCGCGACGTGGCTCGATCGCGAGACGGTGCTCCTGTCGAGCGCCCTCGGCCCGGGCATGGCCACGCGGTCCGGTTACGCGCGCACCGTTCGGCTCTGGCCGCGCGGCACGGACCCGCGCGACGCGTCCGTCCTGTTCGAGACCGCCGAGACCAGCATGGCGGTCTGGGGCGCGTCCGACCGGCAGGCCGGGACCGAGCGGATCACGGTCGTCGAGCAGCTCGGCTTCTTCGACGCGGCTGTCCATATCGGCGATCGCGGCGGCCTGCGCGCGCGCCTCGACCTGCCCACGCATGCCGGGGTCCAGCTGCACCGCGACCACCTGTCCGTGCGGCTGCGGCGGCCCTGGACGGTGGACGGCGTCGCGCACGACACCGACACGGTGCTGGCGATCGCGCTCCCCGACCTGCTGGCGGGAGGCCGCGCCTTCACGGTCCTCTGGCAGCCGGACGCGCGGCTCGCCCTGCAGAGGGTGTTCTGGTCGGCCGGACGGCTGATCGTGGACGTGCTCGAGGACCTGCGTCCCACCTACCGGGTCTTCGAGCCGGGGCCGGGCGGCTGGACCGAGCGGCCCCTCGCCGGCCTGCCCGCCCTCGGCTCCGTCCATCTCTGGCCCCTCGACGGCGATCCGGAGCGGGCGGACGGAGCCCTGCTGGCGCTGGCCCAGGATCCGGTGACGCCGCCGGCGCTGCTCGCCTTCCCGCCCGCGCTCGATGCCCCGGCCGTCCTGCGTCGGGCGCCCCCGGCCTT
This sequence comes from Methylobacterium sp. D48H, assembly GCF_053345715.1. Taxonomy (NCBI): domain Bacteria; kingdom Pseudomonadati; phylum Pseudomonadota; class Alphaproteobacteria; order Hyphomicrobiales; family Methylobacteriaceae; genus Methylobacterium; species Methylobacterium sp. D48H. The sequence goes on from NZ_JBKFAP010000018.1 coordinate 69,419, forward strand.
CGACGCGCGCGGCGTCCGGGTGACGCGCCACGAGGCCCGGTCGGCGGACGGGACGCGCGTGCCCTACGTCCAGGTCGGACCGGAGGCCGAGACCGGTGCGGCCCCCGTCTACCTGACGGCCTATGGCGGGTTCGGGCTCTCGCGCCTGCCGGATTACCAGCCCGTGCTGGGCAAGCTCTGGCTGGAGCGGGGCGGCACCTGCGTGACCGCCAACATCCGCGGCGGCGGCGAGTTCGGCACCCGGTGGCACCACGCGGGCCGGCGCGAGGGCAAGGCCCGGGCGCACGACGACTTCGCCGCGGTGGCCGCCGATCTCGTCGCCCGCGGCGTGACGCGGCCGGGGCGGATCGCGGCCGAGGGCGGCTCGAACGGAGGCCTGCTGATCGCCAACATGCTCACCCGCTACCCGGAGCGGTTCGGGGCGCTGGCCTGCACGATCCCGCTGATCGACATGCGCCGCTACACGAAGCTCCTGGCCGGCGCGAGCTGGATCGGGGAGTACGGCGATCCGGACGACCCGCAGGACTGGGCGTTCCTGTCCGGCATCTCCGCCTACCACGCCGCCGAGGCCGGGCGGGCCTACCCGCCGATCCTGCTGGCCACGAGCCGCGGCGACGACCGCGTCCATCCCGGCCACGCGCGGAAGATGGCGCAGAAGCTCCGCGTCCTCGGCTGCGACGTCGCCTTCTACGAGCCCGCGACCGGCGGGCACGGCGCCGGCAAGGACAGCGAGCAGACGGCGGCGTTCCGGGCGCTGGGGCTCACCTTCCTGCGCCGCGCCATCGGATGGGATGACCCGGTCGCGTGAGCGCGGCCTCGATCCGAACCGCGGCATCGTCCGGGTCCGCATACGGGAACGGCGGGGCTCTCGCCCCGCCGCTCACGCCGTCCGTTCGGGCAGTCCGTCGCCCGGGCGGCCCCGAGGACCGCCGCGGCTCAGAAGCCCATCAGCACCCCGGCCGAGCCGGTCACCGTCATCGCGAGGCCGCCCAGGAAGGCGCCGATCATCGCGTAGGAGAAGCCCTTCAGGACCATGTCGTGCACGCCTCTCATCGAGCAGCGGGTCTCGGGCGAGACCCGGGATCACCGCCGGGATCACCGCCGGGATCACCGACTGCAACGATGATGCCGCATCGGCCGAGCGCGTGCGGTGCGAAGAGTCACGCTGCACCGCGGAACCGTTCGGCGCGCGTTCAGGCGGCGACGGTCAGCGAGACGGCCGCCGGGCCCGTCTCGCTCACGCGAAATGGGCCGGCAGGCTGAGGGCCTGCGCGTAGGTCACGAGGGCGACCGCGCCGGCGATCAGAGTCGCGGCCAGGGCAATGCGGTTGGTCCAGGTCATCGTCGTCTCCATCGGGTTCGCGACTGTGTTCGCGGTGTGATCCCGATGTACGCCCAAGCTTTCAGGTCCGGCGTGTCCCGGAACACCTGCAGGGCCACCGCTCGCGCACGGATCCCGGGCCGCGCACCGGCCGGAGGCGGGCTGGGAGGCCGCCTCCGGGCTCGGAGGGCCCCGCAGAGCGGGACGGGACCCTGATCCGCCGGCCCGCTCTATCCAGCCCCCGCGCCCTGATCCGCGTTGGAGGCGACCGTGAAACCCTCGCGATCGAAGACGGTGTAGAGGATGCCGGCCGGATCGAGGCCGAGACCCCCGATATGCGCGATCGCCGCTTCCTTGGCCTCGGCCAGCGTGCTGAACGGGTCCGGCAGCTGATACATCCGTGAGGCCTGCTCGGCGCCGTCGATCCGCACCGGCGGCGTGGTGATCTCGACCGTGTAGGGCACGACGACTGTCCGCCTCGACCTAGTGGAACACGCCGAGGAAATACAGCAACAGGATGATCGGCAGCGGGATTCCCAGCAGCCACAGCAATCCACCGCGCAGCATTCGCGCCTCCTCTATGTCGACAATCGCACCGAAATATCGGCCGGTTCGAGATTGGAACGCGCGAACATCGGAAAGGGATGCACAATACTGGTGCGAATGCTCGGAGCGCACCTTCGGTAGAGCTGCGTGAGATCTGCAGGCGTCCCGCCCCGCGCGGATGGCCGTCCGCGCCCGACCTCCGCCCGGCCGCGGCTGGGACGGCTCAGCGATGCAGCGCGGCGATCCAGTCCCTCAGCGGATCCACCACGTAGGCCATCCAGGTCCGCGCCCAGGCCAGGGCAGGGCGGTTCGCGTCGATCGGCCGGGCGGCCATCAGGGCCGCCACGTAGGCGTCCTCCTGGGGCTTGCACGCGTCCAGGGCGCCCCGCTCCCGGCTGGGCCTGCTCCGGTGCGCCGGCTGCCGGTCGAAGGCCTCGCGGACGCAGCCGTGCCACGCCCGCTCCAGGCCGGCAGGTCGGCCGGCTCCGCTGCCAGCGCCGCGGCGGGCTCGGCCCCCGCCAGGGCCGCGAGGAGCGTCAGGCCGGCCGCGAGGGGCGAGCGTCTACTCATCCGACGCGCGCTCCGTCTGCGGGGCCGCGTCGGCGAGGGTCATCGCGCGCGCGGCCGTGCGCAACTCGTGGCGGGCCACGCCGTCCGCGAGCGCGACGAGGGCGACGAGCACGAGCCCCAGCATGAGGAGACGGCGGATGGTCGGGGCGGGGATGAGCATCTAGGGCGCCTCAGGGAGACGTCCGCACCGTAGCGGAGCCGTCGCGCGCCGGCTGCCACTCCGATGCCACATGAGTACGGAAAGCGAACGTCCGTCCACGAAATCCCGGCGGGAGCGCCCCGGCGCGCCCGCGAGTCGCGGATGCCGGCCATCGCCGCGCCGGATCGAGCCGCGGTGCCGGGCGCGCCCAAAAGGGGCCGGTCCGGCGCGACGAAGAGACCTCGCGCTCGATCCGATACTGACGATTGTGCGGCGTCGCACGCATTCGCGGCAACCGCCGGCCTAACATCCATGTTGAAGGATGACATTCGGCCCGACAGAGCCGAGGCGATCAAGACCGCCGGAACGACGATCTTCCTCACTCGCGACAGTTGACCGGATGACTTCGTGCCGAAGTCAGAAGAGGTTTGCCATGACCGTCCGCCTGTTCGCTGCCGCCGCGCTCGCCGCGACCCTCGCCGCCGCCCTCGCGACGCCCGCCTCCGCGCAGGGATCCGCCGCACGCCACGGCCTGTCCGACGTCACCGCGGTGATGCTGCCCGAGATCTCCGTCACCTACCACCGGCCCGTGCCGGCCGACCGCTCCGCCGGCCCGCACGTCGCCGGCCCGGCCGGCCGCCAGCCGCGCTGACCGGTCAGGCCCGGCGCCCGCAGGATTGCCGGCCTTCCGCGATCTGACCTGCACGAGGCCTGTACGGTGCCCGCATGATGCCTGGCGAGGAGGGCGCGTCTCACGGCGCAAAGGCAGATCTCGATCCGGTCGGGCCGGGCGGCGACGCGCATTCGCCGAGCGCGCCCGGTCGACATGCACGCGCGATTAGTGTTGACGGCCGTCAATGCTATGCTCGGTGGTCCGTCCACGGTATGCATCGACTTCAGGAGCGCGCCGGGACGCGAAGGGCCGATTGCTATGACACGCTTGACCGTCGCCGCGCTGGTGTTCGCCCTCGCAAGTCCCGCGATCGTCGCGCAGGCCCAGCAGGACATCCCGATCCAGCAGGATCTCAAGCGCATGGATCGCCTCGATCAACGGCTCGGGCGCGAGGATACCGAGTTGAAGGTCGACCCCAACGTGACGCCGGACAATCCGGACGGTGTCGTCGGCTTCGACGGACCTCCGTTCAACTACGGGGATCCCGGCGTGATGGGTGACGGCCCCCTCCCGCCGGGATCGCCCGCCGACGACGACGACTGGTACTGACCGGGGACGGCGCGGCCCGCGGTTCTGAGACCGCGGGGCCCTGCCCGGTTCTCAGCGCGCCTCAGCGCCCCTTCTTGTAGAGCTTGCTGGCGATCTCGAAGATCTCCTCGGGGGCGTAGTTGGGCGCGAAGGCCCCGTAATTGCCGTCGAGTTCCGGGATCTTGCCGCCCTCCGGCAGGCCGTCGACGACCTCCAGGTTGCCGGGCGGATCCCCCGGCAGCGCGACCTCGTCGTTCGACCAGACGCCGGCCGCTTCCTTGTAGTCGTCCGGGCTGAAGCGGTAGAGGCGCCGGTGCGAGCCCTCCTGCAGATACTTCTGGCACTCCGGAATCTTGTCGAGAACGATGTTCGGGGTCGGCAGCATCTTCTCGATCTCGACGCCGGTCAGCTTCTTGAGCGCCAGCGCGTAGGCGTGCGCGTGCACCGAACCGCGCACGAGCAGGTAGCCGCAGACCTCGCGGCCGGTCGGGTCCTTCAGGGTCTCGTACACGCGCAGCTTGTGCAGGCGCGCGCCGCACTCCAGGTGGAAGTTGTGCAGCAGGTCGATGATAATGTTGCCCGTCGTCGTCACCATGTCGACGTTCCAGGACTGCGCGTTGGAATTGACCGGCGTCGCGCCGCCGCCGTTGCTCAGGAAGCTGCCGGCGAGCCGGATGTCCTGCATGTCGTGGAACGGGGCCTTCGAGACGTCGACCTCCTCGGTGTCGTCGCCGGGGCCGTTGTTGAGCATCGCGATGCCGGTCGAGACCAGCTCCACGTGCCCGAGTTCCTCGGCGAAGATGCTCGACACGAGGCTGTAGAAGGGGCGCAGCTTCGACTTGTTGCGGAAATTGAAGCTCTGGAACATGTAGTTCCCGAGGGTCGACATCTCCCCGTACTTGCCGCCGAGCAGCTCCTGCAGCGCGGCCGCCGCGTTGGGATCGGGCTTCTTCGGCTGTGGCAGTTCGGCCTGAAGGCGGTCGAGCTTCATGAACATGCGAGCAGCTCCGTTCGCGCGGGGTGCGCATGACGGCATCTTCCCGCACGGACGATTGTTCCTGCGGCTGAGACGGGGCGCCCCGCGGGCGGTCTCCCGGCGGCCGGTGCCATCCGGCTGTGGACAGGGGCCTCGGCGCGGGCGCCCGGCCGCCATCCTTTCCGGAGCGGTAACCATGCCGGTCCTACCAGCCGCGACCCCGGACGGTGAGGCAGGTGGACGAATGGGCGACGACGTGGCGGCGATCCTGTTGACCCTCGTGACCGAGAATTCCGAGTTGCGCGAGCAGCTCGCCAGCGCGCAGGACATGCTGATGGAGACGGCCATCGATGCCGGGCAACTCCATGCCCGGATCCAGGGCCTGGAGGCCGAGCGCGACGCGTGGCGGGCCGAGGCCGGGCACCGGCAGGCCCGCGCCGCCCTGACCGCCTGACGGTTCGGCGGCGCGCCGACCGGGCGCGGAGGTGGGGCAGGGCCGGATGCGCGCGGGTCGGATTTCGCGGTCGGATCGCGGAGCGTGTACGCTCGGCGGCCGTCGAACAATCGGCACGGGAGCGCGCGCCCATGGTGACGAACGTCCTGCCCCCGCTCGATCCGGCCGCCCTCCCGGCCGGAATCCGCGCCCGCTTCGTCGAGGGCGTCAACGGCCTGCGCATGCACGTGCTGGAGGCGGGCGACGGCGGTCCCGACCGCCCGCTCATCCTCCTGGTGCACGGCTTCCCCGAGATCGCCTATTCCTGGCGGAAGGTCATGCCGGCGCTGGCCGCGGCGGGCTACCACGTCGTCGCCCCCGACCTCCGGGGCTACGGCCGCACCGCGGACGCGCCGGTCGCCTTCGCGGACGACCTCGCGCCCTACCGGCTGCACAACCTTCTCCTCGACCTGCTGTGCCTGATGAGCGCCCTGAAGCGCGACAGGGTCGCGGCGCTCGTCGGACACGATTACGGGTCCTGGGTCTGCGGCTACTGCGCCCTGGCGCGGCCCGATCTCTTCGGCATGGTCGCCCTCATGAGCGCGCCCTTCGCGGGGGCGCCGGGGCTCGACGCCCTGGCCCGCGGCCTCCGGACGCCGGCCGACGACCCGATCCACGCGGCGCTGGCCGCCCTGCCGCGCCCGCGCACGCACTACCACCGCTACTACGCGACGCGCCGCGCCGCCGCCGACATGGAGCGCAGTCCCCAGGGCCTCGCCGCGTTCCTGCGCGCCTATTTCCACCACAAGAGCGCGGACTGGCCGGACAATCGACCCCGCGCGCTCGCCGGCTGGACGGCCGAGGCCCTCGCCGAGATGCCGACCTACTACGTGATGGATGAAGGCCGGACGATGCCCGCGACCGTGGCGCCGGAGATGCCGGAGCGGGGCGGCGCGGACTGCGCCTGGCTGACGGAGGCGGAACTCGCCGTCTACGCGGCCGAGTACGCGCGCTCCGGCTTCCAGGGCGCGCTCCAGGGCTACCGGTGCCGCATGGATGGCAGCATCGACCGCGACCTCGCGCGGTTCGCCGGCCGGCGGATCGAGGTCCCCCTCCTGTTCGTGTCCGGGGCGCGCGACTGGGGCCCGTTCCAGGCGCCGGGCGCGCTGGAGCGCATGAAGGAGGCCGCCGGCGCGGGCCTGGTCGGCTGCCACTTCGTGGCGGGGGCGGGGCACTGGGTTCAGCAGGAGCAGCCCCGGGCCGTCGCGGACCTCCTGCTCGACGCGCTCGGTCGCGGCGGGGCCGGATCCCGCCCCGGCGCGTAGGCGCCCGCCGCCGCACCGCGTCCGCTCCTATCGGGCCGCCGACGGCCCGGCTATGTCTCCCGCCAACCGACCGGAGGCCCGGTCGGATCGGGCGCCCGGCGTCCGTTCCGGATCCTCGAGGGGGCGACGATGGATGTGGAAGCGCGCGCCATCCGGCGGGTCAGCAGGCGGCTCCTGCCCCTCCTGATCACCTGCTACTTCATCTCCTACCTCGACCGGGTCAATGTCGGCTTCGCCGCGCTGACCATGAACGGGGACCTCGGCATCTCCGCCACGGCCTACGGGCTCGGGGCCGGTATCTTCTTCCTGAGCTACTTCGTCTTCGAGGTGCCGTCGAACCTGATCTTGGAGCGGGTCGGGGCGCGGGTGTGGATCGCCCGCATCATGCTCACCTGGGGGCTCCTGTCGGGCGCGATGGCCTTCATCGTCGGCGAGAAGAGCTTCTACGCCGTGCGCCTGCTGCTGGGCGCCGCGGAGGCCGGGTTCTTCCCCGGCATCATCTTCTACCTCACGCTGTGGTTCCCCGCGCGCTACCGCGCGCGCATCATCGGCGCCTTCATGGCCGCGGTCCCGCTCTCGAGCGTCATCGGCTCGCCGGTCTCGGGGGCGCTGCTGGGCCTCGACGGGGTCTGGGGCTTCAAGGGCTGGCAGTGGCTCTACGTCCTCGAGGCGCTGCCCGCCGTCATCCTCGCGGGGATCGTCCTGGCGTTCCTGACGGACCGGCCGGCGCAGGCGGCCTGGCTGCCCGAGGACGAGCGCGCGTGGCTCACCGAGCGCCTCGCGCAGGAGCGGCGGGCGCGCGAATCCGCCCGCCGCTACAGCGTCGCGGAGGCGCTCCTCGACCGGCGCGTGCTCGCCGTCGCCTTCGTGTATTTCGGCAACGTGGCGCTGCTCTACGGGCTCAGCTTCTTCCTGCCGCAGATCGTCAAGGGCTTCGACCTCACGAACGTCCAGACGGGTCTCGTCAGCCTCATCCCCTTCGCGATCGGGATCGTCGGCATGCTCGCCCTCGGGCGCTCCTCGGACCGCAGGGGCGAGCGCAAGGGGCACGCGGCCTTCGCGCTCCTGCTCGCGGCCGGCGGCACGGCCGCGGCGGCGCTGGTCTCCGATCCCTACGCCAAGATGGCCCTGTTCAGCGTCTCGGCCTTCGGCATCTTCGGCGGCCTCCCGGTGATCTGGACGCTGCCCACCGCCTACCTGTCCGGCGCCGCGGCGGCCGGCGGCATCGCCATCATCAACGCCCTCGGCAACCTCTCCGGCTTCGCCGCGCCCTACGCGGTCGGCGCGATCAAGGACGCCACCGGCACCTTCACGGGCGGCCTCCTCCTCATCGCGGCGGCCGGCCTCGCCGCCATGGTGACGGTCCTCTGCCTCACCCACGACCGGCACCTGGAGCAGGCCGCGGCGCGCGGCGCGCGGGCGGCGGAGTAGGCGCGGCGGGGCAGACGCGGCGGGGCAGACGCGGCGGGTGAACGCGACCCGGGGGGAGGGGGCAGCGCCGCCGCCCCGCCGCGCCCGGGTGGCGGGCGGCCGCCGATCGACCTACGGTCGCGTTGCTAGGTCCTCCCGGCGGAGGCCATGTCGCAGGGCCGCGCCCCCCCCCGGGACACGCCGTCCCCGGCGCCGTCCCCGGCGACGCCCCAGTTCGAGCCCATCGGAGCAGCCCATGAACGCCCCCGTTCCCGCCCCGCGGACCCGCCCGGACGCGGCGACGATCGCGGGTCTCGCCGAGGCCCTGCGGGCCGTGCTCGGGGACCGGGTGACGGCGAGCCCGGCGGTGCGCGAGCAGCACGCCAACCAGCTCACCTGGGCGCCGTGCGAGCCGCCGGACCTCGTGGTCTTCCCGCACTCCACCGCGGAGGTGCAGGCCGTCGTGCGCGCCTGTGCCGAGCGCGACGTGCCGATCGTGCCCTACGGCGTCGGCACCTCCCTCGAGGGCCACGTCAACGCGCCGTTCGGCGGCGTCTCGATCGACACGGGGGCGATGAACCGCGTCCGCGCGGTCCATGCCGACGACCTCGACTGCACGGTCGAGGCCGGCGTCACCCGCAGGGCGCTGAACGCGTACCTGCGCGACACCGGCCTGTTCTTCCCCATCGATCCCGGGGCGGACGCCACGATCGGCGGGATGGCGGCGACGCGGGCGTCGGGCACCAACGCCGTGCGCTACGGGACGATGAAGGACGCGGTGCTCGGGCTCACCGCGGTGATGCCGAACGGCGACATCGTCACGACCGCCCGGCGGGCGCGCAAGTCGTCGGCCGGCTACGATCTCACCCGGCTCCTCGTCGGCTCGGAGGGCACCCTCGGGATCATCACCGAGGTCACGCTGCGCCTGCACGGCATCCCCGAGGCGATCTCGGCGGGCATCTGCCCGTTCCCCTCGATCAAGGCGGCCTGCGACGCCACGATCCTGACGATCCAGTCCGGCATCCCGGTCGCGCGCATCGAGCTGCTCGACGAGGTGCAGGTGGCGGCCTGCAACCGCTACTCGAAGCTCGCCCTGCCGGAGACCCCGCTGCTCCTCGTGGAGTTCCACGGCACGGACGCGGGCGTGCGCGAGCAGGCCGAGCGGTTCGGCGAGATCGCCGCCGATCTCGGCGGCGGCCCGTTCGACTGGGCGACCGGGGCCGACGAGCGCGCGCGCCTCTGGCAGGCGCGCCACGACGTGTACTGGGCCTCGGTCGCGCTGCGGCCGGGCCCCACGATCAAGAACATGTCGACCGACGTCTGCGTGCCGATCTCGCGGCTCGCGGAATGCGTGGAGGCGACGAAGCGCGACATCGCCGCGACCGGGCTCACGGCGCCGATCGCCGGCCATGTCGGCGACGGCAACTTCCACACCCTGCCGCTCGTCGATGCCGACAGCCCCAAGGAGATGTCCGCGGTGGCCGGCTTCCTCGACCGGCTCGTCGCCCGCGCGCTGGACCTGGGCGGCACCTGCACGGGCGAGCACGGGATCGGCCAGAAGAAGATGCGCTTCATGGAAAGCGAGCACGGGCCAGAGGCGCTCGGCCTCATGCGGACCCTGAAGCGCGCGATCGACCCCCGGAACCTCATGAATCCCGGCAAGCTGATTCCCTGACGCGCCCCGCGACCCGGCGCCGCCGTCCGCGTCGCCCGTCGATCCCTCCGATCCGGGCCGATCGTCTGCATCGGTGCCGTTCAGGGCCGAGCGATCACGTCGTCCGATCCTCAAAGCTGGGGATCGCGCCGACGCCGCGGGGCGGGTCTCAGATGGCGCCGGCACACCGAGGACGGGCGCCCGCGAGAGCGGCGGCCGGCCGCGCGATCCGTTAGCACGCGCGAGATCGCCCTCTAATCCCGAATTCTCGGCCGAAACGGATGAATTATTCTGCTTGCCATACGTTCCTGGCACACAGAATAATGCATGCCGCCGTGCCAATTTCGGAACCCGACATAAGGTTCCGGCGCGGGCAAGGAATTCGTCGGCGTGCACGCCAATCCTATAGCACGCCGCTGAATGTCAGCGCAGGAATGAGGGAGGAAGCTCATGGCCATGCCAAATGCCACGCCGGCTACGGCAGTACCCAGTACAAATCGATGGCTGCAGATCGTGCTCGGCGTGATCTGCATGGTTGCAGCGGCGAACATCCAGTATGCCTGGACGCTGTTCGTCCCCGAGATTCAGAAGACCTTCGGCTGGGACCGCGCCGCGATCCAGGTCGCCTTCACGATCTTCGTCGTCGTCCAGACCTGGCTGACCCCGATCGAGGGTTACTTCATCGATAAGTACGGTCCGAGCCGCGTCGTCATGTTCGGCGGTCTGATGACGGGCCTGGCCTGGGTCATCAACTCCTACGCCACCAGCCTGAGCGGCTTCTACCTCGGCTCGGTGGCCGGCGGTATCGGCGTCGGCTGCGTCTACGCCACCTGCGTCAACAACGCGCTCAAGTGGTTCCCGGACAAGCGCGGCCTCGCGGTCGGCCTCACGGCGGGCGGCTACGGCGCCGGCTCGGCGCTCACCATCCTGCCGATCGCCAAGATGATCGACGGCGGCAACTACGCCCAGGCCTTCTTCGTCTTCGGCCTGATCCAGGGCGCCATCATCATCGCCGCCGCCATCGCCATGCGCGCCCCGCGCAAGGATCAGGTGCCGTTCTCCACCAAGGTCCTGCAGTCGCGGCGCGACTACACCCTGGGCGAGGCGCTGCGCACCCCCGTGTTCTACGTGATGCTGCTGATGTTCACCTGCACGGTGACGGGCGGCCTGATGGCCGTGGCCCAGCTCGGCGTGATCGCGCAGGATCTCGGGGTGAAGAACTTCCAGGTCAACCTGTACTTCTTCGCCATGGCCGCGCTGCCCTTCGCGCTGATGCTCGACCGGATCATGAACGGCATCTCGCGCCCCCTCTTCGGGTTCGTCTCGGACCGGATCGGCCGTGAGAAGACGATGTTCATCGCGTTCGCGATGGAGGGTATCGGCATCGTGGCGCTGGGCTACTTCGGCTCCAACCCGTGGGCCTTCGTGATCCTGTCCGGTGTGGTGTTCCTGGCCTGGGGCGAGGTCTACTCGCTGTTCAGCGCCACCGCCGCCGACACCTTCGGCTCGAAGCATATCGGCAAGATCTACGGCGTGCTCTACTGCGCCAAGGGCTTCGCCGCGCTGTTCGTGCCGGTGGGCAACCTGATCATGCAGGCGACCGGCACCTGGGCGACCGTCCTCTACACGGTGGCGACCATGGACCTGATCGCCGCCGTCCTGGCGATCGCGGTCCTGCGGCCGATGCTCAAGCAGCACCACGCGGCGAACAACGACGCGGCGGCTCCGGCGATGAAGCTGGCCCACGCCTGAGCGACGGCCCCGGCCGCTCCGCGGCCGGGGCGAAGCCTCCCCGACCCGGCTCCGGAATTCCGGAGTCGGGTCGGCCAGCACCGGGCAGCTGGCCCGCACGGAGACCGTCTCGTCGAGACGCAGGGCGCCGCGGACGATCGCGCATGTTCGGGCGCGCATCGACGATCGGGCGAGGGGCGGCTGTCCTGGCGCCTCGCTCTCACGCGATAGCCCGGCCGCGCTCGGCGCCATTCCAGGACCTGAGGCCAGAATCCATTCTCGCGTTCCCGGAGTTCGACTGTGCTGCAGCCTTCCGAGACCTCTCTGGGTCTAGCCTCGATCGGACAGACCCTGAGTCTGCGTGAACAGGCCTACGACAGCATCAAGCAATCGATCCTGGCGATGGATCTCTACGCCGGATCGGCGCAGATCCGGCTGCACGAACACCAGATCGCGCAGGATCTCGGCATCAGCCGCACGCCGGTCCGGGAAGCCCTGACGCTCCTGGAGCGGGAGGGCTTCGTGTCCACGGTGCCGCGCCGCGGCCTCTTCGTAACGCGCAAGAACAAGCGCGAGATCGTCGAGATGATCACCGTCTGGGCCGCGCTCGAAGGCATGGCGGCCCATGCCGCCGCACGGAACGCCGAGGATGCCGATCTCCGCGCGCTCGGCAGGGCCTTCGAGGCGTTCGATATCGCGACTCTGCCCGACCATCTGAAGGCCTACGACGAGGCCAACCTCGACTTCCATCGGACGATCATCCGTCTCGGCGGCTGCGGGTTGATGGTCGAGATGACGACCAACCTGTTCATCCACATGCGGGCGATCCGGTCGGCCTTCCTCCATCGGGCCGGGAGGCTCGAGGACTCGATGCGCGAGCATGCTGCCATCATCGCCGCCTTGCAGGCACGCGACGCGGATCGGGCCGCGATCCTCGTCCGCGATCACGCGCTCGGGCTGATCGCCCATGTCGAGGCGCACTGGGTTTGGCCAGAGGGGTGAGAGGCACCTCTGACGGAGGACCACCGATGCTACCGTCCGTTCAGACGACCGATCTGCTCGGCCTCGGCTTCCTGATCATCGGGCTCGCCGCAGCTGGGATCGCCAGCGCGAGCCGGTCCGCGCGTTTCGCAGAGGAGCCGCGCGAGGAGCTCGCGGGCGGGGCTCTGCTGGTGGCGATCCTCGGCCTCGCCTTCGTGCTCGCCGAGTGAGCGGGCGCGGCGCGTCGTGAGCGCCGCCCGTCCCGGAGAACCGCCGCGCGCTACGGGGTCGCCTGCCCCGCGCGTGCGTTCCACTTCTCGAACTTCCCGAGCGCGCCCCACGCCGTCAGCCCGATGAAGATCGGCATCGTGTAGGGGCTCAGCCCGAAGGCGGGCGTGAGCTGTGCGAGCACCTGCCCGAGACCGGTGTTGAGCGGCACCTGGGACAGGATCTGCGTGGCGACGGCGCCGATGATGCCGATCGCCGACTTCTTGCCGGAGAGCAGCTGCCCGATCGTCTGCCCGAGCGCGCCGTTGACCGGCCCGAGGACCGCGCCGTCGGGACGCGCCGCGGGCGGGCCGGGCAAGATCGGGGCGGTCGGGAGGCGCGCACCGTCGATCTGTCGGCGCAGGGCCTGGAGGAACTCGTCGAGCCGCGCCGCGACGTCGGCGGGCGGCGCGGCCGGCGCGATCACCACCGGGGGCATCGAGGCAGGTTGCATCGGGGCGGGCTGCATCGGGGTGACCGCCCTCGCGGCGAGCTGTCGCTCCAGGTCCTGGATCCGCGTCAGCACCGCGTGGTCCGGCGCCGCCGGCCGCAGCGCCTCCTGGATGGCGGCGATCGTGCGCGCGTCCGCGAGGCCGGTATCGTCCAGACCGCACCGCGCCTGGAACGTCGCGACGGCCGTCATGGTCCGCGGCCCGTTCCGGCCGTCCTCGACGAGGGGCGGTGTCGCGCCGAGGCGATTGAGCGATTGCTGGACCCAGAGCGTGCTGTCGGCGAGTTCGTCGTCGGGCTCGCGGGACACGGCCGCCTCGACGGCGCGCGGCGCCGCGAGCGCGACCGTCGCGTCGAGGTCGATGAGGCTCCGCAGGATCACCGCGGTGCCGATCTGCGTGTCGACCACGTTCGGGTCGAACACGTGGTCGCGCACGAACTTGCCGCCGCGCGCGCCCGGCGGCCCGTAGGCCGTCGATCCGCCCCAGAGATACGGCGAGTTCACGCCCCGGCCGTGGTAGCCGTAGCCGTTGAAGCCCTCGAGCCGGTAGAGGGCCCGCGCGACGCTCCAGTCGCCGAGCCCGACCAGGCCCTGGAGGCGCAGCGCGTCGACCGCCCCTTCGACGAAGGCCTGCGGCCCCGTGAACGGCCCGCGCCCCTTCGGGACGATCGTGGTGCGCCGTCCGAGCTTCTGTCCGTTGCCGAGATACGTGTCGAAATCGAAGGTCGATTCCCGGTAGTGGCAGAGCCCGATGAACCACCAGGGCACGCCGGTGCGCGCCTCGATCTCCTGGTAGCGCGGCTTGCCGGCGGCGAGCTGCTGCGCGAGCTTGCGCACGGTCGCGAGCTTCTCCGGCCGGATCTGGAGCGACGCCCAGGTCCGCTCGTAGCCGTCCTGAAAATCCTGGAAGGATGCCATGTCGATGCTCCGGGCTCTGCGGTGACGAAGCCTTGATGGGACGGCCGGCACCTGCGCGCCGCCGGGCGCCGATCGGGCGGGCCTCCGGGCGACGCCCCGGATCCGGGCGCGCGCGGTCGCGCGCCGCCCGGGCTCGCGACGGAGGGACCGGGCGCGGTGTCGGCGACGTCCCGCGCGCGCCGGGCTAACCGAGCCCGGCGGCCCCCGCCGGCCGGCCGGCGCAGGAGATCCGGAACGCGGTCGGGAACGGCGTGCCCCCGTCCTCAACCGCGCCCTCGGCCCGCACGGCGTCGCGCAGGAGGATGCGGCGAACGATCTCCGGGACCATCGCGCCCGCCACGTAGCGGCCGAGGCACTCGTGATGGCCCCGGCCGAAATGGAGATAGGTCTGCTCCGGGCGGGCCGGGTCGAAGCGGTCCGGGTCGGGCACGCCGGTCGCGTCGAACATCGCCGACAGGCTGAGGGGCAGGACGACCCGGCCCTTGGCGATCCGGCTCTCGGCCGGGCTGCCCCGGCCGAGCACGTGGTCGGTCTCCGCCTGGCGGAACATGAAGGCGACGATCGGCGCGAAGCGCAGCGCCTCCCACACGTAGCCGTCGAAGGCGGCGGGTCCGGTCCGGGCGGCCGCGCGGGCCGCCGCGAGGACCTGCGGCCGGCCGAGGAGCTCCGCGAGAGCGTGCACCACCGCCTCCGACGTGGTCTCGATGGCCCCGATCAGCAGGCCGCCGACGTTGATGACGACGCGGTCCATGCCGAAGCCGGTCGCCGCCGGCAGGTGCAGCCGGAGCAGCCGGGTGAGGACGTCGTCGGGCAGGTCGGCACCGGCCTCGATCGCCGCGACGCGCGCCGGGATGATCCTGGCGAAGGCCGCCCGCATCTCCTGGCGCGCCAGATCCGCCGCCGCGTGGATCGCGTCGGCGTCCGGGCGCTCGTCGAAGGGGAGGTTGTTGAACTGGTCGAACTGGTTCGCGTACGACCAGCGCAGCAGGTCGGCATCGGGCGCCGCGAACCCGAAGAAGCGCTGCACGATCCGCAGCGGGACGCGGCGCGAGATCGACGCCACGACGTCGATGGATCCGCCGCCCTGGTCGAGGCCCGCGTCGAGGCCCGCGTCGAGGGCCGCGTCGGTCTCGGCGCCCGCCAGAGCGCGGATCGCCGGGAGGTCGCGCCAGGACAGCACGGCCCGCATGACCGCCTTGTCGCGGTAATTCACCTCCGTGCCGTCGAGCGCCAGCATGAACTCGCCCATCTTGGGCTTGTAGAGCGCGACGGAGAAGACCTGCGGCAGGGACAGGATCTCCTCGACCTCGGCGCGGCCGGCGACGAGGATGGCCGCGCCGCAATCCAGGGCGGTCCGTCGCGCGCGCAGCTGCGCGAAGAAGGGCCGGGGCGCGCGGGCGATCCAGTCCCGGGCGCGCTGCCAGCGCTCCGCCACCGGCAGGGCCTCCAGGAAGGCGAGGCAGGGCGTCTCGGGAGCGGCGGCGCGCATGCACGACCTCCTGTGGCGTTCGCGGAGCGGCGCGGGCCGTCCGGCCCGACGCCCGGTGATCAGTTGAGCGAGACGTCCAGCCCCTCGCGCAGGCGCGCCACGAGCTCGCCCTGCCGGTGCGTCTCGGTCTTGGCGAACAGGGCGCGCAGCTGGGTGCGGGCGGTCGAGATCGCGATGCCGCGGTCCTGGGCGTGGTCGTCGAGGGACCGTCCCGAAGCGACCGCGTTGGCGAGGATCGACTCGGCGACGGTCAGCCCGAACAGCTTCTGCAGCCGCGCGGCGTTGCTCCCCTGGACCTTCGGGGTCCCGGTCCGGATCACGATCGCCAGCTCGGCCCGCACCTTCGACCCGGTGCCGGCCGGGCGCTTCGACAGCGGGTGCAGCGACACCCGGTAGGGCATGCCGCTCTCGCCGCAGGTCACGGTGATGTGGTCGGCCTGCGTGATCGCGACGTCGCCGCTCGCGGCCGCGAGCGCCTCGCCGGCCGCGCGGGCGATCCGCCGCCCGGTCTGGCTGTCCTTGAGGACGAGGCTGCCCTTCACGAAGGACAGGCCGGTCCGGGACCGCGCCAGCGCCTCGGCGGCGCGGTTGGCGTGCGCGACGCGCAGGTCGGAATCCGTGAGGATCACGGCGGCGTCGAGCAGGTCCAGGGCGGAGGCGAGATCGGACGTGCGCTCGGAGGCCTGCCGCATCAGCGCGTACAGCTCGAAGGCCCGGCGCAGGTGCGGGACGAGCATCGCCAGGCGCCGGACCTCGTCGGACCGGAACGGGCCGCCCTCCTCGCCCCGCATCGCCGCGAGCGTCGCCATGACGTCGGCTTCCTTGGCGAAGTAGGTGACGAGGCTGTGCTCGATCTCGAAGGGCTGCACGACCTCCTTGAACAGGGCGGACTCGCGGAACTGCACCGCGTCGACCCCCTCCTCGGCGCGGATGACCTTGCCCTGGTTCGACAGGATGTAGGGGAGGCGCGGATCCTCGGTGGCGTGCCGGTAGAGGAACTCGCGGTACCGCGACCGCTCGAAGCCGGACACCGCCCAGAGCGGCTTGCGGTTCCCGTCGAGGCTGAACACGGCGAGCTGGCCGACCCGGCCGCCGACGAAATCGGTCAGATCCTCCAGGAGCGCCGACCACTCCTCCGGCTGGCCGACGCGGTCGTAGATCGACCCCACCAGAACCGAATACGCCTCGAGATCCTGCATGGCCACGCTCCGCGCTGAGTGCGAGTCTTGAGTGTTGTCAGATCTCCAGCCATCCGGTCGGACCGACAGGTGCCGAAATCGGTTGTTCCATTACGGATGCAATCGAACGACAAATCAATACTGATAAGATAGAAATCGAAACCGCGGAGCGCGCCTACAGGGTTCGCAGATACTCCAGGAGCTGCCGGCGCTGCGCGTCGTCGAGCTGCTCGGTCCCGTAGGCCGGCCCCTCGTGGCCGGTATTGGCATTGCCCGGCAGCGCGGTGTCGAACAGGAACGGCCCGACATCGGACCGGAACCCGATCCGGTCCTCGTCCAGCTCCCGGCTGCCGACCCGGAACGTCCTGGATCGCCGGCTGGACGGCAGCAGGAGTTCGTACAGGTTCGGCACCGAGCCGTTGTGCAGGTACGGGCCCGTCGCCCAGATGCCGTTGAGCGGCCGTGCCTTGTAGACCATGAGGTCGCGGTCTCTCCGCGAGCCGACGAACGTGGCGACGAGGCCCTTGCCGCCGGCGGTCGAGACGTCGTCGAGCATCGCGTTGCGGGCCTCGAGGGCGGCGGTGCCGCGCTTGAGCAGCCGGTCGAGGATGACGGCCTGGTCCGCCCCGACGCCCGCCGGGTCCGGTGCGCGGTCGAGGGGCGCCAGGATCGCGCCGGCGACGAGCGTGGCCACGAGTTCGAGGCTGCTCGTCTCGGCGGCCAGCGGCGGCGTCGTCGCCAGGAACGGCATTCGGATCCCTTCGAGGATCCCGGTCCGCGCGCGCCGGGACACGGCGTTCGTCGCCATCTTCGGGTCGGTCCCGATCTCCGCCAACGGCGTCAGGGTCACGGTCAGCGTGCGGTTCGCGCCGGTCGGGGCGATCGCGTGGCAGGACAGGCAGTACCGGTCGTAGTGGACCTTGCCGGCCGCGGCGTCCCGGGCCTGCGCCTCGGTGCGCGGCGCGATCCGGTCGGGCCAGGCCGGCGCCGTGAGGGCGCCCAGCTGGTTCTCGATCCGCAGGAGGTTGACCCGGTCCGCCGAGGTCTCGAACCAGAGCGGCGGCAGGGTCGGCTCCCGGATGTCGGTGCGGGCGAAGACCCCCAGCACCTCGCCGACATTCCGGCCCAGGCGCTCGACGGCGAGCCCGTTCGCGGCGGAGCCGTTCCACTGTACCCGGTCGTGCCACGACGTATCCCACAGGAACGGGTAGCTGACGGGCGCGTCGGGCGGGGCGATGTTGTGCGGGTCGCGCAGATCGATGCCCGTCGCCCGGTTGAAGATCATGCCGAACGCGTCGAGGCGTGCCGGCCCCCAGGGCACCGCGGTCCGGCTCGACGCGACGTAACGGGAGAAGTCCTCGGCCAGCCGCGTCAGGCTGGCGCGCAGGCGGCGGCGGTCGGGCTCGGACGGGCCCGTCCCCGGCGTCGACAGTTCCGCCGGGATGACGCGGCGGGCGAAGCGCTCGAAGCGCGCCGGGTCGTCGCGTGTCCGCGCGAGGGCGCGGCCGAGTTCCTCGATGAAGGCGAACATGTCGGCATCGGCCGGGCCGCCATCGATCAGGATCGACCGACCGCGCAGGTCGACCCGGTTCACGTGGCAGGCGGCGCAGGTCATGCCGATCCACTCGCCGCGATCGTCGACGTCCTTCACGAACCCGATGGGGAGCCCGCTGCGGTCCGATCCGCGCGTCCCGTCGTACGGGTTCGGCAGGTAGCCGAAGCGCGCGAGCCCGTCCGCGACGAAGAGCGTGTCGTCGTCCGGGCGCTCCAGGGACATGAACCAGGCATACGGCATGATCTGCGAGCCCTGGCTCGCCCGGTAGAACCACGCGCGCTCCTGCGGCGTCCAGGATTGTTCGAGAAAGTGCGGGGTGCCGTCCGGCCTGTCGCTCGGCCCGTCTGCCGGCCCGTCTGTCGGTCCTCGGTCGGCGGCGCGCGATCCGGCCTGCGCCGGGAGCAGGATCGCCGCGGTGAGCGCGACGACGCGGGCGGCGTGGCGGGCGGCGTGGCGGGCGGTCTGGCGGGCGGCCTGGGAGCGGGTCACGATCGCACCTGGGACATGGCGGGAACCCTGCCTTCGCGAAGCGTCTCGCCGATTTCAATAAACGCCGATCCCCATGCGCGCGTCATTCGAATGGATGATGTTCGAATACAGTTTTTCTGTGAGGGTCGGCGCGCCGGTAGTTTCGGGCTTCGGTCGTGCGGCGCCCCTGCTCGTCCGCAATGCTGATTCGGGTAACCTGTTCTCCCGTTCGTTATTCTCGATATCGTTTATATAGCGGTTACTGATTCCGTAAAATTTTATCGTCACTTGTTTCGACATCGGGCGGGGAGATGTTCGAGAGGTCACCGATCAGGACGGCCGGGGCGCCGTCGCTGTCGTGCACCGGCGGCCGAACCGCACAGTCCGGCACGGTCCGGCACCGCGCGGGCGATAGCGGGCGATAGGAGGAGCGATGAGCGCCAGTGTCGCGGACATCCAGGCGGATGCCTCTCCCCACCATCTGCCCGCCCTGACGACGGGCCGGGACGCGTGGTTCCTCGACACTGAGCAGGCGCTCGCGGAGGAGATGGATCATTTCTGCGGGCCGCCGGAGCCCGGCGATCGCGCGCCCTGGCAGGCGCGGGCCGACCAGGCCCGGCTCGCCGCCCTGTGCCTGTCCGGCGGCGGGATCCGCAGCGCCACCTTCTGCCTCGGCGCCCTGCAGGCCCTGGCCAGCCGGCGAATGCTCGGCGAGTTCCACTACCTGTCGACGGTATCGGGGGGCGGTTTCGCCGGCGGCTGGTTGCAGACGTTCATCCGTCAGTGCGGCAGCATCGCCGAGGCCGAGCGCCAGCTCGGCGGCTCGGGCAACGAGATCTTCGCCAAGCTGCGGCGCTACACGAACTACCTGACCCCGGAAGTCGGGATCCTGTCGCGCGACACCTGGGCCGGCATCGTTCTCTACATCCGGAACACGATCCTCAACTGGTTGATCATCTTCCCGCTGCTGCTGTTCGTCCCCCTCGCGCTGCTCGCCTACCGGACGGCGCTCGAGGCTGCGAGCGGCAGCACGCTGTGGCTGCCCCTGGTGCTCGGCAGCGCGGCGCTGTTCGTCGCGACGTTCAGCGCCTGCACCCTCCTGCCGAGCCATCGGCCGCGGATAGGCGGCGTCACGGCGTACGCCTCCCCGGCGCGGATCGCGGCCTGCATCATCGCGCCGACCTGCGTCTGGGCCCTCGCGCTGCCGTTCACGCTCCGCGCGCTGTTCGAGCAGCCGCTGCCGGTCTCGGGCCTCTCCCTGTGCCGCCTGGGCCTCGCCTACTTCGCCGTGCAGGTCGCGGCCTATCTCAGCGGCCTGATCTGGCAGACCTCGAAGGGCCATCCGGGCCTCTGGCTGTACGAGCGGAATCTCGGTCCCTGGCTCGCCAGCAGCCTCGTCTCGGCCGGGCTGATCTGCGTCTGCGCCGACGCGTCCATCGGCTGGCTGGTCGGTGGCTCCGCTGCCGGCTTCGACGCCGCGAAGGCCGAGGTCTCTCAGATCCTGACGGTCGCGGCCCCGCCGGCGCTGATCGTCATCCACCTTCTCCAGAGCGTCATCTTCATCGGGTTCCGGAAGAGCGCCGAGTGCGCCGACCTCGACCGCGAGTGGGTCGCGCGGGTCGACGGCCAATTCCTGCTGGCCGCGATGGGCTGGACAGGCCTGTGCCTGTGCTGCCTCGTCCTGTCCGCCGACGCCCTCGGCCGCCAGGACGCGCAGATCCCCGCCCTGTTCGGCGCGCTCGGCGCCCTCGCCACCGGCCCGGCCGCCGCCTTCCTGGGCAAGCAGGTCTTCGTCCGCGCGCAGTCCCTGGCCGCCAAGGGACGCATGGACGACCTCGTGATGATCGGCCTCAGCGCGATGGCGGCGGTCTTCGGGATCAGCCTGTTCGCCCTGATGGGCTGGTGCCTCGGCCGCTTCCTCGGCCAGGCGCACGATTGGTGGGGCAACTGCCTGCTGCCGCGCCGGGCGCTCGGCGGCGCGGACACCGGCGCGGATGCCGGCTCCGTCTGCGGCATCAACCCCTACGGCATGATCGTGATCCTGGACGTCGCGGTGGCGGCAATCCTGGCCGGGGCCGTCTGGCTGTTCGGCCGCGTCAACGTCAACCGCTTCTCCATGCACGGCGTCTACCGCAACCGCCTGACCCGGGGCTTCCTCGGCTCGGCGCGGACGCGGCGCGACGCCGATCCGTTCACGGACTTCGACGAGGAGGACAGCCCGCGCATCGCCGATCTCGGGACCGAGAAGCGGCTGCTGCCCGTCGTCAACATGACGCTCAATCTGACGGATCTCCTCCACACCGAGTGGGCGGAGCGGAAGGCCGCCTCGTTCACCGCGACACCCTTCGCCTGCGGCTCGGCGATCCTCGACCGCGCCGACAGGGCGCGCGACCGGCCCGGCACCGTCGGCCCGCGCGGGGCCTACATCCGCACGTCGCAATATGCCGGGATGGAGACCCCGGGCGACCGTGTCAGCGCGGGCCGAGGGCCGCTGCTGGGCGGTCTGCTGACGATCTCCGGGGCGGCGGTCAGCCCGAACTGGGGCTATCACTCGTCGCGCCTGATCGCGTTCCTGATGACCCTGTTCAACGTCCGGCTCGGCGCCTGGCTGCCCAACCCCGCGGTGGCGCGCCGGGACGACCTCAAGCTCGCGAAGCCGAGGAACTCCGTGCTCGCGCTCCTGAGCGAGCTCGGCGGCCGCAGCACCGATGTCCGGCAGGCGATCTACCTCTCGGATGGCGGCCATTTCGACAATCTCGGCGTCTACGAGATGCTGCGGCGGCGCTGCGCGCGGATCGTGGTGATCGACGCGGGCCAGGACGAACGCTGCACGTTCTTCGACCTCGGCAACGTGATCCGGAAGGCCGAGGTGGACGGGCTGGCGAAGGTCCAGATGGGCGAGATGCGCATTCTCCCCCGCGCGACGATCGAGCGCGAGGGCAAGCGTGCCGGTGCGCTGGGCTACGCGCGGGGTACGATCGCGTATCCGGGGGCCCGCGACGCGGCCTCGCTGATCTACATCAAGCCGAGCTTCCTCGACGACATCCCCGCCGAAGTCCGCGCCTACGGCGCCACCAGCCCGGCCTTCCCGCACGAGAGCACGGCCAACCAGTGGTTCTCGGAGAGCCAGTTCGAGAGCTATCGCGCCCTGGGCTACTACCAGGTCAGCAAGATGTTCGGCTCGCAGCTCACGACCTTGTCGGACTGGTCCGTGTATCTCGACAGCGAGATCGGGCGCCGGACCGCGGATTCCTAGCGCGGGCGACGCCGGACGCGCGCACCTCCCGATCACGGTCGCTCGGCCGAACGCTGCGGCCGCGCGGACGCGCAGGTCCGGGACGACCGGCGCCGGGGTGGGGTGTCCGTCGCGCCGGCCGCGCCCCGGCGGCGGCGCGTCGTAGCAGAGCGGAAGATCAGTTCCTTCCGGGGCGGTCAAAGCGCAGGAAAGCCGATGCCGATCCGGCCGCGCTCAGGATCTCGGCACATCGTTCAAGGCATCGCGGCTCGACCAGAGCGCCCCCTGTCCGCGGCATCCCGAGCGCCGCCCGGCCGGCGGGGCAGGGAAGTCCTTCGAACCCGCGCGCGGTCTGTGTCGAGCCGGCCACCGTCTGCCACGAGACCGAGCGGCCGAAGCTGATCGGGGCCGGGATTATTTCGTGCGCAAGCCAGATCGGTGAAGCGAGGGACGTGGAAACTCTATTGCGCGGCCCGATCAGGGCATCGATTGAGAAATCTACGTAAACTTGCGCGCTGCAGAGGCGCGGAATCGATCAAATGATGGATGCGTTAATTGAAAGTAGCTGCTAGGACACGTCGTGATGTCGTGCGGAGGAGCGGATGCGCTACCGGGCCGTAAGTGTCTTGGATGTGTCGGCGATGGCTTCGGAAGAGAACCCGACGGACGAGACCCTCATGCTCCGCGAGCACATCCGCCGTATCCTGCGCAAGCTCTCCCGCGCGCGGGCCGAGCTTCAGTACAGCTGAACGGCGCGGGGCATGCCGGCATCGGTGCGGATCGCCGCGCCCGCACCGTCGCGATGCGCGGCGTCGCGCGCCGGTCCGAGCCTCCGCGGTCTCACGAGGTGACGTCGGTGTCGTGGCGGCTCGGCGCGGGTTCGACGTCGCGACAGGACGGGGTGTAGGCGCACCAGCCGCACTGCCCGAGGTCGGCAGCCCGGGGCGCGTTCCACTGCGAGCACAGCGGGCAGACCTTCAGCACCAGCTTGGCGCCGTGCGCGAAGGCCAGACCGCGGCCGCGGAACGTGACTCTACCCTGGGGGAGATCAGTGGACATCGTCGCCCTGACTGTAACACAGGTTAGTCACTGGAACCTGTCCAATCTGTCCGATTCCGTCAACTCCGGGCCGGCCTGACGGGTATTCGGGGCCGAGCCGCATGTCCGATTCCGCCGGTCCTGACTGAGATCCTGGCTCAGATCCTGGCCGATCCTCTCCATCCGCCGGGCCCGAGTTCAGGCGATCACGGCCTCTCCCGTCCGGACCGTGAGTTCGCCGACGCGGCGCGCGTCCCTGATCGGGCGCGGGTGCGGTGGCGGGTGCCGTTCGCGGGGGCCGCATCGAACGAACGCCCGTCGGGCGCGTTTATGGCCATGCTTGCGCGATCCCCGAACAGACCGTCCGACGTCAGAGCACGCGACACCGCCAACCGGTTCGAGGCGGCCGACGTCGCCCTCGGCGTCGGGCTGGCACGCGCGAAAGACCACCCCGTCGTTCGAACGGTGGGGACGGCGAGCGAGATCGGGAGCTGGCAGTCCCTGCTCTCGCTGTCTGCCGGCACCCTCGTCCTGGGGCTCATGGTGCGCGATCGCCGGATGGCGGAAGCGGGGCGGCACATGCTGCAAGCCGGTCTCCTGGCCGGTGTCGTCAAGACGAGCTTGAAGCGGGCGGTGCATCGGACGCGGCCGAACGTCCTGATGGACGAGGGGGTCTACGTGCGGGGATGGCCGGGAACGGGCATCGGTCCGTGGCAATCCTTCCCCTCGGGTCATTCCGCCCTGAGCACCGCCGTCGCGCGCGCCGCCGCGCGCGCCTATCCGGAGATCAGGGGACCGTCCTACGCCGCCGCGGCCGGCGTCGTCACGGCGCAGGTTCTCCGCGGGGCGCACTTCCCCGCCGACGTGCTGGCGGGTGCCGTCATCGGCATCGCCGCGGAGTTCGCCGTCGACCGCCTGACACGCGACCGGCGCAGGTCGCCGCGCTGACGGCGCCGGGATCCTCAGGCCCCGCCTCTCCGCACGGACCGCGCCGAGGCGATGCGCTTCACGTCACAGCCGACGAGATCGAGATCCGCGAGGTCGCGCTCGCTGAACGACGCGAGTTCGCTCCGCGCGCGACGGCAGTCGAGCCATCGCCTGATGAGGGAGAACGGAGCCGTCATCTGATCCTCCTGGCCTGCGGAGACTGACATGCCCTGTGCGCCGCTCCGCGACCGTGACGAAGGTCACGGACGCCCGGACGCCTGGCCCGCCGCATGGGCGGGAAGGGGGGAGCCCCCCGGCCGCACACGCCGCGTTGCCGGGGCGTCCCAGGCGGGAGACGGCGCCGGCGTCGGCTCATCGGCCGCGAGGGACGCATCGCCGAGGCCGGCGTCGCGTTCCTCGCGGACCGGGCTTCCGGCCTCGAAGATCCGCGGGATGGACCACCGCGCGTTGTGGCCCGCCGGCGCGCGCCCTTGAACGGCGCCGCGCCAATCGATAGGTTACTATCAATATCGGTGCGGGGCCGCCCGATGCGCGTCACCACGATCCGCCGGGAGGCTTGAGATGGCAGCCAAGACCCTGCGGCAGCTCCGTCTGGCCTACACCCACACGCTGCTGCTCTCCGGACGGCAGTGGCGGCGCCTGGCCAACGCGGCGACCGAGGCCCACGGCATCTCGGAGGCCAAGGCCCTGCCGCTGGTGCTGATCGCCCGCATGGGCGGCGAGCCGCGCCAGACCACCCTGGCGGACGCGATCGGCATCGAGGGGCCGTCGCTGGTGCGGCTCTTGGATCAACTGGAGAAGGCGGACCTCGTCGCGCGCCGGGAGGACCCCACCGACCGCCGCGCGAAGGTGCTGACCCTGACGCCCGCGGGACAGGCGGTCGTCGCGCGGATCGAGGCGGATCTCGAGCGCCTCAGGGAGACGGTGTTCGCGACCGTGAGCGCCGCGGACCTGGAGGCCGGCCTGCGGGTGTTCCAGGCCCTGCAGGATCATCTCCGCGGCGAGGCCGGGCTCGACGGGGCGGAGGCCGGGGCGCGTCGCGGCGAGGCCGCGGAATGACGCTCCCCGGCTGGCGCGACTGGGCCTTCGCGCTCAAGACCTTCGGTGCCGGCATGCTGGCCCTGTTCCTGGCGTTCTGGATCGATCTGCCGAACCCCTACTGGGCGCTCGGCACCGTCTACATCACCAGCCAGGTGCTGGCCGGCGCCACCCGCTCCAAGGCGCTCTACCGGGTGCTCGGCACCCTGCTCGGGGCCGTGGTCACGGTCGCCCTCGTGCCGAACCTCGTGAACGCGCCG
Source organism: Methylobacterium sp. D48H (assembly GCF_053345715.1). NCBI lineage: Bacteria > Pseudomonadati > Pseudomonadota > Alphaproteobacteria > Hyphomicrobiales > Methylobacteriaceae > Methylobacterium > Methylobacterium sp. D48H. The sequence goes on from NZ_JBKFAP010000018.1 coordinate 94,551, forward strand.
GAATTCCTGACGCTCGCCATCGCGACCTGGGTCGCGACGTGCCTGTACTTCTCCCTCCTCGACCGGACCCCGCGCAGCTACCTGATGATGCTCGGCGGCTACACGGCGGCGCTGATCGGCTTCCCGGCCGTGGGCGATCCCGGGACGATGTTCGATGTCGCGGTGGCCCGGGCCGAGGAGATCACCCTCGGCATCCTCTGCGCCAGCCTCGTGAACACGATCGTGCTGCCGCAATCGGTGGCGCCAGTGATCTCCGGCCGGCTCGACCTCTGGCTGCGCGACGCGCGGGGCTGGGTCATCGACGTCCTCGGCCGCACCCGCGCGACGACGGACACGCAGGCCACCCGGCTGAAGCTGGCCTCGGACGCGGTCGCGTTCGATGCCCTGGCGACGCCGCTGCGCTACGACATGACCGGCGCGGAACGCTCGGCGGATGCCATGGCGACCCTGCGCCAGCACATGCTCATGTTCCTGCCCATCGCCTCGGCGGTCTCGGACCGCATCGAGACGCTGGAGCGGGCGAGCGCGCTGCCGCAGCGCCTGCGCACCCTCCTCGACGCCATGGCCGGCTGGCTCGCCTCCGGAACCACCGAACAGGCCGAGGCCGACCGCCTGAAGGCCGAGGCGGACGCCCTCGAACCCGGGCTCGGGGAGCGGCCGTCCTGGGACGCCCTCGTGCTGGCGAGCCTCCTGGCGCGGCTGCGCGACTTCATCGACCTGCGCCAGGACGCCCGGATCCTGCAGCGGCACATCGCGGACGGGACGCCGGTCACCGAGGACCTGACCTTCCGGTACACCGCGGCGGCGCGCACGATCCGCCACCGCGACCACGGCATGGCGCTGCTGTCGGCCCTGGGCGTGTTCCTGACCATCCTGGTCACCTGCGCGATCTGGATCGCGACCGGATGGCCGCACGGCTCGGCGGCCCCGATGATGGCCGCGGTCGGCTGCTGCTTCTTCGCCGCCCAGGACGATCCCGCCCCGTTCATCGTCAGCTTCGCCAACTCGGCCATCGTCGGCGCCCTGGGGGCGGGCGCCTACCTGTTCGCGGTCCTGCCGCTGGCCACCACCTTCGAGATGCTGGCCCTGGCGCTGTCCCCGGCCCTCCTGGCCTGCGGGGTGTTCATGGCCCAGCCGAGGACCGCGCCCCTGGCGATGGGCGCGGCGGTCAACGGCTCGGCCATGATCGCCCTCCAGGGCAGCTACACGGGGGACTTCGCGGCCTTCACCAACGCCTCCGTCGCGGTCATCGTCGGCATGTGGGTCGCGGCCATCGTCACGCGCCTCGTCCGCTCGGTCGGCGCCGGCTGGTCGGCGCGGCGCCTGCGGGCCGTCAACCGCCGCAGCCTCGCCCGCGCCGCCGGGCGCCAGGGCGCGCAGAACGGTCTCGAACTCGCCGCGCTGATGCTCGACCGGGTCGGCCTGATCGCGCCGCGGCTGGCCGCCCTGCCGTCCGACGACGCGGAATGGACCGCCGACCTCCTCGCCGAGGTCCGGGTCGGCATCAACGTCGTGGAACTGCGGCGCGACCGGCGGCAGCTCTCGGAGCCGGCCCGGGCGGCGGTCGAGGCACTCCTCGTCGCGCTGTCGCGGCACTTCGCGGCCGAGCCGGGAAAGCCCGCCCCCGGCCTGCTCGAGGCCGTCGACGGGGCCCTCGACGCCGTCTCCCGCGACGCGCGGCGGGCGGCCGGCCGGGCCGCGCTGATGGGTCTCGTCGGCGTCCGGCGCGGCCTGTTCCCGGACGCGCCGCCCTACCGGTCGACGCTGCCCACCACCACGCATCCGGAGCTCGCGGCATGACGGGTGAACTCGACCTGTACGGTGTGTTCGTGCCGAGCCTCGCGGCCTGGATGCTGATCGCCTTCGCCCTGAGCCTGCTCCTGCGGCGGGTGCTGGCCCGGACCGGGTTCTACCGCATGGTCTGGCACCGGCCCCTGTTCGACCTCGCCCTCTACGTCGTGCTCCTCGGCCTCGTCGTCTCGGTCGCGGTCCCTCTCACCTCCTGAACGGCGGGCTCGTCCGGCCGCCCGGTCTCGCCCTGCCCACACCTTCCGGATCCCTCCATGCCCCGGCTTCTCGCCCTCTCGTTCCGCCTCCTCGTCACCCTCGGGACGGTCGCCGCCGCGATCGTCGTCGGGCTGGCGCTGTGGGACTACTACATGGAGGCGCCGTGGACCCGCGACGGGCGCGTGCGCGCCGACGTGGTGCAGGTGGCCCCCGACGTCTCCGGCCTCGTCACCGAGGTGCTGGTGGCGGACAACCAGGTGGTGAAGCGGGGCGACGTGCTGTTCCGCATCGATCCCGAGCGCTTCGATCTCGCCCTGCGCCAGGCGGAGGCGGTGGTCGAGGGCAAGCAGGCGACCGCCGAGCGGGCCGCCGCCGACTACGTCCGCTATCAGAAGCTCAGCGACGCCGCCGCGTCCCAGCAGAGGGTCGAGGCCGCCCGGGCGACCGACCTGGAGGCCAGGGCGGCGTACGGGCAGGCGGTGGCCGACCGTGACCTCGCCAAGCTCAACCTCGAACGCTCCGCGGTGAAGGCCGCGGTCAACGGGCGCATCACCAACATGGAGCTGCGTCCCGGCACCTACGTGTCCACCGGGCGGGGCGTGATGGCGCTCATCGACAGCGACACGCTGCGCGTCGAGGGCTATTTCGAGGAGACGAAGCTCCCGCGCATCCATGTCGGCGACAAGGCCAGCGTCCGCCTGATGGGCGAGACGTCGACGCTGAACGGCCGCGTTGAGAGCTTCGCGGGCGGCATCGAGGACCGCGAGCGCACGGCGGGCTCGAACCTGCTGGCCAGCGTCAACCCGACCTTCGCCTGGGTCCGGCTGGCCCAGCGCATCCCGGTGCGGATCAAGCTGGACGACGTTCCCGACGAGACCCGCCTGGTCGCGGGCCGCACGGCGACGGTCGCGGTCGCGTCCGAGGGCGGGACCCCGCATTTCAGCCTGTTCGGATCCTGGCGCGGGGCGCCGGAGCCCGCCGCCCGGGAGACGAGAAGCCGCTGAGGACCGGCCGGCGATCCCACCTGCCGGACGGACAGAGATCGGGAGACGAACCATGGCGACACCCGCTTCGAGCCGGCCCCAGGCCGGGCCGGACCGCGTCCTGGCCGAGGCGCCGTACCGGATCGGTGCGGTGACCCTGGCCGTGCACGACCTCGACGCGCTCACGCGGTTCTACCGGGACATCATCGGGCTCGGCATCCTCTCGGAGACCGAGAGTGCCGCGCAGCTCGGGACGGGCGACGCGACGCGCCTCGTCCTGCGCCGTGACCCGAACGCGCGGTCACGGGACCCGCGCGAGGCCGGCCTGTTCCACACGGCGTTCCTCCTACCCGACCGGAGTGACCTCGGTGCCTGGCTCCTGCACGCGGAGAGGCACGGCATCGCGCTCACGGGCGCCGCCGACCACCTCGTGAGCGAGGCCGTCTACCTCGACGATCCGGAAGGCAACGGCATCGAGATCTACGTCGATCGCCCGGCATCGGCGTGGCCGCGTGCGTCGGACGGTTCGGTCGTGATGCGCAACGAACGGCTCGATCAGGCGGGGATCGTCGGTGCCGCGACACGTCCCTGGTCGGCGATGCCGGCCGCCGCCTGCGTCGGGCACGTCCATCTCCAGGTGGGCGACCTCGGAGCGGCGGAGCGCTTCTACGCGAACCTGCTCGGCTTCGACGTGATGTGCCGCTATCCGGGGGCCCTGTTCCTCGGCTCCGGCGGCTACCACCATCAGCTGGCCGGCAACGTCTGGAACAGCCGCGGTGCGGCCGTCAGATCCGAGGGGCGGACGGGCCTCGCCGAGGTGCTGCTGCTGGTCGATCGACCGACCCTGGCATCGACGGGAGACCGTCTGCGCGAGGCCGGCGCGCCCCTCGACGCGGACGACGGCGCGCTCGTTGTCCGCGATCCCTGGGGCATCGCTCTGCGGCTCCAGCCCACCGACTGACAGCGTCGCCGACGCTCCGTCGTGCCCGATGCGCGGAGCGCGAGACCCGAAGGCTGGAGCCGCATCGCCGTCGCGGCCGCCACCACCGGAGCGATGCCGGATTCCGGACCCGAGCCGTGCCCGCCGCGCCCGCAGAGCGTCGCCTTGGGGCTGTCGGACCGCGAGCGCACGGCGACGCCGGCACGCGGACGACATGGCGGGAGCGTCCGATCCCGACGCAGCGAACCCGCTTGCCCGAGCGGTGCGCTTCAGGCGCCGGCTCCCGGCACGGCCTTCGGCTTCGGACGCACCGGCGGCACGAGGCGGAACAGCAGCATGCCGGCGACCATCGCCGCCACGAAGGTCAGGGCCTCGGCCGGGGCCACCGTCAGGATGGTGAGGGCGGGGCCGGGGCAGAGGCCGACCAGGCCCCAGCCGAGGCCGAAGATCGCGGCCCCGGCGATGAGACGCAGGTCGAGGTCGCGCCGGGTCGGGACATCGAACCTGGGCGCGAGCACCGGCCGGCCGCGCCGCAGCGCCAAGCGGTAACCGGCGGCCGAGACCGCGACGGCACCCGCCATGACGAGGGCGAGGCTCGGGTCCCAGCGGCCCGTCACGTCGAGGAAGGCCAGGACCTTGGCCGGGTCGGCCATGCCCGAGACGAGGAGGCCGAGGCCGAACAGGAGGCCGACGGCGAGGGCGGAGACGGTCTTGGCCATGGCTCAGGCTCCGACGAGACGCCGCGCGACGAGGACGGTGAGGATCGCGACGGTCATGAACGTGCCGGTCGCGGCCAGCGAGCGGGGCGAGCCGCGGCCTATGCCGCAGACGCCGTGGCCGCTGGTGCAGCCGGATCCGAGGCGCGCGCCGAAGCCGACCAGCAGGCCCGCGACGACGAGGAGCGGGAACAACGCCCCGATCGTCACCGGCGGCAGGTCGCCCCCGAGACCGCTGTAAGCGACCGGCGCCAGGACGAGGCCCGCCACGAAGGCGGCCCGCCAAGCGGTCCCGCGCGCGGGCGGGACCAGGAGGCTGCCGAGGATGCCGCTGATGCCGGCGACGCGCCCGGTGAGGAGGAGGAGGAGCGACGCGGATGCGCCGATCATCGCTCCGCCGAGAAGGGCGCCGACCGGGGTGAAGTGATCCATCTCGATCTGCCCACAGCTCCGGTCCAGGCGAGGCCCGGCTCGGCGGCGGAGAACGCTGTCCCGCGCGAGAACATTAGACAGTTCTTATTTAGCGCACCCTAATGTTCTGCGGCAAGCCTGCGAGCGCCGGAGCGACGCGCCGGCCGGCTTCCCGGAGCGCGCGGGCTTCCTCCGCGATCGCCGCGCGCGACGGGCCGCGGGCTCGCTCTCGCCATCGCCGCGATGGCGTCACGCCGCAGCGGGCCGAGCCTGCGGCTGCGCAACCGGCCGGACCGATCGGGACTCGCGGTGGAGATCCTGCGTGGCTGACGCGGTCAGGCGAGTTCGGGGCAGAAGATGTCCTTGAGGGTCGCCAGCACGCGGGCGACCCGGGGATCCTCCAGGCGGTAGTGGAGCGTCTGGCTCTCGCGCCGGTACGCGACCAGCCCGTCCTCCCGCAGCTTGGCGAGGTGCTGCGACAGGGCCGACTGGCTGAGTCCGACCGCCTCGGCGAGGCTCGTCACGTCCATCTCGCCGCGGGCGACCAGCAGGCACAGGATGAGCAGGCGCTTCTCGTTGGCGAGGAGACGGAGCAGACGGGCCGCGTCGCCGGCCCTGTCCTGAAGGCGCAGCAGTTCGTTCGGCGTGACGACGTCCATCGGTCCGGATCCGGGCGCTCTCAGGGTCTCTTATTTAGCGGATCCTAATATATCGAGGGCGTCGCTATTTGCCACGCCGGCGCGCCTCGCCTCACCGAGCAGCTCGGCGAACGTGGCCGGTTCCGACGGCCGGCTACGGCGACGAGACCCGGCAGGACGGTCGTCGAGGGACAGCCGTCATTCCTGTTCCGTCTCCGGCCTGTGGCAGTGTGAAACGCGTCCCCCGACGGGGTGGGCAACGCCGTCCGTCTGAAATCCACCGCAACCATATTGCTGCACCCGCGACGCGTGCAATTCGCTCCAGGCGCGGCCTCGAATATCTGAGGACATTTAAACATGGACTCAGATACTAAAAATCGTGAATTCACCAAGAAATATGGGTTCGGTCGCTGTCAGAAATATCGATCTCAGTCCGCACATTTGCTCCAGAATTGGGAAAAATAGGACCATCATCGGCCCGAAAGATCGTTCTAAACGTTTTGTTAACCATGTGAGAGGAATGCATTCAAAACTTCGTGTGGACGATCGCTGGGTGCCCTGAGCCGCGAGGGCCCGGATTTTTTTCTTGAGACAGCGGCGCAGAGAGACGCGTTCCTGATGGGTCACCGGCCAGGTCAGCTCTGTGTCCCACGCCGCGACCGGAAAATCCGCGATGGCGGACGGCTCGTCGTCGCGGCCAGCACCGGCCTGGTCCTGGTCCTCGACCTGCCGGCGCGCGCCGCGGAGCGACCTCGGCCCGAGGTGGTGACCGCCACCAGCGGCCGCGATGGTAGAGCCAACGTCATCGCGTCGAATGTCGTCGCGACGGCCGGTGCCGACGGCCCTGACCTGTCCTTGATCAATGTCGATGCCGCGGCCGCCGGCAACGACCTCGCCGCGACGATCCGGACCGGTTCGGTGGGGGGAGCGGGCGGGCGCGGCGACGCGATCGTGGGGCTGGCATCCGTCCCGGGCGCGAGCGGTGGGCGCGGCGGTGCCGTCGCGGTGACGCTCGGAGAGGATGTGAGCGGAGAGGGGGATCAGGTCGGCTACACGACGCGCGCCCGCGTCTCCCAGCTCCAGTTCCGGCCGATCCCGCGGTTCTGGGTCTTCTCCCGGGGTGGGAACGGCGGCGACGCCCAGAAGGATGTCGGCGCCGGCGGCGATGCCGGGCCGGCGACCCTGACCCTGTCGTCCCGCGTCGCGACCGAGGGGCAGGCCTTCCTGGGGGTCCGGGTCAGTGCGGTCGGCGGCGATGCCGGCCGCGGGGGCACCGACGCCGACCAGACCGCCTCCAGACGGGGCGGCGCCGGCGGCGCGGCCGCGCTCACGGTGACACGCTCCGGGCAGGTGACGACCGACGGTGTCGGGGCGACCGCGGTGATCGTCGAGTCCATCGGCGGCGCGGGCTCGATCCGCGGGTCCGGGACCTTCTACAGCAACCCCTTCGTGACGCCGGGCGGCGCGGGCGGCACCGCGCGCCTCGACATGGCCGGGACCATCCGGACCTCCGGCGACTCTGCCCTCGGCGGCCTCGTCCAGAGCATCGGCGGCGACGGCGGGATACAGCCCGATGCCGGCGGCCGGCCCGGTGGCCGGGGCGGTGACGGCGGGACCGTCACGGTGACCCAGAGCGGCACGATCGTCACGGCGGGCGACTACGCCCTGGGCCTCGTCGCGCAATCGGTCGGCGGGCCGGGCGGCAAGGGCGGCGGCGGCGTGTTCGGCGGCGGCGGCGGGGGCGATGCCGCCCCGGGCGGATCGGTGACCCTGACCAACAGCGGGACGGTGACGACGTCCGGCGCCGGGGCGACCGGCCTCGTGGCGCAGAGCATCGGCGGCGGCAGCGCCCTCTCGGCCCTGCCGCTCGCGGCGCTCGACGTGGCGCCCGGGAGCGGCGGCGGTGCCGGAGGCATCTCGTTCTGGTTCGGCCGCGGCGGGGCCGGTGGGACCGGGGGCGCGGGCGGGACCGCGGAGATCGTCAACGCGGGTGGTCGGATCACGACCGAGGGCGACTCGGCCTTCGGGGCGTTGGTGCAGAGCATCGGTGGCAGCGGCGGCAGCGGTGGCGGCGCCTTCCCGGCCGGGGCCTTCTTCGCGGTCGGCCTGGGCGGCAGCGGCGGCGGCGGCGGTGATGGCGGTCTCGCGCGCTTCACCGGCCGGGCCGGCGCGATCGAGACCGGCGGGGCGGGATCGACGGCCGTGCTGGTGCAGAGCATCGGCGGCGGCGGCGGCGCCGGCGGCGACGTCAGGAGCATCGCGGTGGGCGCGGCGCTCTCCGCCTCGTGGGCGATCGGCGGATCCGGTGGCAAGGGGGGCAACGGCGGCGAGGCCCGCATCGAGAGCAGCAGCACCGTGACCACCGCCGGTCTCGGGGCGGACGGCCTGGCCGTCCTCAGCATCGGCGGCGGCGGCGGTGTCGGCGGCCTGGCCAGCGCGACGGCGATCACGACGCCCCTGGCCACGCCGAGCGGGCAGTCGCTGCCGAGCTTCGCTTTCTCCACCGCGATCGGCGGCTCGGGGGGCGACGGCGGCAATGGCGGCCCGGCGGGCGTGATCAATGCCGGCCGGGTCACCACCTACGGCGACGCGGCCGCGGGGCTGCTGGTCCTCAGCGTCGGCGGCGGCGGCGGGATCGGCGGCGATGCCGCCGCCTACGCGCTGGCGGTCGCTCCGCCGGGCCAGATGGCCGTGTCCGCCACCTCCACGCTGGGCGGGACGGGCGGCGGCGGCGGCAATGGCGGCACCGTCACCGCCGCGAATAGCGGCGCGGTGCGCACGTCCGGGGACGGCGCGATCGGCATCCAGGCCCAGAGCATCGGCGGGGGCGGCGGCAATGGCGGGGGCGCGACCGCGACGAGCAACAGCCTGAGCCTCAAGCAGAATGTCACGGTGGCGCGGAGCGTCGGCGGCACCGCGGGCGTCGCCGGGATCGGCGGCGCGGTCACGGTCACGCAGTCCGGCAGCGTCACCACCGGGGGAGCCGGCGCGGTCGGCATCCTCGCGCAGAGCATCGGTGGGGGCGGCGGCAACGGCGGCAACGCCGCGAGCCTAGCGGCCCCCGGCTTCTCCTTCGACAAGACCCTGAACGGCCTCGTCGGAAAGCTTCCGATCGCCGATACCCTCTCGGTGACGGAGACGATCGGCGGCGGGAAGGGCAAGGGCAATGTCGGCGGCGCGGTCACGGTGACGAACCGGGGCGCGATCACGACCGGGGGGTCGAACGCCCACGGCATCGAGGCGCAGAGCATCGGCGGCGGCGGCGGCAACGGCGGCACCGTGTCCGGATCGGCCGTCGGCAAGCTCACCGTCGGCCTGACGCTCGGCGGCCAGGGCGGCAGCGGCGGCAGCGGCGGGGACGTGACCGTCACCAATGCCGCCGCCGGCGCGATCGCGACCAGCGGCGACGGCTCGCACGGGATCGTGGCGCAGAGCGTCGGCGGCGGCGGCGGCATGGGCGGCAGCGTCGCGGCGCGTGACGTTTCCGACCCCGACACCGTCGGAACGATCTGGACGCAGATCAAGAAGACGATCGGTGTCGCCGCCTACCAGGAGTGGGCGAAGGACAAGGAGAACAAGGACGATCTCGATCGATTCCTGAAGGACATCAAGTCCAGCGACACGTACAAGGGCCTGGCGGATCAGCTCAAGAACTCGGATTTCGGCAAGGCGCTCAAGTCCTACAGCGGCAGCGTCTCGAGCTATCTGGACGCGCAGAAGAAGGGCGCCACCAAGCTGCCCGACGTGGCGTTCACCCTGTCGCTCGGCGGGAGCGGCGCGCAGGGCGGGAACGGCAGTACCGTCTCGGTCGAGAACGGCGGCACCGTCCGGACGATGGGGATCGGCGCGCACGGCATCCTGGCGCAGAGCATCGGCGGCGGCGGCGGCCAGGGCGGCCTCGCCTACGCGGAGGCGACCAACAGGACGACCGTGACGGCGACGCTGGGCGGCACGGGCGGCAGCGGCAACATCGGCGGCACGGCCAAGATCGTGAACACCGGTTCCGTCGCCACCGCGGACGATGCCGCCTACGGCCTCTACGCGCAGAGCATCGGCGGCGGCGGCGGCAACGGCGTCGGCGCCACGGTCGCCGGCAGCCAAGCGAACAAGGGCCTGACGCTCAACCTGACCGTCGGCGGATCGGGAGGGAACGGCGCCCGGGGCGGATCTGTCCAGGTCGATAACCGCGGCTCGGTGACCACCGCCGGGGCCGAGGCGCATGCCGTCGTCGCCCAGAGCATCGGCGGCGGTGGCGGAAGCTTCTCGGCGCCCTCCGCCGAGGCCGACGCCGACACCCCCGACGCCGACACCCCCGCCGCTGCGGCGGAGGGGACGAGATCATCCAAGGAGCCGGGCGCGAGCCAGGTTCAGAGCCAGACCAAGAGCGAGACGAAGGGCGGGACGAGGAGCGACGCCCAGGCGCTGGCGGACGCCCTGCTCGCCGCGCTCGACATCGAGCGGATCGCCCCACCGGAGGATCCGGCCGGCGTCTCCGAGAGATCCGGCAGCCTGACGCTCGGCGGCTCCGGGCGCGTGGCGGGCGACGGTGGCGGCGTGACGATCGTGCAATCCGGCACGGTCGCCACGACGGGCTTCGGGGCGGTGGGCATCCTGGCGCAGAGCATCGGCGGCGGCGGCGGTCTCGCCTCGGTGGCGGCCGGCCCGGGCGGCCACCGCTACACGTTCGGGATCGGCGGCGCGGGCGGCGCCTCGGGGAGCGGCGGCCCGGTCGCGGTGAGCCTGACCGCGGGCGCGCAGGTCTCCACCGTCGGCGACGCGGCGCCGGCGCTGCTGCTGCAGTCGATCGGCGGCGGCGGTGGCTACGGCGGCGCGCACCAGGCGATGGGATACGCGGTGCCCTACGCCCTGCGCGACGGGTCCGACGGCAACGGTGGGACGATCCGGGTGACGCTGGAGGAGGGCAGCGCGATCCGCACGTCGGGCACCCAGTCCCACGGCCTCCTCGCCCAGAGCCTCGGAGGCGGCGGCGGCCTGCTCCTGGACCTCACCGGCCCGGCCGCCGGGGCGTCGGGTCAGAGCCGTCTGAACGCGACCGGCAAGGGCGGCGACATCTCCGTCGCGTCGTCCGGATCGATCATCGCGTCGGGCCGCGACGCGAACGCGATCTTCGTCCAGTCCGGCGTCCAACGCACCGACGGGAGCCTCGAACCCGACCCGGAGCGGGGCGGCAGGATCAGCCTCCAGGTGAACGGCCTCGTCACGGGCGGCAGCGGCACCGGGGCGGCGATCCGCATCGACGGCGGGCGCTCCACTACGATCGTGATCGGCGGGCGCGCCGTGGTCAGCGCGGCTTCGGGCCGGGCCATCATCGGCGCGTTCTCCGCCGGCGAGATCAACAATTACGGCACCGTGATCGGCGACGTGGACCTGGCCGCCGGCCAGGCGGGGGGCGTCACCTTCGTCAACGGCGGTTTCCAGAACACGGGTGGGACCTCGGCGATCCTGCGCACCGGACCCGAAGGCGTCATCGCCCTGGGGCCGAACGGCCGCCTGCACAACAGCGCCACCCTCGACATCGGCGGCGTCGGCAAGGTCGCCCGAGCGACTGTGACCGGCAATTTCGAGCAGAGCGCGTACGGGCGGATGCTCGTCGACGTGGCGCCCCTGGCGCCGGAGGGGGCCCTGCGCGCCGATCTCCTCACCGTCACCGGCACCGCATCGCTGAAGGGCCTCGTCGAGCCGCATCTGATCGACGGGCTGCTGCCCGGCCGGTACGCCTTCCTCCGGGCCGGTCAGGTCGTGGAGAGCGGCGCCATGGCTGTCGGCAGCAGCCTCCATTCCGGCGCGGTTCCGATCTCCTGGTCGATCGTCGCGTCGGGCGACACCCTCTCCCTGGTCCCGAGAGCCCGGTTCACGGAGCCGACGGGCGTCACGCTCACGCCGGACCAGCGCAGCGTCGCACAGGGCCTGCAGGACGCCTGGGACGGCAATACCAGGCAGCTCGGAACGCTCTACGGGCGCTTCCTCTCGGTCGACAGCCAGAAGGCCTACGCCGCCGCCCTCGACGAGTTGAAGCCCGAGTCCAACCAGGACAGCCTGACCGACCGGACGCTCGACACCCGCAAAGGTCTTCAGCGGGCCATGAGCTGTCCGGCCTTCAGCGGCACCGGCACGCTCCTGCGTGAGGGCGAGTGTGTCTGGGGGCGGATCACGAGCGCCCACACGACCCTTTCCGCGACCGCGGAGGACGGCGGCTATCGCCAGACCGCCCTCAGCTACCAGACCGGCCTCCAGACCGAGTTCGCCCCTGACTGGTTCTTCGGTCTGACCGGCGCCTACACCCGCGCCATCCAGAGCGATCCCGACCGGATCACCGGGACGACCAGCGATGCCGGCGATGTCTCGGCGGCGCTCAAGCACCAGATCGGCCCCTGGCTGCTCGCGGCATCGGCCAATCTCGGATATTCCTGGGCCGAGAACAGGCGCCTGATCGACTTCGGCGGCGCCACGGCCACGGCGCGCAGCAAGTCCGGGATCCTCTCGTCGGGCGGGCGGCTGCGGGCAAGCTACCAAGTCCTGTTCGGCGATTGGTATCTCAAGCCCTACGCGGATCTGGATCTGCTCTACAGCTACAGTCCCGCCTATTCAGAGACCGGGGCCCTCGGCTTCAACCTCGACATGCGACCGGTCGCCAAGACGCTGGTGGCGTTCAGCCCGATGCTGGAGATCGGCGGCCGGATCGACCTCGATGCGGGGCGCTGGATCCGGCCTTACGGTATCCTCGGCGTGACGCTCCTCTCGGACGACCATTTCACCGGCAGGGCGAGCTTCCAGGGGACCGGCGCTCTCGGCCTGTTCGCTACGGAATCGTCGATCCCCGATCGCCTCGGCGAGATGGGGCTGGGCTTTCAGATCAGCCTCGGTGGCGGCATCGAGGTGACCGGCGAGTATCAGGGTCAAGTCGGCGATCACTTCCTCTCGCATGCGGGGACTGCTCGGATGCAGCTGCGCTTCTGAGCGCGACGTGGACCATTCCAGGGACGTCGCGTGGGCGGCGGTGACGAAGCGGGCGTGACGGACAGACCGGTGTGACCTGACCGACTGGCTCTGGACCGGGCTGATTGAGAGGATCGGCCAGGACCGAAGGAGTCGGGCATGCGGCGAGGTCAGAAGACGAGCGCGGAGCAGGTGGTGCTCGGACCTTACGCGAGGGCTCGCAGATACTGCTCGGCGGTCTCCCACGCGCCGTCCCTCGCGGCCAGACCGATATAGCCGTCGGGTCGGACAACGATGAGGTCGGAACAGCTCGGCAGCGACCGACGCGTCGGTTCGAGCAGGCCGGGGAAGCGCTCGATCAGTTCAGCCCCACGCGTCGCGTCCGTCGCATAGAGGACGAAGCGCGGCTCGCTGCCGGCGCCCGGGGGCGGTCCCGCGTAGGCAGCAGGCTCCCAACGCGCCCCGGCGCCGTGTCCGAGGGAGAGCGGGCTGTCGGCATAGGCGATCTCGATCTCGCTCAGCTGCGTCGCCATCCGGTCGCGGACGACATGGAGGCCGAGCAGGAAGCGCAGCGCGAGGTTGCGCGCCGTCTGCGCCGCCGGGTTCGACAGCGTCGCCATGTCGGTCAGCCGGGTCGCGTTGCGCAGGACCAGCTCCCCGACCGCGCTGCGCTCTGGGCTGTAGCTGTCGAGCAGGGACGCGCTCGCTTGACCGCGCACCACCATCGCCAGCTTCCAGGCGAGGTTCACCGCGTCCTGCATACCGGTGTTCATCCCCTGTCCGCCTGCGGGACTGTGGATGTGCGCCGCATCGCCGGCGAGAAAGGCGCGCCCGCGCCGGTAATCCGCGACCTTGCGCTCGTTGATGCGGAAGTGCGTCAACCAGACCGGGTCAGACACGCGGAAGCCGCCGCCGGCGCGCTGATCGACGAGGGCTTGCACGTCGTCGAGGGTGGGCTCCGGCCGCGGGTGCGCCGCATCCGCCTTGCCCACCGTCGCGATGACGCGCGCCCGACCGCCCGGGATCGGGAAGACGACGAAGGGGCCGTCACGGTGCAGGTAGGTCGCGATCTCGTCCGCCGGCGGTGCTGCGGGCCCCTCGAGGCGCACGTCGGCGAGCAGCCAGTCGTCCCCCTGCGCCGAGCCGGAGAACGGGATGCCGAGTTTGTGCCGGACCGTGCTGTGAGCACCGTCGCAGCCGATCAGCCACGGCGTCCTCACCGTCTCCTCGCGCCCGTCGGCGTGTCGCACGTGCGCGTCGATGCCGTCGGCCGTCTCGGCGAAGTCGACCAGCTCGACCTGACGCTCGATCTCGACGCCGAAGGCGCCCAGCTGCGCGGTGAGCAGGCGCTCCGTCTCGCATTGTGGGATCATCAAGGCGAAGTTGTACGCGCTCGCCACGCCTTCCAGGCGCGGGCTGCCGAGCACCTTGCCGCCGCTGCGGATCGAGGCACCGGGAGCGCGCAGTCCCGCATCCAGGAAGGCTCGCGTGCAACCCATGCGATCCATGAGTTCGAGGGTGCGCGACCAGACCACGAGGGCCTTCGAGGTCTCCGTGGCGTGCGGGGCGCGGTCGATCAGGCGCACTCCGACGCCGTAGCGGGCCAGCTCCGCCGCCATGGTCAGACCGACCGGCCCCGCGCCGACGATGAGAATGTCCGTCATGGACCCGCCTCCCGCGCCACGTGGCTCGCTCGGTCGCATATCCTGAGGCGGTACCACCTCAGTCTCGAATTCGCCCAGCGGAGAGACCCGACCCTAAAGGGCGCCGTCCGGCGGTCAAGGCTCGCCGCACTCGCTCGGTGCCCGCACGCCGGCGGAGCGGTCACCGATCCGGTCGAGGGCCGCCGGCGCAGCGTCCTTGGCCATCGACAGATGTCCCACGCCAGGCACGCGGTCGAACGCGACCCGGCTGCCGGCTCGGCACAGCCGCGCGCGATGGTCCTCGGTCACCCGCGGCGGCACGCGGTTGTCCGTGCTGCCCTGCGCCAGGAAGATCGGGATGCGCGGCAGAGCAAAATCAGGAGCCGCGTGAGAGCTGGAGAGCCGCGCCTTCGTGCGGCCTGAGCGGCATCCGGCCTGTGCCGCACGTCACCGCATCCTCTGGAAGATCGCCTACAATCCTACACAGTTCGGCGGGCCGACGTAAACGCGGATCTGCTAGACGCCACCATGCATGCAGAAGGTGTGGGATAGTGAAGACGTTGCTCGCAGCCGCCATACTTCTCGGATCGACGGTCGGCGCGATGGCGGTCGAGTCGTACGGGGATTACCGTGACTATTTCGATGCGAAGCCCGTGACCGCGAAGCGCGCGCCGCGCAGCGCTTCCCGGAAGATGGCTCCCATCGACATCACCACGGACCTGAGCGCGGTGCGACGCCGCGCCGATGGCGACCACCGTGAGATGTACCGCTACGAGACTGGGTCGAGGCTGATCGCCGACATGAGGCCTCGCAACTGGGACGGCGGGCATGTTCCCGTGCAGCCGCACAGTTGGTCGCCGGATGGCTTCTGGAGCCCGATGGTACAGTCACACGAGGGGCGCGAGCGGCCCGACCAGTCATTCGAGGGGCGGGGACGGCCCGAGCGATTCCGGTGATGCTGCGTCCTGTAGGGCGCGATGGACGCTGCGGCGTGAGATCTTGAGCGCTCGTTCGAGGCGGTCGAGTACGCCACCCTCGAATGGGTCGACTGGTTCAACCACCGGCGGCCGCTCCAACCGATCGGCACGCTGCCTCCGCCGAGACGGAAACCCGCCGCTTCTGCCGAAGCCAAGGTCCAGGCCTTGGTCCAGGCCTTGGTCCAAGCCTTGGCCGCCTGACCCGAACCGGACAGGCTCCGGGAAAGCCGCCGCGGTTCACTGCGGGTGACGGCGCAGGCCCGCAGAACCATAGACCTCGATGAGCTTGTCCAGCGGACTAGCTCATCGCCGTGGCGTGACGACGCCTGTTACGCGGCGTACAGAAACACAGGCGCTTGCGCCGCGCGGACTCGGATTTGTCCGACGGGTCTGCGACGGTTGCCGAAGTCAGAGCAGGAATGTTGGTGGCTCGCGGCAATGAGCAAGCCTAACATTCGCCAACCATACAGGGCCGAGTTCCTGCTGAACCATAGCTGGTGACGTCGCTTATTCGCGGACGTGCGACAAGGTCGTCGGATGAATTCCTTATCCCGTCTCTTTGTGGCCGCATCACTGGTCGGATTTTACAGCATTGGGTGCGCGCGAGGGCATGCTCCGGGACTGGGTGACGCACGTGGGGCCATCGTGCGTCCCGCGGCCATGAAGCTGTTTGACGCCGAGCCCGTCTTTCCTCGGGTCTCGGCGATCATGCCAAGTCCGTGGATGCCCCTCGAGGTTGGGTGGACCATGGGGGCGATCTGCAAGCCCCACGACGCGGGCGGAGGGACCTCGTTCCTCGGGCTTCATTTCGACGATCACTGCTTCGGCCCGGCTCCTGAGCACGTGGCACACGCTGTCTTGGCCCTCCCTGTCCGAGCGTTCGACCTCGAACGTGACACGCGCCGTGAGGATCTGCGCAAAGCTTTTTACCTGGCGGCTCCCGGCTTCGGGCGCCGTCCTGACTTCACGCTGGGGGCCGGCGCGTTCATGGTCCGCAGCTTCGAGGGAGCGGACCCCCGAGACACCGTGTACCTGATCTGGCCCGTACGATGCGACGAGGGTGAGGCGGGGTTGGATTGCCACAACGGCATGGGTCGGAAGGCTTTTCGGTTCGCTGCCGACGGCGCCTTGCGGGATGTCAGTGCGGACGTGCTGCCGGCGGATCCGGTCCTGAGCTCCGACGACCGCGTGCGTCAGACGAAGTACGGCGGCAGCGTCCTGTTTCTGCTCGACGACAAGCTGCCTTATGCGCCCACCATGCGCTGGATCATGGAATTCGATCCTGACTCGCCACCACTCGAGAAGGACGATCCGAAGGCCGCGGGCCCTTGGGCCCACTTCGGTTTCGTCCACTGGACCGGTTCTCGTTTCGAGCTCGTCGATCGAATTGCCCGATCGCAATGGCCGTGCCGGAAATTCCATGACGCCCCGGCCTGCTCGACGTATCCCGACGGCTTCGAGGATCCCTTTGTCATCCCGTGAGCGGAACTCTCGAAGTGGAGGGTGGGGCGGTGCCATCGCCGGAGCATTTGCTGCTCAGGATCGACGGTCCGCCTCTCGATCCGGGTGACGCTCGTCCTCTGTTCGCTCTCTCAGGGAGACGGTGATCGTCCCGACACTTTTGAATAGGGGCGCATCGTGGCTCTGTCGGGCGACCGTTGGCACGCGACAGAGGAGGTCGAACAGGCAGCGATGGAAGGACATCGGCGAAGGCGCACGCCCGCATGGCGTGCTCAGTGTGGCCGGTTGCACCCTCGACGCGGCCAACACCGGAGACACACCGTTGACCAGCCGTCCCAAGATCAGCTCCGTTCCGATCGTCCCCAGTGAGGTCGAAGGTACTCTCGAAGCTCCCGTCATCTACTTCGAAGCCACATCGACGCATGGCGTCGGAGGAGGCGTCGGTCGCCTCGCTCTCGAGATGATGCTCTCCGAGCCCAGCGCGGACGGCACCCCGATCAGTCGGCGAAAGATAGTCGTACACCTGCGCGGCCCGCTGGGCGCGTTCATAAGTCTGAAAGCCGCGATTGAACACATCGAGGAAATGGCCGCCGGCCCGCTCACGGCGGACGTCGCGGAAGATGGGAAACCCAATTGAATCGCGTGCAGATCTGCGTCAAGCGGTGCTCTCGTACTCAGGTCCTATTGGTTCATTCTGGTTCTCCGTAAAATAGAACTTGTATTGATGCTTGGATCGGAGCGGGTCGAATTTCCGGATTGCGTGAGGGATAATCGATTGGCATGCCAGTATGTGATGTATCCCGCGCCGGACATGTAGCGTGTTGATATCGGGTATTCGATCGTCATCCGGTCATAGGGCAGAACAGGGCGGCTATTCGGGATAGTCGGCTTCTTGCCCGTCCTCTCCCGGACGGCGGATGCATCGCGGCGGACAGATCCAGTCGCGGGTTGCCGCGAAAAATCTTGCATTCCTCAAGCTTGCGAGGGATTCGAAAATCGCCCTCAGGATTTTCCCTGGCAATTTCGAATGATATCGATTCTGAACGCGTTGCTGCGAGCCTACTGGCGTGACGCCCGCCTGACGACCATCGCGGTGATCTCGGCCAGTTTGCTCGGTGCATTGGCCTCGATCTCGGCTCCGTACCTTTTCTCACGCGCCGTCGACGATCTGGCCCGCGGACAAGTGCGGTCCGACGCGCTCCCGCTCCTCATGTCCTACGCATTCCTGTTCGGATGCGCGAAAGCTCTGGGCATTGGATCACGGTTCCTGATCGTGCTTTGCGCGGAGCGTCTATCGTTCATTGCAAATACGGCCTTCTTTGCGCGCCTCCTACACAAGACGCCAGCCTTCTTCCTGGAGCACAACGCCGCGGAGATCGGGACTGCCCGTCAGCAGGGAACCCAGACGCTGAACCTCATCACCCAGCTCGGGCTCGGAGGCTTGCTCCCTGGATGCGTCCAGATCGCCTTCAGCGTCCTAGTCCTCGGCAACCTCGTCAGCTGGGACATAGCCCTGATCATATTCATCTACGGCGTGGTCGTGATCGCGCTCGACTACACGCGTATCGGCAAAGTCAAACCCGCTCTCAATGAGGCGATGAATCAAAGTCAGGCCAATGCGCGCCTGGTCGGCAACGCCATCGCCGTCATCGACACCCTGCGCCAGACACGCGGCGAACGATGGATCACCGAGCGCTTTACTGCCAGCGCGGGTGATGCCTTCGCGAATTTGCGGCGCTACGCGCTGGTGAGCAGCGCCTTCTGTGGGCTTCTGGGCATCGCTGCAGCCTTGCAGTTGACGGTCACGTTCCTGATCCTCGTCCCCCGGTTCGAGGGCGGCCTGATCTCGATTGGCGGCATCGTGCTCTTCAACACGTTGCTGATCCAGTTGAATGAGCCGTTCCATATGGTCGGCATGGCCATCAAGGAGTCGGTCGAAGCAGCGGCCCGCTTCCGGCCCTTAGCGATGATGTGGAGAGCACCGGAAGAGCTCGAGCCCGCCGATCCGCTGCCCTACCGGCCGTCCCTCGGCATCGTCGCTTTCGAGAACGTCAGCTTTCGCTACGCCAATGGTCGTGGCGTTGCCGACCTCTCCTTCGTCGCTCGCCGCGGCACGCCGACTTTCCTTACGGGTGAGACCGGTGCAGGCAAATCAACCGTCGTTCGCCTGCTGTTGAAGGGGTTGCAACCGAGCGGCGGCCACATCTTCGCCGACGGAACCGACCTGACTCGCATCGCGAGCGATGATTGGTTCAACCATGTCGGCGTCGTGCCGCAAGAGGTGACACTGCTCAACGATACGCTGTCGGCCAACATCGTGCTGGGCCGTCCGTTCGACGCGGAGCGCCTCCGCCGGGCCTCCGCGCAGGCCTCCATCCTCACGCGCATCGAGGCCATGCCGGACGGGTTTGAGACCGTCGTGGGCGAACGGGGCCTCAAGCTGTCGGGCGGTGAGCGGCAACGCATCGCCATCGCGCGGGCGCTCTACGGCGAACCGGCGATTCTCGTTCTGGACGAAGCCAGTTCGGCCCTCGACGACGAGACCGAGCGGCACATCATGGACGGCTTACGTGACCTTGTTGACGGGTTGACCATCATCGCCGTCACGCACCGCACCTCCATGATACGGCCAGGAGATCAGAACGTCCGCCTGTCGGCTTCCCCACCACGGGCGTAGCCGTCTGAGATGGGCCGACAGCCGAAGGGCGGCTCCCGGTGGAATGCCGCCATTTTTGCTGTGGGACGGCAGATGTAGCGAAGCGGATAATAGCCGCACGGACCAAGTCCGACCCTTTTCAGACCCTCGCAGCGCCAGAGTGCAGGCCGCGTTGCGAGGCGAAGGTGCGTGGCCGGAACGGGCGGCTCCGCGATCGGCCGGGTTCGAGCACCATGTCGAGGACGTGGGCGTTCGACGTCTGACGGAAGGCCGCCCCGGGACGCTGAGCGCGTCTCGACCACGAACGGCGCGAATCCGGGTCCCAGAACGCCACCGGCATGCCCCGATCCATGCCGCAGATATGCAACAGAACATGGAAAACAGCCGTGCTACTAGAACTATTCCAGTTCAAGGCCCTGCATTCCCATCGCTGTTTCGTTGCGGCCGAACAAGCGTTTGGCTGAGAGCAGGTGCATCAGTTTAGATCGGCTAAAAGCGTTCAGAACGCTTGCGTCTATCCTCGGCGTGACAGTCTAATCGGTCGGCGCCGCGCGCTCGTGTGCGTCGGCGAGGCACCTGAGGATTGGAGTTATGGCGGCGGTATCATTGGATGCCCTACATCGCAGTGAGAACCTGAACCTCCAGCGGTTCCTTCTTCGCAAACTCGGGAACCCTGCCGACGCAGCCGACGCCGCGCAGGAGACGTATCTTCGCCTCGTCAAAGCACTCACGACCACCGACTTGGAGCATCCGCGCCTCTTCCTGTTCCACCTCGCGCGCAACGTCGCCGCCAATCTCGGCAAGCGCCGCCGGTTCGAAGCGCGCCTCTTCCGATCCATAACCGATCTCGAACTGTCGAGCGTCGTGGACGGGCACGCCCAGACCGAGACGCAGGTGATCGCCCGCGAGCAGCTGCGCCTCGTCGCGGCAACGATCGACGGGCTGCCGCCGCGCTGCCGGGAGGCGTTCCTGCTCAGCACCGTCGAGGGCCTCTCGAACGGGGAGGTCGCCGTCCGTCTCGGCGTCAGCCGCAACATGGTCGAGAAGCACCTCATCAAGGCGCTGCTGCACATTCGTCGCGCGTGTCACGAGTTTTTCTGATCGGGCACGTCAGGAGTTCGCGGCCTCGATGGTCTTCATAGGTCGGACGGGCGGAGCGGGCAGCGGGTCGACATGGAGGAGGAGCGCAAGCCCGCGGGCGACGACGAGGCCGCGGACGACCCGATCTACGCGCGGGCCGCGTTCTGGGTGGTTCGCCTGTCCTCCCCCGACGCGACCGACGCCGACCGGGCAGCCTTCGAGACCTGGCGCGCCGCCGACCCGGCCCATGCCGAGGCCTACGCGGAGATGGAGGCGTGGCGGGGCATCGCCGGGCGCGTGCCCGATACGCGCCGGCGCAGGCGGCCGCCGCCGACGCGCCTCGTCGGTCTCGCGGCAGCGCTGGGCCTGTCCGGATTCATCATCTACGAGAGCGGGATCCTCGACCGTGTCCGCGCCGACGTCTGGACCGGGATCGGGGACATCGAGACGGCGCGGCTCCCCGACGGCAGCCGCGCCGCCCTCAACACCGACACCGCGCTCGCCCTGCACTTCACGGCCGCCGCGCGCGACGTCCACCTGCTGCGCGGCGAGGCGGTGTTCGATGTCGTGCCCGACAGCGCCCGACCCTTCGTGGTCTACGGCGGCGGGTTGCGGGTGCGCGCTGTGGGGACGCGCTTCTTCGTCCGGGCCGGCGGGGACGCCGAACCGGTCGGCGTGGCGGAGGGGCGCGTGGACGCGTCGACGACCGCGGGCGCCGTGACCATCGGAGCCGGCGAGGTCGCCCTCCGGAGCGCCGACGGCCATCTGATGGTCGAGCGCGGCGATGTGGGGCGCGCCACGGCGTGGCGGGAGGGCAAGCTCGTCGTCACGGGGCAGCCCCTCGCCGCGGTCGTGGCCGACCTGAACCGCTATCGGCGCGGGCGCATCGTCCTGCTCGGTTCGGGGCTCGGCGCGCAGCGCTTCAGCGGGACGCTCGACATCCGCGACACCGACGACGCGCTCGACGTTCTGGCCGCGACGATGGGCCTGCGCGTCACGCGCCTGACTCCGTACCTCGTCCTCGTCAGGCCGCCGGCCTGACGAGGCGAAAAAAACCGACGCGGGGAGGTCAGGAGTTTCGCGCCTCGATTGTCGTTTGTCCGTGAGGGCCACGGAGCGCGCGCCGAGCGCGCCGCCCTCCGCGGAACGGGGGCATGAATGGCAGTGTGGGATCTTGGCGGCACGCTCGGCCGCGCGCCGGGCGGTCCATGGCGCGGTGCGGCCCTGGCGAGCGCGTCCCTGATCGCGCTCGGGCAGGCGTCGGCCGCGCAGGACCGTTCGATCACCCCGACCTTCGTGCGGGCGGGCGAGCGGCTCAACATCGTGCCCGTCGCCACCGGCGATGCCGCGCCGCCGCGCGCGCTCTCGGAGCGGCGCGTCCGGCTCTCGATCGCGCCCGGCCCCCTCGAGCCGGCCCTGGCGAGCCTCATCGCGCGGACGGGCCTGTCGCTGGCCTACCGGACGGCGCTGACCGAGAACCTCGCGACGCGGGGCGTCGAGGGGGACGTCCTGCCCCTGGAGGCGCTGACGCAGCTGCTCGACGGGACGGGGCTGACCTACCGCGCGGCGAAGCACGCGACGATCACACTCGTGAACCCGCGCTACGCCCAGGCGTCCCTGCCGCCGGGGGATTCGAACGCGCCGACGCCGGTCGGGGCGACCGCCGCGTCGGTCACCCTCGACGAGCTCTCGGTCGAGGCCCAGCAGCCGACCTTCGGGACAACGGGCTTCGTCGCGACCCGGTCAACGGCGGGCTCGAAGGGCAACGATTCCATCCTGGAAACGCCCGCCACCGTCAGCGTCATCACCCGCGACGAGCTGAATGTCCGGGGCGTGCAGGACGTCAACCTCGCGGTCGCCTACACGCCCAACGTCCAGGCCGTCGACTATCCCGGCGGCCAGGGCGGTCCGACCTTCACGCTGCGCGGGTTCAACGCCAACAATTTCGACAGCGTCTACGAGGACGGCCTGCGCTACGGCTTCAACTCGTTCGACCAGAACATCGAGCCCTACGCCTACGAGCGCATCGACGTCGTGAAGGGGCCGATCTCGGTCCTCTACGGCCAGGGCCAGCCGGGCGGCATCATCAACCTCGTCTCGAAGCGCCCGACCTTCGTGCCGTTCAACGAGGTGTTCATCCAGGGCGGCAATTACGGGCGCGTCCAGGCCGGCTTCGACCTGTCCGGCCCGGTCGAGGGGGCGCCGCAATTCGCCTACCGGGTGACCGGCCTCGTCCGCAACGCCGACAGCCAGGTCAGGTACACGCCGGATGACCGGACCTTCATCGCCCCGGCTCTGACCTGGCGGCCGGACGCCGACACGTCGCTCACGGTGCTGGGCAAGTACGCCGAGTACCGCGGCGGCGGCTCGGAGCAGAGCCTGCCGATCGTCGGCTCGATCCTGCCGAGCGCGCGCGGCTTCTTCCCGCGCAGCCCGTTCGTCGGGCAGCCGAACTTCAACACCGGCCTCCTGGAGAACAAGGAGATCGGCTACATCCTCGACCACAGCTTCGCGCCGGGATGGCTGCTGCACTCCGCCTTCCGGGCGTACGAGACCACCTCGAAGTTCGACGCGGTCGGCGCCAGCCCGGCCTTCACGCCGCCCGGTTTCCTCGCCGTCTCGGTCTTCCCGTACCTGCGCGACCAGTCGAGCCAGGGGCTCCTGACCGACAACTATATCCAGGGGCGCTTCGACACCTGGGACATCCAGCACGACGTCGTCTTCGGCGTCGGCTTCCAGAACTACTACCGCCGCGACGCGCGGACCTTCCCGAACGGCTACCCGACGATCGCCGCGAACCGCCTGATCGACCTGTACAATCCGGTCTACAACCTCGGCATCGCCTTCCCGCAGCGCACGAACGTCTCGACCCGGGCGCTCCAGCAGCAGACGGGCGCCTATGTCCAGGACCAGATGAAGTGGAACGGCTTCATCCTCACGGGGAGCCTGCGCAACGACTGGGTCGACCAGCAGGTCCGGACCACCTTCAACTTCCCGAACCTGCCGGTCGCGACCCTCAACCGGACGACGGTCGACAACCAGAACTTCTCGGCCCTGAGCTACCGGGCCGCCCTGGGCTACGAGTTCGCCGCCGGAATCGTGCCCTACGCCGC
Source organism: Methylobacterium sp. D48H (assembly GCF_053345715.1). Classification (NCBI taxonomy): domain Bacteria; kingdom Pseudomonadati; phylum Pseudomonadota; class Alphaproteobacteria; order Hyphomicrobiales; family Methylobacteriaceae; genus Methylobacterium; species Methylobacterium sp. D48H. The sequence continues at coordinate 118,133 of NZ_JBKFAP010000018.1, forward strand.
CTACTCGACGTCGTTCAACCCGCAGATCGCCGGCCAGCGGGCGGACGGGTCGGCGCTGCCGCCCCGCGAGGCCAGCCAGATCGAGGGCGGCGTCAAGTGGCAGCCGGTCGGCACCAACGCGCTCGTCACCGCGTCGTATTTCGAGATCACGCAGACCAACATCCCCCTGGCCGATCCCCGCAACCCCGGCTTCTTCATCGTGACCGGCGCGGCGGAGTCGCGGGGCTTCGAACTGGAGGGCAAGGCGAGCCTGTTCGACGGGTTCAACCTGATCTTCGGCTACGCCCACCTCGACACGAAGGTCACGCGGAACGCGACCAACCCGGCGCTCGTCGGCAATCGCCTGCCGAACGCGCCGGACAACACCCTGTCCCTCTTCGCCGACTACACCTTCCCGCTGAACTCGCCCTTCGCCGGATTCCGGGCGGGGGCGGGCGTGCGCTACGTCGGCGAGCGGACGGACGCCACCAACGTCGATCGCATCCCGGCCTACGCCCTCGTCGACGCCTCGCTGAACTACGACCTCGCCCAGCTGAACCCGGCCTGGAAGGGCGCAATCCTGTCGGTGAACGCCAACAACATCTTCGACCAGCGGTACTTCACGTCGGGCTTCTACACCGGCTACGTCTTCGAGGGGTTCCGCCGGAGCGTGTTCGGGACGCTCACCTATCGCTGGTAGGATCGTCGGACGATGACGCGCGCGGCGCCGACCGTCTCCGGGCGGCCGGGACCGGAGGGGTATCGGCGGGCGTCGGCCCGCCGCTTTACCGCCTCGCGAACCTTCCGCCAGTGCCTGTGGCCGCATCGTGGGAGCGGGCTGGTCCTGGCGCCGTTTTGGCCCGATCTGGCCGCATCGAACCGCGGTGCTCGGCCAAGCTCGCGATTGCGGGGGGCTATCCGTTCCAGAAAGGGGGATCCCCGTTTCAGGACGTCGCGCGCGGCACCGAGTGTGGCCGCAATGTGATAGTCCGTTAAACCCGCATTTTCTAACCCCCGTGCAAAGCTTGCGGCAGGCATGACGGGGGTCGGTCCGGTGGTCCAACAGTATAGCGATGTAGAGCGTGTGACCGGATCCTGTGATCCGAGTCGGGGCGCGGACGCCGGAAGCCGGCGGCGCGGCCCCGTGCGGCTCGGATTGCTGGTCGGCAGCTCGCTCGCGACGCTCGCGCTGGCTCTGGGATCTGTGGCGGCGCAGACCGTGCCGGCGCGTTCGCCCTCGACCTTCGATGCCTTCGGAGGTCCGTTGACGGCGGCGCAGTTCGACACGCCCGAATACCGGGCTGATTGGGGGTTGGCAGCGATCAACGCCGCGACAGCCTATGCGCGCGGCTTCACCGGAAACGGCGTCCTGGTTGCTGTTGTTGATAGCGGCATTGACCCGAGTCATCCCGAATTTAATAACCGCCTCGGCCGTATTTCTCCATATTCCCGTAATTTCATTCCTCCAAACGATCCTTTTCTGCTCGGTGACACGGACCCCAAAAGCCACGGCACCCATGTAGCGGGAACAATAGCAGCAGCCCGCAACGGAACGGGTATGATGGGCGTCGCTTTCGACAGCACGCTCCTAGCACTCTTCGACCTGACAAATACTGCAAATGCAATCGATTACGCAGCTCAGCAGAAAGCTAGGGTTTTAAATGGCAGCTATGGACCTGCTGTTTCCGAACCATTCGATAGTAACGGCATTCCGAATCCAACCTATCGGAGATTGACGACACAAGAATACACGCTAGGCGATATTAATGAGTATCGAGCGATAAAGCGGGCGGTCGACCGCGACATGCTTTTGGTGTTTGCGGCTGGCAATGAACGTCTGGATCAACCCGATGTGACGACGAGTCCGACGGGTGCCGCGCTATACCCGTTCATCAAGCCCGAAAATGCCAATAGCGGCATCTACCAATTTTACACTCGCCGCGGACTGAACTCCGCCAACATGGAAAGCGTGGATGTGGCTCCGGTCGGACCAGTCGATCAGAGCAAGATCGACTTCTCCAGTCTTTCTGGCTACATCATGTCTGTAGTCGCAGTTGACTCCAGCAACCGAATTGCCTGGTTCAGTAATCTGTGCGGTGTCACAGCGGCGTGGTGCATTGCCGCGCCGGGAACAAACATCTACTCCACCGTCCAGGTCGGAACGGGGCTTAACGGCTCAAACTACGGATCTAAGCAAGGCACCTCGATGGCCGCGCCGCACGTAGCAGGTGCCGCCGCTGTCCTGCGTCAGGCGTTCCCGTTCCTGACGGCGCCGCAGATCGCCCAGACCATGTTCACCACCGCCACCCATCTCGGCGACGGGCCCGCCAACGCCCCGAACGCCACCTTCGGCT
>NZ_JBKFAP010000180.1:0-294 GCF_053345715.1 Methylobacterium sp. D48H
AGCGTGCAGGCCCAGTCGGCCGGCAACGTGCTCGTGGTGGTCCTGTGCATCGCCCTCGACCGGCCGCTCGGCGTCGCGCAGGCGGGCGTCACCGCGGCGATGTTCGCCGCCGGCGGTCTCTGGGCGACCTTCCTGGCCCTGGTCATCTGGCGGCTGCACCCGTACCGACCGGCCCACCGGGCGGTGGCGGGGGTCTGGCACAACCTCGCCCGGCTCTGCGGCGACCTCGAGCGGCTCGTCGCCCTGCCGGAGCCCGCCACGGCCGCCTTCGACGGCCACGCGCGGGGCCACCGC
>NZ_JBKFAP010000181.1:0-294 GCF_053345715.1 Methylobacterium sp. D48H
AGGTCACCTTCGACATGAGCCTCGAATCCGGCGGCGCGCTCGCGTTCGCGGCGGTCTGGGCGCCGTGGCCAACCGGATCCGCGGCGGGGTGCCGCTCACCCTCGGCGGACGGCGCTACACGCTCTGCCTCACCCTCGGCGCGCTCGCCGAGCTGGAGACCGCGCTCCAGGCCGGCGCCCTCGCGGGCCTCGCCGCGCGCTTCGCCGGCGGGCGCGTCTCGGCCCGCGACCTGATCGCCCTCCTGGGCGTCGCCCTGCGGGGCGGCGGCCACGACCTCGACGACGCGGCGGTGGC
>NZ_JBKFAP010000182.1:0-294 GCF_053345715.1 Methylobacterium sp. D48H
GGCGCTCCGAGCGCGGATCGCGTCCATGACCGGCCGCACCGACGGCGCGATGGCCGCCGCCGTCTGAGACCGGCAAGGACGCAGCGAGACCGAGAGACGGCGACCCGGCCGAGCCGGAGGGGCGCCGCATCACAGGAGGAAACGATGCCGCGACCGGACCATGCCGTCCACCACCGCCACAGGTCGAGACCGGACGCGCGGATCGCGCGTCGGCGCGCCGATACGGCGCAACGCTGAGCGCTGCACCTCAGCACCCCGTCCAATCCGAGATGCGCCCGGGATGAGCCCGGGTCC
>NZ_JBKFAP010000183.1:0-294 GCF_053345715.1 Methylobacterium sp. D48H
CTGGAACGGCACGCTCCGGGCGATCGCCTGACCATCGCGGTGTCCGGCCGTGCGCGCCGCCCCCGCGAGGGGACAGCGCGCGTCGTTGGCCGGTCGGATGACCGGTCGGAGATCTGCCCTACTCGGCCGCGTCGAGGCGCGGGCGCTCGATGTGGCTGCGCTCGGCCTTGACCAGCTCGGCCGTGCGGACCGCCACCTCCAGCGCCTGCTCCGCGTTGAGACGCGGGTCGCAGTAGGTGTGGTAGCGGTCCTGCAGGTCGTCTGCCGTCAGGGCCCGGGCGCCGCCCGTGCACT
>NZ_JBKFAP010000184.1:0-293 GCF_053345715.1 Methylobacterium sp. D48H
GAACGGGTCGCGGCCCGTATCGGCGCCGGCGGCCGTCGCGGCGGGTTCGGCCGGCGCGGCGACCAGGATCTGCGAGAGCAGCCGCTGCGGCGCGAGCGGCACGGCGATCCGCGGCCCCGTCTCGCGCGCCTCATCCGACTGCCTCTCCACGAGGGCCGTGACGTCCCCGTCGCTCAGGCCGGGCGCGTCGTCGGGAACCGGTGTGCCCGCGAGCGCGGAGCGCGTGATCGTGACCGTGGTCCCGGACGGATCGTCCACCGGCTCGTCTGCGACAGGGGCGCGTGAACAGTTTC
>NZ_JBKFAP010000185.1:0-293 GCF_053345715.1 Methylobacterium sp. D48H
CAGCGCGACGGGCATCGGTGTCACGGGGTTCACGCGGGCCTCTCGGGTCCCCCCCATCGAAGTATCGCCCCCGGCATAAGGGTTCGATGGGTCCGAGAGCGGCCAGGAATAAGGGCCACATCAGCAACCGGGCCTGAGCGCCCGGTTGCCGGTCGTTCACGATCGGTGACGGTCGCGCGCCTCAGGCGGCGTTCTCCTTCGACCGCTCGGCCCGCTTGCGGTCGTTCGGGTCGAGGATCGCCTTGCGCAGGGGGATCGACTTCGGCGTCACCTCGACGAGCTCGTCGTCCTGG
>NZ_JBKFAP010000186.1:0-293 GCF_053345715.1 Methylobacterium sp. D48H
CGTCGTCCGAGCGGCGCGACCCGCACCGTCATCACGAGCGCAGCGACGTGACCCAGGGCAGCGCGACGGCAGGTGTCGTCGCGCCGGCCGGATCGCTTCGCTCCGCTTGCAAGGACGGCACTGTCGCAGCCATCACCTGAGACGGCCAGGGTGCGCGGGTCGCCCTCAGCGCCCGAGCAGGCGCCCGAGACGGGCCAGGAACCCCGATCCTTCAGCAGGCTTCGCACCGGGCGTCGCCGCCTGCGCGGCTCCCGCCTTCGGCGCCAGGATGTGCCCGGGGGCTGGCGCATCGG
>NZ_JBKFAP010000187.1:0-292 GCF_053345715.1 Methylobacterium sp. D48H
AAATCGCCTTAGCCTCGTGCCCAGCTACGGCGGCCAGGATATGGATGGTCAGTCGATTAGCTTGCGGGAAGTCGGCCGCCACGAACTCGACGCCCGCCTCCATCAGGGTCGAGATGAAGGCGACGTTGCGTGCCAACCGGTCCAACTTAGCAATGATGAGCGTCGCCTTATGAAGCCGGCAGAGGCGTAGGGCCTCGGCGAGCTTGGGGCGATCATTGCGCTTACCGCTCTCAACCTCGACCACCCCAGCATAAAGCTGTCCGGGACCATCTCTAAGATAGTCCCGGACAGC
>NZ_JBKFAP010000188.1:0-292 GCF_053345715.1 Methylobacterium sp. D48H
AGCCGCGCGACATCGTCGCCTCGACCCGGGCGGAGTTGGCGCGCCTCGACGCCGTGCTCGGCGGCGTCGACCTGATCATCGGCTTCGAGTGCGTGCTCCGCCGCCTCGACGCCGGGAGCCGGCAGGTCCGGCACGGGATCGCCGACCTCTACCGCCGCTACAACGTCGTCGGCTTCGAGACCTTCGGCGAGCAGTACCGGGCGATGCACCTGAACCACACCTTCACGGGCATCGCCATCGGCAAGACCCTCGCCGCGGGCGCGCCGGCCGCGGCCCCCGCCCCGGCCGCGTC
>NZ_JBKFAP010000189.1:0-292 GCF_053345715.1 Methylobacterium sp. D48H
CCAGGCGGGATCCCGCGCGCGTAAGGAGGCGTCGAAGGCGGCGTTGCTCTCCGCGAACGACCGGTCCGCCTCGCGGAACGGCCCGTACAGGAACAGGACGCCGCCCGCGCTCAGGGCGCGTCCGGCGCCGGCCATCAAGCCCTCGGTGGCGGCCCAGGGCGCGATATGGATCATGTTGATGCACACGATCCCGTCGACCCGCGCGACGGGCCACGCCGCGGCGGCGGCGTCGAGCGCGAGCGGCGGCCGGATGTTGGGGAGGCCGGCCCGGAACGCGTGCGCGGCGATGCTG
>NZ_JBKFAP010000019.1:0-117441 GCF_053345715.1 Methylobacterium sp. D48H
GCACATCCACCTGCCGCAGCTTGGCGACGACATCCTCCGGCTTGTGCCGCTTCGTTCCCATCTGTCCGTCCTCATCCTGGCCCGAAAGCCATACCTCAGGACGGACCACTTCATTGGGGGCAGATCAAACGGCAGGCTGAAGAATGCTGAGTGATTTGAGGCCGTTACCGGTCCGCTGCGGATGGCTGCGGATGGGTAACTGGCGGAGACGGAGGGATTAGAACCCCCTCTGAGTTTAGGTTTGCGCTTCCGCTGCAAACAATCGGGGTGCGCCATTCGCAATAAATTCCCTCCGCTTAGCGGCTAGCACCTTGGCGTAAGTTGTCTCGATCATCCGCACGCTCGTCCCACAGTTGTCCGCCACAACGTTCAGCGGCACCCCCGCCTCAATCGCGCGTGAGATGTATGAGTGCCGCAGTGCGTAGAATGTACCCGATGGATCAAGCTTCGCGCCCAGCAGCGCCCGCTTCATTGGTCGCACTTGGTGGCTTGCGCCCCACTCACCGCCATCGGCGCGCGGCAGCAGAGGCGCGTCCTTCTCGCGGCCGCCCACCAGCCGTGAGAAGAGCCCTGTTGCTTCAGGCTGCAGGATGACGATTCGCGCGCCCGTCTTGCCACGCGGCACGTATAGCGTCTCACCCTCGGCATCGAAGTGGCGGACCCGACACGAGGCGAGTTCGCCGTAGCGAGCGCCCGTCAGAAACCCAGCTGTTAGCAGGTCGCGGAAGTTAGTGTCCTCGCAGCCTTCGAGCAGGCGTCGCACTTCGGCGGGCGTGAAGTGCACCTCGCGTGCCCGGCCGACCCGCTGGAACGGGCGCACCAGCCGCCAAGCGCTGTCGTCCGACAGACCATTAGTTGGGTCGCCCACCGCGTGGTTGAGCATCGCCTTGACAATGCTGAGCACCCTATTGGCGGTGTCCTGGCTGCGGCGATGCTGTTCAGCATCGCCGCTGGCCCGCACCAGACCATCGCGCCACGCTTCTAGCTGGCGGCGCGTTAGATCCTCGATGCGGCTCGATCCGAAGCGGGGCAGGAAGAGGCGTTCCAAGCGGCGGCGGGCGTCATAAGCAGTACGCTGGTTTCGAGCCTCAAGCCCGGCGAGATAGGCGCGAGCAGCAATCTCGACGGTGAGCGGTGCCTTCTGAGCCCCCTCCCCTTTCTCGCCACCCGCTGTCGCCTTCGCCTGCTGCTGCGCCTCCCAAAAAGTGAGAACGCTCTGACCATTGCTCTCCTCGAAGTCGTCGGCCTGTCCGATCCGCTTGGTCCAGGAACTGCCCTTCCCGTCAGCAACCCGCAGCACCCAGGTCCCGGCGGTTTCGTTACGGCGGTAGCCGAGCGACACACCGGGCGCGATGCGGGCGAAAACAGGCTTTTTGGCCACCGGCAGGCGCAGGCGGCTGGTGCGAGTTTCGAGCTTCGATGAGCGCGTGTTACGAGCCATGGTGTCCCGCCAGTGTCCCGTGGGCGTGCTCGGACTATGACACACAAAGGTGGATTGGCCAAACGCTAGTTTGGGCTTAAGTTCATGTGCGTCAATGGGTTAGCTGGACGTAATTGGACGCTCCTGGACAATTGGCTACGCCCTTTCACGGCGAAAACACGGGTTCGATTCCCGTAGGGCGCGCCAATAAAATCAAGCGCTTGGCTGCATCTGGCGGCCTGCCTAGCTTCTCTCGGGAAGAATTCGCGGCGAAATGGCTCCTGCCGTGTACCCGTGGCTTGGCCTGTTCCTCATCGCCCTTTGATGCGCAGGCCGATTTCGCTGTTGCGGCCTTGCGCCCACTCTCGCAGCCTGATTTTCACCAACCGGCGGTTGCAGAGGGCCGGTGCAGGGGACGGGCCGAACGGCTTTGTCCCTCACTCTCGGCAATGCGGACGCACTTCTGCTTCCCCGCCCCCGGCTTCAGTCCCTCACGCGGGCGATGACCGCTACCGGGCCGCCGCCATCCGGCCCCTGATGCTCAGCGCCGCCGGAGACGAAGAGGTCCGTCCGGCCGATCGCCGCGGCGGCCACGCCGCCGACCAGGGCGCGGGCGTGCCGGGTGGCGTTGATGTCGCTGTCGTCGTTCATGATGTGGCGCCGTCCCCGGATCAGGCCGTCATGGGAGGGCTCGGCTTTGGCGAGCAGGGCGATCACGCGCTCCGCCTCAGGAGGCGGCAACTGCCCCGCCTCCAGGAAGCCGAGGTCGGTGAGCACCCGCCGAATCGCGGACAGGTCGATGCCGTCGTCCATGACCCGGTGGGCGATGGCGAGCGGGCCGGTCCAGCCCTGGGCGTTGCCGAGCACGATGATCTCGTTGCGCATCAGCTCGATCCCCGCCGAGCAACTGGCGCGGCCGGAGAAGAGATCGCGTCGGGTGCCGATGGCGGAATCCGCGAGATGTTCGCGGTCGACCTCTCCGAGGGCGAGCGCGATGCCGAGCGCCGAGGCGCCGCGGGATAAGCCCATCGAGGCGTAGGTGTCGTGTGTGGCGACGCCGTGGCCCCGGGCGGCCGCCTCGGCGATCCGAGCGCTCGTCAGGAGCGGGCACTTCACCTGCACGAAATGCACGTCCGCGGGATCGGTGAGCCCCGCCTCTGCCATGGCCCGGCCGACCGCCGCCGCAGTCGCCTCGACCTGCGCCATCCGGCCGATCTCCTCCGCGCGGAACTCCTGGGTGAAGGCCGTGCCGATGGCGAGCGCCTTGCCCTCCGGCACCGCGGGGCCTTCACGCCGGGCGAGGACGAGGAAGTGCGGCGACAGCCCGCCTTCGGTGCCGCCGGACATGACGAGGGCGATCCGCGCTCCGACCTCCGCCGCCGTACAGCCGAGGGCGGTGGCGAGCGCCGTCTCCAGGGCCATCACCGCGAGCTGCCGGGTGAAGTCGTTCACGCAGCCGTTGCCCTCGGTCTTGCCGAAGATCGCGACGATCTCGGTCGCGTCCACCGCCCCGGAGCCGACGAGGCCCATCACCTCGGAGACGTCGGCGGGATGCTGCGCGGGCACGCGGAAGACGAGGCATTCGGGCATGGGGGAACCGGGGTGGAACAAGAAGGGCGCCGCCCTTCCACTGGGGCGATCCCGTCGTCTGTCCGCGTCCAGCGACGACAGGGACCGGCACGATCGGGTGGCCAGCAGGGGCAAGCACAGACCGGACCATCTTCGGAGAATCCCCGAGCCTTCTACCGCGCTGGAGAAGCAACGCGTTGATCGGCTCCCGACGCCGAACCAGCAGGATGGCCCAATCTGTGGTAGAAGCAGATCGTCTCTAGACCACTCCATGCCGCCGTTCCGGTAGCGACCCTGGCTGTGTCGAAACCTCGATGGTGGTAGCTCAGTCCGGCACGCCCGGGGGGCGGCATGGAACGGTTCGTTGTCGGCGCCGAGCGCGATCAGACGACGCTGTTCCCGCCTTATCTCGAAGATCGGATCGCCGAGGACAACCCGGTCCGGGTCGTCGATGCCTTTGCTGCCTCCAGGGGCACCCAAACGGAAAGGTGGCTCAGGGACCGAGGGGCGTGAGGCTACGAGTTATACCGCGTCTTCGTGGGCGCTACCGGCCTCCCGTCCCAGGCGAACCATGACCTCCCGCAGCCAGCGATGGGCGGGATCGCGGTCATAGGAGGCGTGCCACAGCATGGAGATGACGATCTCCTCGGTCGGCACCGGCACGGGGCTCGTCGCCAGGCCGAGTTGGGTCGCGAAGGTCGTGGCCAGCTCGTCGGCCATCGTGGCGATCAAGGGCGCGGCCTGCACGTGAAACGGCACGGTGGCGAAGCGCGGCGTCGTCGCCGCCAGCCTCCGCGTCCGGCCCACCTTCGCGAGCGCCTTGTCCACCACCCCCGGGCCGACGCCGGTCAGGTACGTCAGGATGTGCGGGAAGCGGACGAAGTCGTCGAGCGAGAGCGGACCGCTCACGCCGAGCAGCCGGGGATTGAATAGGCTCAGGAAGCCGAAGCGATAGAGCGGCCGGACCTTGTGGTGGATCTGGCCCTCGGAGATCATGCCGACGGCCATGTCGATCCTGTCGGCGTCGAGGTCCCCCAGCACGCTCCCGTAATCGAGGCCGACCAGGTGCAGGCGGATGCCGGGCGCCTCGCAGGCGAGGAACGCGAGCAGGCGCGGGATGAGACGTACCTCGACGCTGCCGGGGATGGCGAGCGTGAAGGACCGCTCGACCTGCGAGGGGACAAAGTCGTCCTCCCGGAGGACGATGCCCTGGAATTGGCGCAGGGCGGCGCGGACCGGCTCGACGAGGGCGAGCGACCGCGGTGTCGGGCGCATGCCGTCCGGCGTGCGCGTCAGGAGCTCGTCGCCGAGGAGCCTGCGCAGGCGGGCAAGGCTGCTGCTCATGGCGGATTGCGTGATGCCGACCTTCGCGGCAGCGCGCGTGACGCTGCTCTCGGTGAGGAGTGCGTCCAGCGCCACGACCAAGTTCAGGTCGATGCCCGCGAGGTCACGGTGCTTGATCGTCATGGTCAGGTCCGCCGGTGGCTCGCGACCAGGGTCTCGGCGCCCGGACAATCCGGCATCCGTCCGAGCGAGACCATCGGGCTTCCGAGCCGCATCGGCCGCGCCGTCGCGGCCGTCGAAGCCGGCCCATCATTTACGGCGTAGATACTGGGTATCAACCGCATCTGTTTGATGAATGCGCCTCCCGGCAGCATCTCCTCCTCATCGAAAGACGGGCCACCCCGTCACACCGAGAGGATCGAGAGATGACCCACCCTACCATCACCCTCACCGCCGCCCTGACGATGACCGTGGCGTCCCTCCTGCCGGCCGCCGCGTCGGAGGTGACCCTCGACACCGCCGCGCACGGCGCCTTCTCCGTCCCCGCCGTCATCGGCGCGGCCCACCATACGCCGGGTCTCGCGCTGAGCGCCGCCGACGTCCGTGCGCAGGGTGGTCTCCTCGTACCGGCCCTCACGCGCTGGCAGGAGGCTCGGCCGGCCATCGCCTCCGTCGAGCCCTTCAATGCGCCCGCAACCATCACCGTCGCCTATCGGAGCCGAGACGTCGCGACGCATGCCGCGCAGGTCCTCAAGCAGGGGGGCTTCGCGACCGCGGGCGTCGTCCGGTGGCTGCCCGACGCGCCTGTTACGGTCGAGGCCAACACGAACACGATCAAGCTCGGGTCGCTTGAGGCCATGAACTGAGCGAGCACTCGGACAGGCCGAGGACGAGCAGTCGAGGCCCGCCCGGCGAGCCGCCCGCTGCATGAAGTCAGGAGATCAGATCATGTCCGACCACTTCGCGTCGACCGAAATCGCGGTCGAGCACGTCATCCTTTCCTCGGCCAAGTCTTTCGAGGCGGTCCGATCCGCCTTGGAGGCTTCGGTGCCCGTCATCGACCTCGATTACGCCACGCTCCTGAAGGCCGGACGAGTGGACGAGGCGCGCGACCTCCTCGAACGGCAGGCGCCGCTCTCGATCTTCGGCTCCCGAGACCATGGCGATGTGCTGCGCACCGCCGGGTTGAGCCGCAAGGCCGTCCAGTACGACATCGGCAACCCGCTGACGGCCGCGTCGATGACCCGGCACGCCGTTTCTGCCGCCTTGTACGCGCCGATCCGGGTGCTTCTGCGTGAGGATGCCGAGGGTGGCGTCGCCTTCGAGTACGACCGCCCGGTCAGCACCTTCGGCCAGTTCGAGAATCCGCAGGTCGACCGCGTCGCTGGCGAACTCGATGAACTGCTTCGGAGCACGCTCGCCGCGGCCGCCGCGTGAGGTGAGGCGCTCGAGAACGCCGCGGATCGGGGCCGAGTGTCTCCGTTCCGCGGGGCGCGCCGTGACACGGCAGCTCTGTTCCACGCGCGGTTCCGACGCTTGTTCGGCTTCACGGCATCTTCGGCCGCGACCAGACCTTCCCAAAGCCACCCATCCGAGACGTTCGAGCGGTCGCTCGGTGGTGACAGAGGCTGGCTGATCGAAGGCAGTCCGCAGGCGGCCGAGCAGAGCAGGAGCGGACGCGCGTTTGGTAGGTCTCAGAACCGGAGGAGTCGCCGGAAGCGGGCGATGTTCACGAGCGACACGAGGGACGAGGCCACGTAGGTGAGGGCTGCGGCGCGCAGTACGGTGCGGGCGCCACGCATGTCGTCAGCGTCGAGGAAGCGGCCCGTTTCCAGGATGGGCAGAGCCCGGCGGTAGCTCGCATCGAGCTCGACGGGCAGCGTCAAGAGGTGAAACACGAGGCGAACGCTGAGGAGCGCGATGCCGAACCCGACCTGCAGGGTGAGCAGGGCGGGGGATTTGATGACGGCGAGCATGATGGGCGCGGTCATCATCACCAAGCCTGCGGCAAGCTCGAAGCCCTGCACGACCGGCGCGAAGGTCACCCGCGCCGCGAGCAGCCGGTCCCCCGCCGCGTGCTGGAGCGCGTGGGAGACCTCATGTGCCGCCACCGCGACCGCCGTGATGGAGCGGCCCTCATGGTTCTCCGGCGACAGGCGCACGACGTTCGCGACCGGATCGTAGTGGTCGGCCTGCGCGATCTCGACGGGAACGTGCTCGAGCCGTGCCAGGTCGAGCAGATGGCGGGCAAGCTCGCCGCCGGTCCCGGGCAGGTCCGGCCTCTCGGTGGCGTGTTGCCGCATCACCCGGCGCACCCACCACTGGGGGCCGAACACGAGACCGAACAGCAGGGCGGCGCCGAGCGCCAGGAGGATCGGCATACCGGGTATGTAGGCGCGGGGCCGAATCCGTGGAAGCGCGGCGCCGGCTCGACCGCTGGAGCCACAGTCGTGGATCGACCTGTGGCTGAGGCGTTCGCGCTTCGGCCGTCCGGCGGGTCACCGCGGCGGTTGACAAGGTGCGCGCGGCGTCGAGCGGTGGCCAGTCCGCGCTCGATCAGGGGCGCACGGCCGGCGTCTCCAGCGGCAGCGGCGCGGCGCGCGTCGCGAGGTAGAGTTCGAGCGCAACATAGTCCGGCGCGCCGTACCCGAAGGGCTCGGCGCGCATGCCGGTGAGGCAGTTGCGCAGGCGCCGCTGCAGCGAGCCGAGACCTTGCCATTCGAGGCGGTAGAGCGGGTAGCCGGTCGGGTGTCCCTGCGGGATCATCGCTGCGCCGAGGCGGTGACCCCGATGGTCGTCGTGGCAGATGGCGCAGGACAGGCCGAGCTGGCCCTGGCGCGTCTCGAACAGCGCGCGACCCGCCGCCCGCGCGGGCTCGAGCCGGGGATCGTCCGGCGGAGCGATCGGCAGCCCGCGGGACTGCGCGGCGACGAAGGCCGTGAGCGCCAGCAGGTCGGGGCTCTCGTAGGCGAGGGCCTCGGAGCCCTGATGCTCGCGGCGGCACGCGTTGACGCGAGACTGGAGGTCGATGGGCCTGCCCGTCCGCGCGTCCCAAGCGGGATAGCGTGCCGCGACGCCCCGCATCGTGGACGAGGCCTCGCCGTGGCAGCCGGCGCAGGCGAGTCCCCCGGAAATGGGCGCCTTCGCCCAGAGGTCCTCCCCGTCCGCGACCGCGAGCATGCCGGGATTGGCCCCGTCGTCCCGCTGCATCGCCTGGATCTCGGGGCTCATCTGGTCGAAGCCCGAGCGTCGCTCGGCCGGCGGGACCGGCTCCGACCGCGCGAGAGGGCTGGAGAGGAGCAGCGCCACGAGCGCCGTCTGCAGCGGGGAGCCCGAGCGGCGCGGCACGGCGGAGACTCAGGCCACGGTGATCGCCGCGGATTCGGTCTGATCGAAGCCGCCATCGCCGCGCCACGTGAAGCTGAAGCGGCCGCTGCGCGTCGCGACCCAGGTGAAGGTCAGGTAGGGGTTGGCCGCCGAAGCGGGAAACAGCTCGGCCCGGAAGATCTCCTCGTCCTCGAAGCGGCAGACGAAGTCCGTCACGATGTTGCGCGGCAGGATCCGGCCGTCGGCACCGGGGCGGAAGCCCGTCTCCATCGGGTGCGAGATCAGGGTCCTGATCGTGATCGTGTCGCCGGGCTCGGCGGTCTTCGGCAGGTTGATCAGCGTGCGGGCCATCGGGGTCAGCCCTCCAGGCAGGCGGCGAGGGTCACGATGGCATCGGCGCTCGCCGACCAGTAGGTCCCGTCGCTCATCTCGGCGATGGCGGTGATGCGCTGCGTGTCGGCGAGCCGGATGCGTGTCGAGACCTGCGCGCGGCCGGCGCCCGGCCGCAGGTGGACCGTCACGACGTTCGGCTGCGGGTTCCTCTCGTTGAACACCCCGATCCGGCGCACGTGCTCCTCGGGCGTCATCGCGCTCTCGACGGCGACGGTGAGCGGCACCGTGTTGCCGTTCTCCACGAGCGGCGGCAGGTCGAGGGTCACCCGGCCCGGTCGGATCGGGTTGTCACCCGCGAAGCGTCGGATGGCGGATTCCGTCGTTTCCGTGCGCGGGAGCGTCGCCGCGGCGGCGGGGCGCAGCGCGACGGCGAGCGCGGTGCCGACAGCCCCGGCGAGCACGCCGCGCCGGTCCATCGAACGCGCGCTCCGACTCCTGTGCCTGCTCATCGACCTTCCTCGGGACCCGCCTCGCGCAGCGTCGCCAGGAAGGCGACGACATCCTCGATCTCGGCCGCGCTCAGGATCGGCCGCCTCTGCCACGGCCGCCCCACGCGGGTGAGCCCTGTCAGGCTATAGTACGGTGGCATGATCGTCTCCGGGTTCAAGACCCGTCCGTCCACCAGCCGCAGGCGCAGCTGACCCGAGCCCAGCCGCCCGCCGACGCCCGCGAGATCCGGGGCGAGGTTGCCCTGGAACCGCTCCTCCGGGAAGGGCCCGGTATGGCAGAGAAGGCAGAGCCCGCGGGTCCGGTCCACGACGATGGCCCGGCCGCGCGCGGCATCGCCCGGTGCGCCGGTCAGGCTCTCGGGGATGGCGTCGCCGACGATCGCGGTGGGGACCAGGCCCTCCCCGGCCTGCGCCGGCGGGGCGGCGACTGCCAGCACGAGCATGGCGGCCACGCGGCCTTCCCTCATCCGAACACGTCCCGGGTGATCGTCCGGTACCAGCTCTCGCCGTAGGCCGCCTCCTGCGCGCGCACCGCGTCGGGCGCGTCGAGGGGGCTGATGCCGCCGGCTCCCGGAACGTCCGCCAGGAGGCCGTCGGTCGGGCGGAAGACGCCCGCGATCGAGATGCCGTTGCCCGGTGCGACGAGGCTCCAGCAGGTGTTGATGAGCCTCGGGCTCTCGGGCTCCCGTCCGGCCAGCAGGTCGATCACCGCCTGCGCGCAGACTTTGGCCTGCGCATTCGCCGAGAAGGCGGATTTCGGCATCGCCCCTGCGATCGCCGCGTCGCCGATGACATGGATGCCCGGCACGAGGCGCGATTCGAAGGTCACCGGATCGATCGGGCACCAGCCGCTGCGGTCGGCGCAGCCGGCCTGCGCCGCGATGGGGCCGGCGCGCTGGGGCGGGATGATGCACGCCACATCGGCCTTGTACTCGGCGAAGTCCGTGCGAACGACCATCGCGGCGGCGTCGACTTCCGTGACCGCACCGCCCGAGGCGAGCGGCACGTATTCGAGCACGTCCGGGTACAGCTTCGCCCAGGCCGCCTCGAACAGTTTCTGCTTCGAGAACGTGTCCTTGGCGTCGAGCAGGACGAGCTTCGCCTTCGGCTTCCGGGTCTTCAGGAAATGCGCGATCAGGCTCGCGCGCTCGTAGGGGCCGGGCGGGCAGCGATACGGGTTGGCGGGTGCCGAGAGGACCACCGTGCCGCCCTCCGGCATGGCCTCGAGCTGGCGGGCGAGGAGTACCGTCTGCGCCCCGGCCTTCCAGGCATGGGGCATCGCCTCGGCGGCCTTCGCGTCGTAGCCCGGCACGGCGTCGAAGCGCAGCGCGATGCCCGGCGAGAGGACCAGACGGTCGTAGGGCAGGACTGTGCCGTCGCCGAGCGTCACCCGGCGCGCCACAGGGTCAACCGCATCCGCCGTTCCGCGCACGAAGCGGAGCCGAGCCCGGCCGAGGGCCTCGTAGCCGAAGGTCTGGGCCTCGATCCCGCGCAGGCCAACGACGACCGCGTTGCTGCCCGTGCAGGCGACATAGCGCTCGGCCGCCTCGACCAGGGTCACGTCGACGCCGCCCGCGGCGAGGCAGCGCGCCGCCGTGGCACCCCCGAACCCGGCGCCCACGACCACGACGCGCGGCGCTGTGCCACCGAGGGCCGGGCGCGCCAGAGCGGCGGCCGCGGCTCCGCCGATCAGGGCGCGGCGGGTCGGAGAAGGAGCGCGCATCACCGCGATCCCTGCGCCGCGAACCAGGCGGCGATGGCCTGGCTCTCCTGCGCGCCGAACCCCTTGGCGATGCGGTTCATGAGCGTCGCCGGGCGCGCGCCGGTCCGGAAGGCCTCGAGGGCGCCGACGATCTCGGCTTCCGGCCGCCCCGCGAGCACGCCCATCGCGGAGCCCTCGGCGTGGCATCCGGTGCAGGACGAGGCGCCGGGCGGCGGCCGCATCTCGGCGGCGCACGCGCCCGTTCCGCCGGCGAGGGCGGCGAGCAGCGCGAGCGCCGGCGTCATCGCCCTCATGCCCGGCGGAGATCCGTGTCCTTCAGCGGAAGCTGGCGGACGCGCTTGCCGGTCGCAGCGAAGATCGCGTTGAGCACGGCCGGCGCGGCGACCGCGATCGTCGGCTCGCCGACGCCGCCCCAGAAGCCGCCGGACGGCATCAGGATGGCCTCGACCGCCGGCATCGCGTCCATCCGCATCACGGGATAGCTGTCGAAGTTCGTCTGCTCGATGCGCCCGTCCTTCACCGTGCAGGCGCCGTACAGCGCGGCCGAGAGACCGTAGACGAAGGAGCCCGCCACCTGCGCGTCGATCTGCTGCGGGTTGACCGCGTGGCCGGGGTCGGTCGCCGCCACGATACGGTGGATCTTCAGCTCGCCCCGGTCGGAGACCGAGACCTCGGCCGCGCCCGCGACGTAGCTCCCGAACCCCATCGTCTGGCAGATGCCGCGGTAGACCCCCTCGGGCGGCTTGCTGGCCCATCCGATCCGCTCGGCCACCGCCTGCAGCACGGCCCGGTGCTTCGGGTGGTTGTCCATCAGCTTCAGCCGGAAGGCGAGCGGATCCTGGCCGGCGGCGTGGGCCAGCTCGTCCATGAAGCATTCGAGATAGATGGCGTTCGGGTTCAGGTTCACGCCCCGCCAGAAGCCCGGCAGGATGTGCGGGTTGCGCATCGCGTGATCGACCAGGATGTTGGGGATCGTGTAGCCGATCGCGGCCTCCGGACCTCCGGGGTTGAGACCCTGGAAGGTGACCGGGTCGCGGCCCTCGACCATGCGCTGGGGGGCGACCGAGGCCAGGATCGACTGGCCGGAGATGCGCATGTGCAGGCCGGTCAGGTTGCCGTCCCCGTCGAGGGCGGCGCGCATCCGGCACTGCGTGACCGGGTGGTACCGGCCATGCGTCATGTCCTCCTCGCGGGTCCAGATCAGCTTGACCGGCGTGCCCGGCATCTCCCTAGCGATGAGCACCGCCTGACGCACCCAGTCGTGCGTGGCGCCGCGCCGGCCGAAGCCGCCGCCGAGATGGATCTTGTAGACCTCGCACGACGTGGCCGGCAGCCCGGCGGCGTCGGCGGTCGCGGCCAGAGCCGCCTCGCCGTTCTGCGTCGGCGTCCAGACCTCGCAGCGCTCCGGCGTCCAGAGCGCGGTGGCATTCATCGGCTCCATCGTGGCGTGATTCTGGAACGGTACGCCGTAGACGGCCTCCACCACCTTGGCGGCGCCCTTGAGGGCGCCGGCCACATCGCCGGCCTTGTTGCCGACGAAGGCCTGCTCGGCGTCGAGTCCCTCGCGCAGGGTCGCCGCGATGGTCTCGCTGGAAACCGTCGCGTTCGGGCCATCGTCCCAGGCGACCGGCAGGGCGTCGAGGGCGGTCTTGGCGCGCCAGAACGTGTCGGCCACCACCGCGACCGCGCTGTCGCCGACCTGGAGCACTCTTCGGACACCGGGCATGCCCGACACAGCCGCGGCGTCGAAGCTCCTCACGCTGCCGCCGGTCACCGGACAGTCGCGGATCGCGGCGTTGAGCAGGCCGGGCAGCTTGAGATCGATCCCGTAGACCTGGCTGCCGTCGAGCTTGGGCAGGGTGTCGAGCCGCTTCAGCGGCTTGCCGGCGATGGTCCAGTCCTTCGGATCCTTGAGCACCACGTCCTTCGGCGGCTCGATCCTGGCCGCCTCCGCGGCGACGGCGCCGTAAGTGATGCTGCGGCCGGAGGGGCCGTGGGTGATCACGCCCCGCTCGACGCGGCACTCGGCGGCGGGTACGCCCCAGCCCTTCGCGGCGGCGGCAACGAGCATCGTGCGGGCGGCGGCGCCGCCTCTTCGCACGTACTCGTGAGAATCGCGCACGCCGCGGCTGCCGCCGGTCGAGTAATCACCCCAGACGCGCTTGCGGGCGAGGTTCTGGCCCGGGCTCGGATACTCGGTGGTGACCCTGGCCCAGTCGCAGTCGAGCTCCTCGGCGACGAGTTGCGCGAGGCCGGTGAGCGTGCCCTGGCCCATCTCCGAACGGGCGATGCGAATGACCACGGTCTCGTCCGGCTTCACCACGACCCAGGCATTGACCTCCGGCGCGGTGGGCGCCGCGTCGAGGGTTGCAGCCCGTGCGGGGAACGGGATGTGGAAGCCGAGGGTGAAGAGACCGGCGCCGGCGAGCAGCGTGCGGCGGCTGGGGCGGGCAGCCTTCGGAGAGGCCTTGGATTCGAGGCTCATCTGCTCGTCCCCCGTCAGCCGGACTGGCCGCGCTCGGCGGCGATCTTGATGCCGGCGAGCACACGGTTGTAGGTGCCGCAGCGGCAGATGTTGGTGATCTCCTGGCGGATCTGCTCCTCGCTCGGACGCGCGTTCTGCGCCAGCAGTGCCGCCGAGGCCATGATCATCCCGGGCTGGCAGAAGCCGCATTGCGGCACGTCGAGCTCGGCCCAGGCTTGCTGGACCGGATGGCGGGCATCCGGGGCTAGCCCCTCGATCGTGACGATCTTCTGCCCCGCCTCGATCGCCGAGAGCGGCACGGAGCAGGAGCGGACGGCCGCCCCGTCGATATGCACGGTGCAGGCACCGCATTGGGCGATGCCGCAGCCGTACTTGGTGCCGGTCAAACCGATCTGCTCGCGGATGACCCAGAGGAGCGGGGTGTCGGCCTCGGCATCGACCTCACGCACGACGCCGTTGACGTTCAGTCGTGCCATCTGACCCCTCTCCCGAACGAGATTATGTATCCAGTATCCCCAAAGCGGGGGAGGCCTCAAGGGAGGGCGTGAGCGACCGTCGGCAGCAGCCATACGGCGCTTGGACAGGTCGACGTCTGCGACCTGAGGGCGCCAAGGCTCTTGAAGCCCAAGGCGTGACCTCTCCTGCCATCGAACCGACTTCCCGCAGATCCCAGCCGCCGTCAGCTGGATCGGAACCGAGCACCATGCTGTGCCCGCTGGCCTGACGCTGTTCTCCGAGCGGATCGACGCGCATCCTCCCAGCCACACGCCTCTGCTCGACACCTTCAACGATGCTTCGCGTACATCTGAAGACCATCATCCACCGCGAGACGATGTCCGCTTCTGGGATACCGGCGCTGATCGCCGAATGGCCGTGACGAGCGCGAAGCCGAATGCCCGGTTTTGCGAGTGACGGTTATCTGTTGAGGCGAAATCTGGCCGAAAGCCGCCGGTCCGCTTCCGGGAAGGAGCGCCAGAAAAGGCGGACGGCCTTCTATCTACCCCGATCAGACACAACAGTTTACCATCCGGTGAGCCGAAAGCGGGCAACCTCTCACCGCTTCGCTCTGGTGCCGTCGTGCACGTCTCCGCAGGGCATCAGCGTGGACGTGGCCGCCCCCGTTCCACCTACCTGTTCTGCAAGTCGGATGGATCGCGGGTGGATGACCTGAAGAAGGCGTTCGGAGGAGCCTGCCGCCGGGTGGGATCGAGTACTTCCGCTTCCATGACCTGCGGCACAGCTTCGCCAGTTGGTTCGTGCAGGACGGTGGGGATCTCTACGGCCTCAGCCGGATCCTAGGCCATGCCAAGCATCAAATGACGGCGCGATGCGGTCATCTGTGGACCGAGGATTTGCACGAGGAGCTTGAGCGTGTGGCCGAACGGCTGTGATGCAAAGGGTAACAGGAACTCCGGACGGAAGCTGACGGATCGTCGGTGATAGTAGTGTAAGAATATCCAGGATGACGGGCCAAGCCGTTGATCTACAAAGGTCTAAAATTATTCGAGATAATCGGTAAGAATGGCGCGCCATTCCTCGTCATTCCGAGCTGTTCCGGACGTACAGATCCTTCTTCTTGGGTCCGTACGGTCGCCGCGCTTAACCGCTCGGGTCAACATCGGTTCCGTTCTATCTGCGCCGGCGTAACGGCCGAAGGCTCCGTCATCGGCGGGGCGCACCAGTCGTTCACCCTCCGGCTGTCAGCCCATTCCGAACTCGCGCTCAGGGCAGCGCGATCGAGGGCGCTCTGCACATATGCCGGCGATGCACCGAGCAGGATGAGACGGCATCGGCCGGGCGCAGATCGTCGGCAGAAACCTCGAAATTTGATCTGATGCGCGGTTCTATGGCGGAAATCAGCAGTTCGGAACTGGTTGATCGAGCCATTGTTCTGTTAGGTGTCAATGAATGTGGGTTCGGGCCGGTGCGGCGCCTCGCCTGCACGCCCGCGAGGTTCGTCATGCCGGGATCGAGATTGAGGGTGGTCGTGCTCGGCGTCGCATCCTTCTGGTGCGCCACGGGCGTCCTGGCACAAGGTGCCCCCGTCCCGAACGTCAACGACTGTACCTTCATCCGCGATCCGACGGCGCTCCGCGATTGCATCGAGCTCTACGAAGGCCAGCGCCTCGCACCCGGCCCGCGGCCCGCGGCCTTCCAGCAGCCGCCCGTGATCGACCAATCCCTGCTCGACGCGGCGGGCCCGATCCCGGCGACCGGCGTGTCCCGGCGCGGGAAGCGGCGCAAGCTTCGGCAGAGTCGCCGGCCGGCCACGCCGGCCCAGGCCGTCCAGGTCGAGCAGCTGGCGCCGCCTCAGTAGACCGCCTGGACCAGACAGGTGCGTCCCTGGCCGTTCAGGACCGCACAGAGGGCCTGCTCGGATCGCGGTTGCTGCGACTGAGCCGACAGGCGCCTAGCACCCCGCTTAGCTGACCGGTCGCTCGCAGCCGCCATGCTGCGCGTGACCGGTCGCGCCTCGAACACGGGCGAAGGCCGCGCCGTCGGATCGGCGGCCCAGCCGGCGACCGGGCCGAAACCGCGAGGGTTCGAGAAGAGCGACGGGGCGCTCAGGAAGGACCGGCCGCTCTCTGCCGCCCATTCCTCGACCGTACGGCCGGTGATTCGGACCACGTAGTCGCGCGTCTCGGTGGGCATGCCCGAGCGACCCTCGAGCCAACTGCGCACCCGCTGCGGCCCAGCGTTGTAGGCCGCCGCGGCCAATCCGAGATTGCCGAAGCGCACCCTGTGCTCCCGCAGCAACTCGGCCGATTTCGGGATTGCCTCCAGCGGATCGAACGGGTTGCGCAGGCCGCGCTCTGCGGCGGTTCCCGGCATGAACTGGGCGATGCCGAGCGCCCCCACCGGGCTCACGGCGTTGGGATTGAGGCCGCTCTCCTGGCGCAGCAGGCGCAGGAAGAAGTCGCCGGGCAGGCCGTTGGCGGCGGCCGCGGCGGTGATCAGGGCGTGCATCCCGTCTCCGGCCTGCGGGAACAGCAGGGCGGTCGCCTCGATCGGCCGGAACGCGCCGCGGCCCAGAATCATCAGGTCGGCGTTCACCGGCGCGATGATCGGTGATGCCGGTCCATCCGCGTGCCCGTCCGGCAGTCCGAGCGGCGGCGGCGCCGCGATCGGCGCGAAGGGCGTGAGGGCGGCGACCTCCGGGACCGCCGGGCTCCGGGCCGTGCTGGAGGCTCGCGAGGCGATCACCGGCGTCAGGGCGCCGGACACGACGAGGCAGAGGGCCAGCGTGCCTCGCACGCCCCTCCGGCGGCCGAACATGTGCGTCGGTGCGACGGGCCGATCCATGATCGATCAGGACTTCACCACCAGCGGGCCCGCCGCCACCGTCGGTCCCGGAACCTCAAGGGGTGTCGGCCGATCGCGGGCGAGATATTCGTCCACGAGGCGGGTGCCGAGCACCGGGTCGCGGAAGCGCCACAGCTTCTTGCGGCTGCCCTCGATGATCGTCGCGTAGACGGCGAGGTCGATCGCCTCGCGCACCGCCATCTGGGTCGGCTCGTTCCGGGTCACGCCCGCTTCGACCTGGAGCAGCTTGGCCACCGCGACGTAGCGGTAGGCGTTGGCGTTGAGGGCGACCGAGTAGATCGTCTTCGTCACCGTGACGCTGTTGAGCACCTCGCCGCTCTGCACGGAGACGATGCGCATCGCCACCGTCACCTCGTCGCGCCGGTACTTGGTGTCGCCGCCGATACCCAGGAGGTTGGCGCCGGCGCCGCCCGTGACCGTGTTGGCGTCGTAGCCGATGATGCCGCCCTCGACGATCAGGCCCGCGAAGCGGATCGGCGGCAGCGGCTTCGCGTCCGTGCCCTCGAATTCCTGGCGGGTCGCCCGGATCAGCTGCCGCTCCTGCAGCAGGTTGGCGAGGCCGGTGCGCTCGACCACCGAGAACCACTGGCCCCGCCCGGCGCGCCGCAGCGCGTCGACCACGAAGGCGCCGCCGCCCTGGGTGACGGCGCGGGAATACTCGGCGATGTTGTCGTTCGGCTTATTCTGGCCGGTCAGGTCCGGGAAATTGTAGATCGCGATGTCGATCTTGCGGGTCGGCGGCGGCAGCGTCTCGAGATTGAGATCGGTGGGGGAAGGCGGCGTGACCACGGGCGCCTGCGCGAGCAGCTCGCGCTCCCACGGGGCGCAGGCGGCCAGGCCCGCGCAGAGCAGCGCGGCGGCGGCCAGGCTCTTCAGAAAGCTACACACGGGCCACCCCGTCTCCGTTCCGCTTCGGCGCTCCGGCCTCCCGCGCGCCCGCCGGGGCGGGCGACGAAGGACGGCGGAGCCGGCTCCGGGATCGATGCTCGGCAACCATCGCTGCGCGCCGCGCTCAGGGCGCGCCCGAGAGCGGCGTCGTGGTGGTCGAGCCGCCGCCCACGGCCGCGGTCGCCGGGACGACGATGGTGGTGGTCGACTGGCCGTCGAAGATCTGGAGCTGGATGTTGCTGCCCAGGCGCTGGAAGGTCACCTGCGACCCGCCGAAGCTGTAGCTACCGCTCTGCTGGGCGTTCTCGCCGAAGAGCGCCTGGGTGATCTGGTTGGCCAATGAGCTGTAGATCTGCGTCTGCAATTGCTGGGCGAAGATCTGGCCCGGAGTCTTGGTGTTGGCGGCGCTCTGGTTGGCCGAGAACAGCTGCTGGTCGCGCTGGGCCGACCGCTGCGCGTCGTTCTGGGCGGCTGCTTGGGCCTGCAGCCAGGAGCCGTTCAGCGGACTTCCTCCGAAGGACGGGTTGACCGGCTGGTAGACAAGGCTGCCCGCCTGGGCGCCCACGACGGCGAGGAGAGCGCAGCCGCAGACGAGCGGCCCGAGGAGACCGGACTGGCGCATGGGACTACCTCTGGGTGACCGAGACGCTGGGGCCGCTGCCGACCCGCGTGATGCTGATCGGCGTGGGGTTGGTCCCCTGCTGCTGCGCCGAGATGGCGTTGTTGTCGCCACGGACCGTGATGGTGGCCGCCGCGCCGCTGCCATCCTGCTGGGTCCCGATCGTGTTGGACTGGCCGAAGACCGATACGGTCGACTGGTTGTAGGATCCGGCCTGCTGCTGGATCACCGAGTTGCGCGAGCCGATCACGTTCTGGATCGCCGTGTTCGCGTAGCCCGACATGTCGATCGTGCCCGTATTGCCCGAACCGATCTGCAGGGCGCGGGCCTGGTTGGCCTGCGCCGACTGGGGCGGACCACTCGGGTTGAGCAGCAGGATGCCAGACTGATTGCCGAGGATGTAGTCGCTCTCCTGGATCGCCCGACCCGGAGCGCCGGTGGCGCGCTGGGCGGCCGCCTGGATCTGCTCGATCGCGACGCGCTCCTGCGCCGCCGCTGAGCCGGCCGCACTCGCGACGGCGAGCGGGACGGCGACGAACAACGCTCGACCTGCAGCGTGGCTGCGACGCGTACGGCGCATTATCTGCCTCCCTAGCCCCTTTTGGGCCACCTTAAATCAATGCCCCACACAGATGTACAGTAACAAGGCTTATCCACACGTGACTACTACTGATATGTGGTGAATTAGACACACCGCTCGAGGATGGAGACTCCATGCGGCTGTCTTCCGTATGAGGCGATGTCAATGGAGCCGCGGTCGCTCGTCCCATCAGGAAGTGACGTAGCCCGACCGACCGCTCTTCAGGGCTCGAACGGCGTGTTACAGATCCTGCGTGCTGTCGTAGGCGCAATCGATTCTGCGGCCGTCCACGTGTACGGAGGCCTCGACACTCAACTGGCCGTCCGGCCGGACGCTGATGGTCAGCTTTCCGACCTCGCGGGTGTTGCCGTCGGCGAGGTCAAAGCCGCCGCCCTGCTGCATGGTGGCGGTGCCGGCTGGGTCGATCTTGCGCACCACGAGGCTGTATCGACCTGCAGCTCCGCGCGGCGCCTCGATGCGGAGGGCCAAGCGCGCGACGTCGGCCGAGCGGCTCTCTACCACGCGGCAGAGGACAGGTGGATCAACGGTGAAGCTGGGCAAATTCGGCCTCGCACCCTTGATCAAAATAATCGAACCAACGTGATCGAAGAAGGGACATTGCGGAGAATGCCCCTTCTTCAGATAGATCGTGTTATTTTGATGGAGCTCTATCTCGTCGATATTATCGCTGCGTAATGGTCACGTGATTGCTATTTCCAATCTGCGCGAATGCGGCATTTGCGGAACTTCCGACCTGCGAAATGCTGGCAATGTTGCCGTCGCCCCGCTGATAGCCTAGGGCGCCGACATAATTGGCTCCCTGGCTAATGGTGGCCTGGTTGCCGCTGCCATTCTGCAGAAGTGCAGCATAGTTCACGTAACCGTTCTGCTCGATCGTTCCAGCGTTGTTGTTGCCATTTTGGACAATCGCGGCAAATGCCGTGTTTGCATTGGAATACTGATTGATTGTCGCAACGTTCTCGTTGCCGTTCTGGCCGATACCCGCGTAAGTAGTGGTTGCTCCGCTATAGACGTTCACGTAACCCTCGTTTCGATCACCCTTCTGCTGAAACTGAACTTGGCCATTTGTTCCGTTCTGAGTCGACCTGAAGATGTTGTCGGATCCGCTCTGGTAAGATCCTCCGTTAGGATCCAGACCATTGGGCTGAGAGTCAATATTTGAAGTCTTCGTAACAATAAGGTTGTTTGATCCACCCTGGGTAACTTCTAGCGTGTTATGATATCCGTACTGATTTATGGTCGAGGCGCCATTCGTGTAGGAATCAAATTTGTCCGCGTACAGATTTGGCGTCGAAAGATCGATATCGGTTGTTAGTTTGCCGGCCTTGTTGTTGCTGCCCGACTGATTGATGGTTGCAATATTGGATCCAGCTCCCTGCTGGATGACGAAGGCTTCGTTGGCCGTCGTCCCCGAGCCCATCATCGGGTTGATCGACTGCGCCGAGGCACCGGTCGCGAAGACGGTCAGGCTGGCGACGGCCACGGAAGCCAGAACAACTGATTTCAACATAGATACACTCCCTCTTGTATTTTATGTGCTCTTTTGAACACAATCTATGCCATCGCAGTCGCTCTGTCTTCGCGGCGCTTTAACGGCTTGTTAAGCGTATCCATAAGCCGAAGACGAGTGTCAAGCGCCAGTTGAGACAAAAAATACAATTGTCGTAATTTCTCATCAGATCTCAGGCGACAAAGTCGCGATGTGGTGTGTCAAACGGCGCGGAGAAAACTGAAATCTCTCAATCATTTAAGACGGCGGGTTAATGATCTCAGGAGCCGGTGTCCCGGATCGGATTAGGCAGTTTTCGCCGTCCGATTCGCGGGCAGCTATATGCGTGTTAAATTGGACACATCAGTCATCGCCGAAAGTGGTATTCTATTGAGCAAGCAAGACCGTTCTGAATGGTCGTCTGCGGCGCGATTCCTCGGGCGTGAGCCCGCGGATTCAAGGGCGACGGAGCGGTTGATGTCTGCGCAAGGCGGAAACCGTCTGCGCCGAGTGTTGATTGGGAGGCTACGATGAGGCAGCGCGGGCCATCGCGCGTGCAGATCCTGCTCGCCGCCGCGACCGTATGGTCGGCCGGGATCCTGTCGGCCGGGGCACAATCTGCGGCGGCTCCCACGCCGCCGCCGCAACCGGCACCGGCCCAGCCGGCACCCGCGCAGGCCGCGCCGATGCAGGCCAACACTGCCAATCCCGGGACGGGGCAGCCCGCCCCCGCCGCTCCGGGCTGCGACGCCACCTGCGTGCGCGCCAACAACGAGCTCGCCTCGCAGATCTGCGCGCCGCGGATCGAGGCGCAGGCGCCGACGGATTTCGAGTGGGTCTCCCGGCCCTTCGCCAAGATCTTCCAGCAGGCCGAGGCGCCCGAGGGCGGCGCCACCGTGGTCCGCTACCGCGGCGACTCGATCCGCTTCCTCAGTCCCACCAAGGAGTGGGTGCGGGTGACCTACGAGTGCGGGTTCGACGCGGCCAAGCGGTCGGTCGAGTACGTGCGGGTGCGGCTCGGCCGGCTCGACAAGGCGGACGCGCCCGCGCAGCCGGCGCAGCAGGGCCGGGCCAGCGCGCCGGCGCCGCAACCGGTGTCGCCCCAGGCGCAGCAGCAGGCCGCCCGCACCGGGACGGCTGCCCCGCGCAAGCTGCTGCCGTCGGAGCCGAGCGACATCGAGGTCCGACAGGTCAATCCGCGGATCCGGCAGGCGCAGCCATGAGCCCCGGGCCGCTAACGCGGGGACGCGCGGTGCGAACCGCCTTCGGCGCGCTCGCGCTCCTCGCGGCGGGCGCGACGGCGGCCCCCGCCCAGCCAAGCCCGCTCTCGGTGAACGACTGCACGCTGTTGCCCGATCCCGGCGCCCTGCGGCGCTGCCTCGATCAGGCGGAGGGGCGCGTCGTCACGCCGCTGCCGCCGGTCGCGAACCCGGCCTCGATCGACCGCCCCGAACAGCCGGCGCAGTCCGTGCGCGGCGCGCCCGCCGCGAAGCCCGCGACCGCGCCACCGGGCGATTTCCTCAGCAACCGCGGGCCATCCCTGCGCAGTGCCCAGCCGTCCTCCCGGAACGTCATCGAGCTCGAGTGAGGCGCGCTGGAGCGGTTGAGCCACACCGTCGGTTGCGAGCTGTTCCGGGACGACCTCGCCCGTGCCGCGCCGTGCCGCGCTCGGACGATTCGAAGGGCGGTCGCCCACCGTTCGACCTCGTGTTCATGTTCAAGGTGCTGGTCCTTCAGGCCAGCCACTCGCTGTCGGACGAGCATGACCCAAGTTCCTGATCAAGGGTCGGCTCTCGTTCATGCGCTTCCTCGGGCCGGGGCTGTCCGATCCGGTGCCGGACGCCAACACGATCTGGACCTTCCGCGAGGCGCTTTCCCGGGCCGAGATCGCGGGTCGGCCTGCGATCGAGGTGCTGTTCGCGGCCTACGATACGGCCCTGCGGCAAGCCGGTGTCCTGGCGTTGGGCGGGCAGATCGTCGACGCCACGATGGTGGCCGCTTCCAAGCAGCACAACACTGAAAACGAGGAGGCAGAGCTAGAGCGTTTTCGGTCTGAGCTGCATCGGGTGTGTCGGGTTCATGCGGCGGTGTGACGCTGATTCATGACGAGCTCCAGACAAGGAGCGAGACATGGGCCGACCCTCCAGCCAGGACCTCGGCGAACGCATCGTCGACGCGGCCGGGACGACGTAGCGTCGACAGGCGGCCGCGCTTCGGGGTCGGCGTGGCCACGGCGATCCGCTGGATGGCTGCACTGACGACGACCGGGACGGTGGCTCCCCGTCCCCGGGGCGGGCGCGCCGCTCCAAGCTCGACCCGCACAAGGCCTACCTGCGAGGTCTGATCCCCGAGAGGACCGACATCACCCTGGAGGAGATGCGCGCTCGCCTGAAGGACGAGCGCGACCTCACGGTCGGGCTCAGCACTCTGTGGGCCTTCCTCGATGCGCGCGGCTTGACCTACAAAAATGACAGCCCACGCCGCGGGGCAGGACCGCCCGGACGTGAAGGCGGCCCGCGAGGCGTGGGTTCGAGGGCCAGCCCGACCTCGACCCCGCCCGCGTCGTGTTCCTCGACGAGACCTCGACCTCGACCAACATGGCGGGAACCCGCGGACGCTGCCCGCGCGGCGAGCGGCTGCGCTCTCCGGTGCCGCACGACCATTGGAAGACCACGACCTTCGTCGCGGGCCTGCGCCTGTCCGGGATCGCCGCGCCGTTCGTGCTGGACGGACCGATCAACCGCGACGCCTTCCAGACTTACGTCGCGCGTGTGCTCGTGCCCGAACTCGCCCTCGGAGACGTCGTCGTCATGGACAACCTCGGCAGCCACAAGAGGCCGGCCGGCCGCGCAGCGATCGAAACGGCGGGCGTACGGCTGCTGTTCCTGTCGCCCTACTGCCGGACTTCAACCCGATTGAGATGGCCTTCTCCAAGCTCAAGGCGTTCCTGCGCAAGGCGGCTGAGCGCACGGTCGAAGGGCTATGGGCCGCCATCGGCTGGCTCATCGACACCATCACGCCCGATGAATGCGCCAATTTCTTCGCCGCTGTGGGATATAATTCAGATTAAACCGAAAACGCTCTAGATGACACCAGGCCTTCTCGTCGAAATATTTGGGTAATTTGCCTTGTTTCTCCTAAATGGAGCCGAACGTCCGCTCTCACTTTTCCCAAGCCTTGAAGCGGACGACCTGTTTACGGCCAGCTTTTGCTCGACCCCGGACGTCCGCTCTTTTATTCTCTGCACCCGAAAGCGGAAGGATAGGAAACCACCCACCCTTGGTCATCCGAGGTACAGACCAGTGGGGCTGGACTTGGCCGTAAGCGGAACGGCCGCTTCTGAACTCATTCGCCGGGAAATCGGACGGGCTCCTGGCGATCCATGCCAGTCACCCTGATCGCCGAAAGCTCTTTCCTGATACGTCGATGTGGATGCCACCTGCCGGCATCGATCAGCCGGAGTGAAGATTTTGCAAGACCATTGCCGGAGGCATCCACCCCAACGCTTCCGCATGAGCAGACCGGACGAATGGCTGAGGCCTCCACGACATGCTAGCGGTGCTGCAACCGACAGCGTAGCAAGACCATCTCTCCGGGATCGAACAGGAGTGCGATAGCGACAGCTGCATGGATACGCGGGAAGGCAGAGCCGTTCGCTACATCTTCGACGATTTCGTATTGAGCCCGTCCGAGCAGCGGCTTTGGCGAGCCGAAAAAGTCGTAAGGCTCGGGGGACGACCTTTGGAAATTCTGACCGCGCTCGTCGAACGCGCAGGTCAGGTCGTAAGCAAGGCGGATCTCCACAAGCGCGCATGGCCGCGAACGACGGTTGATGAGTCCAATTTGAAGGTCAACATCGCGGCGATCCGGCGCGCACTCGAAGGAGCGGAACCGGAGAAGCGCTTCATCGCGACGGTGAGCGGACAAGGGTACCGCTTCGTCGCGCCCGTCGACGTCATGTCCTGGCCGATCTCGGCAGCAGCGCGGCGCCATAACCTTCCGAGACCGACGGACCTGCTCGGCCGATCCGAGGATCTCGCGGCGATCGCCACGACGGTGCTGCAGCGACCGCTGGTCACGATCACGGGTCTCGGCGGCGTCGGCAAAACCAGCCTGGCCGTGACGGTGGGACACGCCCTCGTCGAGCAGTTCCCGGACGGGGTCTGGATGGTCGATCTGTGCGTCATCGACAGCGACCGCTATCTCGCGAGCGCGTTCGCTCAGGAAATGCGCATCGCAATCCATGCAGACGATCCACAGGCTGCACTGGCGACTGCCCTGGCGGATCGGCAGTGCCTGCTCGTCCTCGATTGTTGTGAGAACGCCCTCGATCAGGCGGCCCGGCTGGCCACCATGCTCGCGACCGCCGCGCCCGGAACTCACGTATTGGCCACGAGCCGGGAGCCGCTCCGGATGGCGCACGAGACCGTGCATCGCCTCCAACCCCTGCCGGCTCCGACAGCGTTCGGGACGCTCAACGCGAAGGATGTTCTGACTTTCCCGGCCGTGGCGCTGTTCGTCGCGCGCGCCTCGGCCGCTGCTCCAGACTTCAGCCTCGAGGACGACGACGCGTGGGCCGTCGTCGAGATCTGTCGCCGCCTCGACGGGTTGCCGCTGGCGCTGGAACTTGCCGCGACGCGGGTCGGGGCGTTTGGACTTCGCGGCCTCCTCCGTCTGCTGAACGAGCGCCTGGACCTTCTGGACGACGGCCGACGGGCAGGTCATCCCCGGCACCGTGGCCTGACCGCGACCTTGGACTGGAGCTACGGACTGCTGTCGCAGGGAGAGCAGACCCTGTTTCGAAGGCTGTCCGTCTTTCACGGCGTCTTCCCGCTCGACGCCGCGCTCGCGGTCGGCCGTTCTGCTGGGGAGGCCGAGCATGCGTGCATCGGCCACTTGGCCGATCTCGTCGCCAAGTCGCTGATTGTCGCTATTCCTGGGTGGTCGGCCCGGTACCAGCTTCTCGACACGACGCGGGCCTACGGATTGCAGCGCCTCGCCGAGAGTGGCGAGGATGATGCGGTCCGTCGGCGGCACGCGGAGTTTTGTGTCGCGCAATGTCGCGACGTCTCGGCGCGCAGGAGCGCGAAGGCGGCATCCGACCCGCGCGAGGAGTTGGTCGCGCTCGTCCAAAACGTCCGCGCCGCACTCGACTGGTGCCTGACCGAACGGCGCGATCCCGTCCTCGGTCGAACGCTGGCAGCCGAGGCGCTCGTGGTGTGGGACACGCTCGCGCTGCTCCAGGAACGGATCGAGGCGAGCGAGTGGGCGCTCGCGTCGGCCGCCCCCGCCGACGGTCCGGAAGACCGGTACGAGATCACGCTGCGGGCGTCGCTCGCTGCGGCCCTGCTGCAGGTCGAGGGTCCGACGGCGCGGATCGCGGAGTTGTGGAGCGGGGCGCTCGCCCGCGCCGAACGGCTGTCCGACCGCGATGGCCAGTTGCGGGCGCTCTGGGGCTTGTGCGACTTCCAGACCTGGGTCGGGGACCACGGCGCCTCATTCGACCTGACGGAGCGCATCAGGACGCTGGCGGCCGCCAGCGGCGATCGCGCGGCCGGCGCGGCCGTCGACAGGCCCGCCGCCACCGCGCTCCGCTATCTCGGCCGTCTCGACGAGGCTCGCGAGGCAGCGGAGCGCCTGCTGGCCCGTGCGGCCCGCCGTGACAGTCCCGGCCGGCGGCTGGAGGATCACGGCTTGATCGCGGCACGTGGCACCCTCGCGAACGTCCTGTGGCTCCAGGGACGGCCGGATCACGCCGTCGCGGCGGCGCGGCGCGCGCTCGTCGAGGCCGAAGCCAACGGCCAGGCCTTCGCCCTTACGAATGCCTTGGCGCACACGGTGATCCCGATTGCGCTCCATGGCGGCGATCTCGACGAAGCCGAGCGCGGCCTCACCCGCCTCGGGGACCACGTCGCGCGTCACGCCATGCGCATCTGGCAGGTCATCGCCGATTGCCTCGAAGCGATCGTGAGCCTCAGCCGGGGCGATGCGGGCGGGCTGCACCGCCTCGAGGATGCCCTCGTCGAGATGGGGGAGATCGGCTTCCGGATGCGGCGTCCGGCCTATCTCGGCTCGCTGGCGTCCGGCCTCGCGGCGCATGGCCACCTTCCGGACGCGCTCGCTCGCATCGACGACGCGCTCGCCGCCTCCGAGCACGGCGGCGAACTCTGGTGCCAGCCGGAACTGCTGCGCATCAAGGGCGAGATCCTCCTCGCCTCCACCGGCGTCTCCGGCGAGGCGGACGCGGCGCGGCACTTCCTGCAAGCGATCGATCTGGCCGGCAGCCAGGGAGCGGCGATATGGCGCCTACGGGCCGCGACGAGCCTCGCCGCGCTGGATGACCGGTATGGTGGCCCGGCAGCCCTCGCCGCCGTCCTCGGCGGCTTCGACGAAGGGCTCAACACGCCCGATCTCAGGGCTGCGCGGGCGCGCCGTGCTGGTCGGGGGGGACTTGGCAGCGATGCGGGCCGGCCGGTCTCCCTGGCCTGACGCCGCCGCCCATGAGCCGATGTGCGGCGAGGGCAGCGGATCGGCGCTCAACAGGCTCCCTCCTTTATGCGTTCCCTGAAACGTCCAAGGTCGGATAATCGGTATAACCCTCGGCTCCCCCGCCATAGAACGTCGCCTGATCGGCCTCCGCGAGAGGGGCGTTGCGGCGCAGCCGCTCGACCAAATCGGGATTCCCGATGAAGGAGCGACCGAAGGCGATCATGTCGGCGTAGCCGGAGGCGATCGCCTCGATGGCGAGCTGCCGGTCGTAGCCGTTATTGGCGATGTAGGCCCCACCGAAAGCGGCGTGCAGCGCCTTGTAGTCGAACGCGGACGACCCGTTCGGCCCGCGCGTCTGCCCCTCGACGCAGTGGAGATAGGCCAGTCCCAGCTCCCCAAGCCTCCGAGCGAGATAGCCGTAGGTTGCCTGCGGGTCGCTGTCGAGCGGGGTATCACCGACAGCCCGCGTCATCGGCGAGAGCCTCAGGCCGACGCGGTCGGCACCCCACACCTCCGCCACCGCCTCTACGACCTCAACGGCAAGCCGCGTGCGGTTCTCGACGGAGCCGCCGTAGCGATCTGTCCTCCGGTTCGTGCTGTCGCGGATGAATTGATCGAGCAGGTAGCAGTTCGCGGAATGCACCTCGATCCCGTCGAAGCCCGCCTGCTTGGCGAGGGACGCAGCGTGCCGGTAATCGCCGATCAGACCGGGAATCTCGTCGGTCCGCAGCGCGCGCGGCATGGAGGGGGGCGCCTGGGTGCGGCTCTCGAGGAAGACCAGTTCGCCGGCCTGGATCGCCGAGGCCGAGACGGGCGCCTCGCCATTCTCCTGCAAGCTGACATGCGACATGCGCCCGACATGCCAGAGCTGGCAGACGATCCGGCCGCCTGCCTCGTGCACGGCCGAGGTCACACGCGACCATGCCTCGGCCTGCACCTCCGTGTAGATGCCCGGCGTGAAGGCATAGCCCCGGCCCTGCCGTGAGATATTGGTCGCCTCGGTGATGATGAGGCCGGCCGAGGCGCGCTGCCGGTAATACGCGACGGCGAGATCCGAATGGACGCCGTCCATGCCGGCACGCGAGCGCGTGAGCGGTGCCATGGCGACGCGGTTGGCGACGTCGATGGCACCGATCTTCGTTGGAGAAAACAGATCACGATCTGCGGTCGTCGGCATGTGCGGGATCTCTCCTTGCCTCACAGGTTGCAGACGCGCGCGTTGCCCGGCATTGGGAATCCGACCGCTGCGTTTGCAAGTCTCGCCTCTCACTCCGCCCGGGCGGCCGTCGCGCTCCGGTTGGCGTACATGAGCTCCGTCGAGTGCGAGTAGATCTCGATCAGGTTGCCCCAGGGATCCTCGCAGTAGACCGCCTTGAACGGCTCTCCCTCGAACAGTGTCCAGACCTTCGAGCGCTGCTTGCCGCCCATCTCGGCGATCCGCCGCGCGAGGCCCTCGACGTCGGGGTCGACCAAGCAGAAGTGGAAGACGCCGGTCTTCCAGTAGCGGAAGTTGTCGTCGACGGCTTCCGACTTCGGTGTGACGAACTCGAAGAGTTCGATCCCCACCCCGTTCGCGGTGGCGAGGTGGGACACGTATCCCTCCTCGAACCGATCACCGAAGATCCCCTTGAACACCTCGCCGATATGCGAGCCGTCGTGCCTGACGTGCAGGGGCCCGATGATGTGCCGGCAGCTGAAGGCCTTGGTGTACCACTCGGTCGCTGCCCGGATGTCGGTGACGGTCAGGCCGACATGCGTCACGGGAACGGGATGATAGGCCATCTCTCTCTCCGCAGGTGAAGAATCAGGCCGCGCGCGGCAGCCGGTCGAGCAGCTTGTCGAGGGTGATGGGATAGTCGCGGACGCGGATGCCGGTGGCGTTGTAGACGGCGTTCGCCACCGCCGCGGCCGCCCCGCACAAGCCGATCTCGCCGATGCCCTTGGCCTTCATCGGGGACGAGACCGGGTCCGGATGGTCGAGGAAGACGACGTCGAGGTGCGGGATGTCGGCATGGACCGGCACCTCGTAGCCGCCGAGGTCGTGGTTGATGAAGAAGCCGTGGCGCGTGTCGACGACGAGCGCCTCCATGAGCGCCGACCCCACCCCCATCGTCATGGCGCCGATCACCTGGCTTCGCGCCGTGAGCGGATTGAGCACCCGGCCGGCATCGATGACCGCGAGCATGCGGCGGACGCGCATCTCCCCGGTGAACCGGTTCACGGCGACTTCGGCGAACTGCGCCCCGAAGGTGGCTTGGACGAACTCCTTGTCGAGGTCGCCGTAGGTGATCCGGTCCTCGGCGGTCAGTGGTCCGGTCTCAACGGCGTCGCGGAGAGGTACGCTCCGACTGCCCGCCGTGACCCTCCCGTCCGCGAACGCCACGTCCTCGGCATTGAAGCCGAGCCGCGCCGCGACGCTCGCCCGCAGCGCCACGCAAGCGGCGTAGAGCCCGGACGTGGCGTTGTTCGCGCCGAACTGTCCGCCGGACCCGGCGGCTTCGGGGTAGTCCGAATCGCCGAGCCGCACCGTCACGGCCTCGATCGGCACACCCATCATCTCGGCAGCCGTCTGGGCGAGGATGGTGTAGCTGCCGGTCCCGATATCGGTCATGTCGGTCTCGACCGACAGCCGGCCATCCTGCTCGAGCCGGACGCGGGCCCCGGACGGCATCAGAAGGTTCTGGCGAAAGCCCGCCGCCATGCCCATGCCGACGAGCCAGCACCCATCGCCCACAGCGCCGGGCACCGGGTTGCGGCGGGCCCAGCCGAAGCGGTCCGCGCCGAGTTGGAGGCACTCGATCAGGTGCCGCTCCGAGAACTGCCGGTGCGGCTTGCGCGGATCGACCTGCGTATCGTTCCGAATCCGGAAGGCGACGGGATCGATGCCTAGCTTCTCGGCCATCTCGTCCATCGCGATCTCGAGCGCCATCAGGCCGGGGGCCTCACCCGGAGCCCGCATGTCGTTGCCCTCGGCGAGATCGAGGGTCGCGAGCCTCATGGACAGCTCGCGGTTCGGGGCCGCGTAGATGAGCCGCGTCGGTGCGATCGCCGCCTCCGCGTAGGCGCCGGACAGATTTCCGTTGAGGCTGTGGTGGCCGATCGCTGTGAGCCGCCCGTCATGAGTCGCACCGAGACGGATGCGCTGGATCGTGCCGGCGCGGCGCGTGCCGTTATTCGCGATCAGCGGACGCTGCAGCGCGACCTTGCACGGGCGTCCCACGGCCCTGGCGCCGAGGGCCGAGAGGAGCGCGTCGCTCCGCATGATGAGCTTCGATCCGAACCCGCCGCCGATGAACGGCGCGTCCAGCCGCAGATCCTCCTTCGCGATGCCAAGCGCCTGCGCGAGGCTGTTGCGGTGCCAGGAGACGACCTGCGCCGAGGTCCAGATCGTCAGCTTGCCGTCGCGCCACGCGGCCGTGGTGGCGTGCGGCTCCATCATCGCATGAGTCTGGTCGGGGGTGGTGTAGATTTCGTCCAGGGTCACGGGAGCGTCGGCTAACGCCGCCTCGAACGCCCCGATCCGATCGACCACGGGGTAGTCCGGATTGTCGCGATCCGCGATCGGCTCGGCCTTGCCAGCCTCCGCCGCCAAATCGCAGCGCGCCGGCTCGGCTTCGTAGTCGACGTGGACGAGGAGGGCGGCCGCGCGAGCCTCCTCGAAGGTCTCTGCCACGACGAGCGCGACGGCTTGATGATAGTGGCGCACCTCGGCGCCGCCGAACAGGCGGAGGGTCGTCCGGAACCCCGGCGGGGCGGCGTCGTACTCGAGCGTCGTCAGGATCGCGAGGACGCCCGAAGCCCTTCGTGCGGCCGCGGCGTCGATCCGCGTCACCCGACCGCGGGCGATCGTGGCGCCGACGATCCAGCCATAGGCAGGATCGGTCGCCGCATCGTGCCGCTCGTAGGCGTAAGGCGCCGTCCCGGTGACCTTCAGTGCGCCGTCGACGCGCCGATGGGGCTGCCCGACGATGGTCTGACCGTCGATGGGGTTCTGCCCGGCAGGCGTGTCGAACCGCATGTCACACCCTCCCTTCGCTCAGCACCAGTGCGAGCGCGCGCTCGGCGAGCGGGATCTTGAAGGCGTTCCCGGCCGTGGGCGTCGCGCCCTGGAAGGCCGCCGTGACGACGGCTGCCGGCCCACCCGGCAGGAGCGCCTCCGCATCCTCCACCCGCCACGGTCGCGGTGCGACGCCGCCGAATGCGACCCGCCCCGTCCCGTCCTTGTGCAAGACGACTGCGACTGACACGATCGCGAAGGCGTAGGAGGCCCGGTCGCGGACCTTGTGATAGTGTTGCGTCCCGCCCGGCGGTCGCGGGAGCGTCACGGCGGTGACGAGCTCGCCCGGTTCGAGCGGGTGCTCGATCTCCGGCCGGTCGCCCGGCAGCAGATGAAAATCGCCGATCGCGATCCGGCGCTGCGACCCGTCGGGCCTGACGGTCTCGACGGTGGCGTCGAGGACACGCAGCGCCACGGCCATGTCGCCCGGGTTCTGAGCGATGCAATGCGGGCTCGTGCCCACGACGGCGAGCGAGCGGGTGACGCCCCCGAGGGCCGAGCAGCCAGCGCCCGGCTGGCGCTTGTTGCACGGCAGGGACGTCTCGTAGAAGTACGGGCAGCGATTGCGCTGCAGCAGGTTGCCGGCGGTCGTCGCCTTGTTGCGCAGCTGCCCCGTGGCGCCGGCCACGATCGCCCGCGCGAGGACGCCGTAATCGCGCTTCACGCGCGGGTGGGCGGCAACCTCGGTGTTGGTGGCGAGCGCACCGATGCGCAGACCGCCGTCCGGCAGATCCTCGATGGCCTTCAGGGGCAGATGCCGGATGTCGACGAGATGGGCCGGCGCCTCGATCTGGAACTTCATCAGGTCGAGCAGGTTCGTACCGCCCGCGATGAACCGGGCGCCTGGCCGGGCGGCGACGGCCGCCACGGCCGCTTCGGCGCTCGCGGCGCGCTCGTAGCTGAAGGGCCGCATCAGGGCCTCCCCGCGACGTCCGCCACGGCATCGGCGATGTTGGAGTAGGCGCCGCATCGGCAGATGTTGCCGCTCATGCGCTCGCGCAGTTCGCCATTGTCCAGCGTCATCGGTGCCATAAGGTCGCCGGTGGCGTGGCTCGGCACGCCCGCCCTGATCTCGGCGAGGACAGCCACCGCAGAGCAGATCTGGCCCGGCGTGCAGTAGCCGCACTGGAAGGCGTCGTGCGCGATGAACGCCGCCTGCATGGGATGAAACCAGTCCGGCCGGCCCAATCCCTCGATCGTCGTCACCTCGTCCCCGTCGTGCATAGCCGCGAGGCTGAGGCATGCGTTGATGCGAATCCCGTTCACCAGCACCGTGCAGGCACCGCAATGGCCGTGGTCGCACCCCTTCTTGGTGCCCGTGAGGTGCAGGTGCTCGCGCAGGGCGTCGAGCAGCGTCACGCGGCTGTCGAGATCGAGACGCCGCCGTTCGCCGTTGACCGTGAGCGAGAGGGAAAGCGAACCGGATGCCTCCGGAGCGTGCTCATCGACCGCCCGTTGATCGACCTCATGTGGGCTGGGAGGACTCATCGGGTATCCCTTCCTCGTCGATCCAACCTGGCGCGATGGCCGATCCGCACGGCCGAAGCGCCGAAATCAGGCTCTCTTCTCCCCTCTTCGGCCACCTCACCTCAGCCCCGGTTCGTCGCCGCCCGGCGCGCCTCGGCAGCGTCAGCGAACGTCTTTTTTACGGGACCGAGCACTTGGACGAATTCGAGCTGCTCGCCCTCGGGCCCCTTGCAGTAGATGATCGACCAGCCGTTCGACGGACCCTCGTGGATCTTGATCGTATTGGTATCCCTCGGCGCCGCGCGGCGCTGCTCCTCGGAGTGCACGGGTACGGTGCGGTTCGCCCTGACCTGCGTCATGCCGCGGCGGGCGCACTCGGCCTCCAGATCGGCGATGAACTTGTCGAAGTTCACGTCATCGCGGACGTAGAAGCAGATGTGCATCGAGCGCGGGTAGGCCGGGCTCATGTGGTCGCGCGGCTCAGCCCAGCTGTCGCCGCCGCCCATCGGCTGCGTGGCGTCGCGATACTGCAGGAGTTCGATGACGACGTTCTCGAACTGGACGAAGCGGACATCGAGCCGCTGGGAGCCACCCTTCAGGTCCGGGACGCCGATGGTGCGAGGATCGACGCGGCGCTCGCGGGCAACGATCTCTTGATCGGCCATCAGCGTGAAATGGACCGGCTCCCCCTTGAAATCGCCGTCCCGCATGACCTCGATGCCGCCGAGTACCTCGGTGTAGAAGGCGAAAGCACGGTCCATGTTCTGGACCGTGACGCCGAAATGCTGCACGCCTTGCAGGCGCGCGCCGAGTGGACCATCGTCACGTCCGCCCAGTCGCCCAGTCTGCGCGGAGGCAGTAGTTGCTCCGAGAAGGCCCACGGCTGCAGCGGCACCGGCAACCTGAAGGACTTCACGGCGAATGTGTCCGCCATGCCCGTCGTTGCTTTGATGGTTCATAACGATACACCGGCTCGAGGTTCTCAGCCCAGAGCTATACTAATGTCGCGAGCGATGTGCAGGTAAAAAAAGGTTAAATTCGACAAGGCGCCGGCTCTCTGATGGGGCAGCGCGCAGCACCGAAGGTCTGCTTCTTGGCTAATGACCGAGTGCGGGTTGTGGTGAAACTGGAATGCGCAAGTTGAGCTGCTGTAAAATCCGCTTCGAAGAAGCGGGCCCGGACACGCGGACGGGCTAATACCGGCCCAACCCGGCTGCCTCGCAACGTTCACGTCGGCCTCGAGAGCGGTCATCAGCAGCCGCGCGCTCGTATTCGGGTTTGCCCGGTGTCGTCTGGACGCGGTGATAGATCCCGGCGACGCCCTCGATATTCGTCGAGATCGGGACGCGCATCGCTCAGGCTCCGAGGATATCGGCCCAGCTGGGCAGGAGATCGGTCAGGGCGTCCCGCCGGTGGCCGTCGCGGCCCGTGACCGCCTCGGCCCGCCAAAGGGCGTGGACGATCGCTTGCTCGATCCCGTCCGCGGCGGCCTCGAACAGCGGGTCGAGCTCCGCGTCGTGCAGCAGGGCGGGCGCCGGCATCGGGCGGCCAGGATCCTGCGGCACCGTGTAGGCGGTCGAGAAGGCGAGCGCGATATCGCCGCTGCCGTGGCCGAACACCGAGCCGGTCCGGGCGAGCCCTGCCCCGGCCCGCAGGGCGAGGCGGCGGAGCTGACGCGCGTCGAGGGGCGCGTCGGTGGCGACGATCATGATGATCGAGCCCTTCTCCGGCGGTTCGGTGCCGGATTCCGGCTCCCCGGCGGCCGCCCGGAGCTGAGCGGCGAGCGGCACGCCGCGGACCCGGATCTGGGACGGCTTGCCGAAATTCGACAGGACGAGCGAGCCCAGCGTGAACCGGCCCCCCGCGCGCGCGCGGACCCGCCGGGAGGCGGTGCCGATGCCGCCCTTGAGCCCGAAGCTCGACATCCCGCGCCCGGCCCCGACCGACCCTTCCGCGACGGCGGCGCCCGCCGCGTCCAAGGCGTCGCGATAATGGGACGCCTCAACCGCCATCCGCTGAAGGTCGTTGAGGTAGCCGTCGTTGCACTCGAAGACGAGCGGGTTGAGCGTCGGCAGCGCGCGCCCAATTTCCGGATTGTCGGCGATCGCGGCGCGGATCTGGGCGGCGACCACCGCCGGCACCGCGAAGGTGTTGGTCAGGGCGATCGGCGTCTCCAGCACACCGAGTTCCTCGACCTGCATCAGGCCGACGGACTTGCCGAAGCCGTTCAGCACGACGCCGGCCGCCGGAACGCGGTCCCGGTAGGGATCGCCGCCGTGCGGCCGCACGACTGTAACGCCAGTCTGAACGTCGCCCTCGGCCAGCGTGCAATGGCCGACCGTCACGCCCGGGACGTCGGTGATGGCGTCGCGCGGACCCCGCGGCAGGCGGCCGACGCGGGGCGCGGGGGGGGCGGCCGGCGTCACAGGCGGTCGATCTTCGGGTCGAGGGCGTCCCGGAGGCCGTCCCCGAGGAGATTGAAGGCCAGCACCGTGAAGAAGATCGCGAGGCTCGGGAACAGCGCGACGTGCGGTGCCGAGACCATGTCGGCGCGGGCCTCGTTCAGCATGGCGCCCCATTCGGGCGTCGGCGGCTGCGCGCCCATGCCGAGGAAGGACAGGCTCGCGGCCGTGATGATCGAGGTGCCCAGCCGCATGGTGAAGTAGACCACGATGCCCGAGATCGTGCCCGGCAGGATGTGGCGCAGGATGATCGTCCGGTCCGGAGCGC
Source organism: Methylobacterium sp. D48H (assembly GCF_053345715.1). Taxonomy (NCBI): domain Bacteria; kingdom Pseudomonadati; phylum Pseudomonadota; class Alphaproteobacteria; order Hyphomicrobiales; family Methylobacteriaceae; genus Methylobacterium; species Methylobacterium sp. D48H. The sequence goes on from NZ_JBKFAP010000019.1 coordinate 34,315, forward strand.
CGATGCTCCGCGCGGCCTCGATGTAGGTGCTGTTCTTCAGGACCAGGGTCGTGCCGCGCACGAGGCGCGCGAAGGCCGGGACGCTGAAGACCGACACCGCCACCACGACGTTGACGAGCCCCGAGCCCAGGATGGCGACGACGCCGAGCGCCAGCAGGATGCCCGGGAAGGCGAACAGCACGTCGGACATGCGCATGACGATCCGGTCCCACCAGCCGCCGTAGTAGCCCGCCAGGAGACCGAGCACGGTCCCGACGAGCCCGCCGACGGCGACCGAGAGGAAGCCGGTCGCCAGGGAGATCCGCGCGCCCTCGACGATGCGGCTCAGGATGTCGCGCCCGAGGGGATCGACGCCGAGCCAGTGCGCGAGCGACGGGCCCTCGTTGATCCGGTCGTAGTCGAAGTCGTTGACCGGGTCGTAGGGCACGATCCACGGCGCCAGCACGGCGACCACGACCAGCAGGCCGATGAAGCCCAGGGCGAGGACGGCGACGCGCTGGCGCCGGAACTTGCGCCAGAATTCCGACCACGGCGTCCGGATGCCGGTGGGGACGGGCGCGACGGTGGGGGCGGCGGGGACGAGGATATCGGTCACGGCCGGCTCACCTGTAGCGGATGGTCGGGTTGATGAGGCCGTAGAGCACGTCCACGACCAGGTTGATCAGGATGAACTCCAGCGAGAACAGCAGGACCAGGGCCTGGATCACCGGGTAGTCGCGCTGGTTCACGGCATCGACGAGCAGGCGGCCCATGCCGGGCCAGTTGAACACCGCCTCGACGACGATCGAGCCGCCGAGCAGGAAGCCGAACTGCAGGCCCATCATGGTCACGACCGGGATCAGGGCGTTGCGCAGGCAGTGCTTGGCGATCACGACGCGCTCCTTGAGCCCCTTGGCGCGGGCGGTGCGCACGAAATCCTCGCCGATGACCTCCACGAAGGCCGCGCGGGTGAAGCGGGCCATCACGGCGGCCACGGCCGCGCCGAGCGTCAGCGACGGCAGCACGTAGTGCCGCCACGTGTCGGCGCCGACGGTCGGCAGCCAGCCGAGCTCGACCGAGAAGATCTGCATCAGGAGGATGCCGAGTGCGAAGGCGGGGAACGAGATGCCGGACACGGCGAGCGTCATCCCGAACCGGTCGGGCCATTCGTTGCGGTAGACCGCCGAGACGATGCCGATGATCAGCCCGAAGGCGACCGCCCAGGCCATGCTGGTGAGGGTGAGCAGGAGGGTCGGCAGGAAGCGCTCGCCGATTTCGGTCGAGACCGGGCGGCGGGTGCGGATCGAGACGCCGAGATCGCCGCGGGCGAGGTTGGCGAAGTAGCGCACGAACTGTTCCGGCAGGGGCCGGTCGAGGCCGAGCTCTGTGCGCACCAGGGCCACCGTCTGGGCGTCGGCATCCTGCCCGGCCGTCAGCCGCGCCGGATCGCCGGGAAGCAGGTGGACGAACAGGAAGACGAGGACCGAGACGATCAGCAGCGTCGGCAGCAGCCCGAGGAGCCGCTTGAGCAGGAAGGTCAGCATAGGCTCGCGCCCGCGATCCGGGGTTTGCGTGAAGCGATCGCGCGGGACGTCCGCGCCGGGCCGGCCATCGTCCGGGCCGCCCGGCGCGGGGTCCGCTGGCGGCGGCTAGGGAGCGACGGCGATCTCGCCGGAATCGATGTTGCCGTCGGGCATGACGTAGACGCCGGAGAGCCGCGCGGAGGTCGCGTAGAGGTTCTGCTCGGTGACGAGCGGCGCCCAGGGGGCGTCCTTCATCACGATCTCCTGCGCCTTGGCGTAGAGCTCGGCGCGCTCCGCGTCGTTCGTCGAGACCAGCGCCTTGGCGAGAAGGGCGTCGAACTCGGCGTTGCTGTAGTAGGCGGTGTTGTTGAGCTTGGGCGGCCACGCCTCCGTCGCGAGCAGCGGCCGCAGGCCCCAGTCTGCCTCACCGGTCGAGGACGACCAGCCGGCATAGTAGAGGCGGACGCGGGCGGTCTTCGGATCGGGGGCGGTCTGCACCCACTCGGTGCGCTGGCCGGGCTCCAGCGCCAGGGTCTGCACCTTGATGCCGACCTGGCCGAGCTGCTGTTGGAGGAACTGGATCGCCTTCTGGGCGGTGGTGGTGGTGTAGGCGCTCCAGAGGGTCGCCTCGAAGCCGTTGGCGTAGCCGGCCTCCTTGAGGAGCTGGCGCGCCTTGGCCGGGTCGTAGGGCCAGGGATCCATCTTGTGGGCGTAGCGCACGCCCTGCGGGACGATGCCCTGCGCCGGGAAGGCGTAGCCCGAGAAGGCGACCTTGGCCAACGCCTCCTTGTTGATCGCGTAGTTGATCGCTTGGCGGACGCGCAGGTCGTCGAACGGCTTCTGCAGCACGTTCATGCTGAGATACCGCTCGATGATCGAGGCGTGCACCTCGATCTTCAGCTTCTTGCTGGCTTCGAGCATCTTGGCCTGCTCGTAGGGCAGCGGGAAGGCGAAATCGGCCTCGCCGGTCTGCAGCATGGCGGCGCGGGTGCCGTTCTCGGGCACCGGCTTCCACGTGATGGTGTCGACCTTCGGGAGGCCGGTCTGCCAGTAATCGGCGAACTTCGCGCCCTTGACGTAGTCAGTCTGCTTCCAGTCGACGAAGGTGAACGGCCCGGTGCCGACCGGGTGGAAGGCGATGTCCTTCCCGTATTTCTTCAGGGCCGTGGGCGAGATGATCGCCGCCGAGGCGTGGGCCAGCGAGTTGATGAACGGCCCGAAGGGCTCCTTCAGGGTGATGCGCAGGCTCGTGGGCGAGAGCACCTCGATCGTCTTGATGCGGTTGAACTGGTTGTACCGCGCGAGGTGGTTCTCCGGGTCGAGGACGCGGTCGAGGTTGGCCTTCACCGCAGCGGCGTCGAACGTCGTGCCGTCGTGGAATTTGACGCCCTCGCGCAGCTTGAACGTGTAGACGAGGCCGTCGGGCGAGGTCTCGTAGCTCTCGGCCAGGACGTTGCGGACCTTGAGATCCTTGTCGAAGCCGAAGAGGCCCTCGTAGAACGACTTGGTGACGGCGGTCGTGAGCGTCGTGTTGGTGTTGTACGGGTCGAGGGTCTCGGGCTGGCCGCTGATCGCCAGGATCGGGTCGCCCGCGGCGGCGGCGGGCGCGGCCGCCACGGCGAGCAGGCCGGCGGCGAGGAGGAAGCGCTCGAACATGGTCAGACCTCGGGGCATGGGACGATCCTGCTGGCGGGGATAGGCGGTGTCAGGCGGCAAGGCCGCCGACCGTGTGGCGGGCGACGAGGTGGCCGGGGCCGATCTCGACGAGGGGCGCGACCTGCGGCTCGTCGCCAAGCGCCCGGACCGGGCTCGGGATCTCGTCGGTCAGGAGCCGGCGGGCGCGCAGGTGCCGGCGGGCCGGGTCGGCGACCGGAACCGCCGCCATCAGCTTGCGGGTGTAGGGGTGCTGCGGGTTCTCGAAGATCGCCCGGCGCGGGCCGATCTCGACGATCTGGCCGAGATACATCACCGCGACGCGGTGGCTGATCCGCTCGACCACCGCCATGTCGTGGCTGATGAAAAGGTAGGCGAGGCCGAACTCCCGCTGGAGGTCGAGCATCAGGTTCACGATCTGCGCCTGGATCGACACGTCGAGGGCCGACACCGCCTCGTCCGCGACGATGACCTTCGGGTTCAGGGCGAGGGCCCGGGCGATGGCGATGCGCTGCCGTTGGCCGCCCGAGAACTCGTGCGGGTAGCGCTGGGCCTGGTCGGGGGTCAGCCCGACGCGCTCGAGCAGCCACGCCACCCGCGCCTCGGCCTCCCGGCGCGTCGCGATCCCGTGGACCAGCAGCGGCTCCATGATCGAGAAGCCGACGGTCAGGCGGGGATCGAGGGAGGCGTAGGGGTCCTGGAAGATGAACTGGATGTTGCGCCGCAGGCCGCGCAACTGCCCGGGGGGCAGGTCGCGGATGTTGCCGCCGTCGAACTCGATCAGGCCGCTCTGGCTCTCCACGAGGCGCAGGAGCGAGCGGCCGGTCGTCGACTTGCCGCAGCCGGATTCGCCGACGAGGGCCAGGGTCTCGCCGGGATGGAGATCGAAGCTGACGCGCTCCACCGCGTGGACGCGGCGGCGCACGCGGTTGAGCAGGCCGCCGCGGATGTCGAACCGGGTGACGAGGTCGCGCACCCGCAGGATCGGCCCGGCGCCGGTGCGCACGGTGTCGTGGGATTCGTCGACCGGGGCGGACGCACCCTGCCCCGCCGGGTGTTCCCGGGCCTCGGCCCGCAGCAGGTCGAACTTCCGCGGCAGGTCGCTGCCCGCCATGGCGCCGAGACGGGGAACGGCGGCGAGCAGCGCCCGGGTGTAGGCGTGGCGCGGCGCGGCGAAGAGCGCGGGCGCCGCCCCCTCCTCCACCTTGTCGCCGCGATACATGACCAGCACGCGGTCGGCGATCTCGGCCACGACGCCCATGTCGTGAGTGATGAAGACGACGCCCATCTTCATCTCGGCCTGGAGGCTGCGGATCAGTTCGAGGATCTGCGCCTGGATCGTGACGTCGAGGGCCGTGGTCGGCTCATCGGCGATGAGCAACTGCGGCTTGCAGGACAGGGCCATGGCGATCATCACGCGCTGGCGCATGCCGCCGGAGAGCTGGTGCGGGTAGCGCGTGAGGACGTTGCGCGCCTCGGGGATGCGCACGAGGTCGAGCATCCGCAGGGCCTCGGCCCGGGAGGCTGAGGCGCTCTTCCCCTGGTGGACGCGGATCGATTCCGCGATCTGGTCCCCGGCGGTGAAGACCGGGTTCAGGGAGGTCATCGGCTCCTGGAAGATCATCGCGATCTCGGCGCCACGGATCGCCCGCATCTTGGCGTTCGGGGCGGCGGCGAGATCGAGCACCTCGCCCGAGCCGCGCCGGAACAGCATCTGCCCGGCCGCGATCCGGCCGCCGCCGTGCTCGACGAGGCGCATCAGGCTGAGCGAGGTCACGGACTTGCCGGACCCGGACTCGCCGACGATCGCCAGGGTCTCGCCGGCGTCGACGTGGAACGCGAGGTCGCGGACCGCCTCCACGACCCGCTCGGAGGTCGCAAAGCGGACGGTAAGGCCGGTGACGGAGACGACCCGTCCGTCGGGCAGAGCGGCAGGAGAGGCGGTCCCGGCTGCGATGGTCGGCATGGCGGATCTCAGCGCGCTGGTGCGGGGACGCGGCGGGTCTCGCCGAAGATCGCGGTGGCCGGCGCCTCGCCGGAGCGGACGAGGCCGCGATACATGCCCTCGGTGTTGAACGGCATTGCGACCCGGCCGCGCGCATCGACGGCGATCAGCCCGCCGCGGCCGCCGACAGTCGGCAGGTGCTCCTCGACAACCGCCCGGGCTGCTACCTCGAGGTCCTGGCCCCCGTAGGCCATGCGCGCGCAGACATCGTGCGCCGCCGCGACGCGGATGAAGGCCTCCCCCGTGCCGGTGCAGGAGACCGCGGCGGTCCTGTCGTCCGCGTAGGTGCCCGCGCCGATCAGCGGCGAGTCGCCGATCCGGCCGGGACGCTTGTTGGTCATGCCGCCGGTCGAGGTCAGGGCAGCGAGGTGGCCGTCCCGGTCGAGGGCGACGGCGCCCACCGTGCCGAACTTGTGGGTCTCGTCGAGGGGCCCCGACGCCGTGTCGTGGTCGAGGGCGACTTGCCCGGCGGCCAACGCCCGGCGAAGCTGGTCGCGGCGGGCCTCTGTCGAGAAAAAATCGGGCTCGACCATCTCAAGGCCGTGCCGGCGCGCGAAGGTCTCGGCGCCGGCACCAGCCATCAGGACGTGCTCGCCGGCCTCCATCAGCGCGCGGGCGGCGCGGCCAGGCCGGCGCACCCGCGAGACGCCCGCGACAGCGCCGGCCCGCAGGGTGGCGCCGTCCATGATCGCGGCGTCGAGTTCGTGGGTCTCGGCGCTGGTGAAGACGGCGCCGTGGCCGGCATTGAAGAGCGGGCACTCCTCCAGGAGGTCGACGGCGACACTCACGGCGTCGAGGGCGCTCCCGCCGTCGGCGAGGCAGGCCGCTCCGGCCGCCAGGATTCCGGCGAGGGCCGCGTGGTAGCGCGCCTCGTCGGGATCGGCCTGGCCCGACGCGATCGTCCCGGCACCGCCGTGGATCACGAGTACGGGGCGGTGGTCGCTCATGAAACGGCTCCCGGAGGCGGGGTGTCGGGCAGGTCGTCGGCTCCGCCCTGCGGCGGCCAAGCGGCGTAGTCGCGATCGAGCCAGGGCAGCACCGCTTCCGTCACGCGCGTCGCGGCCGGGACGAGATCCTCGGTGGCGTGGGCGAAGGCGCTCGCCAGGGCCTCCACGAGGGCCGTCAGGCTGGCATCCGAGGCGGCGAAGTAGTGGCAGTCGGTCTGCGCGTAGAGCGCGACCGTAGCGGCGGCGACGAGGGGTGAGTGCGGTCCGTCGGTCAGCGCCAGGACCGCGGCGCCGTGCTTCCGTGCGATCTCGGCCAGCCGCAACGTGTCGGCGAAGTACCGCGGGGTTGCGAGCGCGATGACGAGGTCGTCGGCTGTCAGCCGGCGCAGGGTCCGCGCGGCGAAGCCCGGTCCCTCCAGCGTCGCCAGCAGGTGCACGTCCTCGCGGTTGACGTCGAGGTTGCGCGCCAGGATGCCGGCCGGCCAGCTGCTGCTGCCCAGGCCCACGACGTAGACCCGTCGGGCCCGGCGGATCGCCTCGACGGCCTGCGCACAGGTCTGGCCGTCGAGCCCACGCCGCGTCGCCTCGATGTTGCGGACGATGTCGGCCAAGGCTCCGTCGAGGATGCCGGACGCGGTCGCGGGCTGATCTCGGCTGCCGCGCAGCTTCTCGACCGGTGCGAGCGCCTTCTCATAGCCGAGGACGAGGGCCGCGCGGAACTTTGCGTAGCCCTCGTAGCCCACGGCGCGGGCAAACCGATTAGCGGTGGCGACGGAGACGCCAACCAAGTCTGCAAGCTCATTCACGGGCAGAGTCGCGGCGCGCAACGGATGATCAAGGACGAAGCGGGCGACCTCTCGGTGAGCGGAGCTGAGCGCCGGAAACGCGTGCGCGATCCGTTGCGCGACAGAAAGTTCCTTGGGTTCCAACGCCACGACGCTCGAGCCGATCAAAAATTCTCACTGCCGGACAGTCTGAGAATTTTTTCGATCACCCGCAAGCCCTTCGACGCTTATTTTCGCGGCACCAGTTGCACAAATCTCTGAACTTCCCAGACAAATTGGGTCACCTCGCTCCTAGTCAGATGCGCCTCCCCGTTCACGGCAACTGCGTTGGCCGATGGCTGCAGTTGCGCTCCTGCTGTGGGGGCTCACTGCAGATGCAATGGCGACCGGTGAGCCGATCTATGCTGATGTCTGCTTCGGAGATGCCGGCTGACGCCACCGAATGGCCGTGACGGGCGCGAAATCGTCGATCAACTTCCTAGCTCAAGGCCAAGGTCCGGCAGCAGCGCGTCCCAACCCAGGTGACAGAACGGCGCTTTGACGCACGGCTGCGCATGTCGAGCGCGTGTCTCACCGGTCGCCATTGCACCCAACCCCACTCGACCCACGCCCGGACTTCGGGCAGGGCCGCCGTCGCTCCCACAGCAAACCCCCCCCGCCGAGCCTCGCTTGCCGTGCAGCCGGTGCCGCTCTCCCGCTTATGCCCATTCTGCGGCACTGCCGGTGCCACGTGGTGGCGGCTGTTCATCCATCAACCCATCCCGGGAACCCCGTCTCGGCCGCGGCGACCCGCGCTTCACTGCCGATCGCACCGCCTTCGTCGTCATCCGTGGCACCGCCCCAACCGGCGCCCGTGCCATCTTCTGCATCGAAACGAAGAACAGTGGAGCTGGCCACGACCCCGCGCTGCCGCCTCATCCGCGGCACCAAGAAATCGGACGCACGACGACCGGCCTATCCATCGCCCCCGAGAGTCCCGCGCTGACCGGCCCGGCCTCGCCAGCGCAAGGATTTGAAAGTAGAGCGCCCTCGCCTCTCCGGTTCCACGCACAAACGGCCTCATCCACGACCGGCGAGCTCTACAGCTCAGCCCGGCCCCGACAACCGCCCCTTGCGCACCGGTGCGTTCGCCCTGCGGCATCGGGAGACGGCACCGACCCTTCGCCACTGGATCAGAAAGACAGGATCTCGGCGCGTCGCAGCTCGTCCTCCTGAGAGCTGCGCACGGAACGCGACCTGACAGGATCTCGAGGCTCGTTGCATTTAATAATCAACCGGTCTATTTCTAATTTATGAAGCCCGATTCGGTCTCGGCTGTCACCGCGCGCAAGAGAGGTCGGCCACCTAGGCCTGAGCCGGCCTACGGCACGTCGCGGGCGGCCTTGATCCGGGTGGGCGTCGCGCTGCTATCGGAGAAGGGCTACTCGGCAACCGGCCTCGAAGAGGTCCTGCGCACCGCGGGTGTGCCGAAAGGTTCGTTCTACCACTACTTCGCGAGCAAGGACGTCTTCGGCGCCGAACTGATCGAGGCGTACGCAGCCTATTTCGCGCGCAAGCTCGACCGCTGGTTGCTCGATGAGCGTACGACCCCGATCGAGCGCATCAGGAACTTCGTCGCCGACGCGAAGGCCGGCATGGCACGCTACGAGTTCCGTCGCGGCTGTGTCGTCGGCAATCTCGGGCAGGAGATGAGCGCCCTGCCCGAGCTCTTCCGGGACCGTCTGCACGGCGTGCTCCTCGACTGGCAGGCGCGGACGGAGCGCTGTCTCCGGGACGCCCAGGCAGCCGGCCAGATCGCCGCGGATGCCGATTGCGCTGCGTTGGCGGCGTTTTTCTGGATCGGCTGGGAAGGTGCGGTCCTGCGCGCCAAGCTCGAGCGCAGCCCCGAGCCTCTCGACCTCTTCGCCACCCTATTCCTGACCTGTCTTACGCGCTGAGCGCCCCATGGAGTGCCCCGAATGTTCAAGGCAATCCTGATCGAGAAGGATGAGGCGGGCTACCGCGCCGGCCTGCGTGAGATCGACGAGGCGCAGCTCCCCGAGGGCGACGTCACCGTGGATGTCGCCTACTCGACGTTGAACTACAAGGACGGGCTCGCGATCACCGGGAAAGGCCCGGTCGTGCGCAAGTTTCCGATGGTGCCGGGCATCGACATCGCCGGCACCGTCCGCGAGTCCCGGCATCACGACTACAAGGCCGGCGACCGCGTCGTCCTCAACGGCTGGGGCGTCGGCGAGACCCATTGGGGCGGGCTGGCGCAAGTCGCGCGGCTCAAGGGCGACTGGTTGGTGCCGTTGCCGGAGGCGCTCACGCCGCGGCAGGCGATGGCGATCGGAACTGCCGGTTACACGGCGATGCTGTGCGTGATCGCCCTCGAGCGCCACGGCGTCACCCCCGACAAGGGCGAGGTCGTCGTCACCGGCGCGGCCGGTGGCGTCGGCAGCACGGCGGTCGCTCTCCTGTCGCGCCTCGGCTACACGGTCGTGGCGGTGAGTGGCCGTCCCGAGGAGGCCGATTACCTGCGCCGCCTCGGCGCAGCGGAGGTGCTGGATCGGGCGGCATTCTCGGATCCGGGCAGGCCGCTCGCCCGGGAGCGCTGGGCCGGAGCCGTCGATGTGGTCGGTAGCCACACGCTGGCGAACGTCTGCGCCGCCATGAAGTACCGGGGCGTCGTGACGGCCTGCGGTCTGGCTCAAGGGATGGACCTGCCTGCGAGCGTGGCCCCCTTCATCCTGCGCGGCGTCAGCCTGATCGGGATCGACAGCGTGATGTGCCCGCGGCCTGAGCGGATCGAGGCTTGGAACAGGCTGGTCCACGACCTCGATCCGGTCAAGCTCGAGGCGATCACGGAGGAGATCGGCCTGACAGAGGCTGTGGCCACCGCGGAACGCCTGATGTCGGGCCGGGTGCGCGGCCGCGTCGTCGTCGACGTGCATCGCTAGGCGTTCTCGCCGCCTCTCGCCGCCGTTCAACTGCGGCACGGACGGAAATCATACAGGGAAGACTTGGGTGTGATGGCGTAACCCTGAACGCGGCACTGCCGCCGGACTGACAAAAACAAACACAGTCCGTTCATACCGATGGAGGAAAGACCATGAAGGGTGTATTCGCGCTGGCGATGCTGTTTGGCGGCCTGTCCGCCGTGCAGGCCGACCCGCTGCCGACCTTCCGTATCGGCGTGCTGAACGATCAGTCCGGGCTCTACGCCGACATCGCGGGGCCGGGCTCCGTCGAGGCCGCGCGCATGGCCGTCGAGGACTTCAAGCCGGACGCGAGAGGCTTCCGCGTCGAGGTTCTCTCGGCCGACCATCAGAACAAGCCCGATATCGGCGCGGCCATCGTGCGACGCTGGTTCGACGTCGACCAAGTCGACGCGATCGTCGACGTACCGACCTCTTCGGTCGCCCTGGCCGTGTCGAACATCGCGAGCGAGAAGGACAAGGCATTCCTGATCGCGAGCGCCGGGTCCTCGGATCTGACCGGGAAGAACTGCACCCGGACCAACGTCCATTGGACCTACGACACCTGGGCTCTCGGCAACAGCACGGCGCGCGCCGTGATCAAGCAGGGCGGAAAGTCCTGGTACTTCCTCACAACGGATTACGCGTTCGGTCACGCTCTGGAGCGCGACGCCACCGAGGCCGTGACGAAGGCGGGCGGCAAGTCCCTCGGACACGTCCTGGCTCCGTTCCAGAGCACCGACTTCTCCTCCTACCTGCTCCAGGCCCAGGGCAGCGGTGCGCAGGTGGTCGCGCTCGCCAATTCCGGCGGCGACACGATCAACGCCATCAAGCAGGCCTCGGAGTTCGGCCTCACCGACGGCGGCCAGAAGCTCGTCGCGCTCCTCGCCTTCATCTCGGACATCCACTCAGTCGGCCTGAAGGTCGCCCACGGCCTGACTCTGACCGAGGCGTTCTACTGGGACCTCAATGACGGCACCCGGACCTGGGCGAAGCGGTTCGCGGCACGCAACGGTGGCCGTTACCCGACGATGAACCAGGCCGGCACCTACGCGGCGATGCTCCACTGGATGAAGGCGATCGCCGCCCTCGACAAGGACAAGGCGCATCGCGGCACCGACATCGTCGCGCAGATGAAGGCGATGCCGACGGACGATCCGCTGTTCGGCCACGGCTCAATCCGCGCGGACGGGCGCACCATCCACGACCTCTACCTGTTCCAGGTCAAGGACCCGTCCGAGTCGAAGGGGCCGTACGACTACTACAAGCTCGTCGACACCATCCCCGGCGACCAGGCGTTCCGGCCCATGGCCGACGGCGGCTGCCCCCTCGTAGCCCATACGGCCGCGAAGTGAGGCAGCCTAGCCATGGCACGTCCTGACGCGGCCGACAGCGCGACCATCAGCGCAAAGCGGATGGCGATCGGGCTGCTGCTCCTGAGCGAGGTGGCGGCTATGGCGACGTGGTTCGCCACCACCGCCTCGATCGGCGCGATCCGCACGCAGTGGACGCTGAGCCCGTTCCAGGAGGCCCTGCTCACCAACAGCGTGCAGGCCGGGTTCGTCGCCGGCACCCTGGTCAGCGCGCTGCTGGGGCTGGCCGACCGGTTCGACCTGCGCCGGCTGTTCTGCGGCTGCGCCGTCGCGGCCGGTCTCGCCAACCTCCTGATGCTGGCCTTCGCGCCGACCTCGCCGATGGTGCCGCTGCTGCGCTTCGTGACGGGGGCCTGCATGGCCGGCGTCTACCCGGTCGGCATGAAGATCGCCGCGACCTGGGCGGTGGGTGACCTGGGGCTGCTGATCGGCCTCCTGGTGGGCGCGCTCACCCTCGGCTCGGCGCTGCCCCACCTCGTCGCGGCCTTCGGCCAGCTCGACTGGCACCTGCCGGTGCTCGGTGCGGCGCTGGGCGCCCTCCTCTCGGCGGCCCTGATCCGCTTCGTGCAACTCGGGCCGATCCGGTCGGAGGCCCCGCCCCTGCGCTTGGAGAATGCCCTGGAGGCGTGGCGCAATCGCGGCGTGCGCTTGGCCAATCTCGGCTATCTCGGCCACATGTGGGAGCTCTACGCGATGTGGGCCTGGATCGGTGCCTTCATGGCGGCGAGCTTCCGTGAGCGTTACGGCAACGCGCCGCCGTTCCCGCCGGAACTGGCCGCCTTCGCGGTGGTGGCGGCCGGGGCGTTCGGCGCGATGCTGGGCGGCTGGGCGGCCGATCGACTCGGGCGCACTCTGGTCACCGGCGCCTCGATGCTGGCCAGCGGCTGCTGTGCCATCGCGGTGGGTTTCCTGTTCGGCGGCCCTGCCTGGGCGGTGCTGGCGGTGGGCGTGCTCTGGGGCGTCGCGGTGATCGCCGATTCGGCGCAGTTCTCGGCGGCGGTGAGCGAGCTGAGCGACCGCAGGCTGATCGGCACGATGCTCACCGTGCAGACCTGCCTCGGCTTTCTCCTGACGCTTGTCAGTATCCAGCTCATCGCCTTCGCCGGGACATTCCTCGGCTGGCGCTTCGCCTTCGCGCTGCTGGCCGTGGGGCCGTTCCTAGGTCTCGCTTCGATGCTGCGGCTGCGGCGCCTACCCGAGGCCAAGCGACTGGCGGGAGGACGCAAGTGACAGCGAGGAGAAAGCCACCCGTGGCCTTCAAGACGATCACCTACGAGACGCTCGCGCCGGTGGCACGCATCACCCTGAACCGCCCGGAGCGCACCAACGCGATCAGCGCGACCATGCTCGACGAACTCGCGCAGGCGATGGACGCGGCCGAGGCCGACGATGCGGTGCGCGCCGTGATCGTGCGCGGGGCCGGCACGGCCTTCTCGTCGGGCTTTGATCTCAAGGATCAGATGGCGCTGCGCCCTGAAGGCGTGAGCCAGTGGCGCCAGATCCTGCGCAAGGATTTCGATGTGCCGATGCGCTTCTGGCACTGCCCGAAGCCGACCATCGCGGCGGTGCGTGGTCCCTGCCTCGCGGGCGCCTGCGAGTTGGCGTTGGCCTGCGACGTGACCGTGGCGGCCGAGGATGCCTTCTTCGGCGAGCCGGAGCTGAAGTTCGGGGCCGGCATCGTGGTGATGATCCTGCCCTGGATCGTCGGCCCGAAGATCGCCAAGGAGATCATCCTCACGGGCGAGGACCGCATTCCGGCGCGGCGCGCCTACGAGATCGGAATGGTCAACCGAGTCGTGCCGATTGCCGAGCTCGACGCGAGCGCGCTGCGCCTTGCCCGGCACATCGCGGCGATCGACCCGAACCTCGTCAAGGAGACGAAGCGGGCCCTCAACCGGTCGATCGAGGCGCGCGGCATGCTGGAGGCTCTGGAGACGGCCCTCGACATCGACCTGCTGATCGAGGGCGAAGGCTCGCCGGACAAGCGGGCCTTCATGGACATCGCCCGGTCGCAGGGCCTCAAGGCGGCACTGGCCTGGCGCGACAGCCGCTTCCCGAGAGCCGGATCGTGACCGGGGCGCTGGCGGAACTCCTGGGCGCTGGGCTCGGCCGCCCAGGCAGCCGGGTGGACGAGAGTTCCGGCCCCGGGATGACGGGGCGCGACCTCGGTGCACACGCGGATCTGGTCGCCGGTCGGCTGCGTGCGGCAGGCATGCGCCCGCACGAGCCGGTGCACCTCACCATCGGCAACCGGGCGCTCGATCTCGGGACGCTGCTCGGCCTCTGGCGGGCGGGCGCGGTCGCGGTGCCCGTTCACCGAGCCGCCGCACCGCTCACCCGCGCGGCGGTCGAGCGGGCGACGCGTGCCCGCTTCCGGATCGACGGGCTCAGCTTGGAGGAGATCGCGGAGGATGCGCCGCCGGTGCGGCCGCTCCTGGACGGGGCCGCCCTCGTGGTCTTCACCTCGGGCAGCACCGGCGTGCCGAAGGGCGTGGTTCTCGGGCACGATGCCCTGGCGCGCAAGCTCGCGATCCTCGACCGGCTGCTGAGCTTTCGCCCGGACGACGTCGTCGCGGTGCCGCTCCAGCTGACCTTCATCTTCGGGATCTGGGCGAGCCTCCTGGCGATCCGCTCCGGGGCGAGACTCGTCCTCGTCCCGAAGTTCACGCCCGCGACGCTCGAGGGCCTGCTCGCCGCGGAGGCGACGGTGTTGGCCGTCGTGCCGACCATGCTGCGAGCCCTGCTGGCCGACGGTGTCCCGCCGGCCCCCCGTCTGCGGGCGGTGCTGACCGGCGGCGAGGCGCTCAGCCCGTCGCTGACGCAAGCCGTCCGCGGCGGATGGCCGAAGGCCGAGCTCGTCGACCTCTACGGCTCGACCGAGACTGGCTCCTGCGACTTCTGTAACCGGCCGCGGGACGTCTCGGAGGCTGGGTCGATCGGCATGCCAACCGAGGGCGTGTCGTTCCGCATCGTCCGGGACGACGGCGCGCTCGCCGCGCCGGGCGAGACCGGCGAGCTGCGGATCCGAACTGCCTGCGGCATGCTCGGCTATCTCGACGGCGCCGAACTCACGCGCTCCGCGCTGGAGGCGGACCACTTCCGCACAGGCGATCTCGCGCGCCTGCGCCAGGACGGTCACGTCGAGCTCGTCGGGCGCTCGAAGGAGATCATCGCGCGGGGCGGCAACAAGATCGCGCCCCTGGAGATCGAGAACGCCCTGTGCGCGCATCCGGACATCGCGGCGGCCCTGTGCGCCGGCGTGTCCGACCCGCGCCTCGGCGAGGCGATCCACGCGGTCGTCGTGCTGAAGCCTGACCGCGCGCTGTCGGCGGACGAACTCAGGCGCTGGGCATCGGCCCATCTCGAACGTTACAAGGTGCCGGACGTGATCGTCTTCAGCGACACGCTGCCGTCGGGCGCGACCGGAAAGGCGAGCCGGGCGATGGTCAGTACGCTCACGCTGATCCACGCGGAGACGACGTCGGCCGACCTACAGGGCGCGCCGGTGAGCTCCTAGGCTGGGACGGGGGGCCGTCCGCACGATCGTCTTGTCCGCGCTCTCAGCACCGCGGGGAGCCTATTCGCGCGAGCGCCCTTCCGGCTCGAGAGCCGATCCGCCCTGTCCTGATCGACGTGGACCTGCCGGCGCCGGTGCGCATGCCGCCGAAGCGGATCCGGGTTCGTCGCAAAAACGCGTGGTACAACAAGGATCCAGAGCTGCCGGCTTGATACAATCAGGTCGGAGCCGGTTCTGGCCTGGGTCTGCCGCGAGCGTGCGCCACACCGAGGCGGGTCGGTGAGACGCGCTGCGGTTCGCGTCTGCCGTTCGCGTAGACACGCGTCCTAGGAAGCGGCCAACAAGCCACGCAGCGCCTTGCGGTCGGTCTTGCCGACGCCGTTGACCGGCAGCACGTCGAGCCTGCGAATCTGCGCCGGCACGTAGATCCGCGCAAGGGACCCGCGCACGAAATCCTTGAGCCCCGGCTCGTCGAGGCCCTCGCCCTCCCGCAGCACCACGAAGGCCACCGGTACCTCGCCGAGATCAGCGTCGGGGGCGCCGACCACGCAACAATCGCAGATGGCCGGATGGGCAGCGAGTTGCCGCTCGATCAGCGCGGGCGAGATATTCTCGCCGCCGCGAATGATCACGTCCTTGATGCGCCCCGTGATGGCGAGGAAGCCGTCGGCGTCGAAGCGGCCGAGATCACCGGTGCGCAGCCAGCCGTCCACGATCGGCTGGTCCGCGCTGCCGAGATAGCCGGCCATCAGGGCCGGGCCGGAGATGCGGATCTCCCCTTCCCGGCCGGCCTCGACCGGGCGATCCGTGACCGGATCGAACAGGTCCACGTTCTGGCCCGCGAGCACGGTCCCGATCGTGCCGATGCGACGCCGGCCCGGCGGGTTCATGGTCGAGGTGCAGGTCGCCTCCGACAGGCCGTAGGAGACGAGGAGCGGCACGCCGAAGGCCTCCTCGATCTGCCGATGCAGGGTCGGGGTGATCGGCGCCGAGCCGCAGCGCAGGAAGCGCAGGCCCGGGAAGCGCTCCCCGGGGCGCAGCAGGGGCAGCATCCGCGCGTAGATCGTCGGCACGCCGGTCATGTAGGTGATGCCGCCAGATCGCAGGCGGTCGAGGGCGGCCTCGGCCTGGAAGCGCTCCATCAACACGATCTCGGCTCCGGCCAGGAGAGGCACGATTAGCTGGTTGTTGATGCCGTTCGTGTGATGAAGCGGCATGACGTGGAGAAGCCGATCCTCGGGCCCCGTACCGGTGTGACGGAGCACGCCCGCGGCGTTGCAGATCAGGCCTTCGTGGCGCAGCAGCACGCCCTTCGGCCGGCCGGTGCTCCCCGAGGTGAAAAGCAGCATGGCCTCATCCCGCGGGCTGACCTCGGCCGCGAAGGCCGCGCTGTCGGCGAGGCTGTCCAGTGCGCGGACGTCCAGGCCGGTCAGAGCGACGGGCGAGGCGTCGACCTGGGCGACGATGAGATGCCGCATGCCGACGAGCGCAGCCTGCTCGGCCACCACCTCCGGCGCGAGCCCCGGCTCCAGGAAGCAGACGCAGGCGCCGGCCTGCATGGCGCCGAAGTAGGCCGCGATGGCCGCCGCACTCTTGGGCGCGATCAGTCCGACCCGGTCACCCTTGGCGACACCCCAGTCCCGGACTGCGCCCGCGGCGGCGTCGATCCGCGCGCCGAGGTCGGCATAGGATACGACGTCAGAGCCCGAGAGCGCCGTGCGGCCCGTCCCCGCATGATCCGCGATGGCCGCGCGCAGCCGCGCGCTGATCGAGTCCGGCATGGCAGCGCTCATGGCGGCGATCTCCTGTCCCGTCTGTCTACCCCGCGCCTCAGCGCAGGCGGATGCCCGCATCGGCCTCGAACCGGCCCTCCGGGTCGAGGGCCGCCAGCGCCGCCCGCTCCTCTGGGGTCGGCGGAGGTGTCGGGGCGGCACCGTCCGCCGAGAACGTGAAACCGGTGCGGTCGCGGACCTCGTCGAGGCTCGCCTCCGGATGCCAGGAGGCCAGCACGAGCTGGCCCTCGCGCTTCGTGAAGACGGCGATCGGCGTGACCACGCCGTGCATGCCGCCGGACGCGGTGACGAAGTCGAGGGTCTCGACGAGGGTGCGGCGGGAATGTTCCGTACGCCACGTGACCGCCCGGCGGGCGGTGGGCAGCATCACGGCGCCGCCGCCGCCGCCCGGCAGCCGCACCCGCGGAGCGTGCCAGTCGCCGATGCAGGAGACGTTCGAGCGGCCCAGCCCGTCGACCTGCGCGGCGCCCAGGAAGCACAGGTCCATCAGGCCGCGGGTGCAGAGATCGTAGAAATCCTCGTTGGCGAAGATCGCCCGCGAGCCCTCGGCGAGCACCGGGTCGGAGGACGAGATCGGCACCTTCGACGGGTTCGGATCGACGCCGCCGGCGACGTTGATGTAGGTGAAGGCGAAGGGATAGGCCTGCTTGGCGAGCAGGCAGGCCAGCATCGGCAGGGCCGAGTTCACGCCGCTGAAGGTGATCTCGTTCGGCCGCACGAACCGGGCGAGATTGGTGACGATGTAGGAAAAGCCCGACCAGGCCTCGATCGCGTTGGACGGCGCCTCAGACATGGGCAGCCTCCCGAGCCTCGGGGCCGGCGGCGAGGTGATCGGCGAGCACGCCCGGGGCGTCGGCCATGTAGGCCTCCACGGCCGGGTAATCGATCTCGTAATCCGGCCAGAGCGAGCCGGGCCAAGCCCCGTTCGGCACGATGCTCACCGCCTCGACAAGGAAGTGGGGCACCAGCGTCAGTTCGGGCTGGTCGCGGAAGGAGGCGTCCGGGGCGACCCGCTCGGCCACCACGAGCACGCGCTTGGCCGAGCGGCTCATGATTCGGTCCCAGTGCGAGGTCCCGAAGACGCGCACGTCCCCCGACGCGCTGACCTCGTTGGCCTGGATCACCGCGAAGTCCGGCTGGATGCGCGGGATGGCGTAGACCGCCTCGCCGCTGCCGTAGGGGTCCTCAATCGTCTTCCAGCCGTTGAGCGCCGGCAGGTCCGAGCCGTGGATGCCGCCGCAGGGCATGAACGGCACGCCGAAGGCAGCCGCCCGCAGGCCCGCCGTCAGGCTGGCGCAGGCGTGCTCCTCGAGGCGGACCTCGCCGGACTCGATCGCCCGGCGGTACCAGGGCGCGAGGCCGAAATTGCCTTCCATGGCCACGATCCCCGCCTTCGCCCGCGACAGGGCGCCGGCGCGGCAGAGGATGTCGATGTCGTAGCCGGGCGACTGCTTGACGACTTCGAGGTCGCGGCGCCCCTGGCGGATCAGCTCGCGCACGAACGCGAAGGGGCCGCGGTGCAGGAAGCTGCCGCCGAGCGCCAAGGAACTGCCGTCCGGCACGCGGGCTGCGAGGTCTGCGAGGGGGACGATCTTCTGGGTTCCGGCGCTCACGGGGCGTCCTCCGATCGGGCGTGTGTCAGGCCGCGCGGTAGGCGCGGATCCGGTCCTTCAGCCCCGGGCGCGCGGCCGAGGCGACGAGGTCGGCGAGGTCGTCCGCGCGGGTGTCGCGGGCGGCGGCGCGGTTCAGGGCCGCCCCGGCCCAGGAAGACAGCCGCGTCGCCGCTTCCGAGGCGGCCGCGACGGTGTCGAACCACGAGTCGGTCGCCGCGACGGCGGTGAGGAACCCGTCGGACAGGGCCTCCGGGGCGTCGAAGACCCGCCCCTCCTGGAGGACGAGCCGGGCCTTGGTGCCGCCGACCCGCTCGGCGTAGCGCCGCGTGCCGAGCACCAGCCCGAAGGACAGGCCCGGCATGCGGAAGGTGGCGGCCGGATCGCCGACCCGCCGGCCGCAGGCGCAGATCACGTCGACCCCGGCGCCGAAATTGCGCCCGTGCGCGAGGGCCAGCGTGTCGAACGGCGCGTGGGCCAGCGCCTGGAGGAGCTGCTCGATCCGCACGAACCGGAGCAGCAGGTCGCCCTCCGACAGGTCCGCGTAGCCGCCGAAGTCGAACCCGGCGCTGAAGTTACGCCCCGCGCCCTTCAGCACGAGGAGCCGTGTCCCGTCGCCGGCCGCAGCCGCGACGGCGTCGAGCAGCGCGTCGACCAGGGTGGCCGACAGGGCGTTCATCTTGTCGGGGCGGTTGAGCGTCAGGGTCAGCGTGTCGCCGCTGCGCTCTTTCAGGAGTTCGTCCATGGCGCCGCCCTCAAGCCGTGCGCGCGCGAGCCGGCGCGGCCTCGCCGAACAGTTCGGCGTTGTGCTGCCCGAGGGCGGGCGGCTCCCGGTAGATCGGGAAGCCCTCCCCTGAGAACTTCAGCGGCGACACGAAGGTGCGCGTCTCAGCGCCGGACGGCAGGGTCACCGGCTGGACCCAGTCCATATGCGCGACCTGCGGGTCGGCCAGGGCGTCGGCGTAGCCGTTGATCGGTGCGCAGGGCACGCCCGCGGCGCGGAACCGGGCCAGCAGGTCGGCGCAGGTGAGGTCGGCGAAGTCGCGCTCCAGAATCGCCAGGAGTTCGCCCTGGTTCTGCGCCCGCAGGGCGGTCGAGGCGAAGCGCGGATCCTCGGCGAGGTCGTCGCGCCCGATCGCCGCGCAGGCGGCGCGGTAGAGGGCGTCGTTGCCCGCCGCCATGGCGAAGTACCCGTCCTGGGCGCGGAAGGCCTGATAGGGGGCGTTGCGCGGATGGGCCGAGCCCAGGCGCTTCGGGTCGCGGCCGCTGCCGAAATACTCGCTGGTCTGGAGCGCCCCCATCGCCAGGGAGGCGCCGAACATCGAGGCGTCGATGTGCGCGCCGGGTCCGCCCGCCCGCACCTGGAGCAGCGCCGCCGCGATGGCGTAGGCCGCGTAGAGGCCGGTGCCGAAATCCGAGATCGGCACGCCGCACTTGACCGGGGGCGCGCCGGGCTCGCCCGTGACGCTCATCACGCCGCTCATCGCCTGGAGCGTCAGGTCGAACCCGGCCTCGGCGGAGCGCGGCCCCTCCTGGCCGAAGGCTGAGATCGAGCAATAGACCAAGCCGGGCCGCCCGGCGCTGACGCGCACGTAGTCGAGGCCGAGCCGCTTCATCACGCCGGGGCGGTTGTTCTCCAGCACCACGTCGGCAGAGCCGATCAGGTCCAGGGCGCGCGCCTTGTCGGCCGGATCCTTCAGGTCCAGCGTCACAGAGCGCTTGTTGCGGTTGAGCGAGGCGAAGTTCTCGCTGAAGCCCGCGTTGAGGGGCGGCCAGGCCCGCATCGAGTCGCCGCCCTCCGGATTCTCGACCTTGATGACGTCGGCTCCCATGTCGGCGAGCAGCATGGCGCAGAATGGCCCGGCCGCGACACTGCAGAACTCGATCACGCGGATACCGGACAGCGGTCGCATGGGCCTACTCCTCGATCAGGCAAGCGCCGCCGGCGCGCGCGGGGGCGCTGAGCCTAGGGCATGCCGCGGCGCGGCAGGGGATGAGACGGTGATGGGGTTGTAGCCGAGGGCCCGCGACAGGCTGCGCGCCGCGTCGACGACCACGTCGCTGAAGCGGCGGAGCGCCGTGGGATTCAGGCGATCGGCCGGCCCGGAGATACCGATCGCCGCGACGGGACGGCCCATGGCATCGTGGACGATCGCGGCGAGCCCGCACACGCCCTCCCGCCACTCCCCGCGATTGATCGCGAAACCCTGAATCCGGACCTGCTCGAGTTCCCGCCGCAGGAGGTCGAGGGTCGCGATCGTGCGCGGCGTGTGGACCTGGAGCGTCTCCGGCAGGTGGGCCAGCGCCTCCTCCTGATAAGCGAGCAGCGCCTTGCCGGACGCCACGCAATAGGCCGGAGCGCGGCCACCGATCGACGAATAGGCGCGAACCGGCTGGGGGCTCTCGATCTTGTGCAGGTAGATGACGTCCGCCCGGTCGAGCAGCGACAGGTGGATGGTCTCCTGAGTTTGATCGGCCAGGGTCCGCATGAAGGGCTCGGCGACCTGCCGGACGTCGATCCGCGCCACAACGGGACTGGCGAGCTCGAAGAGCTTCAAGGTGCAGGCGTAGGTGCCACCGGTCTGGGCGCGCACGTAGCCGGCGGCCACCAGTGTCTGGAGCGTGCGATGCACATTGCTCTTCGTGAGGTTGAGCGCGCGTGCCAGTTCGCTGACGCCCCGCGGCGTCTCGCTGCCGGCCAAGTGCTCCAGGAGCATCAATCCCTTGAGGAGGGTGCTGTCCATCGTTCCAACATTCAAAACGCCGTTCTGGTAAAAGCTAGCGTTGCCCGTGGCGCCTCGTCAAGTGCAGTCCTCTGAACGAGTTGCAACAACAATGGCGGTTCCTCGAATAACGGCCGCGCAGTCGCGAATTCTGCAGGTTCTCCATTGACTGCAGGCCAGGGCGTTCATAGCCTGTCAATTCCTGATACGTCGTTCCAAATATTAGAACAACTTGCGTCGTTCTCAGGCCGGCACAGCCTTCCGAAGAGGAGGCCGATCCAATGACGGGAGAGAAACCATGGACGCTTCGGTGCAGCGATCGCCCTCGAAGAAGGACGTCTTCCGCGTCGTGAGCGGAAACTTCCTCGAAATGTTCGATTTTATGGTCTACGGCTTCTACGCCGCTGCGGTGGCAAAGGCCGTCTTTCCCAACGACAACGAGTACGTCTCGTTGATGCTGTCGTTGGCCACCTTCGGGATCGGCTTCCTGATGCGTCCGCTCGGCGCCATCGTGCTTGGCGCCTATATCGACCGCCACGGCCGACGAGCCGGGTTGGTCATGAGCCTCGCCATCATGTCGGTGGGCGTCGCGCTCATCACGTTCACGCCGACCTACGCATCGATTGGCATCGCCGCTCCCATTCTCGTCCTGATCGGCCGACTGCTGCAGGGGTTCTCCGCCGGCGCCGAATCCGGCGGCGTCTCGGTCTATCTGTCGGAGATCGCGACGCCGGGGAATCGCGGCTTCTACGTGAGCTGGCAATCGGCGAGCCAGCAGGTCGCCGTGGTCTTCGCCGCCGTTATCGGCGTGACCCTGCGCGGCTTCCTGACGGAGGAGCAGATGCTCGCCTGGGGATGGCGCATTCCGTTCCTGATCGGCTGCCTGATCATCCCCGTCCTGTTCTGGATCCGGCGCTCGATGCAGGAGAGCGAGGATTTTGCGCAGCGGGCGAAGCATCGCCGCGTAACCCTCGGCGAGATCTACCGGTCACTTCTCCAGAACTGGGCGATCGTGCTCAAGGCGGTGCTGCTCGTCACACTGACGAGCGTCTTCTTCTACATGATCACGGCCTATACCCCGACCTACGCGCGTCAGGTTCTTGGCCTAAGTGCGCATGACAGCTTCGTGGTCACCGTCTGCGTCGGCGTGGCGAACTTCGTCTGGGTGCCCGTTATGGGGGCGGTGTCGGACCGGGTCGGGCGGCTTCCGGTGCTCCTGACCTTCTCGGTGTTGATCGGTCTCACGGCTTACCCGGTCATGGCGTGGCTCGTGACAGACCCGTCCTTCGGCCGCTTGCTGGCCGCCCTCATGTGGATGTCGTTCCTGTATGGCGGCTACCAGGGGGTGATGGTCGTCACGCTGACCGAGATCATGCCGGCCGAGGTTCGCGCCACAGGCTTCTCCCTGGCCTACAGTCTCGCACAGGCAATTTTCGGCGGCTTCACCCCGGCGATCTGTACCTATCTGATCCACGCAACGGGGAATCGAGCCATGCCAGGCCTCTGGCTCGCTTGTGCGGCCCTGTTCTCGATCGTGGGCGCTCTGACCCTCTACCGCAACGTGCACATCTCCCGACGTGGGACGACGGCTGTCACGCCGGCCTGAGCGCGGACCGGCACAAGCGCGTTGGCCGACTCGTTCAATGGCCGCCTGCGCGACGAGTGCCTGAACGCGAACTGGTTCTCGTCGTCGGCCGCCGCGAGGAGCGAGATCGATGCGTGGCGGCCGCAGGCCAGCCCGGCTGGACCACAGCCTCCGTCTCTGGGCGCCTCAAGGCGTTTCAGCTCTTCCGACGACGGACACGCGGCGCGGCCCCGTCATCGGCGTCGTCGACCCGCAGGCGGCGATCAAACGCGACATCGCCGGCCACAACCGACACGCCGAGCCCGTCATCTGGACCCGGCCGGCCACCGATATCCTCGCAGCCGTCAGCCTGGCCTACTGGTACCCTTTCGGGAACGGATCGGGCTTGATCAGTTCGGGGCTGGTGTAGACGATCTCGAACTGGCCGTCGGGCTTGGCCCGGCCGACCCGGGTCTTCGACCAGAGATGGTGGTTCTCGTCGATCTTCACGTAACCTTCCGGCGCCCCCTTGAATTCCAGGCCGGGCGAGGCCGCCACGACCTTGTCGACGTCGAAGGTGCCGGCCTTCTCGCAGGCCATCTTCCACAGGAACGGGCCGAGATAGGCCGCCTGCGTCACGTCGCCGATGACCGTCTTCTCGCCCCACATCTTCTTGAACGCGGCCACGAACGCCTTATTGTTCTCGTTCTGGATCGACTCGAAGTACTTCATGCACGAGTAGGCCCCGGCGATGTTCTCGCCGCCGATGCCGTCAACCTCGTCCTCGGTCACCGACAGCGTCATCAGCACCTGCTTCGACAGGTCGATGCCCGCCGCCTTCAGCTGCTTGTAGAACGCCACGTTCGAGCCGCCCACGATCGTGGCGAAGATCACCTTCGGCTTGGTGAGCTTGATCTTGTTGATGACCGAGTTGAACTGCGTGTGGCCGAGGGGGAAGTACTCCTCGCCGACGACCTTGCCCTTGAGCACGGTCTCGATGTGCCGGCGGGCGATCTTGTTAGAGGTGCGCGGCCAGATGTAGTCCGAGCCGATGAAGTAGAAGCTGTCGCCGCCCTTCTCCTTGTGGACCCAGTCGAGCCCGGCGAGGATCTGCTGCGTGGCCTCCTGGCCGGTGTAGAAGACGTTCTTCGACTGCTCCAGGCCCTCGTAGAAGGTCGGATAGTACAGCAGGCCGTTGTACTGCTCGAAGACCGGCAGCACCGCCTTGCGCGAGGCCGAGGTGAAGCAGCCGAACACGGCGGCGCAGTGGTCGTTGACGAGGAGTTTCTTGGCCTTCTCGGCGAAGGTCGGCCAGTCGGAGGCGCCGTCCTCCTGGATGATCTTGATCTTGCGTCCGAGCACGCCGCCGGCGTCGTTGATCTGCTGGATCGCCAGCTTCTCGCCCTGGCTCGGCCCGGTCTCCGAGATCGCCATGGTGCCGGTGATCGAGTGCAGGATGCCGACCGTCACCTCGCTGTCGGTCACCGCCAGAGCGCCGGCCTCGGCGGCCGCCGCGACGCGCGGCAGCGATGCCGCGAGCGGGGCCGCCGCCAGCCCGAGCAGCAGGCGCCGGCGGAGGGTGAAGTGCGCGGGATCGTCTGTCGCCATGGGGGGCAAATCCTTCAGATCGTTCGAGAAGGTGGGCCGCCCCGTCCGCACCGGATCAGCCGTCGCGCACGGATCGTCTCCTTCGGCACATTTCTTCAAAAGAAAATAAATTTCGCAAGATGAAAACATCGGCAGCCTGCCCATATCGGCGGCGGCGCTCCCGGGCGCCGGCTCCTATTTGCGGCGGCGCGCCGGGGCGAGCCCGGTCAGCGCCGCGAAGGCGCGACCGGCGGCCGCCTCCAGCCCCGCCGCCAGGGTGCCGCCGTCGGGCGCGAGGAGCCGGAGGCCGAGCCCGGCCGCGTTCGGCAGCGGGCTGAGCCCGGCCCGGCAGCCGGTGCGGTCGGCCGCGGCCTGGACGTCCCCGGGATCCGGCAGGCACGGGGCCGGACCGAGGATGACGAGGGCGCCGTAGGCCCGCCACGGGCCGAGCGGCGAGGCCGGATCGCGGAACTCGGCGCCGGCGATGCGCGCCCGCTCGCGGACCAGGACGGCCCCCGCCGCCGTCTCGATGCCGAGGGCGAGTTCGACGTGCTCGAACGGCCTGCCGCGGCCCTCCGGGTCGTGACACGCAATGCTCTCGGAGACGACGGCACGGGCCCCGGGCTCGAGCGTGACCCGGGTCGAGGCCGAGAGGGCGGCGCCGGGGAACAGGATCAGGGGATCGGGCACGCAGTGGAGGAAGGCATCGGCGCCGACGCGGATCCGCGTGTCCTGGCGGGCCGGCTGGTCGGCGCTGCGATGGACGACCGTGGCGGCCTGGGTGGTGACGTGCGCCGCCGAGCCCGGACCCATCGCGATGTCGAGGCCGAGACGGTCGCCGCGGTAGAGGCCGCCGGAGGCCGATTGCAGGTACAGGGTGATCAGCTCCGGCCGCTGCGGATACAGGCGGAACGGCTTCGTGATGTGGAACGGGTACGGCACGTGCTGGTCGGCGAGCACGCTGGTCCCGCCGCCGCGCACGAAGCCGAGGCGGGCCGTCGCGCGGCGGCCGGTCTGGACGTCGTCGGGCACGGCTAGGGCGCGAACAGGACGGCCCGGCCGATGGCATCCGCCACCGCGTCGATGCCGAGGCCCGCGCGCGCGTTCGTGGCGAGGACCGGCCTGCCGCTCCGGACCCGCGCGGCCTCCGCGAGCATCCCGTCGAGGTCGACGCCGACATGCGGCGCGAGGTCGATCTTGTTGATCACGAGGAGGTCGCAGCGCAGCACGCCCGGGCCGCGCTTGCGCGGGATGTCGTCGCCGCCGGCCACGTCGATCACGAAGATCCACCAGTCGACGAGGTCGAGGGAGAAGGTCGAGGCGAGGTTGTCGCCGCCGGATTCGAAGACGAGCAGCTGCAGGCCCGGGAAGCGCGCCTCCAGCGCGTCGCCCGCGGCGATGTTGAGGGTCGGGTCCTCCCGGATCACCGTGTGCGGGCAGGCCCCGGCCTCCACCGCCTCGACGCGGCTCGGATCGATCAGCCCGGAGCGGCGCAGCCGCTCGGCATCCTCCTTGGTGACGAGATCGTTCGTGATCACCGCGAGATCGACGCCCCGCGCCCGCAGCACGGGGATCAGCCGCTCGATCAGCGCGGTCTTGCCGGATCCGACCGGGCCGCCGATCCCGATCCGGGCGGCGTTCGCGGGAGTCACGTCGGTCATGGGGAGCGGGGCCGTGAGAGGGGTGGCGGGGTTCGGCGCCGCTCAACGCAGCATGTAGCGCTGGGCGAGCGGCAGAGTCCGGGCCGGCTCGCAGGTGGCGAGCACGCCGTCGACGAAGACGTCGAAGGTCTGCGGGTCGACGCGGATCTCCGGGCAGGCGTCGTTCCAGAGCATGTCGGCCTTCGTCAGCGTGCGGGTCCCGCGGGCGGGCAGGAGCGCCTTGCGCAGGCCGAGCCGGCCGCCGAGATCGGCCTCGATCGCCAGGGGGTGGACGAAGCAGGCCGAGAGCGCCTGCTTGGCGCGCCCGAAGGCGCCCCATTGCGGGCGCATCAGCACCGGCTCGCAGGTCATCAGCGAGGCGGCGGAATCGCCCATCGCGCCCCAGGCGATGAAGCCGCCCTTGATCACGAGCTCCGGCTTGATCCCGAAGAAGGCCGGCCGCCAGACCACGATGTCGGCCATCTTGCCGGGCTCCAGCGAGCCGACATGCTCCTGGATGCCGAAGGTGCGCGCCGCGTTGATCGTGTACTTGGCGATGTAGCGCCTGATCCGGGCATTGTCGCCGAAGCCCGGCCTCTCCTCGGGGAGCGGGCCGCGCTGGTCCTTCATCTTCGAGGCGAGCTGCCACGTCCGGCAGACGACCTCGTGGATCCGGCCCATGCCCTGGCTGTCGGAGCCGAGCATCGCGATCGCCCCGATGTCGTGGAGCACGTCCTCGGCGGCGATGGTCTGGGCGCGGATGCGGCTCTCCGCGAAGGCCACGTCCTCCGGCAGGGCCGGGTTGAGGTGGTGGCACACCATCGTCATGTCGAGGTGCTCGTCGAAGGTGTTGACCGTGTAGGGGTTGGTCGGGTTCGTCGACGACGGTAGGCAGTGCGGCAGCCCGGCGACCCGGATGATGTCCGGCGCGTGGCCGCCCCCGGCCCCCTCGGTGTGGTACATGTGGATGGTGCGGCCGCCGATCGCCGCCAGCGTGTCCTCCACGAAGCCCGACTCGTTCAGCGTGTCGGTGTGGAGCTGGACCTGGAAGTCGTATTCGTCGGCGAAGCCCAGGCAGGCGTCGATCGCGGCCGGCATCGCGCCCCAGTCCTCGTGGATCTTGAGGCCGAGGACGCCGGTCTCCAGCTGCTCCTTCAGGGCGGCCGGACGGTGGGTGTTGCCGCGCCCGAGGAAGCCGAAATTCACCGGCCAGGCCTCGGCGGCCTGGAGCATGCGGCCGGTGTTGAACGGGCCGCCGGAATCGATGCCGACGGTGATCGGCCCGAGCGAGCCGCCGAGCAGGGTCGTGACGCCGGAGGCGATCGCGTGGTCCGGCAGGCCGGCGGAATCGAAGTGCACGTGCACGTCGATGGCTCCGGGCGTCGCGATCAGGCCCTCGCAGTCGCGCACCGTCGTCCCGGCCGACACGATCAGGCGCGGGTCGACGCCGTCCATGATCGCCGGGTTGCCGGCCTTGCCGAGCGCCACGATCCGCCCGTCCTTGATGCCGAGATCGCCCTTCTGGATGCCGAGGACGGGGTCGATCACCACGACGTTGCAGAGGAGGAAGTCGAGCGCGCCCTGCGCGGCGGTCACCCCGGGCGCCATCCCGATCCCGTCGCGCAGGGTCTTGCCGCCGCCGTGCAGGCACTCGTCCCCGTAGACGGCGTGGTCGTGCTCGACGACCGCCACCAGGGAGGTGTCGGCGAGCCGCACCCCGTCCCCGGTGGTCGGCCCGTAGAGGGCGGCGTAGTCGCGGCGCGGGATCGTCACCATGGCACTCTCCCTAGGCGCCCTTGAAGCCGCGGGCCCTGGCGCGGGCGAGGGCCGCCGCCCGCGCCGCGTCGTCGGGCAGGGTCCCCTGCGTCAGGTCGTTGAGCCCGGTCAGCTCCCGGGCGCCGCCGAAGCCGACCAGTGTCACGGTCTTGCGCTGCCCCGGCTCGAAGCGGATCGCCGTCCCGGCCGGGATGTCGAGGCGGTGGCCCAGGGCCGCCGCCCGGTCGAAGTCGAGCGCCCGGTTCACCTCGAAGAAGTGGTAGTGCGAGCCGATCTGGACCGGGCGGTCGCCGGTGTTGACGACGTCGAGGGTGACCCGCGGGCGGCCCGCGGCGAGCTCGATCGCGCCGTCGGCCGGCAGGATCGCGCCGGGCTCCAGGGTGTCGGCGGGGGCGCCCGCCCGGGCGCGGACCGGCTCGTGGACCGTGACGAGCTTGGTGCCGTCCGGGAAGACGCCCTCGACCTGCAGGATCGGCAGCATGGCGGCGATGCCCGGCATCACGTCCTCGGTCGACAGGATCGTGGAGCCCCAGCCGATGAGGTCGGCGACGCTGCGCCCGTCGCGCGCGCCCTCCAGGATCTCGTCGGTGATGAGCGCCACCGCCTCGGGGTAGTTGAGCCTGAGGCCGCGGGCCCGGCGCTTGCGGGCGAGCTCGGCCGCGGTGAAGATCGTGAGCCGTTCCAGCTCGGTGGGCGTGAGCAGCATCACCCGCTCCCTAGTTGGCGAACAGGCGCAGGTCGGCGCGCGCGTGCCGCATCGCGGCGACCTCGATCAGCGGCGTGAAGCCCGTGAGGACGATCGCGCCGTCGGGGTCCTCGGTCACCGGCCGCTCGGCGATCTCCGCGACGAGCGGCAGCACCGCCTGGAGGGCCTGCTGGCCCTGGATGGCGCCCACCTGACCGAGCCGGACCGTGGCCGAGACCAGGCCGGAGACGAGCTGGTAGCCGGCGACGGCCGCCGCCTCCGCTTCCGACAGGCCCAGCCCCCGCCACAGGGCGCCCTGCACGGTGGCGAGGTGCCCCAGCATGAGCCCGGACCGGATCGCTGCACGGATGTCCCCGGCACCGGGCGTCGCCAGCCGCGCGTGGGTGGTCAGCAGGGAGGCGCCGTTGCGCCGGCTGCCGGTGCGCATCGCCTCGACGAGGGTGGCCGCCTCCACGGCGGCGTCGATGCGGCCGAGCCGGGCCGGATCGGGGCCGGCGCGGTGGGCGAGGATCAGGGCGACGCGGTCGCTCTCCGCCCACCGGAAGCGCACGAGGGCCGTGAGCGTCCGCGTCAGGCTCCCCGTGTCGAAGGCCGGGTCGCCCGCGACGAGCCCCTCGATCCCGTTGGAGAAGGCGAAGCTCCCGCTCGGGAAGGCGGCGTCGGCCTGCTGGAACGCCAGGAGCCGGCTCAGCACGGCGCCGCCTCGTCGAGGATGGTGTGGGTCACCTGCCGGTCGGTGACGAGGGCGCCGAGGCGCACGAGGTAGTCGTCGGCCGGCCCGTCCAGGGCTACCAGGAGGGCGCCGTCGGCGAAGCGCACCCGCCAGTGGAGGTTGCCAGCGTGGTAGCCGAGTTCGAGGGCGGCGGCCTGGCTGTCCGGGACGAGGCGGAGCCAGCGCTCGGAGCCGACCCGGGCGACGAGGGCGCGGTCCGCGTCCAGCGCCAGCACGGCCCCGTCGAAGAGCGGCTCGTCCCGCGGCAGGGCGAGGGCGATCTCCTCGCCGGACTGGGTGGTCGCGCGGATCCGCCGCCGGGCGACGTCGGTGCTCGACACGACGAGCACGTCCACCGCGCCGCGATGCGCGAGGTGGTGCAGGCGATGCGCCATCTCGGCGTCCTGCCGGCTGCCCAGGATACGATGGATCACACGCATGTCGGTCCGCGTCCCGCTCCCCGTGGCCAGGATCGATCTGGGCCTTGCAAGAGCCGGTCCGCCGCTCGGCACGTCACCGGCAGCACCGGCTCAGACATCGAGCGTGGTCTCGCGCTCCCAGGCGGTGAAATGGGCGCAGTAGCTGTCCCACTCATTTTGCTTCAACTTGAGGTAGGCGACAGAGAACGCGCCGCCCAGATTGTCCCGCAGGGCCTCGTCGGCCTCGAAGGCCCGCAGCGCGTCCAGCAGGTTGAGCGGCAGGCGCGGCGCGCCGGTGACGGCGTGGCCGTCGCGGTACATGTCGACGTCGCTGTGCGGCCCGGGATCGGCCGCCGACGCCAGGCCGTCCAGGCCTGCCGCCAGGATCGCCGCCTGGAGCAGGTATGGATTGGCCGCCCCGTCGGGCAGGCGCAGCTCGAACCGGCCCGGGCCGGGCACCCGCACCATGTGAGTGCGGTTGTTGCCGGTCCAGGTCACGGCGTTCGGCGCCCAGGTCGCCCCCGAGATCGTGCGCGGCGCGTTGATGCGCTTGTAGGAATTGACCGTCGGGTTGGTGATCGCGGCGAGCGCGGGCGCGTGCCGCATGATCCCGCCGAGGAAGTGCCGGCCCCGGGCCGACAGGCCGAACGGCATCTCGGGATCCGCGAAGGCGTTCACGGTGCCGGCATTGTTCCACACCGAGACGTGGCAGTGGCAGCCGTTGCCGGTCAGCCCCGGGAACGGCTTCGGCATGAAGGTCGCCCGCAGGCCGTGCCGCTCGGCGACCGAGCGGACCATGAACTTGAAGAAGGCGTGCTTGTCGGCGGTGGCCAGCGCGTCGTCGTATTCCCAGTTCATCTCGAACTGGCCGTTCGCGTCCTCGTGGTCGTTCTGGTAGGGCTTCCAGCCGAGCGCCAGCATGTGGTCGCAGATCTCGGCGATCACGTCGTAGCGGCGCATCAGCGCCTGCTGGTCGTAGCAGGATTTCTCCGCCCGATCGTGGTGATCCGAGATCGCCGATCCGTCCGGGCTCAGCAGGAAGAACTCCGCCTCGACGCCGGTCTTGACCCGCAGGCCCTCGGCGGCGGCCCGCGCCACGAGCTGCTTCAGCACCACCCGGGGCGCCTGATCGACCGGCGCGTCCGCCATGGTGCAGTCGGCCGCCACCCAGGCGACGTCCGGCTTCCAGGGCAGGCGGATCACCGAGGCGGCGTCCGGCATCGCGAACAGGTCGGGATGGGCCGGGGTCAGGTCGAGCCACGTGGCGAAGCCGGCAAAACCCGCGCCGTCGCGCTGCATGGCGCCGATCGCCTGCGCGGGCACCAGCTTGGCGCGCTGGCAGCCGAACAGGTCCGTGTAGGAGATCATGAAGTACTTCACGCCGTGCTCGGCGGCGTAGGCGGAAAGGTCGGTCGTCACGGCAGCCCCCTGAGCGCGGATCGGTTGGGGGCCGGCCGCGCCCCGTTCCGGCGCGACCGGCGGGGTTGAAGGGCCCTAGAAGCCCGCTTTGCCCGGGTACCAGTCGGTCCCGGCCAGCGGCACGCGGGCCATGGCGGCGGCCTCGAGCGTCAGCGCCACGAGGTCCTCGGGCTCCAGATTGTGCAGGTGGTTGTGGCCGCAGGCGCGGGCGATGGTCTGCGCCTCCAGGGTCATCACCTTCAGGTAGTTGGCGAGCTTCCGGCCGGCGCGGACCGGGTCGAGGCGGGCCGCCAGCTCGGGGTCCTGCGTGGTGATGCCCGCCGGGTCGCGGCCCTCGTGCCAGTCGTCGTAGGCACCCGCGGTCGAGCCGAGCTCGCGGTACTCCTCCTCGTAGGCCGGGTCGTTGTCGCCGATGGCGACGAGCGCCGCGGTGCCGATCGAGACCGCGTCCGCCCCGAGCGCGATGGCCTTGGCGACGTCCGCGCCCGAGCGGATGCCGCCCGAGATCACGAGCTGCACGCTCCGGTGCAGGCCGAGATCCTGCAGCGCCTGCACGGCGGGGCGGATGCAGGCGAGCGTCGGCTGGCCGACATGCTCGATGAACACGTCCTGGGTCGCCGCCGTGCCGCCCTGCATGCCGTCGAGGACGACGACGTCGGCCCCGGCCTTCGCGGCCAGTGCGGTGTCGTAATAGGGCCGGGCGCCGCCGACCTTCACGTAGATCGGCTTCTCCCAGTCGGTGATCTCGCGCAGTTCACCGATCTTGATCTCGAGATCGTCCGGGCCGGTCCAGTCCGGGTGCCGGCAGGCGGAGCGCTGGTCGATGCCCTTGGGCAGGTCGCGCATGGCGGCGACCCGGTCGGAGATCTTCTGGCCGAGCAGCATGCCGCCGCCGCCGGGCTTCGCGCCCTGGCCGACCACCACCTCGATGGCGTCGGCGCGCCGGAGGTCGCGCGGGTTCATGCCGTAGCGGGAGGGCAGGTACTGGTAGACGAGGATGTCGGAATGGCCGCGCTCCTCGTCGGTCATGCCGCCGTCCCCCGTGGTGGTCGAGGTGCCGGCCAGCGTAGCGCCGCGGCCGAGGGCCTCCTTGGCGTTGGCGGACAGGGATCCGAAGCTCATGCCGGCGATGGTGATCGGGATCTTCAACGCGATCGGCGTCTTCGCAAACCGCGTGCCGAGGGTGACGCCGGTCCCGCAGGTCTCCCGGTAGCCCTCCAGGGGATAGCGGGACATCGAGGCGCCGAGGAACAGCAGGTCGTCGAGATGCGGGAGCTTGCGCTTCGTGCCGCCGCCGCGGATGTCGTAGATGCCGGTGGCCGCGGCCCGGCGGATCTCCGCCAGGGTGTGGTCGTCGAAGGTCGCCGACTTGCGCGGCGGCATCGGCGGGTTCTGATAGGTCATGCCCGGTCTCCCGCTTGAGCCGCTCCCGATCGGGAGCGGCTTTAAGTCCTTGATTCGACGCGCTCGCTCGCGCCGAACCGGTATCCACTCCGGCGGCGCGCTCTCAGTAGGCGTCGGCGTTGTCGATGTTGAAGCTGTAGAGTTTGCGGGCCGAGCCGTAGCGCCGGAACTCTTCCGGCCGGACGTCCGCGACCCCGGCGCGGTCCAGCAGGGCCGCGAGGTGCGCGCGGTGCTCGGGGCGCATCGGCTTCTCGATGCAGTCGGCCCCGAGGCTCTTCACGCTGCCGCGCACGAACAGCTTCGCCTCGTAGAGCGAGTCGCCCAGCGCCTCGCCGGCATCGCCCAGGACCACCAGGGAGCCGGACTGGCCCATGAAGGCCGACATGTGCCCGATCGAGCCGTGCACGACGATGTCGATCCCCTTCATGGAGATGCCGCAGCGCGAGGCCGCGTTGCCCTTGATGACGAGGAGGCCGCCGCGCCCGGTGGCGCCGGCATATTGCGAGGCGTCGCCCTCGATCACGACCGTGCCGGACATCATGTTCTCGGCGACGCCCGGGCCCGCCGAGCCCTGCACCGTGACGGTGCCGCCGTCGTTCATGCCGGCGCAGTAATAGCCGACCGGGCCCCGCACCGTGACGGTGACGGGCCCGTCGATCCCGACCGCCACCGCGTGCTGGCCCCGCGGGTTCAGCACCTCGAAGGCGGTGTCATTGGCGCCCGGAGCGACGCCGTGGAGGGCCTGGTTCAGGGCACGCAGCGGCGTCGCCGCCAGATCGAAGACGGGCATGGGCGAGATCCGTGAAGGCTGCGGGGGGAGCGGCTCAGGCGGCCCGCCGCTGATCCCAGAAGTAGACGGTCGCCGGCTCGGGCTCCCAGACGCGGGCGGATTCGATCCCCGGCAGGCCGACGAGCGCCCGGTATTCCGAGCCGAAGGCGACGTAGCGCTCGGTCTCGGCCATGATCGCGGGTTTGCAGGCGATCGGGTCGCGCAGCACCCCGAAGCCGGACTTGGTGCCGACCACGAAGGTGAAGAACCCGTCGAGATCCGTGAGCGCCCCCGCGAGCGCCGCGCCGAGGTCCCGGCCCCGCGCCATCGCGGTGGTGAGATAGGCCGCCGCGACCTCGGAATCGTTCTCCGTCTCGAAGGCCATGCCGTCCCGGGCGAGGCTCCGGCGCAGGTTGTTGTGGTTCGACAGCGAGCCGTTATGCACGAGGCACTGGTCGGCGCCCGTCGAGAACGGGTGCGCGCCCATCGTGGTCACGGCCGATTCCGTCGCCATCCGGGTGTGGCCGATGCCGTGGGTGCCCGACATTCCGGCGATGCCGAAGCGCGCCACCACGTCCTTCGGCAGGCCGACCTCCTTGTAGATCTCGACGCTCTCGCCCGCGCCCATCACGCGCAGATCGGGCGCGAGGCCCTTCAGGGCGCCGCGCGTCGCGGCGAGGCGGTCGGACGCCACGGTGATGACCGCGTGCGAGCTCTTCACCGCCACCCGCGCCGAGCCGCCGGAGGCCTCCGCGAGGCGCTGCTCCAGGGCGGGGAAATCCGCCTCCGGGCGTGCCGACTGCACGGTGATCTTCGACAGGCCGAGGGCCGGCGGCCCGTAGATCGCGAGGCCGGCCGAGTCCGGCCCCCGATCCGTCATGGTGACGAGCATGTCGGCGAGCAGCGCGCCGAGCTGCGGCTCCAGGGCGGGGTCCTTCAGGAACAATCCGACGATGCCGCACATGGCACCACCTCCGTCGCGGGTTCGCCCGGAGCATAGGCGGCCTGCGCGGCGGAAATCAACCCTCAAGAAATAAGATTTCTTCCTGAGAACAACGCGGCCCGTCAGCCGGCGCGGCCGGACTGCGGATACGCGATCACCGAGAGGTAGCGGGCCGGCAGCACGAGAAGCTCCGCCGGCCCGTGCGGGGCATCGGCGTCGAAGAACAGGCTGTCGCCGGGCTGCATGTGGAAGTGCCGGTCCCCGTGCCGGTACAGCACCTCGCCCTCCAGCATGTAGAGGAACTCCAGGCCGGGGTGCTGGAAGGTCGGGAACACGTCCGAATCGGTCGTGAGCGTGATCAGATACGGCTCGACCGTCACGCCGCTGGTGTTCTCGTGGATGTGCCCGAGCAGGTTGTACTGGTGCCCGGCCCGCGTGCCGCGCCGCTCCAGCTCGATCCCCTCCCCGGCCTTGACGAAGACCGCGTTGCGGACCTCCTCGTAGCCGCGGAAGAAGCCGGTGATCGGCATGCCGAGGGCCTGGGCGAGCAGCTGCAGCGTCGTCAGGGACGGCGAGATGTTGCCGTTCTCGATCTTCGACAGCATGCCGGGCGACAGGCCGGTCGTCGCGGCGAGGTCCGCCGAGGTGATGCCGAGGCGCTTCCGGCGCTCGCGCACCGCGTGGCCGATCGCGCGCTCGAGGTTGTTCTCGCGCGGCTCGCGGACGGCGTGCGGATCCTGCAGCAGGACCGGCTCCCGCTCCGGCCGCGGGGCCTCCCCTGCCGTCCGGTTCGAAGCGCCTGACGGCATGGCGGATCTCCCTCCTCGGCGATCGTGGGCTCCGGCCACGCGGGTCCTCCGCCGCCGTGCCGCGGCGTCGGACGCCTGTCAACGTCGCGATCCGCGACCCGTCGAGGAACCGCGGTTGAGGACGGATCGGCGCGTGGCGCCGACGGCCGGAGCGCGGGCGCTCGACCGCGCCGGGGGCAGCGTGGCATCGTCCCGGCCGGCGGCGCGCGGCGCTCCGTGCGTGATCTCACGCCGCCGGATCCGAACCCGTCGCAGGGTTGGCCGGCGGGGCGAGCCGGTCGCCCCGCCGGCGCGAATCGAGGGTGGGCATGGCCGGGACAGGACCGAGCAGGCGCGGGATCCTCGCGGGCGGCGGCGCCGCGGCGGCGGCCGCGCTGCTGCCGCGGGCGGCCCGGGCCGCGCCGCGGATCATCCTCAACGACGCGAGCGGCCTCAACCCGACCCCGGTGACGCGCCACGCCGTGCTCCCGACGGGGTCGACCGACGCCCTGATCGAGGCCGTGCGCGCCGAGATCCGGGACGCCGCCGCCGCCGGCCGGCCGGTCGCCGTCGGCGTCGCCCGCCATTCCATGGGCGGCCAGAGCCTCGCCCGCGACGGGACGGCCGTGACCCTGGAGGGCGGCCCGATCGAGCCCGACACAGCCGCCGGCCTCTACCGGGTCGGGGCCGGCGCGCGCTGGTCGCAGGTCATCCGGCAGCTCGACCGGATCGGCTACTCGCCGACGGTCATGCAGTCGAACAGCGATTTCGGGGTCGGCTCGACCTTCTGCGTCAACGCCCACGGCTGGCCCGCGCCGCACGGCCCGTTCGGCTCCACCGTCCGCGCCCTCCGCCTCGTCCTGGCCGACGGCAGCCTCGTGACCTGCTCCCGCGAGGAGAACGCCGAGCTGTTCGGGCTGGCGATGGGCGGCTACGGCCTGTTCGGCATCGTGGTCGACCTCGTGGTCGAGATGGTGCCGAACCGCCTCCTGACGCCGACCTTCGCGGTGATGCCGGCCGCGGATTTCGCGCCGGCCTTCGCGGCGGCGGTGGCGCGCGACGCCCGCCTGCGGATGGCCTACGGCCGGCTCTCGGTCGCGCAGGCCGGATTCTTCGACGAGGCGATCCTCGTCACCTACGCGGAGGCCGAGCACCCGCCGCAGGTCCTGCCCGCGGCGGCCGCGCAGGGGGCATTCTCGGCGGTCTCGCGGGAGATCTACCGGGCCCAGGTCGGCAGCGAGTTCGGCAAGCGCGCCCGCTGGATCGCCGAGACCCGGCTCAACCCGACGCTCGATCCCGGCCTCGCCACCCGCAACAGCCTGATGAACGAGCCGGTGGCCAACCTCGCCTCGCGCGACCGCAGCCGCACCGACATCCTGCACGAGTACTTCGTCCCGCCCGAGCGCTTCGACGCGTTCCTCGCCGCCTGCCGCGAGACCATCCCGCGCTCGGGCTGCGACTGCCTCAACGTCACCCTGCGCTACGTGGCGGCGGACCCGGACTCGACGCTGGCCTACGCGCCGGGCCCGCGGATCGGCGCGGTGATGTCGTTCTCGCAGGGGCTCACCCCAGGCGACGAGGCCGCGATGATGCGCATGACCGAGGCCCTGATCGAGCGCGTCGTGGCGATCGGCGGGGCCTATTACCTGCCCTACCGCCTGCACGCCCGGCGCGACCAGATGGCCCGGGCCTATCCCAGGCTCGACGCCTTCGTGGCCGCCAAGCGCCGCTACGATCCGGGGCTGCTGTTCCGGAACGCCCTGTGGTCGACCTACATGGCCTGACCGCGCCCCGGCACGGATCCGCCTCGCGCGGGCCGCGCGTGCCGACTCAGGAGACGCCCATGAGACCCACGCCCCCGCAGGTGGCCGCCCTCGCCTTCGCGGCCATCCTGCTGTTCGCCGCCGCCACCGACTACGTCCCGGCCTTCCGGGACGCGGAGGGCCGCGTCTTCGGCCTGTTCCGGCTCGACGTCTACAAGGACGCGCTCCACCTCGCCTCCGGCCTGTGGGCGCTGGCCGCCGGCCTGTGGTCGCGCTCCGCCGCCGTGACCTTCCTGCGGGCCTTCGGGGCGATCTACCTCCTCGACGGCGTCGTCGGCGTGCTCACCGGGTCGAGCTTCCTCGACCTGTCGCTGTTCCTGAAGGGCTTCCAGGACAGCCCGCTCCTCTCCAACGGCCCGCACCTGAGCCTCGGCCTCGCCGGCGTCGTGCTCGGCTGGTGGTCGTGGCGCGCCCGGACCGCGGCCGGGGTCGCCGCGTGAGCCCCCCGCCCCCCCGCCGCCGGCGACGGGTCGTCCGCTGGGCGATCGCCGGCCTCGCCGTTCTGGCCCTCGCCTGCGCCCTGCCCGTCGCGGCGATCGAGGGGGGCTGCACGGTCAGGCCCGATCCCGCCGGGCCGGGGCGTTCGGCGGGCGGCTCGCGCTTCGGGATCGCCCCCGAGGGCTACAAGCGCGCGGCCGGCGACAGCTACCTCACCTTCCCCGAATGGGACATCGTCCACGCCTACGCGGACCTCGCCGGGGTGACGCGTTCCGCCTCGGAATCGGCCTTCGACTACTGGGCGGCGACGACGGGCTTCTGGACGAGCCTGTGCGGAGCGACCCGGGCGGCCGGGCGCACCGGCGACGTCACCGCGGGCCAGAAAGTCACCAACTACGTGATCGGCCTGAGCTTCACGGCCGAGATGCTGATCCAGGGCGCCTACGAGCGCACCCTCGGGGCGCTGACCGCGCGGTGGCGGGGGCCGGAGCCGACGGACGAGGACCGGTTCAACGCCCGGCTGCTCGGGGATTACGCCGCGTTCCTGCGCCAGACCCCCTGGTACCGCTACCCGTTCGACGCGGAGCTGTCGCGGCTCTGGCACGAGGTCCCGTTCACGCCGTCCCTGCGGGCGGTCGAGCGGCGCGGCGCGCTCACGCTGCAATACGGGGTGAAATGGGCCTACGCCCAGGGGATCGCGTGGCTCGCCGGGATGGACCCGGCCGGCCTGACGATCCGCAGCGTCGTGGCGGGGCTCGATGCCGGCGACGCGGCCGCCGACCCGCGCATCACTCTCCTCGGCCCCGTCCCGGCCGGCGACGGC
This sequence comes from Methylobacterium sp. D48H, assembly GCF_053345715.1. NCBI lineage: Bacteria > Pseudomonadati > Pseudomonadota > Alphaproteobacteria > Hyphomicrobiales > Methylobacteriaceae > Methylobacterium > Methylobacterium sp. D48H. Next base: position 71,994 of record NZ_JBKFAP010000019.1, read on the forward strand.
GGCCCGGCCGCCCTGATGGAGACGCCGCGCTACCGGGCCTTCACGGAGATCGTCCGGGGCCTCGGCGCGCGGGGCCGGATCGTCCTGGAGATCGCCGGCAACCACCGGATCCTCACCACCGTCCTCCTGCCGCCGGGCCGGACGGTCACCCTCGGCGGGGCCGAGCCGCTGTTCGCGATGCCGATCCAGTCCGAGCCGGGCTGGCAGCGCGTCGGCTACGACACCGCGGTGGAGCAGCTCGTCGCGCAGATCCGCGCCGTGGAGGCCGCGGGGGGCCGGTTCGAGCATGCCTACGATTACTGATCGGCGCCCGCGGCGCGGCCTGCCGGTCGGCGCCGTCGCGGCGGCGCTCGCCGGGGGGCTCGGCGTGACCGCGCTGACCGCCCTCGCGGTCCAGCCGGAGACCGTGGTGGCGCTCGGGAACCCCGGCACCCTGGCGGCCGCCGACGACGGGGCCCTGGTCTCGGCCGGCCGCGCGTACCTGGTGCTCCGGCCCGCCGCGCCGGGCGCGGTCCGGCGCCTCTACGCGGGCGGCGCCTGGCTGGTCATGCCGGCGCCCGGGACCGGCTGCCTGGGCACGCGCTGAGGAGAGCGCCCGCGGGGCAGCCGGAGGGCCGGCCGCGGGCCGGTGCTCAGTAGGGATCGGAGCGCTCGAGGATCTCCTGCCCCATCAGCACGCAGCTCCCGGGCATCGGCGCGTAGATCAGCCGGATCCGATACGCGCCCTTGTAGATGCTGCCCTCCACCTCGATCACCTGGAAGCGCCGCGTCCCGACCAGGGACGCGACGGTGCCGACGGACCGGACGGACGCGGAATCGACCGTGGCCCGCGTGTCGCCGTCGCTGTGGAAGCGCAGCAGCTTGAGGGCCTGCCGCTCGGCGTCGGCCGCGCAGGGGGGAATGGGGGCCGCGACCGCGGCGGTCGCGGCCAGGCCCGTCACGGTGATCAGCGGCAGCGCCCGCAGGATCCGTTTCATCGGCACGCGACTCCGTATTCGTGGACCTCGGGCAGTTCGCCATCGCCCGTCGTAGTCACCGAGAGCGTGCCGGCGGCCCCGGGCCGGCGCAGGGGCCGGCGCAGGGGCCGGATCGGGCGTGGGGTTTGTGGTCCCATCGTCACCGGCTGCTCGGGGCGCCCGCGGGCGCGGGCGGGCTCGATCCCGGGGCCGTCCGGGCCGCCGGAACCGGGTCGGGCGGCGGATAGGCGGGGTCGGTCAGGCACGCCGAGAGCCAGGTCTCGGCATCGGCGTCCGGGGCCAGCTCGACGTCGAGGACGGGCCGAGGTCCCGCGGGTGCCGCCGCGCCGGCGGCGGCCGGGGCGGCAGGCCGCGCCCAGCGGCCGTCGGCGCTGTCGGGACCCGGGCATTCCGCGTCGTCGCCCCCGCCGATCGTGCAGGTCGCGACCGTGCGCGCGGCGCCGTCGACGACCCGCGCGACCGTGCGCGTCTCGGAGGTGTGGCCGCTCGCCCAGTCGTCGGACAGCGTGCAGACCCGGTCGCCGTTCTGGTAGCGCCGGCTGCCGAAGCACCCGTAGACCCGGTCCCGCCCGACGGGGAGGAAGTCGCACGCCGTCTCGAACCCCGCGAAGGGGCCGCCGGTGAACCGCGCCGCGAAGGCCCGCTGCCGCAGTGCCGCCGCGATCCAGTGCGGTCGGGCGGGATCGCTCTTCGAGCGGCCGGACAGGTCCTCGGTCCGTGCCCGGATCGCCTCCAGCACGACGGCGCGCGCGTCGGCCGCGTCCAGGTCGCCGAGCCACGTGTCCCGGGCCGCCACCCAGCGCTTCTGGCTGGCGACCAGCATCGCGCGGATCTCGGCGTCGTCCGTGCTGTGCAGGAGGCCGGAATAGGCCGCACCCAGGGCGGCGTCCGCCTTCCGGAGCGCCGGGTCGGCGCAGATCATGCGCTCGAGTGGGCTGGCCGCCTTGCGGCAGTCGATCGCGCGGGCCGACGACGGCGCCAGGAGGGTTGCGGCGAGGGAAGCGGCGAGGGCTGCCGCGAGGGCGGCCGCCGGGAGGCGCGTCACGGCCGGCCCCGCGCTGAGCATCGCCCCGAACCTCGCCCCGAAGCTCGCAGCGGACCGCGCATCGGAACCTCGCCTCTGGGCCGCGTGCCTGGAGCCGGTCGACATCGGGGGCCTACTGCGCCGCGGCATCGACGATGCGGCACAGGTTCTGGTCGACATCCTGACCGATCTGACCGGCCTGCACCATGAACAGGGCGTCGACCCGGCTGCCCGCCCCGGCCTTGCGCACGACGACCCGCAGCGTCTGCGGTCGCCCCGAACCGGATGTCTCCTGCTGGGCCGTCAGGGTGCCGAGCGCCTTCTCCACGTGCACGCCCACGAACCCCTCGGCCAGGACCGCCCGCGTCACCCGGTCGAACGCGGCCCTGGGGCTGACCGAGGGGAAGATCATCCACGTCTTGTAGGTGATGGCCTGGAGCATCGGCGTCCCCTCGCTCCGGTAATGGTCGCGGCACGTCTCCGCCGCGGCCGCGGGGAGCAGGAGCGTCGACAGGATGGCCGCGTAGACGAACGCGTTCCGCATCGATCCCATGGGGTGCCTCTCACTTCGCTCTGCTGGTGGCTCTGCTGGTGGCTCTGCTGGTGACTTGCCGGACCTGTGCAGCGGGGGCCCTGGCAGGCGTGGATTCGTACGGGTGCGGAAGGTCGGCCTGCACCGGCCGGCCCCGCAGGGTCTCAGAGCTGCGGCGTGGCCGCTGGCCGGGGGCGCGGCGCCGGCGCCATCGCGCGTGGCGGCGGAGGCTCGGTCCGAGGCGGCGCGTCCGCCGCGGCCGCCTCGGACTTCGGAGGCTCCGCGACCGGTGCCGGCCGCGGGGCCGCGACCGAGCCGCGGACCGTGTCGCGCAGGAAGTCGCCGGTGCTGGTTCCGGCCTCCCGGGGGGCCGGAGCCGGCGTCGCCCGGGCCGCCGGCGCGGCCTGCCCGGCGCCGCCCGCGCGCGGGACGGGCGCCTGCGACACCGCCGGGGCCCGGCGGGGCTCGCCCGGCGGCACGGTGATCCGGAACGTGTACGGCACCGTGGACCCGTCCCCGAAGGTGACGTCGATCGACAGGGTGTCGAGTCCGGAGAAGTCGGGCCGTGCCGTGTAGTAGAGCGACATCGAGTCCTTCTTGGCGTCCTCGCAGCCGTCCGGCTGCCGGATCTGCGCCCCGGTCTCGTCGACCTTGCCGCTGAGGATCCGGAACTCGCGCCGCTGCTCGATGCGCCCGCCGCGCGGCGGCCTGACGAGCTCGATCGTGGCCGCGCGCGAGCGGCACCCCTGCGTGGCGAAGTAGTAGGTGAAGCCCTGGAGGAAGATCCGCTGGCCGGCGCGCGCGGTCTTGTTCTCCACCTCCGCCCGGGCCGGCAGGGCGAGGCAGAGCGAAATGCAGAGCGGCAGGCAGAGCGCCGATCCGGGGGCGAGGACGCTGGCGCCGGCGCGCCGACGCGGTCGGGTCGGTGCCGCGGATCGGGGGGCGTTCGGGAGGCGCTGATGCACGGGACTCGCCCTCGGCTTGGCGGTGGGGGTGCGGGCGGCCGGTCCGGCCGTCCGCGCCGGAGCTGCGTCAGAGCTGCGGCGCGGCGGGCGGGCGCGGCGGTGCCAACTGCTGTGGCGGCGCGGGCGGTGCGGGCGTGCCGGGCACGGGCGCCGCGGCCTCGGCGGCCTTCGGGGGCGGCGCGGCCGGCGCCGGCCGAGTGGCCGGGACCGCGCCCCGGACCGCGTCGCGCAGGAAGTCGCCGGTGCTCGCCTCCCGGGGCGCCGGAGCCGGAGTCGCGGCCGGAGTCGCCCGCTCGGCGGGAGCGGCGCGCGCCGCCGGGGCCGGCCGCGCGAGGCCCGCGTCGCGGGGGGCGGGTGCCTGGGACACTGCCGGCGCCCGCCGGCCCTCGCCCTCGGGCACCGTGATCCTGTAGGTGTAGGTGGCCTCCTCGCCGGTGACGAACGTGACGATCACCGACACCGTGTCGTGGCCGGCGAAGTCGGGCCGGGCCGTGTAGTAGAGCGTCCGCGCGTCCCGCTCGACGTCCTGGCAGCCGTCCCGCGACGGGGTGCCGTCGATGTTCTGGCCGAGGACCAGGAACTCGCGCCGCTGCTCGATGCGGCCGCCGCGCGGGGGCGTGACCAGCTCGATCGCGGCCGCCGGAACGGACGGGCAGCCCGGTCGGGTCTCGTGGGTGGCGTAGCCGTCGAGGCGGACCCGCTCCCCGGGCCGCGCGGTCACGCTCGTGGATCCCGCGAGCGCCGGTCCCGCGAGGCAGAGCCCCAGGAGGCCGACGAGGATCCCGGTGCCGCCGGCCCCTCCCGTCGTCGCAACGCGTCGTGCCATGGGATCCTCCTCGGGTTCGCGGGTCATGCGGTTCCGGTCCGCGGCGAGAGCCTCACTTCGCGTCGCCGCGCGTCAGGACCGGCTTGCCGCCGTCGGTGCGGAACCGGACCGCGTAGGTGCTGTTCGCCGACTGGGCGTTGCAGGTGATGACCACCGGGCCGCCCATCGGGTTGGGCATCTCGCAGGTGCCCTTGACCTTGAAGGTCGACTGGTCGCGCTCGGCGTACATCAGCTCGTCGACGGGCTGGTGCAGGGTGCCGCCCTCGACGAAGCCCTTGGCCGAGGCCATGAACGCCATGGCCTTGCCGTCGGTGGTGCCGAAGATGAACCCGGCCTTCGGGCTGCCGACGACGGAGGTGTTCACCGCCTCCGGGGCGCAGGTCGCGGTGAGGTCCTCCCCGTCCATCATCAGGGACTCGCAGCGGCCCTTGAAGGACAGCTTCAGGAACGTGCCCGGCGGCGGATCGCGCCCCTCCGCGCCGTCGCGCGGCGGAGGCGGCGCCTGTGACGGCGCCTGTGCCGGTGGCGGCGACGGCGGCGTCTCGGGCGTGGCCGGAGCCCGGGCCTCGGCCCGCCGGTCCCAGCCGCCGCGGGGCTGGCCGGGCTGCCAGACGCAGAGACGGGCGCCGTCATTGTCCCAGCAGGGGCCGCTCGGCGACAGGGCGCCGAGGGCCTCGGCGGCGCGCAGGCCCCCGGACGACCCGTTCCAGAAGGCCGTGGCCTTCAGCGGGTTCTGCGGGTCGCGGACGAGCTGCGCCACGACGTCGAGCTTGCCCGCGGCGTAGGAGCGGATCTCGAAGCCGCGGGCGCCGGTCTGCCCGGTCTCCGACCGGAACTGGCAGGCCCCGTCGAGGCGGACATCGCCCGCGACCTCGAGGTAGCAGTCGGCGGCCCGCGGGGCGCCGGCCTCGGGCGCCGCCGCGGGGGCGCCGCCGAAGCCGGGGCGGCCCTCGCCGACCTTCCAGGCGCAGATCCGGCTCCGGGACCCGGTCCAGCAGGCGCCGCCCGCGGTGACGCTGTCGGCGGGGCCGTCCTCGGGCTTGCCGCCGGGCTCCCGGTTCCAGGTCGCCGTGCCCTGGCCGGGCGCCGTCACCGACACGACCACGCCGTCGCGCAGGTAGCCGTCGGTGTAGGTGGCGAGGCGGAACCCGCCCACGCCGTAGCTGCGCGCGTCGGTCAGGAACTCGCAGACCCCGTCGATGACGGTCCTGCCGTCGGCCGCGAAGAAGCAGTCGGCCTTGCGGACCTTGATCTGCGCCTGCGCGGCGGCGGGCAGGAGGAGGCCGGCCAGCAGGCCCGCCATCAGGGCGGCGGCGCGGCGGGCAATGCGATCGCCGGTGCGATGGCCGGTGCGGTGGCCGATGCGGTTTCCGGCCCGGGGAACCGGGAACCGCGCGGGATCCTTGCGGCGGGGACCCATGATGGCCGTCTCCTATGGATTGCCGAGGAGGCGGCGCGCCGCCTGGATGGTCCGGTCGTTGCGCTGGTCGACGACGCGGCCCTGGTAGAGATTCCGGTCGGCGAGGCGCTGCTGGAGAGCGGCCCAGAAGCCGGCGCCCCACTGGTCCTGCTCGAGATTCTGCAGGATCTCGGTGGACTTGAGCTCGAGGGCGCGGATCGTCATGTCGGCCGCCTTCGCGGGGTCCCGCTGCAGGCCGGCGCCGCCGAGGTCGTACAGGAAGGCCGCCGAGGCCGCCGCGGGGGCGAAGGAGCGCTCGACCGCGAGGCGCTCGAGATACCGGGCCGCCAGGGGGCCGTCCGGCGCGGTGACCCGCTGCTCCCGGTTGGCCGGGGACAGGTGCATCGCGGCGTAGAGGTACTGCGCTACCGGGACGCCGCTCTCCGCCAGGCCCCGGAGCTTCGCCGCGTCGGCGGCGTTGGAGACCGCGCTCTTCGACAGCGCGATGAGGTCCTCGACGCTCGGCGTCGCCGCGGGCGGTGCCGGAGGCGGCGGGCCGGCGGGCTTCGCGGCTCCGGTGTTGCCGGCTCCGGGGTTGCCCGCCCCCGCACTGCCAGCTCCCGCGCTGCCCTGCGGGCCGGCACCCCGGCCGGCCAGGGCCTGCACGGCCGCGCGCGTCTGCGGCGTCGCCGTCCCGTCGGCCGGCCCGGTGTAGAAGCCGCGCTTGGCGAGGTCGCGCTGGATCGCCGCCACGAGGTCGGGGGGCTGGCGGCCGAGCTCGTCCGTGAAGGTGGTGACCGCCCGCGGCAGCTTGGCCGCCACCGTGTTCATGTAGAGGTCGGCGGCCTTCTGCGGATCCCGCGGGACGCCGCTCCCGGCATCGGTGTAGCAGCCGGCGATCCAGTAGAGCGTCGACCAGGAATCGAGGTAGTTGTTCCGGGCCGCGACCGGATTCGCCTGGAAGGCCAGCCCGTAGCGGCAGCCCCGCTTGAGATCGTGCTGGCCGCGGGCGGGGTCGAGCAGGAGCTCGGTCATGCCGCGCTGGGCCCCGGGGAAGCCGAGGTCGGCGGGCTTCTGGTAGTAGGTCAGCGCCTTGGCGGCGTCGGGCTTGACCGGGTTCTTGGCGTAGACCGCGGCCCATTCGGGATTGTAGAGGGCGCCCATGAACGAGCGGGCGCTGACGTCGCCGGCCTCGGCGGCCGTCCGCAGCTTCTCGAAGGCGGCCCGGTCGCCGTCCTTGCCGGCCTTGTCGAGCAGGTCGAGATAGAGCTTCTCGTTCTCCTTGCTGTCGGCGGGCTTGCCCCACTCGCCCGCGGGCTTCAGCAGCGCCAGGGCGAGGCCCGCCAGGAGGGCGACCGCGGCCTGGGGCAGGACCAGCCAGGCGAGGCGGTAGCGCGCGTCCGCGTACCAGAGCGTCGCGTGCGCCCGGAGCCGGTCGGTCCCGATCGTGACGCCGCTCATGACTTGGCTTTCATGTAGGCGCGCAGGGCCGTGATGACCGCGGCATTGCGCTTGTTCTCGACCGGGAGCGTGTAGAAGCCGCGGGCGGTCAGCGCGGCCTGGATCGCGCCCCAGAACCCGTCGCTCCAGTTGCCCGCCTCCGGGAACAGCAGCCAGAAGGTGATCTGGTCGTCCTTGAGGTCGACGCCCCGCAGGGCGAGGGCCGCCGCCTTCCCGGGATCCTTGGCGACGTTGCCGTAGCCGGAATCGTACAGCACCGCCGCCTCGCCGGCCGCCATGCCGTTGCCGGCGGCCGCGGCGCGCTCGTAGGCGGCGACGGCGACCTGCGCGTCCGGCGCGAAGACGTCGCCCTTGTTCATCACCGGGTTGAACAGGCGCGCGTAGGCGGTGAGCGCGTCCGCGTCCCCGGCCTCGGCGCGGCTCTTCAGGTCGGCCATCTTCCGCCGGTCGCCGGTCCGGGCGGCGGCCTGGAGGGCCAGCACCTCCGGATCCGGGCCTTTGGGCGTCACCCGCCGCGGCTCGGGCCGCGGGGTCGCGACCGTGTTGGTGATCCCCGCCTCCACCTGGAGGGCCGTGATGATCCCGGGATTGGGCCGCCCGTCCACCGGGCCGATGTACCGGCGCTGCTCGGCCAGGTGCCGCTGGATGCCCGACACCAGGGCGGGGTTCTGCTGCCCGAGATTGTTGATGAAGGCGTCCATCGTCGGCCGGTGGCGGCGCCACAGCACCGCGGTCACCAGCCCCCCGGCCCGCACCGGGTCCTGCGGCAGGCCGCTCTCGGGCTCGACGTAGCAGGTGGCGAGCTTGACGGTCAGCCGCTCCTCGCCGGTGATCGTGCGCTCGAGCGTCTCGGGGGCGTCGATCCAGGTCTGGGCCAGGCGGCAGCCGCGCCGGAGGTCGCGGTTGGGGTTGGCCGGGTCGAGCAGCACGTCCGCGAGGCGCGTGACCGCCAGGAGATCGCCGATCGCGGCGCCCGGTCCGTAGAGGGCGGCCGCCCGGTCGAAATCGTTCGGCGCGGGCTTGTTCGGGAAGTAGGCGGCGGTCAGGGGGTCGTAGAGCGTCCCGAGCTTGGTCGCGGCGTCGATCTGGCCCTGGGTGGCCGCGGCGGTCAGCGCGTCGAACGCCTTGCGGTCGCCGTCCTTGCCGGCCCGGTCGCGCAGGGCGCTCAGCTCGGCGAGCCGCGCCTTCGAGGCGGTGGCCGGCTGACCCCAGACACCCTGCGCGGCCAGCGCCATGCACAGGCCCGCCACCGCGCAGGTCACGGCCTGCGGCAGGGCGAGCCAGGCCAGGCGGTAGCGGCGATCGTCGTACCAGAGGGCCGCGTGCGCGCGCAGCCAGTCCTCGCGGGCGATGCTCATGGCTGCGACGGCTCCCGGGCCGTCACGACAGGGCGGCGGGGCGCGGGGCCCCGCCGCCGAGCGCCCGCTCGACATCCACGAGCTCGAACTGGCCGTAATCGCCCAGGGGATCGCTGGCGAGGCGCATCGCCTGGGCCTCGCGCAGGCGCTCCAGGAGCGTGCGCATCTCGCGGGCATTCGCCCAGTCGTGCCGCTGCGCGCGCTGCTCGACCCACGGGATCAGCAGGGTCTCGAAGCGCGGCGGCAGCCGGAACGATTGCCGCGACGCCATCAGGCGCAGGATCTCGACGAGGTCGTACGGGTCGTAGGCCGGGAACGCGACGGTCTTGGTGAAGCGGCCGGCGAGGCCGGGATTCGTGTCGATGAACCGGGCCATGTCGCCGGTGTAGCCGGCGACGATCACGATGATCCGGTCGCGGTTGTCCTCCATGAACTTGAGGAGGGTGTCGATCGCCTCCTTGCCGAAGTCGCTGCCGCCCCCGCCGCCCTCGGCCAGCGTGTAGGCCTCGTCGATGAACAGGATGCCGTCGAGGGCCTCGCGGCAGCGCTCCAGGGTCTTGGCCGCGGTCTGGCCGACGTAGCCCGCCACCAGCCCGGCCCGGTCGACCTCGACCACGTGCCCCTTCCGCAGGACGCCGAGCGTCCGGAAGATGTCGCCCATGATGCGCGCCACCTCGGTCTTGCCGACGCCGGGGGGCCCGGTGAACACCATGTGCTGGCTCACCGCGCCGACCTCGATGCCCTCGGCGCGGCGCCGGGCATCGACCAGCACCCGCGCCGCCACGGTCTTCACCTGCTCCTTGACCGGCGCGAGCCCGATCATCGCGTCGAGGCGGGCCATGACCTTCCGGGCCGCGTCCATGTCGACCGCGCCGCCGGCCTGGCGGCCGAGGGCCGCGGCGATGTCGGCGGGTTCGAGCCGGTTGATGTCGCCGCCGGGGCTGGCGGCGAGGCGCAGCGCCTGCGCCTGGCGGGCCTTCTCCAGGACCGTGCGCATCTCGCGGGCGTTGGCCCAGTCCTCGGCCTTCGACCGGGCCCCGACATAGGCGGCGAGGTCCTTCTCGAACCCCTCCGGCATGACGAAGCCCTGGCCCGCGGCCATGCGCTTCAGGATCTCGGCGAGCTCCGGCGGGCTGTAGGGCGGGAACTCGACGGTCTTGGTGAACCGGCTGGCGAGGCCGGGATTCGCGTCGATGAACCGGCGCATGTCGTTGGTGTAGCCGGCGACGATCACGATGATCCGGTCGCGGTTGTCCTCCATGAACTTCAGGAGGGTGTCGATCGCCTCCTTGCCGAAGTCGCCGCCGCCCCCGCCGCCGGGAGCCAGCGCGTAGGCCTCGTCGATGAATAGGATGCCGTCGAGGGCCTCCTTGCAGCGCTCCAGGGTCTTGATCGCGGTCTGGCCGGCGTAGCCCGCCACCAGCCCGGCCCGGTCGACCTCCACGAGGTGGCCCTTGCGCAGCACCTTGAGCGCCTTGAAGACGCTGCCGAGGACCCGGGCCACCTCGGTCTTGCCGACGCCGGGCGGCCCGGTGAACACCATGTGCTGGCTCATGGCCGCCACCGGCAGGTTCTGGGCGCGGCGCTGCTGCTCCACCTGCATCCGGGCGATGACGCCCTTCACCTCCAGCTTCACGGGGTCGAGCCCGACCATGCCGTCGAGGGTCGCGAGCGCGGTGGCCAGGAGGTCCTTCTTCTCCGCGGCCGCGCCGTCGTCGACGAAGCGGATCGGGCGGATCTTGCGGCTCGCCCGGGCCCGGTCCAGGGCGCGCCGCGTCGCCTCGATCCGCGCCGGGATGTAGCTCGCCGCGAGCAGGCCGCCGACGAGGCCCCCGAGGATCAGGCCGTTGCGCAGCAGCGCCGACGGCGTCGCGGCGAGCGACCCGAGCACGTCCGGCCGCAGGGCGACCAGCAGGCCGGTGGCACCCAGCACGATGACCGCGAAGAGCGCGACCGGATGCTTGTCGAGGCGTTCCATGGACGTGGCGAACCTTGGTGCTGGCCCTGGTGATGGCCTGGGTGCTGGCCTGGGTGCTGGGCGCGCGTGGCCCCTCGGGCCGCCCTCAGGCGTCCTCGCCGGTGGCGCGGAGCAGATCGACGATCTCCAGGCGGCGCAGGTCGCCGCCCTGCAGGGCGACCCGGGCGGCCTGGGCCTCGCGGGCCTTCTCGAGGAGGGTCCGCATCTCGCGGGCGTTCGACCAGTCGTCGGCGCGGGACCGCTGCGCGAGCCAGGGAGTCAGCGCCGCCTCGAACCCCTCGGGGAGCGCGAATTGCTGCCGGGCCGCCATGCGCTTCAGGATCTCGCAGAGATCCTTCGGGCTGTAGGGCGGGAACTCGACGGTCTTGGTGAACCGGCCGGCGAGGCCGGGATTCGTGTCGATGAACCGGCGCATGTCGTTGGTGTAGCCGGCGACGATCACGATGATCCGGTCGCGGTTGTCCTCCATGAACTTCAGGAGGGTGTCGATCGCCTCCTTGCCGAAGTCGCCGCCGCCCCCGCCGCCGGCGGCCAGGGTGTAGGCCTCGTCGATGAACAGGATGCCGTCGAGGGCCTCGTGGCACTTCTCGAGGGTCCTGGCCGCGGTCTGGCCGACATAGCCCGCCACCAGGGCCGCGCGGTCGACCTCCACGAGATGCCCGCGGCGCAGCACTTCGAGGGACCGGTAGATCTCGCCGATCGCCCGCGCCACCTCGGTCTTGCCGACGCCGGGCGGCCCGGTGAACACCATGTGCTGGCTGATCGCCGCCACCGGCAGGCCCTCGGCGCGCCGCCGCTGCTCCAGCTCCAGCCGCGCGATCAGGGCGTTGACCTCGCGCTTGACCGGCGCGAGCCCGACCATGGCCTCGAGATTCGCGATCACGGCCTCGGGGGACCGGGTCTCCACGACCCGGCGCGGCGCCACGATCAGGCGCGGCAGGGCCAGCAGGCCGCCGGCCGGCTGCCCGAGGCCGGCCTCCGCCTTCCGCGCGGCCGTCGCGGTCGCGGCGAGGCCCAGAGCCGCCAGTAGGGCGACGGCGATCCCGATCGCCGCCTTCCAGCGCAGCTCCGGCCCGGCGGCGTTCCACCAGGCGACCGGGCCGTAATCGGTGCTCAGCAGGAGCGGGGTGAGGACCGCGACCACCAGCCCGGAGACGACGAAGGGGAGGATGGCGGATTTCGACATCCGTCAGCCTCCGCAGGGCTTGCTGGTATTCCAGATCACGGGGATCCGCTGGACGCCGCCGGTCGTGTCGATCTTCAGGCCCGGCGTCAGCTCGACGAAGACGTCCTTGGCGGCGCCCTCGATGGTGATCTCGCCCTTGCCGGTCTCGTAGGGCGCCGGGAACGGGACCGCGATGTTGATCGGCCCGTCGGCGACGTTGAAGGCGGGGGACAGGTAGTTCCCGGCCCGGATGCGCACCACGCCGCCGGCATCGGCCGCCATCTTCGACAGGCGCATCTGGCCCAGCGGGGCTCGGCAGGCCTTGGCCTCCGCGACGATCTTGTCCTTCTCGTCGGAGGGCAGGGTCTCGGCGGCCTTGTCGATCTCGCCCGCCTTGACCAGCGTCAGGGCCGGGCGCGCGGCCGTCCCGGCGGTCTCGCCGCCGCCCGAGAGCAGTACGCCCGCGACGGCGCCCGCCGCCACCAGGCCGCCCACGATCGCGATGAGGCTCGGCGAGAGGCCCGGCTTGGCGGCGGGCGGGGCGCTCGGGGCCGCGCGAGGCTCGGAAAGCCTATCCTGAGCCTGCCGCTCAGCATTCTGGTGTTCGACTTCCGACATCCAGCGGGCCCCCGAACATGGAACGACGTAATTCGTGCGTCGCGTCGGCGCGCACGACATGACCTGCAGCCTCGCTCTTTTTGGAAAGATTCGAAGAAATTAGCGGGCCGATGCCTGTCACCATGACCGGCCGACTTCTAGGCAGGCGGAAAAAACCGGTCTACTAGTGTATATGACCTATCGTCGCAGCCTTGACACGCCGGGGATTTTCCTCGGCATGGCTCCGCGCCGCGACGTCATGGGGATAGATTCCGATGCTGCGACCGGGAGTGGCATGAACGGCTCCGCGCGAGAGACCCTGATCGTTGCCGACGACCACCCGCTGTTCCGCGAGGGCATGCGGCGCATCGCGGAGCGGCTCTACCCGCAGGCCCTGGTCCGGGAGGCCGCCACCATGGAGCAGGTCCTGGCGATGGCCCGCGCCGGGGCGCCCCCGCGGGCGTTCCTCCTCGACCTCCTGTTCCCCGGCCTCGATCCCCGCCACTCCATCGGCGCGCTGCGCGTCGAGTTCGAGCGGGCCTCGATCATCGTCGTGTCGATGATCGAGGACGAGGGCCTGATCCGGACCGTCATGGCCGAGGGTGCCGACGGCTTCATCGGCAAGGCGCTGCCCGCCGCGGAGATCGCCCAGGCGATCGCGGCGATCCGCGACGGCGAGTTCGTGATCCGGCGCAGCCCGGTCTCGGGTCTCGCCGCGCCGCGCGGCCCGCTCCCGCCCCTGACGCAGCGCCAGCGCGACGTGCTGCGCCTCGTCGCGCTGGGACGCACCAACAAGGAGATCGCCCGGGAACTGGAGATCTCCCCCTTCACCGTCCGCATCCACGTCTCGGCGCTGCTGCGCGCCCTCGACGTGACCTCCCGGTCCGCCGCGGCCGCGAAGGCCGCCACGGCCGGCGTCGGGGATTGAGGAGGCGGACCGTGCGGCGGGGCCGATCGTACACCTGTCCGAATGGCCCGGTGCCGGGCCCCGTGGCAGAGCCCGGCGCATGAGACGGGCGGGACGGGGAGACGGGCGCGCGGCCCGCAGGCGTTTTCTGACGGGCCCTGCCGTGGCGGTGCTGCCGGTGCTGGCTGCCGGGCTCGCTGCCGCGCCCGCCGCGGCCGATCCCGATCTCGCCATGCTGCCGCGCGCCACGGTGCTGGCGGCGATCTGCGGGCGGCCCGCCGACAAGGAGGCCGAGACCTGCCGGATGAAGGACGGCCGCACGGCGGAATTCTGGACCGCCGCGATGTTCTCCACCGAGACCGGGAGCCGGTTCACCGGCTTCGTCACGATGCCGGCCTTGGGCGAGGACGCCGCGGCGCCCGACCGGCTGAGCGTCGCGGCCGCCACCTACGTCCTCAAGGATATGCGCTGGCGCCTCGAAGACGTGCAGGTCCTGTCCGGCCGGATCGGGACCGGGAACCGCAACGGCGGCGCCCCGGAGGTGGACGAGCGGCTCGGCGCCGTGTTCAGGCCGCTGAGCCGGGGCCGCCTCCTGATGGGCCTGCGCCTCACGGTCTACGGGACGGCCGGATCGCAGGGCTTCTCGTACCTCCTCCTCCAGTTCCGCGACGCGCCGGCGCACTGGACGCTCGCGGGCGAGGTCGCGGCGGGCGCCGACGAGACGGCCGGCTGCGCGGAGGATCCCTGCCGGCTGGGATCGAGCACGGGACGGCTGGAGATCCTGCCGGAGGATCCGCGCGACCCTGCCGCGTGGCCCCCGGTCCGAGTCGCCCTGAGCGGCACCGTGCTGGGCGCGGACGGGGCGCTGCGTCCGGCCACGGACCGGGATGCCCGGGTCTATCGATTTGATCCGGGCGCCGGCACCTACCGCTGACGGCGCCCGCGACCGTGCGTGCGGCCGGTCGACGAGATCAGACCTGCAGTGAAGTAAAAAATAATCTGCCGCATATTTTCCGCAGGAACGTCTCGCTGCAGCACGGGGACCATTGTAGCGGAGACTGAATAAGCGGTTCTAGCACCGAAGACTCGTCCGCGCCGCCACATCGCGGGCTCCCGCCGCGTCTGGTGGCGTCGATCACCTTCAGGTAGACTTGTCAGATCTGTCCGCGATCGGCGACGGCGGCGCGCCGTTGCCCGGATCCCGGGCGGCGACGCGGCAGGGCGACTGCACGATGAAGCGACAGCGGGAGACCGGGGCCGGCACGGCGCGATTCAGGGCGGACGCCGCGGGATCCGTCCCGGCGGAGCGGGTGCCCGGCCTCGGTCTCGGCGTCGCGGCCGGCCGGGCCTGAGCCGACGATGTTCGGGTCGCGGCGCCGGCGGGACGAGGCGTACGACAACGAGAAGGCGCAGGCGCTGATCCGGGCCGTCGTCATCGGCCTCGCCTGCCTGTATCTCCTGCCCCAGATCTACGGCGGGATCGCCCCGCCGGAGGCCCGGTTCGTCGCCTATCTGGTGACGTGCCACTGGGTCTTCGCCGTGGCGCTGTACGGCTGGATCAGCCGCAACCCCGGCAGCAACACGCCGCGCCGCGTCGTCACCTTCCTCCTCGACCTCGGCGGGATGACCTACACGATGGCGGTGGGCGGCGCGCCGTTCCTGCCGCTCTACGCGATCGTCATCCGGCTGATCGTCGGCAACGGCCTGCGCTACGGCGTCACCGCCCTGAAGGCGTCCACGGCGGCGGCCCTGGTCTCGATCGCGGTCACCACGTACTTCAACGCGTACTGGCGCGCGAACCCGTTCCTCGTCCTGACGCTGACGGCCATCACCGTCCTCGTGCCGACCTACATCTACAGCCTGCTGGAGCGCCTGCGCGGCGCCTACGAGCGCGAGCAGGAGGCGAGCCTGTCCAAGTCGCGCTTCCTGGCGCAGGCGAGCCACGATCTGCGCCAGCCGATCCACGCCATCAGCCTGTTCACCGCCTGCCTGCGCGGCGCCCGGCTGGGGCCGGAGGAGCTGCAGATGGTCGAGAACATCGACCGGTCGCTGCAGAGCGTCTCGCGCCTGTTCAAGTCGCTCCTGGACATCTCGACCCTCGACAGCGGACGGGTGGAGCCCCGGCCCGAGCCCGTCGCGATCAACGACATCCTCGAGGATGTCCGGCGCCAGAACTCCGAGGCCGCCCAGATCGCCGGGACGGCCCTGCGCAGCCGCGCCTGCGCGGTCGTGGTGCGCACCGACCGGGCCCTGCTCACGACCATGGTCCAGAACATCGTCAACAACGCGATCAAGTACGCGCCCGGCCGGCCGATCCTGATCGCCTGCCGCCGGCGGGGCGACCGGCTCGCCATCCAGGTCTACGATCGCGGCCCCGGGATCCCGGTCGCGCATCAGGAGCGGGTCTTCGACGAGTTCTACCAAGTCCGCCGCCGCGGCGACCGGGACGTCGAGGGGGTGGGCCTCGGCCTGCCGATCGTCCGGCGGCTCGGCGCGCTCCTGGACCTGACGGTGACGCTGCGCTCGGTGCCGGGGCGCGGGACCTGCGTGACGATCGGTGACCTGCCCCTCGCCCGGGCCCCGCAGCCCGCGGCCCTCCCCGCCCGGCTCGACCCGCCGGCGACGATCGGCGGCCTGCGCGTGCTGCTGGTGGAGGACGACGCTGCCGTGCTGCGGGCGACCGCCAGCCTGCTGGAGAAATGGGGCTGCCGCGTCCGGCCCGAGACCGGGATCCCCGACGCCGTGCCGGAGATCGACCTCCTCATCACCGATTTCGAGCTCGGGAACGGCGTCACGGGGACGGACTGCATCGCGGCGGTCCGGAGGCTCGCCGGCCGCCCGCTGCCGGCGGTGGTGATGAGCGGCCACGACGAGGCGCGCGTGCGCGAGGATCTGGGGGCGCCGGACATCCCGATCCTCTCGAAACCGGTCCGGCCGGCCGAGCTGCGCTCCGTGCTCACCGCCGCGAGCCTCCGGCTGCGCCCCCGGCCGGCGCCGGCCGCGTGAGGCGCGGTCGGCGCCCTACCGGGCCGGTTCGCCCGGGGCCCTGCCCGGCTCCCTGCCCGGCTCCTCGCCGGGACGCGCGGTCCCCGTCCGGCCGCCCTGCTGGTCGAGCATCGCCCGGAGCAGCGCGTCCCGCGCGAGGCCGTGCTCGGTCGCGATGCGGTCCACGATCCGGAGCGCCTGCGCGGCGGGGGAGCGGTCCGTCACCGGCAATTGCGCGAAGGCCTGGCTGAGTCGCGTTCCCGCGACGTATCCGATGACGATCCCGACGAGGACGCCGCAGGCGCCGGCCAGGATCAGGACGCCGAACTTCATGACCCACCCGCCGGCTGCCGCGAGACTGCCGGCCTTCTGACCATCCCGCGCGGGTGATCTCAAGAGGCGGGCGGCCGGCTCGGCGGCCCCGGTCGCCGCGTCAGCCCTGCTCCGCGCGGTCCGCGCCGTCGCGGGCCTCGGCCTCCCGCCGGGCCGCGCGGGCCTGGGCGATCAGGTCGACGGCCGTCAGCGGGGCGTTCGCCCCCACGCCGCCGGCCAGCAGCAGGCCCGGCGGCACCGTCCGGACCTGGGCACGGCCGCCGCGGACGCCGCGGCGGCCGGCCCTTCGATCGGTCGCGTTCGTCATGACAGCGCGCCGCCCGTCAGCGCGGGCCGGCCTGCGGCCGCGGCCGCGGAACGGCGATGGTGACCAGCTCGCCGGTGATCGGATCCAGGATCGTCATGGGCCCCCCGTGGTTGTGCCCCATGGCGGACCTGAATTGTGTTTTAACATTGGCCAACCGGGGCCGTGTGCACAGATTTGGCGGTCGATGTCGGCCCGGGCCGCGCTCCGATTGTTGATTATCCGTCCCGATATCCGGATCGAAGTGCGGTATTCCCGGGCCCGGCGCCGGCGGGACGTGCGGCGGGACGTGCGGCGGGCCCGCTAGACGGACATCCAGCGGAGCACGTCGGCCTCGACCATCCCGGCCCGGGGGCCGGCCAGCACCACCTGCCCGCGATCCATCACCGCGTAGGAGTCGCAGAGGTCCCGGGCCCACTCGAAATACTGCTCGACCAGCACGATCCCCATCTCGCCCTTGCCGCGCAGGTAGGTGATCGCCCGGCCGATATCCTTGATGATCGAGGGCTGGATCCCCTCGGTGGGCTCGTCGAGCACGAGGAGCTTCGGCCGCGTCACCAGCGCCCGGCCGATGGCGAGTTGCTGCTGCTGGCCGCCCGAGAGGTCGCCGCCGCGCCGGTGCAGCATGTCCTTGAGCACCGGGAACAGGTCGTAGATCTCCCCCGGGATATGGCGGTCGCGGCGCCTGAGCGGCGCGAAGCCGGTCTCCAGGTTCTCCTTGACGGTGAGCAGCGGGAAGATCTCGCGGCCCTGGGGCACGAAGGCGATCCCGGCGCGCGCCCGGTCGTAGGGCGCGAGGCCCTGGATCGGGCGGCCGTCGAGACGGATCGCGCCGGAGCGCACCGGCTGCTGGCCGACGATCGCCCGCAGCAGCGAGGTCTTGCCGACGCCGTTGCGGCCCAGGACCGTGGTGACCCGCCCGGCCTCGGCCGTCAGCGAGACGCCGCGGAGCGCCTGCGCGGCGCCGTAATAGAGGTCGATGCCGTCGACGGAGAGCATGGTCATCGTCCCAGATACACCTCGACGACCCGCGGGTCGGCCGAGACGGCGTCGATCGAGCCCTCGGCCAGCACCGCGCCCTCGTGCAGGCAGGTGACCCGGCAGCCGAGGTCCCGGACGAAGTGCATGTCGTGCTCGACCACCAGCACGGCGTGCTCGCCGGCGATGCGGCGCAGCAGGCGGGCGGTCTCGGCGGTCTCGGCGTCGGTCATGCCGGCCACCGGCTCGTCGACCAGCAGGAGCTTGGGGTCCTGCGCGAGCAGCATGCCGATCTCCAGCCACTGCTTCTGGCCGTGGCTGAGATCGGCCGCCGGGCGGCCCCGGTGGGCCAGCAGGCCGACGGTCTCCAGCAGGGAATCGATCCGCGCGGCCTCCACCCGGTTGCGCCAGCCGAACAGGGACGCGAAGGCGGCGCGGGGCCCCTTGAGGGCGAGCAGGATGTTGTCGGCGACCGTGTGGCTCTCGAACACGGTGGGCTTCTGGAACTTGCGGCCGATGCCGAGGTCGGCGATCGCCGGCTCGTCGCTCCTGAGCAGATCGTGGGTGCCGTCGAACAGCGCGATGCCGCTGTCCGGCCGCGTCTTGCCGGTGATGCAGTCCATCATGGTGGTCTTGCCGGCGCCGTTCGGGCCGATGATCGCCCGCAACTCGCCGCGGGCCAGCGTCAGCGACAGGCCGCGCAGGGCCTTGTAGCCGTCGAAGGTCACCCGCAGGTCGTCGAGGTAGAGGAGCGCGTCCGTCTCGCGCTTCCGGTTGGCGGGGCCGCGGGCAGCGGCATCCGGCGGTTCGAGGAGGTCGGTGCTCACGAGCCCTGCCCTTCTTCGGCGAGTTTCGGGGCGATGGCGGGCTCCGGCGGCAGCTTGGCGGCGGCGCGCCGGGAGCCGAACCGCTCGATCGCGGTGCCGACGAGGCCGCGCGGCAGGAACAGCGTCACGAACACGAACAGGCCGCCGAGCGCGAACAGCCACGCGTCCGGCATCGCGCCGGTGAGCACGGTCTTGGCGTAGTTGACCAGCACGGCGCCGAGCGCCGCGCCGACCAGCGTGCCGCGACCGCCCACCGCCACCCAGATGACCGTCTCGATGGAGTTGGTGGGCGCGAACTCCCCCGGGTTGATGATGCCGACCTGCGGCACGTAGAGGGCGCCGGCGACGCCCGCCATCATGGCCGAGACCGTGAAGGCCAGCGTCTTGAAGTGCTCCGGCCGGTAGCCGAGGAAGCGCGTGCGGCTCTCGGCGTCGCGCACGGCGATCAGGATCTTGCCGTAGGCCGAGACCGTCATGACCCGGGCGATCAGGTAGCCCAAAGCCAGCGCGATTCCGGTGGCCACGAAGATGCCGACGCGGAAATTCTGGGACTGGACGGAGACGCCCAGGAGATCCTTGAAGTCGGTCAGCCCGTTGTTGCCGCCGAGCCCCATGTCGTTGCGGAAGAAGGCGAGCATCAGCGCGTAGGTCAGCGCCTGGGTGATGATCGACAGGTAGACGCCGGTCACCCGCGACCGGAAGGCGAGCCAGCCGAACACGAAGGCCAGCAGGCCCGGCACCAGCAGCACCATCAGGGCCGCGAAGGCGAAGTGGTCGAAGCCGTACCAGTACCAGGGCAGCGCCTTGTAGTTCAGGAACACCATGAAGTCGGGCAGAACCGGGTTGCCGTAGACGCCCCGGGCGCCGATCTGGCGCATCAGGTACATGCCCATCGCGTAGCCGCCGAGGGCGAAGAACGCCCCGTGGCCGAGCGAGAGGATGCCGCAATAGCCCCAGACGAGGTCGAGGCTGACCGCGAGCAGCGCGTAGGCGAGGTATTTTCCGAAGAGCGAGACGAGGTAGGTCGGCAGGTGCAGGCCGGAGCCCTCCGGCACCGCGAGATTCAGCACCGGCACGGCGAGGCAGAAGGCGGCCAGGACGGCGAGGAAGATCCAGCCCTTCAGGTCGATGAGGGGGGTGCGAGGCGGCATGGGGCTCACGATTCCACCGCCCGGCCCTTGAGCGCGAACAGGCCGCGCGGGCGCTTCTGGATGAACAGGATGATGAAGATCAGGAGGCCGATCTTGGCCAGCACCGCGCCGATATACGGCTCGGCGAGCTTGTTCACGACGCCGAGCGTCAGCGCCGCCACCAGCGTCCCCCAGAGGTTGCCGACGCCGCCGAACACCACCACGAGGAACGAGTCGATGATGTAGCCCTGGCCGAGATTGGGCGAGACGTTGTCGATCTGCGAGAGGGCGACGCCCGCGATCCCCGCGATGCCGGAGCCGAGCCCGAAGGTCAGGGCGTCGACGTAGGGGGTGCGGATGCCCATCGCGGCGGCCATGCGGCGGTTCTGGGTGACCGCCCGGGTCTTCAGGCCGAAGGACGTCTTCCGCAGCACGAACAGGAGGCCCAGGAACACGGCGAACGCGAACACGATGATCCACATCCGGCCCCAGGTGATCGACAGGCCGTAGAAGTCGAAGGCGCCGCTCATGAAGGCGGGGGCGCCGACCTCGCGGTTGGTCGGGCCGAAGATCGAGCGCACGCCCTGCTGCAGCGCGAGGCTGACCCCGAAGGTGGCGAGCAGCGTCTCCAGCGGGCGCCCGTACAGGAAGCGGATGATGAACCGCTCGATCAGCACCCCGACGAGGCCGGCGACCAGGAACGCGCAGGGGATGCTGATCGCCAGCGACCAGCCGAACAGGACGGGCGCCTTGGTGCGGATCAGCTCCTGCACGAGGTAGGTCGTGTAGGCGCCGAGCATCACCATCTCGCCGTGGGCCATGTTGATCACGCCCATCACCCCGAAGGTGATGGCGAGCCCGATGGCGGCGAGCAGCAGGACCGAGCCGAGCGAGATGCCGTACCAGACGTTCTGGAGGGCGCCGATTATCGCGAGCCGCGTCTCGATCGCCGCGATGCCGCGGGCGGCGGCGGCGCGCACGGCCTCGCTCGGATCCGCCGCGAGACCGCGCAGGATGCCCATCGCGTCGCCATCGCCCCGGGCCTGGATGGCGGGAAGCGCGGCAATCCGGTCGGGTTCCGCGGTGCCGGGCCTCGCGAGCAGCACGGCGGCGCGGGCCTCGGTGAGCGCCTGCCGGACGCCCGGACTGGTCTCGCGGGCGAGCGCCGCGTCGAGGGCCGGCAGCGCGGCCGCGTCCCGCGCCTTGAACACCGCGTCGGCGGCGGCCCGGCGCCGGGCCGGGTCGGGGCTCGCGAGGTCGAGCTGCCCGCGGGCGGCCTCGATCGCCCGGCGGACGCGGTTGTTGGCCCGCACCGGCTTGAGGTCGGGGCTGTCGGCGGCCGGGGCGCCGGTCCTCGCGTCCACGACGGCGCCGCCCTGCCGGATGAGAAGGGTCTTGTCCGGGCCCACCAGCAGGCGGCCGTCCGACAGGGCCGAGAGGATCGCGTCGGCGCGCGGGTCGCCAGAGGCGGCGAGGCCGGAGACGCCGGCCTCGATCTCGGCGTAGCCGTCGCCGGCGAGCTGGCCGTAGGGGTCGGGCGCCTGCGCGAGCGCCGGGGCGGCCAGCATCAGGAAGAGGAGGGTCAGGAGACGGAGCATCGGGGCCGTTCTGCGAGCCGGGAGCGGTGCGCCCCACACGGGTGAGGCGCGTGTCCCCTCTCCCCGCTCGCGGGGAGAGGAGGTGCAGGGCTTACGCGCCGCCGCAGGACTTGGTCTTGGTGTTGTAGTTGCCGCACTTGAGCTTGACCCAGTCGGCCTCGAGGTCCTTCGAGCCCTCGAGCTGCTTCGACCACGCCTCGCCGGGGATCAGGCCCTCGGTCTTCCAGACCACGTCGAACTGGCCGTTCGCCTCGATCTCGCCGATGAAGACCGGCTTGGTGATGTGGTGGTTCGGCAGCATCTTCGCGGTGCCGCCGGTGAGGTTCTTCTGCTCGATGCCCGGCAGCGCGTCGATCACCTTGTCGGGATCGGTGGTGCCGGCCTTCTCGACCGCCTTCACCCACATGTTGAAGCCGATGTAGTGGGCCTCCATCGGGTCATTGGTGACGGCCTTGGGGTTCTTCTTGAACGCCTGCCACTTCTTGATGAAGGCCTCGTTCTCCGGCGTCTTGATCGACTCGAAGTAGTTCCAGGCGGCGAGGTGGCCGACCAGCGGCTTGGCGTCGATGCCGGCGAGCTCCTCCTCGCCCACCGAGAAGGCCACGACCGGGATGTCGGTCGCCTTGATGCCCTGGTTGCCGAGCTCCTTGTAGAACGGCACGTTGGCGTCGCCGTTGATGGTCGAGACCACGGCGGTCTTCTTGCCGGCCGAGCCGAACGCCTTGATCTTCGACACCTCCGTCTGCCAGTCCGAGAAGCCGAACGGCGTGTAGTTGATCATGATGTCCTCGTCCTTGACCCCCTTGGACTTGAGGTAGGCTTCGAGGATCTTGTTGGTGGTGCGCGGGTAGACGTAGTCGGTCCCCTCGAGCACCCAGCGCTTGGCGCCGCCGCCATCCTCCGACATCAGGTAGTCGACCGCCGGGATCGCCTGTTGGTTCGGGGCGGCGCCGGTGTAGAACACGTTCCGCTCGCTCTCCTCGCCCTCGTACTGGACGGGGTAGAACAGGATGTTGTCGAGTTCCTTGAAGACCGGCAGCACGGATTTCCGCGACACGCTGGTCCAGCAGCCGAACACGGCCGCGACCTTGTCCTTGCTGATCAGCTCGCGGGCCTTCTCGGCGAAGAGCGGCCAGTTCGAGGCCGGATCGACCACCACCGGCTCCAGCTTCTTGCCCAGCACGCCGCCCTTGGCGTTCTGCTCCGCGATGAGCATCAGCATCGCGTCCTTGAGGGTGGTCTCCGAGATCGCCATCGTGCCCGACAGCGAGTGCAGGATCCCGACCTTGATGGTCTCCTGCGCCCGGGCGGCGCCCGCTCCCAGCGTGCCCATCGCCAGCCCGGCGGCCAGTGCGGCGGCCGAGGCCCAAGTTCCAAATGCCTTCATGGCGGTCCCCTGCGTCGTCTTCCTCGCGACGGGGCGGGCTTCGCAAATCGTGTGCCAATTATTTAGGCATGGCGCGCCGGGAGGCTGCTCGGGGCGCGCCGGCGCCCAGAAGGACGGCGTTTCGCCCGCCGGAGCGGCAGCGCCGTGCCGCGTCCTGCGGCGTCGGGGGGCGCGTCGGGGGGCGGGCGGACCAAGCGGTGGGCACCGGCGACCGCAATCTCGCCAGCACGTTGAACGGATGCGGATCGATGCCACTTACCTCAACCCGCGGGGCGGGCGGCGCCCGTCCGCCGGGGCGGGAGGGGGTCCTGAGCTGAAGGCTGTCATGGCAGAGCGCTACTATTTCCGCCTGAGGAGCGACGGCGAGACGATCGAGGACGAGACCGGCGTCCTCGCCGCGTCGGTCGCGCACGCCGAGGCGGAGGCGCTGGTGCTGATCGAGGAGTTCCGGAAGGCCGGCGAGCTGCCGGACGCCGCGGCGGGCTGGCGGATGGAGATCCATGACGCGAACGGCACCGTCCTGCGCACGCTGCCGCTCTCCTGATACGCCGACCCGGCCCCATGCCCCGACGGGCACGGCGCGGCGCGACCCCAGCGCGACCCGGCACGACCTTCGCGGCCGATTCCGGGAGGCGGCCCCGATCCGATCGCGCCGAGAGCCGCATCCGGGCGTGGCGATCATTTGATGCGTTCGCGGAGTAAGGATAAGCCGTCACGCGTTTACGCAGAGGCGGCTCCGCGCGCGGGGCAGGATGTCCGGGAGATCCCTTGAACCCCTTCCTTCGGAAGCTGGCCCTGCGCGCGAACCTGGACGAGGGCGACGTGGCCGCCCTGGCAGCGGCGACCAGCGACGTCGCGCAGGTCGAGGCGGGCCGCGACCTGGTCTCGGAAGGCGTGCGGCCCGACGCCGCCTACGTGATCCTCGACGGGTTCGCCTGCCGCTACAAGCTGGTGCCCGACGGGGGGCGCTCGATCCTCGCCTACCTCGTGCCCGGCGACGGCTGCGACCTGCACGCGTCCCTGCTCAACCGGGCGATCCACTCCGTAGCGACGCTGACGCCCTGCACCGTCGCCTCGGTCCCCTACCGGACGATCAAGGAACTCGCCGCCCTCCGGCCCAACATCTACCGCGCCCTCTGGTGGTCGGTCCTGGTCGACGAGGCCGTCCTGCAGGAATGGCTCGTCGGGGTGGGGCGCCGGTCCGCCGACAGGCAGGTCGCCCACATCATCTGCGAACTCTTCGCGCGCCTGAACGCCGTCGGCCTCGGCCTGGAGCCCGATTACCGCCTGCCGCTGGCGCAGTCCGAACTGGCCGACACGGCGGGGCTCTCGAACGTCCACCTCTCGCGCGTCCTCTCCGATCTGCGCAGGGCGGGCCTGATCGAGAGCGGGCGCAAGAGCGTGCGCGTTCCGAATCTCGAGCGTCTGCGGGAGTTTTCCGGGTTCACGCCCGACTACCTGCTCCTGCCCGGCCCGAACCCGCCCGTGGAGGCGCTCGGCGCGCTGCCGCAGATGACCGGGCAGGTGCGGGCGGCGTCCGGCACGTGAGGCTCACCGGCCGTCGCCGTCCCAGTCCGTCTCGGGATCCTCGGCCACGCGGCGCCCGATCTGGGCCGTGAGCGGCACGCGGATCGCGCAGCGCAGCCCGTCCGGCTCGTAGCGCAGGTCGACCGCCGCGCCGAGATCGTAGGCCAGCATCTCCGTCAGCACGTCCGTGCCGAAGCCGCGCCGTCCGGAGGCCTGGACACCGCTGCCGCCGGTCTCGGCCCAGTCGAGGCTGAGGACGGGCGGTCCGGCCTCCGCGTCCGTCACCCGCCACGCGGCGCGGATCCGGCCCTGGGGGAGCGCCAGGGATCCGTGCTCCACCGCGTTGCTGGCCAGTTCGTGCAGGGCCAGCGCGACGACCTGGGCGGCCTTGGGGCGGAGGCGCACCCGCGGGCCCGCGAGGCTGGCCTGCTCGCCCTCGCGGGCGAGGTGGAACATCAGCTCGTCCGAGATCAGCGTGTGCAGGTCCGCGTCGCCGAACGCGTCCGTGGCGGCCTGCACGCGCATGATCGCCCCGAACCGGCCGTCGAGATGCGCCACGTAGCTCTCGACGTCCGCGGCGCTCTCGGCGGAGCGGTGCATGACGGTGCGCATCATCGCCATCGTGTTGCGCATGCCGTGGCGCAGGCCGTCCGGGAGCCCCGCCGCGTCGAGCAGCCGGCGCAGGCGCGCGTTGTCGGCCTCGAGGGCCGCGAGTCGCTCCGCCGGATCGCGAGGGTCTGTCATGCCGGGCCACTCCGGATGTGGTTCAACCTGGCTCAATCACCGCGGGGCGGGCAGGGTTCAGCGCGCGGCGGCGTGCCCGGCCTCGGTGAGATGGAGGTACGCGGTGTCGAAATGCGCGAGCCGGGCGAGCGCGGTCGGATCGTGGATGGTCAGGCGCCGGCTGCGCAGGGTGATCAGCCCCATGCCGCGCAGTTCCTGGAGCGTGCGGTTGATGTGCACGCTGGTCTGCCCCATCGCGTCGCCGAGATCGTTCTGCGTCATCGGCATCGCGCAGGTATTCCCGTCGCTCAGGCCGATGGCCGCCAGGCGCGCGTGCACCTCGCAGAACAGGTGGGCGAGGCGCTCGATCCCGGTGCGGCTGCCGAGGCTGACCGTCCACTCGCGCTGGATCGCCGCGGTGGCCAGGGCCTCGCGGTGGAAGGCCATGTCGAGCCGCGGGCTGCGGGCGGTCACGTCCCGCATCGCAGGGCCGGAGATCTGGCCGAGGAGCACGGGCGTGATCGCGCCGATCGCGTGATCCATCTCGTCGAGGAGGAAGATGTGCGGGTCGCACGGGTCGCCCGGGAGCAGGAGCGAGACGATCTGGCGGCGCCCGTTGGCGAACTGCCGGTACCGGCAGGCCCAGCCCTCGAGGATCACGTTGATCGAGCGCGGATCGTCGCCCTCGTGGATGATGTCGGTGCGCGCGGCGACCATGCGGCTCGGGCTCATGGCGTCGGCCAAGCACATCCGGTCGTCTTCGGAGAGCCCGACATAGCAATTTAGCTTGTGCACGAGCGGGTTTGGCATGGCGGCGTCTCCACGACGGCGTGGGGGCGCGAACCTACATTTTGTTTCAAGCCATGAATACTTATGCAGATTAGTTTGTGCTACCGTAAGGTGTCTTTCCGCCCGCCGCACCCGGCCGAATCGCCCGGATCCGGGCCCGTCACCGTCGCGAGGCGGCAAGATCTCGGCGGTTCGGGCGGCCCATCGTCAGGACTAGGGCAGTGATCCAGCGCCTGCCTCTCCCGGAGGGAGAATGTTCGCGCGTCATGTCGAAATTGAAAAGACTGTGCTTTTGACTTCGCGGATCCGGCGGAGCACGATTTGACGGGCGGGAATGCCGGAACATCGGCTCGGGACACGTCGTCGTCCTGTTCCTCGCCTTCTCTCAACGGGTTCCGCCGGTTCGCGCCGCAGCGGACGGCCTATCGTGGACGGATTTCTGCCCATGCAGCCTGCGCTGCGCCTCGTCCGCCCGGTCCGGGACGGGCGAGGCCCCCTCCCCCGGCCCGCCGCCCGCCCGGCGGCAGGCCCCGGCGGCGGCCCGCACCGGGACCGGGCGGACGCGGTCCTGTCGGTCGAGGGGCTGTCCCTCGCCTTCGGCGGCACCGTCGCCTTCGCGGAGATCGACCTCGCGGTCGGGGCCGGCGAGATCCACGCCGTGATCGGGCCGAACGGCGCCGGCAAATCCTCGCTGATCAACGCGATCACCGGCCTCTACGCACCGCGGGCCGGGCGGGTGCGGCTCGGCGCGGAGAGCTTCGCCCGGGTGCCGGCCGGGCGGCTCGCCGCACTGGGCGTCGCCCGGACCTTCCAGAACCTCGCCCTGTTCGCGGGCCTGAGCGTGCGCGACAACGTCCTCGCGGGGCTCTCGGCCGCGCGGCGCGCCGGGCCCGCGGCCCAGATCCTGGGCCTGCCCTCCGCCCGGCGGGAGGCGCGCGCCCACCGCGCCGCCGCCGAGGCGGTGATCGGACGCCTCGGCCTCGCGGCGGTGGCCGACCGCCCCGCCGGCAGCCTCCCCTACGGGCTCCAGAAGCGGGTCGAGCTCGGCCGGGCCCTGGTGGCCGGGCCGCGGCTCCTGCTCCTCGACGAGCCGATGGCCGGCATGACGGCGACCGAGAAGGCGGAGATGACCGGCTTCATCCGGGCGGCGCGGGATCGGTCCGGGGCCGCGATCGTCCTGATCGAGCACGATATCGGCGTCGTCATGCGCCTCTCCGACCGGGTGACCGTGCTCGACCACGGCCGCCGCATCGCCACCGGCACGCCCGCGGAGGTGCGGGCGGACCCAGCGGTCATCGCGGCCTATCTGGGGCTCGCGGACGGGGAGGCGGATGCCGCCACTGATCCCGCCGCGGATGGAGGCGCGGATGTAGACGTGGCCGAAGACGGGGACGCGGCTGCCGCATGAGCCCGGATCTCGCCTTCCTGATCGAGGTCGTCGTCGGCGGCCTCCTGTCGGGCGTCATGTACGCCCTCGTGGCGATCGGCTTCGTGCTGATCTACAAGACCTCGGGCGTGCTCAACTTCGCGCAGGGCGCGATGGTGCTGTTCGCCGCCCTCACCTTCGTGAGCCTGACCGAGCGCGGCCTGCCCGTCCCGGCGGCCCTGGCCGCGACGCTCGCCGCGATGGTGGTGGTCGGTCTCGGCGTGGAGCGCCTGGTGCTGCGGCCGCTCGTCAACCAGCCGCCCATCACCCTGTTCATGGCGACGCTGGGCGTCGCCTACGTGATCGAGGGCGCGGCCCAGCTCGCCTGGGGCACCCAGGTCCACGGGCTCGACCTCGGCATCGACGACACGCCGATCGATCTCGGCGGCGTGCTGGTCAGCCGGTTCGACCTGTTCGCCGCCGCGGTGGCGGGCCTGATGGTGGCGGTCCTCGCCGCCTTCTTCCGCTACACCCGCACCGGCCTCGCCTTCCGGGCGGTGGCGGACGATCCGCTCGCCGCCCTCAACACCGGCCTCCGACTGCCCCGGATCTGGTCGGCGGTCTGGATCGCCGCCGGGATCGTCGCGCTGGTGGCGGGGCTGCTCTGGGGGGCGCGGCTCGGCGTGCAGTTCTCCCTGTCGCTGGTGGTGCTGAAGGCGCTGCCGGTGCTCGTGCTCGGCGGCTTCGACTCCGTCGCCGGGGCGATCGTGGCCGGGCTGATCGTCGGCGCGGCGGAGAAGCTGTCCGAGGTCTATCTCGGGCCGGTCATCGGCGGCGGTATCGAGGGCTGGATCGCCTACGTGGCGGCCCTGGGCTTCCTGCTGGTCCGGCCGTCGGGCCTGCTCGGCCTGCGCGCCGTCGAGCGGGTCTGAGCCGCCGTGGTGGCCCTCCCCCGCGCCGTGCCGCGCCCGCACCTGTCCGCCGGGACCCTCGGCCTCGGCGCCCTGCTGGTCCTCGCCTACGGGATCGTACCGCTCACCGGAACGAGCTACCTGTTCGAGGCGCTGCTGACGCCGTTCCTGGCCCTGGCGCTGGCCGGCCTCGGGCTCAACCTGCTCACCGGCTATGCCGGGCTGCTCTCCCTGGGCTCGGCCGCCTTCATGGCGGTCGGGGCCTACGCGGCCTTCAACCTGTCGCTGCGCCTGCCCGGCCTGCCGCTCCCGGCGTCGCTCCTGCTCGCCGGCCTCGTGGCGGCGCTCGCCGGGCTGGTGGCGGGGCTGCCGGCCCTGCGCCTGCGGGGCTTCTACCTCGCGGTCTCGACGCTCGCCGTGCAGTTCTTCGTGGCCTGGGCGCTGAACCGGATCGGCTGGATCTCCGACGACAGCCCCTCGGGCATCGTCACCGCCCCCCGGCTGGTGGTGGCCGGCCTGTCCTTCGACGACCCGCGCGGCCGCTACCTGGTCACGCTCACGGTGGTCACGCTGCTGACCTTCGTCGCGTGGAGGCTCGTGACCTCGCCCACGGGCCGGAACCTCGTGGCGATCCGCGACAACGAGACCGCCGCCCGCCTCGTCGGCGTGCGGGTCGCCCGGACCAAGCTCCTGGCCTTCGCGGCCTCGTCCTTCGTGATCGGGATCGCCGGAGCGCTCTGGGCCTTCGCGTATCTGCGCACCGTCGAGCCGGCGGGGTTCAACCTCGACCGCTCCTTCCAGATCCTGTTCATCGTGATCATCGGCGGCCTTGGCACCCTGCGCGGCGCCTTCCTGGGCGCGGGCTTCATCGTGGTGCTGCCCCTACTCCTGTCGCGCCTCGGCGCGGCGGTCCTCGGCGACGGGTTCGATTCCGGCACCCTGGAGATGGTCCAGCGCGTCGTGCTCGGCGCCCTGATCGTCGCCGTGCTGATCCGCGAGCCCGCCGGCCTCGCCGCCCTCCTCGACCGGGCGGGCCGCCGCCTCGGCCGCCGCGCTGCCTGATCCCCTCCCCGCCCGACCAACCCCAGGACGACCATGCCCCTGACGACCCGACTCCGCGCAACGCTCCTCGCCGGCACCGTCGCGCTCGCCGGCGCGGCCCCCCGGGCCGCTTGGGCCGACGAGCAGTATTTCCCGCTCCAGAGCTACCGGGTCGGCCCCTACGCGGCCGGCGGGACCGGCTTCTTCGGGGGCTTCATCGACTATCTCAACCTGATCAACGCCCGCGACGGCGGGGTGAACGGCGTCAAGCTCACCTGGAGCGAGGGTGAGACCCAGTATGAGGTCGAGCGCGGCGTCGAGGTCTACGAGCGGCTGAAGTCCCGGCCCGGCATCGCCGCCTGGAACCCGCTCTCGGTGGGCATCGCCTACGCGATGATCGACCGCATCACCGCCGACAAGGTGCCGCTGATCACGATCAACCACGGCCGCACCGACTCCACCGACGGGCGCGTCTTCCCCTACGTGTTCCCGCTGCTGCTCAACCCCTACAGCGAGACGAGCGGCATCATCCAGTATCTCGGCACCCGCGCGGGCGGCCTCGACAAGCTGAAGGGCAAGACCGTCGCGGTGCTCTACCACGGCTCGCCCTACGGTAAGGAGACGATCCCGATCTACGCGCGGCTCGCCGAGCGCTACGGCTTCACCGTCGCGCAGATCGAGGTGCCCCATCCCGGCAACGAGCAGCAGTCGCAGTGGCTCACGATCCGGCGCCTGAGGCCCGACTTCGTGGTGCTGCGCGGCTGGGGCGTGATGAACCCGGTGGCCCTGAAGACCGCCCAGAAGACCGGCTTCCCGGCCGACCGCATCGTCGGCAATGTCTGGTCGAACTCGGAGGAGGACGTGATCCCGGCGGGCGACGCCGCCAAGGGCTACGTCGCCATCACGACCCAGGCCTCGGGCACCGCCTACCCGGTGATCCAGGAGGTTGTCGGCAAGGTCTACGGGGCCGGCAACGGCAACCTCGCCGACCGGAAGCGGATCGGCAGCGTCTACCACAATCTCGGGGTGCTGAACGGCATCCTCAACGTCGAGGCGGTGCGGATCGCGCAAGCGCGGTTCGGCCAGCGGACGCTCACCGGCGACGAGGTGCGCTGGGGCTTCGAGCACCTGCGCCTCGACGAGGCCCGGGTGGCGGCGCTCGGCGCCAAGGGCCTGTTCCACTCGATCAACGTCACCTGCGCCAACCACGAGGGCGAGGGCCGCGTCACCTTCCAGCAATGGGACGGGGCGAAGTGGAATGTCGTGTCCGACTGGATCGCCCCCGACTGGGCGAGCCTGCGCCCGCTCATCGAGGCCTCCGCGACCGCCTACGCCAAGGAGCGCGGCATCACCCCGCGCGACTGCGCGGCCGAGGAGGCCGCGGACGCGGCCGGCAAGCAGGCCGCCGCGGCGGCCCGGTGAGCGCCCGATGAGCGCCGCGCCGCCCCTCCTGCAGGTCGAGGCCCTGGAGGTCGTCTACGGCGGGGCGGTGCACGCCCTGCACGGCGTCGACCTCGCGGTCCGGGCGGGGGAGATCGTCGCCCTGGTCGGCGCCAACGGCGCCGGCAAGACGACCCTGCTGCGGGCGGTGTCGAACCTGCTGCCGGCCCTGCGCGGCCGGGTCACGGCCGGGCGCCTCGCCTATGACGGGCGCGACGTGACGCGGACCCGGACCGACGTCCTCGTCCGCGCCGGGCTCGTGGGGGTGCTGGAGGGGCGCCACTGCTTCCGGAGCCTGAGCGTCCAGGAGAACCTCGTGGCGGGCGGCCTCGGGCGCGGTACGGGCCGCGGCGGCGTGCGCGCCGATCTGGACCGGGTCTACGGCCTGTTCCCGCGGCTCGCCGCGAAGCGGGGCGTCGCCGCCGGCCTGCTCTCGGGCGGCGAGCAGCAGATGGCGGCGATCGGCCGGGCGCTGATGGGGCGGCCCCGGCTGCTCGTCCTCGACGAGCCGTCCATGGGGCTCGCCCCCCGCTTGGTCGAGGAGATCTACCGGGTGCTCGCCGGCCTGAACCGCGCCGAGGGTCTGACCCTGCTGGTGGCCGAGCAGAACGTCCGCCTCGCCCTGCGCCACGCCCACCATGCCGTGGTGCTGGAGAACGGGCGCAGCGCGCTGGCCGGCACCGCCGCGTCCCTGCGGGCGCGGGACGACGTCCGGTCCCTGTATCTCGGGGGCGCCGACGATGCCGGGGCCGCCGCGCTGCCGGAGACGGGCCGCCGCGCATCGGGCTGACGGTGCCGGCCCGCGTCAGGCCTCGCGTCAGGAGTCCCGGTCGGCCCGGCGCAGGGACCAGAGCAGGGTACCGTGGGCGTCGACCAGCCACAGGGCGTTCACCGCGTCGTCCTCGATCGTCAGCGAGCGGCTGTTGGCGAGGCGCACCGCCTCCTTCGCGTCAGCGGCCGTCAGCACCTCGTCGACGCGCGGCGCGCCGATCTCGCCATCCTCGCCACGGACCGCCCCGCGCAGGCGATAATCCGGCATCCGTCGAACCCCCGTCTCTCCGCGGCCGGCGCCCGTCCGGGGCGTGCCGCGGGTGCGAAGATAGGCGCCGGCGCGGCGTGTCGAGGGTCGGCGGGCCGCTACGGCCCGTCGCGGCTCGCCAGGATCCGCTGCGGCTCCGCGAGGAACAGGGCCCGCAGCGCGGCGGCCGATTCGCGGGCCGGAAGGTCGAGGGCGCGCCGCGTCGCGGCGATCCGGGCGGCGCAGTCGCCCGAGGGGGCCGCCGCTGCGGCCATCGACCGCGCGGTGCCCGGGTCCGCGGCGGGCGCGGCCGCTCCGTCCGGCCGCGCGGCCCGTGTCCGGGCGAGGAGCGGGGCGAGCCCGTGCGACGCGGGCCGCTCGGCCCGCAGCCGCGCGTCGAGCGCCACGAGGTCGCCGGCCGCGAGGAGGCCGCAGGCCGCCGCGTCCCCCGCGCCGGCCCGCTCCAGCGTCGCCAGGATCCGCTGGCCCAGGGCGCGGACGACGGCGTCGTCGGCCGACCGGAAGCGCCGCTGCAGGTAGCCGGCGGCCATCCGCCTCAACCCCGCGGCGGCCTCCGCCTCCGGCCGGCCGGCGGCGTAGCCGTCCCGGTACCACCGGGCGATCGGGTCGAGCCCCGCCGCCTCGGCCTGGCGCAGGATCGGCAGGTTCCGCAGGATCGCGGCCCGCGCCCCGGCCGCGCTCGGATCCGCGTCCAGGGTGGAATCGGGGAAGCGGTCCGGTCCGACGACCTCGGTGACGATGCCGGCCGCGCGCAGCTCCCCGTCCGTCGGGATCCAGATCCCGGCCGGGGGCACGGCCAGCGCCCGCGTCACGAAGGCCGCCGGCAGGCCGGCGGCCCGGTAGGCCGCCCGCTCCGGCGCGGAATCCACCGGGCGCATCCGGCCCCGCGCCCCGATCTCGTAGGGGGCGTGGAAGCCGAGCCGCCCGCCGGTCGCGAGGTAGCGCGTCCGGCCGCGGACGAAGATCAGCGTGCAGGCCGAGGCGCAGGCGTCGGGGACGTAGGTGGCGAGGCCGCGGGCCGCCACGAGCGCCCCGATCGCCGCCCCCTCCTCCACGAGGCCGCCGTCGCTCGTGAGATGGATCCGGGCGATCCGCGGGTGCGCGGCGAGGATGGCCCGGACCCGCGCGGCGACCCCGGCCGCGAGATCGCCCGCGAGCCTCAGGTCCCGTCCGCCCGGCCCGACCGTGAGCCGGGCCGGGACGTCCGGCACGCCGGCCGCGCCGCGGCCCTTCGGCTTGTGTCCGGCCGCGGCCGGGCCGGCGGCACCGAGCGCCAGGGCGGGCGCCAGGGCGAGCGCGCAGGCGGCCGTCCCCGTCCGGCGCCTCCACCCGCGGGGGAAGACCGACATGGCAGGTTTCCATCGTTCGTGGTCGGAGAGGCCGGCGCGGCCGGCAGCGACGCGCCTACTGGAGGTAGGCGACGAACATCTCGGACACGGCCCGGGACGCGTAGGCTTCCGGGCTCTCGCCCCAGCGGATCGGGAAGGCCTCGGCCACCGGGCGGCCGGCGAGGATCTGCGCGACCTCGTCGGGCATCAGGCCGTCGTCGAGGGCGCTCGCGAGGGCGGCGCGTTCGTGGGAGGGATGGGAGCGGACGCTCCGGGACAGGGCCCGGCCGAGGGCGGCGGCCGGTTCGGGGCTCAGGTCGGGACGGGTGTTCCGGGTCGTGTCATAGGTCAGCATCGGTGGTCGCCTCGCGTGTCTGATGTCGTGCGCTCTCCTCCTCTTGGACGCGGCAACACGGCAGACACGGCGCAGTCATCCGGGCGAACCGTTCCTTGCTGGTGATCACGGCAAACCTCCGTTGAGCTCCGCATCGACTGTATGTCGACGCCGTCAATGTAGACGCCGGGCCCGAGAATGTGCTGCCAAATTGGCGAGGACTTGCAGCGCAGGTTGTTCGTCGAAGCCGCGAGCCGGAGCAGAAGCACGGGGTCGGCGGAGATATGCCCGGATCGCGGCCGCGATCGATCGCCGGTGCCGGTCGGCGACGGCCGGCTCCCGGGACTTGCCAAAGCCGGCGCGATGCCTGAATATCATTCTGTAACAATGACTTAGCGAAACAATGCTCCGGCAACGCGCTCGTGCGGTCGAAACCTTCTCCGCCGGACCGGGGCATCCGGAAGAGACTTCTCGCCGGCGCCGCCGGCGGCGGAATCGGGCCGCCACCGCCACCGCGACCGATTCGAGGGAGACGACACCATGGCCCCGGGGACGATGATGCGGGGCGACGCCCCGGCCAATGTGGGCGTGACGGTCCAGGGGCACGACGCCCTGGAGCGCGGCCGGCCCGGCCCGTTCCGCCCCCTGCCGTGATCGGCGACGACCGATGCATCACGCTGCCCTGCCCGCCGCGGGTGCCACGATGGCCGTGGTCCAGCCGCCCCTGCGCATCACGAGCCGCAGCACCGCGGAGGCCGAAGTCTGGGCCGCCCTGCGCGCCGAGGCCGAGGCGGCCCTGATCGAGGAGCCCCTCTATGCGGGGATCATCCAGGCGACGATCCTCGACCAGCGCTCGCTGGCCCAGGCCCTCGCCTACCGCCTCGCCCACCGGCTCGGGGACGGCGACCTCGCACGCCTGTCGATGCGCGACCTGTGCCTCTCGGCCTTCGAGGCCGACCCGCAGGCCGGCGCCCACGCGGTGCGCGACCTCGTGGCGATCCGCGAGCGCGACCCGACCTGCCGCCGCTACCTCGACCCGTTCCTGTTCTACAAGGGACTCGCCGCGCTCGAGGCGTACCGGGTCGGCCACTGGCTCTGGCACCGGGGCCGGGCGACCCTGGCGCTGCACGTCCAGAGCCGGATCTCCGAGGTGTTCGGCTGCGACATCCACCCGGCGGCCCGGATCGGCTCGGGGGTGTTCATCGACCACGCCACCGGCGTGGTGATCGGCGAGACCACGGTGATCGCCGACGACGTCTCGATCCTCCAGTCGGTGACGCTCGGGGGCAACGGCAAGGAGAGCGGCGACCGGCATCCCAAGATCGAGCGCGGGGTGCTGCTCAGCGTCGGCGCCAAGGTACTGGGCAACATCCGCGTCGGGGCGGGCGCCAAGGTCGCGGCCGCCGCGGTGGTGCTGCAGGACGTGCCGCCCCACACGACCGTGGCGGGCGTGCCGGCCCGGGTCGTCTCGCGCCTGCCCGTCGACGAGGAGCCGGCGCTCAGCATGGACCAGTCCTTCGGCTACGGGGACGGCATCTGAGACGCGCGAAAGATTTTTCCTGACAACAAAGTCGTCCGGGCGCCGCCGCCGGGCGAGACTCCATAGAATTAAGTTCTCTGACATGCCCGTCTGAGGGCGGTCGTGTCCTGTTCGTCGTGCATACCACGGGATCCATTTCTACGAATCGACGAAAAATGGGGACATCATTCCGTTGACCCTTGGGCGAATCAGACTTTATCCAGACATCGCCGGAACAACGATGAAGTCGGCCCGGCCGAGCGTTCGAAGATGGCTGTCGGACTGCTAGAGAATACATGATTTGATTGACGGTGCGGCCGCTCGGGTCGCGATCGTCGTCGCGTTCTGATCGGAACGACTTGCGTCCGCCCCGCGCAGGCTGCGGGGCGCACCGCCGCCGCGCGGATCGGCGCGGCGCGCCTGAAATCCTGGATGGAGTGAGGACGAACGATGAGCGGACCGGGTCTGAGCGTGAGCGCCACGGCGGCACGCAATCTTGCGACGGCGACCGTCACCTCGGTCCAGAACGCGGCCAACACGCCGCGCTGGCTGCTCCGGCTCCTGCCCTTCGTGGACGTGGCGGGCGGGGTCTACCGCGTCAACCGCCGCGCCGTCGTGCTGGCCCGCCCCGGCCGGATCGATCTCGTCGCCGAGGACAAGGGGGACGGCAAGGTGATCCGTCCCGCCTCCCTGCGGGCCGTGCCGCTGTTCAGCCGGCTGGGCGATGCCGAACTGGCGGCGCTGGCGGCCAAGTTCACCGAGAGCCGGCACAAGGCCGGAACGGTGATCCACGAGGAGGGCTCCGCCGGCCGCAGCCTCACGGTGGTGGCCGACGGCACCGTCGAGCTGACCCTGTCGGGCCCCTACAAGGGTCGCCTGCGCCAGGGGCTCGCCACGAAGGGCGACTATTTCGGCGATGCGGGCCTCGCCGGTGAGCGCGCGCCCGCCCCGGCCGTGAAGGCCCTGTCGGCCGTGACCCTCCTGACCCTCGACGCCGCCGCGGTGGAGAGCGAGGAGATCCGTGCCAAGATCGCGCAGTACCGCGAGGAGCGCGACCGCCTCAAAGGTCACACCAACTCCTACGGCGAGCAGGGGATCGAGCTGCTGGCGGTCCATACCGGCGAGCCGCGCCTGCCGACGACCTTCGTGGACTACGAGGTCGATCCGCGCGAGTACCACCTCTCGACCATCCAGACGATCCTCAACACCCATACCCGCGTCACCGATCTCTACTCCAACGAGATCGACCAGCTCCGCGAGCAGATCCGCCTCACGGTCGACGCCGTGAAGGAGCGCGAGGAGTGGGAGCTCCTGAACAACGCGCAGTTCGGCCTTCTCGGCGAGGTCGGCCCGCGCCAGCGCATCCCCACCCGCGGCGGCCCGCCCACCCCGGACGACCTCGACGAGCTGCTGACCCTGGTCTGGAAGAAGCCCGCCTTCTTCGTGGCCCATCCCCGCGCCATCGCGGCGTTCGGCCGGGAGGCGACCCGCCGCGGCGTGCCGCCGGTCGTCGTCCACCTGTTCGGCGCGCCGTTCATCACGTGGCGCGGCGTGCCGCTGGTGCCGAGCGACAAGCTGCCGATCGACCTCGACCCGGTGACCGGGGCCGAGACCACCTCGATCCTGCTGCTGCGCGTCGGCGAGGGCGAGCAGGGCGTGGTCGGCCTGCAGAAGTCGGGCGTGACCGGCGAGATCGAGCCCGGCCTGTCGGTGCGCTACATGGGCACCAACGACCACTCGATCGCCTCGCACCTCGTGACCCGCTACTTCTCGGCCGCCGTGCTGGTCGAGGACGCGATCGCCCGCCTCGATAACGTGCTGCTGGGCAATTACCATGACTACGCCTGAGGCCTTCGCCCGCGGGCTGCCCGGGGCGAGCCCGGGCGAGCTGGCCCACGCGGATCTCGTCGGACGCCTCGCCCGGGAGATCTACGGGCAGGGTCAGGCCGCGAGCCGGCCCTTCGCGCCGGCGCTCCCCGCCGGCCCCCAGGTCCCGCAGGCCCTCGAGAGCCTGCCCCAGGGCCCGGGCGGCGCGCCGCTGCCGAGTGCGCCCCTGGGCGTCCCTTCCGCCCCAGCGGGCGGCCAGCCCGCCGGCCTGCCGCCCGACGCCTTCGCGCTGGCGGCGCGCTCCTTCGGGGCGCAGCCGGTCGGCCTGCCGGGCCTCTCCGGCCCGACCGTGCCGAACCTCGCACCCGCGAGCCCGGCCCTCGCCGATGTCGGGGCGATCCCGCCGGTCCACCCGGCGAGCCCGCGCCCCGTGCTGCCCGATTTCTCCTTCGCCGGCGCCCAGGCGCTCGCGGCCGCCCTGCCCGGCGGTCCGGAGCTGCACCGGCAGATCGCCGCGGACCATCCCCGCGCCAACGCCTTCGCGCACGCCCTCGCCCCGGCTCTCGTGCCGGCCGATCCGTCGAAAGTCGGCCGCGATGCGGCGCAGGAGCGCTTCGCCCGGACCGGCCATCTGTCCCGGGCGCCCGAGGCA
The DNA here is from genome assembly GCF_053345715.1 of Methylobacterium sp. D48H. Lineage (NCBI taxonomy): Bacteria > Pseudomonadati > Pseudomonadota > Alphaproteobacteria > Hyphomicrobiales > Methylobacteriaceae > Methylobacterium > Methylobacterium sp. D48H. The sequence goes on from NZ_JBKFAP010000019.1 coordinate 109,221, forward strand.
CCGCCGTCCGACTACTACTTCCTGAACCTCGGCCCCGGGCCGGCCCGCAGGGCGCCGGCGAGCCCCCGGGTGGAGCCGGCCCGCGACCCGGGCCCGGCGCCGCGCCTGGCCGCGCAGGGGTCGAGCCCGGTGGCGGCGCCCTTCGACGTGGAGCATGTCCGCCGGGACTTCCCGGCCCTGCACCAGAGCGTCAACGGCCACCCGCTGGTCTGGCTCGACAACGCCGCCACCACCCACAAGCCGCAAGGGGTGATCGACGCGACCGCGGAGTTCTACGCCCGGCACAACTCGAACATCCACCGGGCCGCCCACACCCTGGCGGCGCGCGCCACCGACCTGTTCGAGGGCGGCCGCGGGGCGGTGCGCCGCTTCCTCAACGCGCCGTCGAAGGACGACATCGTCTTCCTGCGCGGCACCACGGAGGCGATCAACCTCGTGGCGAACTCGTACGGCCGGGCCAATGTCGGCCCGGGCGACGAGATCATCGTCTCGACCATCGAGCACCACGCCAACATCGTGCCCTGGCAGCTGCTGGCGCAGCAGACCGGGGCGACGCTCCGGGTGATCCCGGTCAACGATCGGGGCGAGATCATCTTCGAGCAGTACGCGGCGTTGCTCTCCGGCCGGACCAAGATCGTCTCGGTGACGCAGGTGGCCAACGCCCTCGGCACCGTGAACCCGGTGCGGGAGATCATCCAGCTCGCCCACGCCTACGGGGTGCCGGTGCTGGTCGACGCGGCGCAATCCGCGCCGCACATGCCGCTGGACGTGCAGTCCCTCGACGCGGACTTCCTGGTCTTCTCCGGCCACAAGGTGTTCGGGCCGACGGGCATCGGCGCGCTCTACGGCAAGACCCACCTGCTGGAGGCGATGCCGCCCTGGCAGGGCGGCGGCCACATGATCGAGGACGTCACCTTCGCGAAGACCGTCTACAAGGGCGCGCCCGAGAAGTTCGAGGCCGGCACACCCGACATCGCCGGGGCCGTCGGTCTCGGAGCGGCGCTCGACTACCTCGCGGGTATCGGCATGCCGGCGATCGCCGCCTACGAGCACGACCTCCTGGGCTACGCGCAGGGCGGGCTCGCCGACGTGAAGGGCCTGCGCCTGATCGGCACGGCCCGGGAGAAGGCGAGCGTGATGTCCTTCGTGATCGAGGGGCAGACGAACGAGGCGGTGGCCCACCACCTCGACGCGCACGGCATCGCGGTGCGCTCGGGCCACCACTGCGCCCTGCCGGCCCTGCGCCGGTTCGGGGTCGACCAGTCGGTGCGGGCCTCGCTGGCCTTCTACAACACCCGCGCGGAGGTCGACGCCTTCCTGAGGGCGCTGCACACGCTGCCGCGACCGTGACCGGCGCGTCGCCGGCCGGCGGGCGCGGGGGCGTCGTGTCCGCGCCGAACCCTGCCCTGCGGGTGTGAGGATCCGCGCGACCCGTCGCCGACGTCCGGCGCGGCGCGCGGATCCTCACGCCGCCGGTCGGAGATGCCGCGTCCGCACCGTGCCGTCGATGGCCCGCAGCGCGCGGAGCACCGCGTCCGCCTCGCCCGGCGGCACGGACGCATCCACCACGACGTAGCCGAACTCGCCGTCCGTCTGCAGGTACTGCGCGTCGATGTTGAGCGACCGGCCCGAGAAGATCGCGTTGATCTGCCCGAGCACGCCGGGCACGTTCCGGTGCACGTGGAGGAACCGCGCGCCCGACAGGCGCGGCGGCAGCTGGACCTGCGGGAAGTTCACGGCGCCGAGCGTCGAGCCGGTCTGGACGTAGTCGACCAGCTTGCGGGCCACCTCCGCGCCGATGCGGTCCTGGGCCTCCTCGGTCGAGCCGCCGACATGGGGGGTGAGGATCACGTTCGGCAGCCCCTGCAGGGGCGAGACGAAGCGCTCGGCGTTGGAGGTCGGCTCCACCGGGAAGACGTCGATCGCGGCCCCGGCGAGGTGACCGTCGCGCAGCGCCGCCGCCAGGGCGTCCAGGTCCACGACCGTGCCGCGGCTGTTGTTGATCAGGTAGGCGCCCGGCTTCATCGCGCGGATCCGCTCCGCGCCCATCAGCCCGTGGGTCAGCGGCGTCTCCGGGACGTGCAGGCTGACCACGTCGCTCACGGCGAGCAGGGCCTCGAAGCTCTCGGCCGGCTCGGTGTTCCCGTGGCGCAGCTTGTCGGTGAGGTCGTAGAAGATGACGCGCATGCCCATCGCCTCGGCGAGGTTCGAGAGCTGCGCGCCGATATTGCCGTAACCGACGATGCCGAGCGTCTTGCCGCGCACCTCGAAGGCGCCGGTGGCCGACTTGTCCCAGCCGCCTTCATGGGCCGCGACCGAGCGCGGCACGATGCGCCGGAGCAGCATCACGATCTCGCCGATCGTCAGTTCGGCGACGCTGCGCGTGTTTGAGAACGGCGCGTTGAACACGGGCAGGCCGCGGGCGCGCGCCGTCTCGAGGTCGACCTGGTTGGTCCCGACGCTGAAGCAGCCGATGGCGGCGAGGTCGGGCAGGGCGTCGAGAAGCGCGGCGGTGACCTGCGTGCGCGAGCGGATGCCGAGGACGGTGACGTCGGCCAGTTCGCCGGCGTCCCCGGGGCTGACCGCGCGCGACAGCTGCCGGATGGCGCCGATCCCGGCCTGGGTGAAGATCCTGGACGCTGTCGGCGCTATGCTTTCGGTCAGAACGACGCGCTCGGTCGACACGGTCTGTCCTCCCTCCACGGACGGGATGCGATCCGCGACCTTGGCGCCGGCGCGGCGCGGCGGCAAGGGCGGCGCGGGCGGGGCGGGGTTGCGGGCGCGCGCCGCCCTCCCCGCCCCGCGGCGGACGGCCCGGCCCCGTCGTCTCGACGGCGCGCGCCGGGCCTGCCAGTGTCCGCCTCCCGGCGGCCGAGGCCGCGGAGCGACAGGTGCACCATGACCGGATCGACAGCCCGGGCCGTGATCGTCCAGCCCGGCGGCGGCTTCGACGCGGTGACCTTCGGCGAGCGGCCCGTGCCGGAGCCCGGGCCCGGCGCGATCACCGTCCGCCTGCGGGCGAGCTCCCTCAACTACCACGACTACGCGGTGGTCAGCGGGATGTGGGGCCCGAGCGAGCCGCGCATCCCGATGTCCGATGGGGCCGGAGAGGTCGAGGCCGTGGGGCCGGGCGTGACCGAGTTCGCCGTGGGCGACCGGGTGGTCAGCACGTTCTTCCCGACCTGGCTGGAGGGCGCGCCGCGCGTCGAGGGCTTCGCCACCGTGCCGGGCGACGGGGTCGACGGCTACGCCCGCGGGGGCGTCACCGCGCCCGCCACCGCCTTCACCCGCGCCCCGCGGGGCTGGGACCACGCCGAGGCGGCGACGCTCACCACCGCCGCGCTCACCGCGTGGCGGGCGCTGCACGCCGATGCCGGCCTGAAGAGCGGCGACGTGGTGCTGGTGCAGGGCACCGGCGGCGTGTCGCTGTTCGGCCTGCAATTCGCCAAGGCGGCGGGGGCCACGGTGATCGCCACCTCCTCCAGCGACGACAAGCTGGAGCGCCTGCGCGGTCTCGGCGCCGACCACGTCATCAACTACCGCACCGACCCGGCCTGGGGCGAGACCGCCCGGCGCCTGACCGACGGGCGCGGCGTCGACCACGTCCTCGACGTCGGCGGCCCGGCGACGCTGGAGCAGTCCATGGCCGCCGCGCGGGTCGCCGGCCACGTCTCGGTGATCGGCATCCTCTCGGGGGTCGCGGGCGAGCTGCCGCTGGTGCCGGCGCTCCTGAAGCAGATCCGGCTGCAGGGCGTGCTGGTCGGCAGCCGGCGCCACCAGATCGAGATGATCCGCGGCATCGACGCCTGCGGGCTGCGGCCGGTCATCGACCGCCGCTTCCCCCTCGACGACCTCGTCGCGGCGTTCCGCCACCAAGAGAGCAACCGCCACTTCGGCAAGATCTGCGTCGAGATCTGAGCGGTCCGGCCGGGCCCGAGGCGGTGCAGCGGGCGGTGCGGCGGGCGTTCAGCGGAAGGCGATCCCGAGCCCACCGGGTATCATCAGGGCCCGGGGCGTCTCGGCTTGGCTCGGCGGCGGCGGCACGTGCGCGCAGCCGTTCTCGCAGAACGTGCGGAGTGTGCGCCGGTCGAGGCCGATGTCGCTCAGCATCTCGTCGTCGAGGGCCGAGAGAATGCGAAGATTTCGCGCCGCGATGCGGCTCTTCCGGGCAGATTTCAGGAACGAGAGGATCATGATCCAGCCTCCGTTGCGCCGAAAGATCCGTGGTTTGTCCACGATCGGCCGGATCAGCGTCGCTTTAATGCGGACTATGCGCATCCTCCGTTCGGATTAAGGGTGGCGCGCGGCGCGAATATTTTTGCCGGAGCGCGCTAGGCGTCCGCGATCGGCTGCGGGCAGAGCAGGAGCAGGCGCACCAGCTCGGCCTGGCGGCGCGTCCCCGTCTTCTCGAACAGGTGGCGCAGGTGCACGCGCGCCGTGTTCCGGGTGATCCGGCGGCGCGTCGCGCTCGCCGCGAGGTCGTTCCCGGCCAGGATGTCGACGGCCAGGGCCGCCTCCGCGGGCGTGAAGCCGAACTGGTCCTGGAGAATGCCGGGATCCGGCAGGCGCGGGGTCCCGGGGTCGGTGAGACGCAGGAGAACCGCGCCCTCGCCGATCGGGCCGAGCGTCCCGGGAATCGCCGAGGCGGCGACCAGGAGCGTCCCGCCCGCGCCCTCCAATCGCACCGAGCCGCCGCGATGGCCCGCGGCGCAGCGGGCGATGACCCGGCGCAGCGCCGCGCTGTCCTCGGGCGTCGCGCCGCGCAGGCCGCCGTGCTCCAGGCACAGGAGTCCGCGCGCGACGAAGGCCTGCGCCGCGCGGTTCAGGAAATGGGCCCGCCCGTACCGGTCGGTCACCGCCAGCCCCTGCTCAAGATGCTCCGCCAGGAGATGGAGCGCCGCCTCCACGAGGGTCGGGTCCGGGAAGACCGGGGTGCCGCCGGCCTGAACCCGCCGCTCCTGGGCGGAGCCGATCCCGGATATCGTTTCGGCTCTGCGGGTGTGCAGGTGGGATTGACTGATCACGCTGGGATCCTCGCCGGATCGACATCACGATATCAGTAATAACCCGAAACTGGCGTCCCTTATTCCCGCCTTATCCCGGCGGGCCCCCGGTCCGGGACTGAAACAGGTCGGCGAAGGCGCGCAGGTCGCGCCGGTTGAGGTCCGAGACCGCCCAGTAGGTGAGGTCGCCGAGGCGCCAGCGCTCGATCGTGGACCCATCGCGCCGCTCCTCGCCGGCGCCGGGGCCGTCGGCGGCGGGGACCACCGTGACGCTGATGACGTGCCTGTCGCGGCGATAGACCAGGGTCGGCACGGGGGTTCCGCCGACGATGTCGACCCGGCCGCCGACCAGCGGGAAGCCCTTGTCGGACAGGTCGGGGGCCTCGGGCGCGAGGGTGGTCCGGCCGTTGAACCAGGGCTTCACCACGTGCCGGTCCGAGGAGGCGACGTCGAAGGGCTGGGGCGCCGCGAGGCCGCGGAGATGGCCGGCGAGCACGGCCGCGCCGGTATCCGGGGCGCCGTCGGGGCGGTCGAGATAGACGATCCCGCTGCCGAGCGCGGCCCCGCCGACGAGGCCGACGAGCAGCGTCGCGGCCAGCGCCTGCCGGGATCTGCGCCAGGATTCGAGCCAGGCCTCGACCCAGGTCCCGACCCAGGACCCGAGCCGGGTCCCGAGCGGGTCTCCGAGGCGGCCGCGCGACGGGGGCGGGTCGGTGAAGCCGATCTGCTCGATCACGCGCGCCCGCAGGGATTCCGGGGCGGGCGGCCCCGCGAGGGGCCCGCGCAGGGTGGCCGAGAGGTCGCGGAGGCGTTCCGCCAGGGCCCGCGCGTCGGGATCCGCCGCGAGACGGCGCTCCATGGCCAGGACTTCGCCGGGCGACAGCTCGCCGTCCGCGTAGGCGCTGAGGAGCAGGAGGGTCTCGTCGTCGGTCATCGCCCGTCCTTCGCGAGCCGTGCAAGCAGGTGCTGCCGCGCGCGGCCGAGGCGCGACATCACGGTCCCGATCGGGACCCCCGTCACCGTGGCGATCTCCCGGTAGCTGAGGCCGTGGTACTCGCGCAGGACCAGCGCCTCGCGGAAGGCCACCGGCAGGGCCTCGACCGCCCGGGCGAGCTGCCCCGCGTCGTCGCGGGCGATGAGGGTCGCCTCGGGCGTCTCCGGGACCTCGGTCAGGGCGCCCCCGATCTCCAGCTCGGCGCGGGCCTCGGGGGCGAGGTCGTCGGCGAAGACCACCGCCCGCGGCCGGTGCCGCTGCAGCCAGGAATAGCCGGTGTTGCGGACGATGGTCAGGAACCACGCCCGGGCATTGCCCTCGGCGAACCCCTCGATCGCCCGGTAGGCGCGCAGACACGCCTCCTGCATCACGTCCTCGGCGTCGGTGGCGTTGCCGGTGAGCCAGTGCGCGAGCCGGTAGCCCTCGTCCAGGCGCGGGAGAACGAGCTGACTGAAGCGCGCGCGCGCCAGGGTCGTCATGTCGGCGGCCGGGCCGGGCCCGCCCCGTCGAGAGCCTGCGAAGCCATGGGGTCCCTGCCCTCGTGCTCCTGCCTGCAGCCTTGTGCCACACAATCGGGAACCGGGCGGCGGCGGGCTTTATTCCCGCGTCCGGGCACGCGAATGTTCGGGGCGCTACTCGGGGCGCTACTCGGGGCGCTACTTGGGAAGCCTCTCGGGCCGGTGGCGCGTCGCGACCGGCCGCCCCGGAGGCGCCCGGCGGTCCGGCGCCGCGGCCTCGCTCCCGCGGTCCTGTCCGGACGGCGATCGCCGGTCGGGTGCCGGTTCCGGGCAGCCGTCCGGACCGAGGCGCTTGCGGGCGACGCGCTCGGCCGCCGCCCGTTCCGCCGCCGAGGGGTTCGCGCCGCCGCTCTGATCCTGGGCCATGGCCATGTCCAACCGGAGCGGGACCGTCCGCGGTCCCGGTCGTGGCATCCCCGGCGCTGCCGGCCCGCATCACCGCCAACGGGAAGGGGCAGGCCCCGCCTCCTCGGAGACGGGACCTGCCCCTGGATCAACCCGCGGATCGGGTCACGGTTCGGCGCCGGATTCGCGCGTCGGGATGCGTGCCTGCGCGACCTTAGCGGCAGACGCGCCGCGGTCCCCACGGGGTCGGACGGAAGAAGCAGCGCGGGCCGTAGAAGCGCGGCCGCCGGTACATCGGCCGGCAGCGCCCGTACGGGCCGGGCGCCCAGCCGGGGCCGCAGCCGAAGGCGACGGTGCTGACCGCGGCAGGGCCGGTGAGCGTGTCGGCGCCGGCGGGCGCCAGGGGCGCCGCGCCGGCGGAGGCCAGGCCGAGGCCGCCGACGACAGCCGCGGCGGCCGCGATCATCTTCACGTGCATCATCATCAGACCTTCTGTTCGGTTCCGCGCCGGTCGGCCCGGCGCAAGACCCGGTAAGAATGGTCATCGGGTCTGAATGTCGGCTGACCTCCGCCATCATCGTCTAGAAACAAACAGTCCGGCCGGCGCCCGCGCGGGGCGGGCGCCGCGGCGGGGCTCTAGCGGCGATCGGCGCGGCCGAGCAGCGAGGCCGCGGCCGCGGTGGCCCCCGCCAGCAGGATCCCGGTCAGGACCGGGTTGATCGAGGCCCGGGTGTAGGCGCTGCGCATGACGTGGTGGGGCGAGCCGCCCCGCACGGCCCCGTCGCGGCCGGCCGCGTGGAGGGCGCCGTCCCGCCGCTTGCCGGCCGCGCCCGCCGTCTGGCTCCGCGACATCACCTGGGCGCCCATCCAGTCGGTCGCCGCGGGGACCCGCTTGCGCAGTGCGCTCATCAGCTTGCCGCCGCCGCCGACGTAGAGGTCGCGGGGCCCGTGCTCCGCGGCGTACAGGATCGCGTCGGCGACGTCGGCAGGGTCGTAGACCGGCGGCGGCAGCTTGGGCGCCTGCGCCATGTAGTTCCGGGCATGCTCCGGGAACGGCGTGTCGATCGAGGCGGGCTTGATGAGCGTCACCGAGACCGGGGCGCCCTCCTCTTGGAGCTCCATCCGGAGCGCGTCCGTGAAGCCTTTGATCGCGTGCTTGGAGGCGGAGTACATGCCCTGGATCGGCAAGGCGAGGTCGGAGGCGACGGAGCCCAGGTTGATCAGCGCGCCGCCGGTCCTGTGTGGATGGCTCCCGCATTGCAAGTGGCGAATTGAGCTTCTGACGCGTTGGTCGGGTGCAGTCTTGTGTCCGGCCTTTCGATGCAGTCGTTCATGTTGACCGCTGGCCCTGATGGTATCCG
>NZ_JBKFAP010000190.1:0-292 GCF_053345715.1 Methylobacterium sp. D48H
GAGCGCGTGGAGGAGGCGCTGCGGCAGGCGCAGAAGCTCGAGGCGGTGGGGCAGCTGACCGGCGGCGTCGCCCACGACTTCAACAACCTGCTGACGGTGATCAAATCCTCCACCGACCTGCTCAAGCGGCCGGACCTGCCGGAGGAGCGCCGTCGCCGTTACGTCGAGGCGATCTCCGATACCGTCGACCGCGCCGCCAAGCTGACCGGCCAGCTCCTCGCCTTCGCGCGCCGCCAGGCGTTGGGGCCCGAGGTTTTCGAGGTGGGCGGCTCGCTCCGGGCTGTGGCGGAGA
>NZ_JBKFAP010000191.1:0-291 GCF_053345715.1 Methylobacterium sp. D48H
TATGCCGGCATACATCCCGGCCCGCTCGATCCCGACTTCGGGACCCTCGACCTGCCCCGCATCGCCGCGGGGGCCGGGGGCGACATCAGCCCGATCGTGCGGCGCGTCCCGCGGCGGGTGATGCCCCTCGGCGCCGCCGTCATCCTGCGCGCGCTGCTGGCCTTCCTCACCTTCGCGGCCCTCGGCGCCCTGGCGATCCCGGCCATGGCGCGGGCGGAGGGCCTGCGGCTGCGCGGCGACGGCACCGCCCGCGGCGACGTCCTGACGCTCGCCGATCTCGTCGAGGGCGCG
>NZ_JBKFAP010000192.1:0-290 GCF_053345715.1 Methylobacterium sp. D48H
CGGCGATCCTCGGGCTCCTCGGCGGGCGCTTCCCGGCGCGCGTCGTCGTGGCGGGGTGCCGCCCCGCCAACGTCGCCTCCTGGGGCCTTCTGGAGGAGCTCGGCTTCCGCGACACCGGCGAGGGGGGCCATCGGCCGGGCCGGCGCCTGCTCAGGCGGGACTGACGCCCGGGAGCGGGCCGGCACCGACGTGCGCGGCCACGAGAAAGCCCCCGGACCGGAGGCCGGGGGCTCGAGGACGACCCGTTTCCTGAAGCGGACCGGACGGTCCGATCAGAAGGTGATGCCGGT
>NZ_JBKFAP010000193.1:0-289 GCF_053345715.1 Methylobacterium sp. D48H
GGCATGTACTGCTGGTAGCCGAGCTTGGTCAGCGTGTAGGTCAGCCGCGACACGGTGGAGCGCGGCAGGCCGCAGGCCTCCCCGATGTCGTGGTTGGCGAGGCTCGTGCGCCCCGGGCCGAAGCAGGCGAGCACCGACAGCCCCCGGGCCAGGGCCGTGACGAAGTGCCGGTCCTCCTTCGCGCCGGCGCCGGCCGCGCCGGGCTCGGCCGTGTCGGGCTCGGCCGTGTCGAGCCCGATGTCGGATCCGGCGCGCGGGCCGGCCTCCACCTCCATCCGCCCGCTCATCG
>NZ_JBKFAP010000194.1:0-289 GCF_053345715.1 Methylobacterium sp. D48H
CCGCCAGGGCTGGGGCATGACCTCCTCGTCGGCCTGGACGGGCTTGAGGATGGTGGTCCGCGGGCCGATCCGGGCCTGGTCACCGATCGGGACGGCGCCGAGCACGATGGCGCCCGCCTCCAGGACGACGTCGTCGCCCAGCACCGGCAGGCCGGGGCCCCCGCCGATGTCCTGGTCGGGCCCCTTCAGCAGGCCGCCGATGGAGGCCTGGATCCCGAAGGCGGCGTCGCGGCCCACGGCGCCGGCGATGACCGTCCCGTAGGGCTGCGGCACTGGGGGCGCGACCCCG
>NZ_JBKFAP010000195.1:0-289 GCF_053345715.1 Methylobacterium sp. D48H
GTCTCGCCTTGAACTGAAGTTGAATACCGGGGCTGGGGGGCCGGCGCGCAGCCCTGCGAAGTCAAGGCCTGACCGGCGCGGCGACGCGCGACGCTCCGGACACTGATGATCGTGCCTTCAGCCTACCGAAACCTGCTCGCCGGACGGCCCCGGCTCAGCGCCTCTGCTCGCACCGGGTCTTCAGGTAGGACCCGTCCCCGCCCTTGAAGCCGGCATTGGCCGCCAGGACCGGACCCTGGACGAGGCATTCCTGGAGCGTGTGGGCCGGGCCCGTCACCACGTCGATGGC
>NZ_JBKFAP010000196.1:0-288 GCF_053345715.1 Methylobacterium sp. D48H
CAGTGCGACGCCGCCCCGGCAGCGTCGCGGGCCGCGGCCGCCGCTTCCCGGGCCGCAACCTGCCCTCGCACCACTTTCGTGCGGGCCGTGTCGGAGGCGCGGCGCGCCGCTCCGACGGCGCTTCCGAAGGCCGTCCGGGCCTGCGCGAGACCGGTCCCGGCGACGTCGCGGATCTGGGTCGGGACCTCGTGGCCCGACGACTGGGCTATGCACTGCGCCATGCGCGGTCTCCTGTCGGCCGCCATCCGGGTGCGGCCGGCCCGTTTGTGCATCGCACATGGACCGACG
>NZ_JBKFAP010000197.1:0-288 GCF_053345715.1 Methylobacterium sp. D48H
CGTCATGCTCGGGCACGCCCCACTCGGTGTCGTGATAGGCGACGTAGAGCGGGTCGAGCCCGGCCCACCAGCAGCGTGGGCAGCCCTCGGGATGGGCGATGAGGCCGGTCTCGGACATACGGCGATGGTAACGAGAACAGGAGCGGAACGCCACCGTCGCGGCGGCGGCCGCACGGCCACCTCGACGGTCCCTTCCGCCGGTGCAAGACGCGCCGCGGTCACGCGGCCCGGTCCCGCGCGTCGCGATCCTACCCCGCCGCGCTCGCCGCCGCGTCCGGCATGGCGAAG
>NZ_JBKFAP010000198.1:0-288 GCF_053345715.1 Methylobacterium sp. D48H
CTCGACGGGGCTGTCGGCGGCGCGGCCGCGCTCCGGCTGGGTCGCGGCGGTGAGCTGCGCGGCGCGCCCCGGGATCGAGCGCGCCCCCGCGGCGGCGCCCTTTCGCAGGCCCCGATCGTCGCAGGACGGGTCGCGGTCGAGCGGCGGCTCGGCGGCGGGGAGACCCGCCGGCACGCGGCGCCGCCCCGGCGCCGCCGCGAGGGCGACCAGCGCCGAACCAAGCATCAGGATCCAGAGGATCGAGGCGCCCTCCGAGGGGCCGGTCGAACGCGACGGTGACGGGGGCAT
>NZ_JBKFAP010000199.1:0-287 GCF_053345715.1 Methylobacterium sp. D48H
GGCGCGCGCTGGCCCGGCTTCGGCCCCGGCCGCAGCAGGTGCGTCAGGTTCGCGAGGCCCGACAGGTGATCCGCGTTCAGGAGGCTGCCGGGGTAGGCGGCGCCCATCTGCTGCATGTCGTCCGTCCCCTGCAGCAGGGAGCCCAGGTTCGGCAGCGCCTTCGCGGCCAGCCCCAGCACCGTGTCGGGGACGGGGCCGCGATAGACGGCCCACCGGAACCCGCGCACCTGCTGGGCGCTCAGCCGGGCGTGCTCGCCGCCGCGCTCGCCGTCGTAGGAGTCGAGGAT
>NZ_JBKFAP010000002.1:0-485623 GCF_053345715.1 Methylobacterium sp. D48H
GCGGTCCCGGCGGTGCCGAGGGTGGGCCGCGCGGCGCCGAGCCCGGTGGGCCGGCGGGTCGCGGCGGCGAGGGACCGGGTCGCCCGGGCGGCGCGGCCGAGCGCAACGGACCGGCGGACCGGGGCGGCCCGGCCGCGAATCCCGGTGCGAGCGACCGCGGTGCGGGCGAACGCGGTGCCGGCGATCGGGGTGGCCGCGAGCCGGGTGCCGGACCCGAGCGGGGCAACCGCGACGCGGCCGGTCCCGAGCGCGGCGGTCGCGGTCCGGCCGGCGAACGGGACGGCCGTGCCGGTGCCCGCGACCGGGGCGCCGTCCGCGGCGCGGTCGGCCGCCTCGACACCCGTCAGCGGACCGAGTTCCGCAGCTCGATCACGCGTCTGGGCGTCTCGCCGCTCCGGGACGTGGCTTTCGGCTTGGCGATCGGCACCGCGATCCCGCGCTCGGTCAGGCTCCACAGGCTGCCGCCGGCGATCATCGAGCTAGTGCCGGAATACGAGGGCTACGATTTCGTCCTGGTCCGCGACGACATCGTGATCATCGATCCCGACACCTACGAGATCGTGGACGTGATCCCGGCCTGAGCGGGCGGTCACAAGAAGATCGGTGGGCCGGGCGGATCCTCTGCCCGGCGCCCTCTACCGCCCGCCGTCCAGGAGCTTCGACACCACGCGCGCCGTGTAGTCGACCATCGGCACGATCCGCGCGTAGTTCAGCCGGGTCGGACCGATCACGCCGACGACGCCCACGATCTTCTGCGAGCCGTCGCGGAACGGCGCCGCGATCAGCGAGGATCCGGACAGCGAGAACAGCTTGTTCTCCGAGCCGATGAAGATCCGCACGCCCTCGCCGCCCTCGGCTCGGGACAGGAGATCGATCACGTCCTTCTGGGTCTCCAGATCGTTGAACAGAAGGCGGATCCGCTCGAGATCCTCGACCGCGCGCAGGTCGTCGAGCAGGTTCGCCTGCCCGCGCACGATCAGCTGGCGGGCCTCCGTGGGGCCGACCGGCGTGGCGAGCCCGGCATCGACGAGGCGCTCGGTGATCGCGTCGAGCTCCCGCTTCATCGCCTTGCGGCCGGCCTCGATCTCGGCGCGCAGCGTGCCGAGGGTGCGGCCCTGCAGGCGCGCGTTGAGGAAGTTCGTCGCCTCCTGGAGGGCACCGGCCGGCAGGCCCGCCGGCAGGTCCACGAGGCGGTTCTCCACCGAGCCGTCGTCCGAGACGAGGATGACGAGGGCGCGGGCCGGATCGAGGCGCACGAACTCGATGTGCTTCAGGTTGACGTTCGCCTTGGTGGTCAGGACGACCCCGGCGCCCCGGGAGACGCCGGACAGCATGGTCGAGGCTTCGGCCAGGGCCGAGTCGAAGGTGTGACCCGAGGCGGCAGCGCGCATCTGCGCCTCGATGCGCGCCTGCTCGTCCTGGCTGACGTCGCCGAGCTCGAGCATCGCGTCCACGAAGAAGCGCAGGCCGAGCTCCGTCGGCAGGCGGCCGGCGGAGGTGTGCGGCGCGAAGATGAGGCCGGAATGCTCCAGATCCGCCATGACGTTGCGGATCGAGGCCGGCGACAGCGCCATCGGGAGGATGCGCGCGAGATTCCGGGAACCGACCGGCTCGCCGGTCGTGAGGTAGCTCTCCACGATCTGCCGGAAGATCTCCCGGGCACGCTCGTTGAGGGCGGCGAGCGCCTGCATCGCTTGGCCGTTCGAGAAGTTGGGACTGGGGTGTGTCACGGGGTCATCCTGTGGTCCGATCATGTCCAACCGTCCCGCGCGGATCAATCCGTACGGCGATGCTTGCCCGCGGTGGCGCGGCGGCCTAAGAGCCCGGCCCTCGACACTCTCGACAGAAGGGGCCCGCGATGCGGCCTTCCAAGCGTGCCGCCGACGAGTTGCGGCCCGTGAGCCTGGAGCGCGCGGTCTCGCGCTACGCCGAGGGCTCTTGCCTCGTCAGCTTCGGCAACACCCGGGTGCTCTGCACCGCGTCGCTGGAAGAGCGCGCGCCGCCGTGGCTGCGCGGTTCCGGCAAGGGCTGGGTCACGGCCGAGTACGCCATGCTGCCGCGTGCGACGCACGAACGCACCCGCCGCGAGGTCGGTTCCGGGAAGCCGTCGGGCCGGACCCAGGAGATCCAGCGACTGATCGGCCGTTCGCTGCGCGCCGTCACCAACCTCCCGGCCATGGGCGAGCGCCAGATCACGATCGATTGCGACGTGATCCAGGCCGACGGCGGCACCCGCACCGCCGCGATCACGGGCGCCTGGGTGGCGCTGCACGATTGCTTCGCCTGGATGCGGACCCGCTCGATCATCTCCGTCGACCCGCTGCGCGACCACGTCGCCGCCGTGTCGTGCGGCCTGTACAAGGGCGCACCGGTCCTCGACCTCGACTACGCCGAGGATTCGGCGGCCGAGACCGACGCCAACTTCGTGCTCACCGGCCGCGGCGGCATCGTAGAGGTGCAGGGCACCGCAGAGATGGAGCCCTTCACGCAGGAGCAGCTCCTCGAGCTCCTCGGCCTCGCCCGCGCCGGCACCGAGCGGCTGGTCGCCCTGCAGAAGGAGGCGATCGCGTGAGCCGCCGTCTGACCGGGAAGGTGGTCATCGCCACGCACAATGCCGGCAAGCTCGCCGAGATGCGCGACCTGCTCGCGCCGTTCGGGATCGAGGCGGTGTCGGCGGGCGAGCTCGGCCTGCCCGAGCCCGACGAGACCGGCACGATGTTCGCCGAGAACGCGGCGATCAAGGCGCGGGCGGCGGCCGACGCCACCGGGCTGCCGGCCTTCGCGGACGATTCCGGGCTCTGCGTCGACGCCCTCGACGGCGCGCCGGGCATCTTCTCGGCCCGCTGGGCCGGGCCGACCAAGGACTTCACCGGCGCGATGGCGCGGATCTTCGCCGAACTCGACCGGCGCGGGGCCGCCGAGCGCCGGGCGCACTTCGTGTCCGCCCTCGTGCTGGCTTGGCCGGACGGGCACACCGAGCTGTTCGAGGGACGGGTCTTCGGCGACCTCGTCGCCGCGAAGGGCTCCGCAGGCTTCGGCTACGACCCGATCTTCCGGCCGGACGGCCACGACCGCACCTTCGGCGAGATGAGCGCCGAGGAGAAGCACGGGGTCGACTGGCAGCAGGGGCGGGGCCTGTCGCACCGGGCGCGGGCCTTCGTCGAGCTGAGCCGCGCCTGCCTCGCGCCCGGCGCCTGATTGCCAAACGGCGCGCGGGCGCTCACATGCCCGCCATCATGTCATCGACCGGCCCGGACCATCCGACCCGCGACGCGGGCTTCGGGATCTACCTTCACTGGCCCTTCTGCGCCGCGAAGTGCCCGTACTGCGACTTCAACAGCCACGTCCGCCGCGCGGGCGTGGACGAGCCGCGCTTCCTGGCGGCCTTCCGCGCCGAGATCTCCCAAACCGCCGCCCGCACGCCGGGCCGGACCGTGACCAGCATCTTCCTCGGCGGCGGCACGCCCTCGCTGATGCAGCCCGCGACCGTGGCCGGGCTGCTCGACGCGGTGGGGGAGCATTGGGCGGTCGCGCCGGACGCGGAGGTGACCCTCGAGGCCAACCCGTCGAGCGTCGAGGCGGGCCGCTTCCAGGGCTTCCGCGCCGCCGGGGTCAACCGGGTGTCGCTCGGGATCCAGGCCCTCGACGACGCCTCGCTGCGGACCCTCGGGCGCCTGCACGACACCGCGCAGGCGCTCGGCGCGATCGCCCTGGCGCAGTCGGCCTTCGCGCGGACCTCCTTCGACCTGATCTACGCGCGGCCCGGACAGACGCCGGACCTGTGGCGGGCGGAGCTTAGCGACGCGCTCGCGCGGGCCGCCGAGCACCTCTCGCTCTACCAGCTCACCATCGAGCCCGGGACGCCGTTCCACGGGCTCGCCGCCGCCGGCAAGCTGGTGACGCCGGACGACGAGGTCGGTCGCGCCCTCTACGACGTCACCCAGGAGCTCTGCGCGAAGGCCGGCCTCCCGGCCTACGAGATCTCGAACCACGCGCGGCCCGGTGCGGAATCGCGGCACAACCTGCTCTACTGGCGCTACGGCGAGTATGCCGGCATCGGTCCGGGCGCCCACGGTCGGCTCGTGACGGGCCGGGGCCGGGTCGGAACCGTGACGGAACGGTCGCCCGAGGCGTGGCTCGCCCGCGTCGAGGCCGAGGGCCACGGGATCGTCGAGACCGAGAGCCTCTCGGCCGCCGACCAGGCCGACGAGTTCCTGGTGATGGGCCTGCGCCTGCGCGAGGGGATCGATCCCGACCGCTACGCGGCGCTCAAGGGCCGGCCCCTGAACGGCAACCGCATCGGCATGCTGATCGGGGACGGCCTGCTCGAGCGGCTGCCGGGCGGCCGCATCGCCGCCACGGCGCGGGGGGCGCCGGTGCTCAACGCCCTGGTCGCCGAGCTCGCCGCCTGATCAGATCGCCGGCTTCGCGAGAACCCGGGGCGCCGGGCTGACGGGCGTCGCGGCGTTGTTGCGGATGTCGTAGACCGCGAGGGACCGCTCGCTCTGACCGTCCGGCCGGAACCGGAACGTCCCGTCGACGCCGGCGAAGCCCAGGCCGTTGGTCAGGGTGGTCTCGGCGAAGCGCTGCGAGCCGTAGCGCCGCGACAGGGCCGCGGCGAGCAGCACCGCGTCGTAGGCGAGCGAGGCCACCCGCGGCGGGACGGCGCCGAACCGGGCCTGGTAGCGCGCGCTGAAATTCGAGAAGCCGACGCGGTCCGGCGCGGCGAAGCGGCCACCCTGGAGGGCCGGCAGCGCGAACAGTGACGGCTCGTTCCAGAGGGCGGTGCCGAGGGGGCGCACCCGGGCCGGCGAGAAGCCCGCCTTCGTCAGCGCGGCCGCCACGGCGGGCATCGCGTCCGCGGTCTCGGGGATGAACAGCGCGTCGGCGGTGGCGCCGGGCCCGGTGATCACCCGCGCGAGCCGCTCGACCGCCGGGCCGGGCGCGCCGGCCGGGTAGCGCTCCACGGCGGCGACGCGCGCGCCCTTGCGGGCGACGACCTCCCGGAACGCCGCCTCGACGGCGTTGCCGTAGGCGGTCTCGGGGATCAGCGCCGCGAAGGACCTCTTCCCGCCCGCGACCGCGTCCTCGACCACGCGGTCCACCTCCGGCTGCGGCAGGAAGCTCAGCAGGTAGACGCCCTGGTTCGCCACGGTCGCGTCCGTGGAGAAGCCGATCACCGGCTTGCCGGCGGTCCTGGCGACGGCCGCGGCGGCCTGCACGCTGCCGGCGAAGAGCGGGCCGAGCACGATCTCGGCGCCCTGCCGCAGCGCCTCCTGGGTCGCCTCCCGGGCGCCGTCCGGACTGCCCCGGTCGTCCTCGACGATGAGCGTCAGGTCGGGCTGCTGGGCCTCGTCGTAGGCGAGCTGCGCCGCGTTGCGCATCGCGGCCCCCACGGTCGATCCCTGGCCGGTCAGCGGCAGCACCAGGGCGACCTTCACCGAGCCCGCCCCGATGCGCCCGCCGCCGCCCGCGGCCGGCATCGGCGGCGCCGCGGGCGCGGTGCCCGGCGCATCCGGCACGGCGGCCGGCGGTGACAGCTCGGCCTGCGGCCCGGTCGCGCGTCGCGCGAGGTCGCTGCCGACGCAACCGCCGAGCGAGAGCAGGATCGCGCAGAGCGCGGCGGTCTGGGCGGTGACACGCACGAGACGGTCCCGCGCGCTTGTCGGGCGCGCCATGGCGCGTACTCCTTCGGGCAGGCTCCGCAGCCTGACCGGCGGATTCTGAAATGTAAACGCGGCGGCGGGGACTTGCCCCCCGGCCACGCAGCCTCGCCGCGACGAGAGGCGACCAGTGTGGCAAGATCGCCGGTGATGACCCGCAGATTCGACGACCCGGGGGCCGCCGCCCCGACCCGAGCTCCGTCCCCGAAGCTCGCCCCCGACCGCCCGCGCAGCACGACCTTCACGGCCTTCGGCCTCGCGAGCGAGACCGAACCCCTGTCGCCGGGCCTGCACATCGTGGCGACGCCCATCGGGAACCTGCGCGACATCACGATCCGGGCGCTGGCGACCCTGGCGGCCGCCGACGCGGTCCTGGCCGAGGACACCCGCGTCACCCGGAACCTGCTGGCGCATTACGGGATCACGACGCCGCTGCTCGCCTATCACGAGCATTCCAACGACGCGGTGCGCGAGCGGATGGTGGCGCGGCTCACCGCCGGCGAGGCCCTGGCGCTGGTCTCGGATGCCGGGACGCCGCTCGTCTCGGATCCCGGCTACAAGCTGGTCCAGGCCGCCATCGAGGCCGGGATCGCCATCACGCCCGTCCCGGGGCCGTCCGCGGTGATGACCGCGCTGGTCGCGGCGGGCCTGCCGACCGACCGGTTCTTCTTCGAGGGCTTCCTGCCGCAGAAGGCCGGTGCGCGGCGCAACCGCCTGGAGGCGCTGATCCAAGTTCCCGGCACGCTGGTCCTGTTCGAGTCGCCGCATCGCCTGCCCGACATGCTGGCCGACGCCGCCGCGGTGCTGGGTCCGGAGCGGCCGGCGGCCGTGACCCGCGAGCTGACCAAGCTCTACGAAACCATCCGGCGCGATACGTTGGGCAGCCTGAGCGCGCGCTTCGCCCAGGAGGGACCGCCGAAGGGGGAGATCGTGGTGATCATCGGTGCGGCGACGGCGCCGGAGCGCAGCGCGGATTCGGATGCCGCCCTCGACGCCCTGATCCTGGCGGCGCTGGAGCGGCACTCGATCAAGGATGCCGCCAGCCTCGTGTCCGACGAGACCGGTCAGCCGCGGCGCCTCGTCTACACCCGCGCGCTGGCGCTGGCGCGGGAGCAGGGATGACCGGGGCCGTGCCGGACAGGGCCGGCCGACGCCGCGCCGCCTACCGGCTCGGCCACCGCGCCGAGTGGCTGGCGCTCGCCGCGCTGATGCTCAAGGGGTACTGGCCGATCGGCCGGCGCGTGAGCGTCGCGGGCGGCGAGATCGATCTCGTCGTCCGGCGCTGGAAGACCGTCGTGTTCGTGGAGGTGAAGGCGCGGGCGCGCCGCGACGATGCCCGGGAGGCGATCGACGCCGCCAAGCGGCGGCGGTTCTCCCGCGCGGTCCGCGCCTGGATCGGACGCAATGCGTGGTGTGCCGGGTCGACGTTCCGGGCCGACGCCGTGTTCGTCGGATCCCGCACCTGGCCCGCCCATGTCGAGGGGGTCTTCACCATCGAGGGTCTGTGACGGGCGGCCCGTGACCGCCGGAGCCGACGCGCCGGGTCTCAGTCCCGGGCGGCGCGGATCGCCCCGATCAGGGTCCGCTTCAGGTCGGCCTGGCTGAACGGCTTCTGGACGACGGGCCTGTCGCGGAACGGCTCGCGGATGCCGGCACCGCCGTAGCCGGTCGAGAAGACCAGCGGCAGGTCGCGCTTGGCGATGGCCTCGGCCACCGGGTAGATCGGCTCACCCGCCACGTTCACGTCGAGAATGGCGACCTCGAACGCTTCCTGCGACGCCATCTCCAGCGCCGAGGACAGCCGCGCGGCCGGCCCGACCACGGCGCAGCCGAAATCGAGGAGCATGTCCTCCAGCAGCATCGAAATCGCGGCCTCGTCCTCGACGACGAGAACACGGACGCCGTTGAGGACGTCGTCGTTGGGGTCAGCAATCACGCCGGGCCGTCTTCCCTTCGAATGCCCCCGTCGCCGGGGATCTTGCCATGCGGCTGGTGACGCCTTGCGCACCGCGTGAGCAGCGTCCGGACGGGTGAACGCGGCCCGAGGGTCAGCCCGCGAGACAACCTGAGGCGTCGCCCGTAATGCGCAATGTGTCAAGCGTTCCCGGCCCGTTCCGACACCCAGACCGGGCGCTATGTTAACCGATGATACATTTTTGTGCGGGCGGCTTCGCGCGGGCGTATGCGAGTGTCGCCGCGCGGCCGTTCAGTCGTCCTTGAACGTGACCTTGGCGCCCCGTGTCACATGCGCGGCGAGGTCGCGGGCGTTCCAGTTGGTCAGGCGGATGCAGCCGTGGGACTCCGTCTTCCCGACCTTCTCGGGCTCCGGCGTCCCGTGGATCCCGTAGCTCGGGATCGCCAAGTCGATCCAGACCAGGCCGACCGGGTTGTTGGGCCCCGACTGGATGGTGAATTTGTGCTGCGCCTTCACGCCCTTGAACGCGTATTTCGGGTTGTAGGTGTAGTCCGGGTCGAACGCGACGCCCTTCACCTTGGTCTCGCCGCTCGGGGCCGGCTTCTCGGCACTGCCGATCGACGCGGGGTAATAGGCCACGAGCTTCCCGTCGGCGCCGTAGGCGCGGACGTCGCGGCTCGACTTGTCGACCTCGATGCGTTCGACCTTCGGCTCCTGGGGTAGATCCTTGGCCTTCGGCTTGTCCGTGCCCATCGGGTCCACCGCCGCGACCGCGATGGTCGTGCCGGCCTTGTCGAGGGGCTTGCCGGGATTGAGCGCGCTCACGAGGTCGCGGCTCATGTGGAAGCGCTCGGCCAGCATCTCGCGGGGATTGGTGTAGCCCATCGACTTGAGCTCGGCCTGCTCCTCCATCTTGGGCGGGATCCGCTCGACATAGGGGCCCGCGGCGTCGGCCTCGGAGAGCGTGTAGTCAGTGACGGCGGGCTTGTCGCTGGTCGCCTGGAGCTTGTCCCAGATCTCGGGCGTCAGGTCCTCGCCGGCGGGAAGCCCCTGGGCCACCGCGAAGGCCGAGAGGGCGTGCCGGTAATTGTCGCCCTTCCGGCCGTCGATCGCTCCGGGATAGAAGCGCGCGCGATCGAGCAGCACCTGGGCTTTGACGATCAGCGGATCGGGCTTGTCGTCCGACGACTTGGCCCGACGGGCCTTCGCGTCGGACTTCGTCCCCTCGCTCTTCCCGACGCCTGCCTGCGCCAGGGTCGCGGCGTTCACCGCCTCGGCGGTCAGCGCCGGCGGCTGGGCGGTCTCAGCCTTCCGGCCCTTCCCGGTCCGGGCAGCCGCACCATGCGCGGCCAGACAACTCGCCAGGAGAGCCACGCAGACCGGCCGCCAAGGTTTCGGGATCATCGCCGTCGTCATTCCGGGGAGCGGACGCGCTCTCGAGCCGAGAAATGCCGGACCTGCGGGAACGTTCCACCCGGTTCTACTGGCACAGGCGGTGACCGCCGTTACGCTCGCGCTCGTCGAGGTGGAAATGGTTGGCGTGGGCGGCGTTCGAGCCCGGGCCGAGGACGGTGCGGAAGAAGCCGCAGGCCTTGGCGCGCACCGCGCCGAGGAACTGTGCCTCCTCGGAACCGTCCGGCATCGCCTTGACGGGGATGCTCGCGCGTCCCGCGAAGGCGAAGCCCATGATGTCGGCGGCGTTGGCGAAGGCGTGCTCGCTGAGCTTGGCGTCGACGTCGTGGTTCTGTCCCCGGCAGACATAGGAGCCGCCGAGTTCGAGCGCGATCAGCGGGTGCTTCAGCGTTCGATCGGCCTCGATCTGCACCTCCGTGACCCAGCGCGCCAGCGCCTCGGCGGTCCGGCAGGTCAGCGTGGCGCCCTGCGGCAGCACCACCCCGTCGGCGAACTTCGTCACCTTGAGCGGCAGCGGCGCGGTGCACTGGCCTTCGGAGATCGCCGGCAGCGGCTCGAACTCGACCCCGAGACGCTTGAGGCGCGTCCGGCAGGCGGAATCGTCCGGCGGTGTCACCTTGAGCGCCAGGGCGGCCGCGCCCGACAGCTCGGGCGGCCGCGCGGGCGGCGCTGGCGGCGGTGAGGGGATCTCGGGCTTCGCTGTCTCCTTCGCGCTTTCCTTCGGGGCTTCCTTCCCGGCTTCCTGCCCGGACTCCGGCGGCTTGTCCCGGCCATTCTCCCTCGAAGGCTCTCGGGCCAAGTGCTTGCCCGGCTCCTTGCTCGGCTCCTTGCTCGGCTCAGCCGCGGCAGGTTTCAGCTCGGGCGGCCGCGCCGGCGGCGTCGGTGGCGCCGGCTCGGCGACGGGCGGCTTCAGCGCCTCGGGGCGCTCCGGCGGCAGCGGCGGGGGCGTCGGCACCGTGGCCGCCGGCGTCTCGACGGCGCCGACCGGCGTGGCCGGGAGGGCGAGCCCCGCGGCGAGGGCGCCGCCCGCCAGGAGCGTCGCGGATCGGAGGATCGACAGGCTGCGTCCCGGCATGGGGCCTCGAAGCGTGGGCGTTGGCCTCTACAACGGGCGAGACGCCATTCGGATCGCCCGGACCCGGTTGACGGCCGCGCCGATCGGACCACTGTCTTCCGGATCGCGCCGGCACACCCCATGTCGGCGCACCTGCGGCGCGGACGATCGCGCCGTCGCGTGGACGTCGAGATCGAGGACTGCATGTCGGACGCAGCTGATGCCGGGCTCCCGAGCCTGCCGCCGGACAATCCCTTCCGCGAGGCGCAGTGGAGCACCCCGCACGGCCTCCCGCCGTTCGAGCGGATCCGGCCGGAGCACTACCGGCCCGCGTTCGACGCCGCCCTGGCGGCGCACGATTCCGAGATCCGCGCCATCGCGAGTGAGTCCGCTCCCGCCACCTTCGGCAACACCGTCGAGGCGATGGAGCGGGCCGGCCTCGCCCTCGAGCGCGTCGCCGGCGTGTTCTACAACCTGACAGGCAGCCACACGAACCCCGAGCTGCAGGCCATCGAGCGGGAGATCGGGCCGAAGCTCGCCCGGCACGGCAGCGCCATCTACCTCAACCCCGAGCTCTGGGCCCGGATCTCGGCGATCGACGCCGAGGGCCTGAGCGCGGAGCAGCGCCGGGTCCTCGACCGGTACCGGATCCGCTTCCGCCGCTCGGGTGCGGATCTCGGGCCCGAGGACAAGGCCCGCATCGCCGAGATCGCGGCGCGCATGTCGGAGCTCGGGACCACGTTCAGCCAGAACCTCCTGGCCGACGAGAGCAGCTTCACCCTGCCGCTGCAGGGCGAGGAGGATCTGGCCGGCCTGCCGCCGTTCCTGCGGGCCGCGGCCGAGAGCGCCGCGAAGGAGCGCGGCCTCGACGGGCACGTCATCACCCTGTCCCGCTCGCTGATCGAGCCGTTCCTGGTCTGCTCGACCCGGCGCGACCTGCGCGAGCGCGCCTACGCGGCCTGGACGCGGCGCGGCGAGAACGGCGGCGCGACCGACAACCGGGCGATCATCGCGGAGATCATCCGGCTGCGCGCCGAGCGGGCGCGGCTCCTCGGCTTCGAGAGCTTCGCCCATTTCGCCCTCGACGACACGATGGCGGCGAGCCCGGACGCGGCGACCGGGCTGCTGCGGGACGTGTGGACGCCGGCCCGCGCGCGGGCGGCGGAGGAGCGCGACCGTCTCCAGGCCACCATCCAGGCGGAGGGCCACAACTTCGCCCTCCAGGCGCACGATTGGCGGCACTACGCCGAGAAGGTGCGGCGCGCCGAGCACGACCTCGACGAGAGCGAGATCAAGGCGTACCTGCCGCTGGAGCGGATGATCCAGGCGGCGTTCGACACGGCCTCGCGGCTGTTCGGTCTGACCTTCACGGAACTCGCCGACGTGCCGCGCTACCATCCCGATGTCCGGGTCTGGCGGGTCGGCAATCCCGATGGGTCCGAGGTCGGCCTGTTCCTGGGCGACTACTTCGCCCGCGCCTCGAAGCGGTCTGGCGCCTGGATGAGCGCCTTCCGCTCGCAGGAGCGCCTGAACGGGACGGTCACGCCGATCATCGTCAACGTCATGAACTTCGCCAAGGCGCCGGACGGCGAGGCGACGCTGCTGTCCTTCGACGACGCGCGCACCCTGTTCCACGAGTTCGGCCACGCCCTGCACGGGCTGCTCTCGGACGTGACCTACCCGCTCCTGTCGGGGACGGCGGTGTCGCGCGACTTCGTGGAGCTGCCCTCGCAGCTCTACGAGCACTGGCTGGAGCAGCCGGAAGTCCTGCGGACCCACGCGCGCCACCATCGCACGGGCGAGCCCATGCCCGACGCCCTGCTGCGGAAGCTGCTCGCCGCGCGGACCTTCAACCAGGGTTTCGCCACCGTGGAGTACACGTCCTCGGCGATCGTCGACATGACCCTGCACCTCTCGGCGGAAGGCGAGGGCGGTCTCGACGTGCCCGCCTTCGAGGCCGAGGCGCTGCGGCGGATCAGCATGCCGGCCGAGATCAGCATGCGGCACCGGACGCCGCACTTCGCCCACATCTTCTCTGGGGACGGCTACGCCGCCGGATACTACAGCTACCTCTGGTCTGAGGTGCTGGACGCGGACGCGTTCGACGCGTTCCGCGAGGCCGGCGACATCTTCGATCCGGAGACGGCGAAGCGGTTGCGGACCTTCGTGTACGGGGCCGGCAATTTGCGCGACCCGCGCGAGGCCTACACGGCCTTCCGCGGGCGGATGCCGAGCATCGAGCCGATCCTGAAGAAGCGCGGGCTGGCGGCCTGAGCCACGGGCGTGCGGTAAGGGTTTCGTAAACAAACGTCCTTAACGAACGCTTGCAGCGCGAGGCCGCGTGCGGAGTTCGGGGCGATGACGAAGATCGAAGCCAAGCAGGGCGTTTCCCAGGGCATCTCGCCGGCCGACCTGCTCAAGGCCGCGGTGACCGGCAAGACCGACGCCGCGGCCGCCGGGACCGAGACCGCGGCCTCGCCGGCTGGCGGGAAGTTCGCGCTGGCGTCGCTGGCGCGCCTGGATCCGAAGCGGTTCGCGATCCCGGGGGCTGCCCTCGCGCTGGGCGTCCTCCTGGGCGGGGGCGTGATGGCGCTCTCCCGCCCGGCCTCGGTCCGGCCCGACGCGCTCGCGGCCCTCGAGACGACGCTCGATGCCGGCCGCACCGAGACCGTGCGCCTCGCCGCCGACATCGCGCAGCTCCACACCGTGCTCGCCGACCTGCGCGCCTCGACCGACGTGGCGCGGAAGGAGGCGGCCAGCCGCAGCACCGCCCTCGGCGAGCGCCTGGCGCTGGTCGACAAGAGCCTGAACGGCAAGGTCACAACCCTCGGCGAGCGGCTCGAGCAGGTCGAGCGCGACCACAACACCCGCCTCAGCGGCCTCGCCGCGCAGCTCGACCGCCGCGCGGCCGCGACTCCGGCCGCCGCGAAGGCGGAGCCGACCCAGACCGGCAGCATCGGCGAGCCCGCCCGCGCCGCCGAGGCGAAGCCCGAGGTCAAGGTCGCGGACGCCAAGGTGAGCGAGCCCAAGCAGAAGCCGGCCGCGTCCGACAAGCCTCCGGTGATCGAGGGCTGGGCCCTGCGGGACGTCTACGAGGGCACCGCGATCCTGGAGAACCGCCGGCGCCGCCTCGTCGAGGTCGCGCCCGGCGACGTCATCCCGGGCGTCGGCCGCGTCGAGGGCGTCGAGCGCCACGGTCGGGAATGGGTGGTGGTGACCCGCCAGGGCCTCGTCACCGCGCAGGCTTGGTAGCCCTCAGCGGCCCGTGAACCCGGTCGGCGCCAGCTCGCCGGGCGCGATCGGGAAGCGCGGCTCGATCGTCATCGGATCGGCCAGGGCCGCCGCGCGCTCAGCGCGCCGGCGACCGTGCCTCAGGGCCCGGGTCTGCGCCGCGCGGGTCGGGTGCAGGATGGCAGCGAGCAGGGACTGCCCTTCGAACTCGCTGTCCAGGTTCTTGGCTTCGAAGACGGGCATGGCCGGCCTGCTTGAGTGCGGTACCGGACACTGCCGAAGGCGTCGATCCGGGCCACATCCCCAATAACGGGGATCGCGTGGACAGGTTCCGTCAAGCTTTCGCTCCGCAACCTCTTTTTTACTTTCGTCCAGGCGTCACCCGAATGCAGTGCGGCCGCGCACACCGGCCCGCGGTCAGACGAACTGGTTCAGCCCCGGGATCGAGCCGATGATCGGGCCCATCGCGTCCTCGCCGACCTTCTCGCGGCCGAAGGCGAACAGCTCTTGTCCGAGGGGCTGCATCTGACCCATCGGCACACCGGCGGCCATCAGCTTCTGGCCGAGCGCCATGACGCCGCCGCCGCCCATCATCCCGCCGAGCATGCCCATTAGCCCGCCGCCGCCGCTCTCGCCGGCATTCGACTCGGCGATCAGCGCCTCGGAGCCCGGCAGGGCCGCCAGCAGCTGGCCGACCTCGGCCGCGGGCCCTTCCTTCTGCAGGAAGGCCAGGATGTGCCCGATGGCGGTCTGAGCGGTCGCGGCGTCGAGCCCGGTGCGGGTGGTGACGCGGGCGAGCAGTTCTTCCATGGTGATGATCTCTTCGGAACGCTTCCAGACGTCCTTCGACTCTGAGGCGTCGGAAATCAAGCGCGCGGCATCGCTTCCCAGGAAAACTCCCCGGTTACAGCGGGCACGGTGCCGCAGCGGGCGACCTCGCCAAGGGCCGCCCCTTCCGGTAGACCCTCGGTCAGTCTTGAACCGTTCCAGGCCGCCGGGCCGGGGTATCCAGGGAGTTGCCGGACCATGCGGGTCGGCCTGTTCGTGCCGTGCTACGTCGACGCCTTCGAGCCCGAGGTCGGGATCGCCACCCTGGAGCTCCTCGAGCGCCTGGGCTGCACGGTCGAGTACCCGTTCGACCAGACCTGCTGCGGCCAGCCGATGACCAACACCGGCTGCCACGCCGAGGCCGCCGCGACCGAGGCGCTGTTCGTCAAGAACTTCTCCGGCTTCGACTATATCGTCGCCCCGTCGGGCTCCTGCGTTCACCAGGTGCGCGAGCACCTGACGGCGATCCCGCAGACCGACGAGGTCCGGCACGTCCGCGCCAGTACCTACGAGCTCGTGGAGTTCCTGCACGACGTGCTGAAGGTCGAGGACCTGCCCTGGGCGAACTTCCCCCACAAGGTCGCCTACCACACCAACTGCAACGCCCTGCGCGGCATCCACCACGCGCGGCCGACCGAGCTGGTGCAGCCCTACTACTCCAAGCCCCTCGACCTGCTGCGCCTCGTGAAGGGGGTCGAGCTCGTCGACCTCGCCCGGCCGGACGAGTGCTGCGGCTTCGGCGGCACCTTCTCGGTGTTCGAGCCCGCCGTCTCGGCGAAGATGGGCTACGACAAGGTCGCCGATCAGAACCGGGCCGGGGCCGCCTACGTCGTCTCGGCGGATTCCTCCTGCCTCATGCACCAGAAGGGCTGCGCCGAACGGCTCGGCTTGCCGCTCAAGTACATCCACATCGCGCAGGTGCTGAACGGAGCCGCCGCATGAGCGCCGAGGACCTCAACCCCCGCGAGCGCGAAGGCGTCATCCACCCCGAGGTGCGGGCCGGCCACGACGAGAGCGAGCGGGCGCCGGACGGCCGGCGTCTCCAGCACGCGGAAGCCGCTTCGAAGCCGATCCGCGCCCCGCAGACCCGGGAGCCGCAGCCGCGCGGCGCGAAGATCCGGGGCGACCGGCCGATCAACCAGTCGGAGGCCGCCGAGCGCTTCCTCGCGGCGCCGCTGCACCAGGCCGCCCACGACGAGCGCCTGTGGGACCTGCGCAAGAAGCGCGACGCCTCCGCGCACGGCATCCCGGAGTGGGAGGAGCTGCGCGAGCTCGCCTCGCAGATCAAGACCCACACGCTGAGCCACCTCGACCGGTACCTCGAGCAGTTCGAGGCGGCCGCGAAGGCTAACGGCGTCCACGTGCACTGGGCGAAGGACGGCGCCGATCACAACCGGATCGTGCTGGACATCCTGCGGAGCCACGGCGCGAAGACGCTGGTGAAGTCGAAGTCGATGCTCACCGAGGAGTGCGGCTTCCGCCACCACATGGCGGCCAACGGCATCGAGGTCATCGAGACGGATCTCGGCGAGCGG
Organism: Methylobacterium sp. D48H; assembly: GCF_053345715.1. Classification (NCBI taxonomy): domain Bacteria; kingdom Pseudomonadati; phylum Pseudomonadota; class Alphaproteobacteria; order Hyphomicrobiales; family Methylobacteriaceae; genus Methylobacterium; species Methylobacterium sp. D48H. The sequence goes on from NZ_JBKFAP010000002.1 coordinate 15,640, forward strand.
ATCCAGCAGCTCGACAACGAGGAGCCGAGCCACGTCGTGGCGCCGGCCGTCCACAAGACCCGGATGGACGTGGCCGAGGTCTTCGCCAAGACGCTCGGCACCGATCCGGACAACGACGACGCGCACTACCTCGCCGAGAGCCAGCGCGAGACCACCCGGCCCTACATCCTGAAGGCCGATGCCGGCATGACCGGATGCAACTTCGCGATCGCCGAGACCGGCACGGTCGTGACCTGCACCAATGAGGGCAACGCCGACCTGTCCGGCAACGTGCCGCCGCTGCAGATTCACTCCATCGGCATCGAGAAGATCATCCCGAAGGTCGAGCACCTCGGGGTGTTCATCCGCCTGCTGTCGCGCTCGGCGCTGGGCTCACCGATCACCCAGTACACCTCGCATTTCCGCGGCCCCCGCGCGGGCACCGAGATGCACATGGTTCTGGTCGACAATGGCCGCTCCGAGCGCCTCGGCATGGAGGAGTTCTGGACCTCGCTGAAATGCATCCGCTGCGGCGCCTGCATGAACACCTGCCCGGTCTACCGGCGCTCGGGCGGCCTCTCCTACGGCGCGACCTATTCGGGGCCGATCGGTCTGATCATCGATCCGACCTTCAACAAGCGGAAATACTCGACGCTGCCGTTCTCCTCGACGATGAACGGCTCGTGCACCAACGTCTGCCCGGTGAAGATCAACATCCACGAGCAGATCTTCGCGTGGCGGAAGGTGCTGGTCGAGGAGCACCAGATTCCGGCTCTCAAGCAGGGCATGATGAAGGCCGCAGGCGCCGTGCTCTCGCGCCCGGCCGCCTACCGGGCGGCGATCGGCGCGGCGGATTCCGCCCTGAAGGCCCTGCCGCGCTTCGCGGTCTACAACCCGCTCAACACCTGGGGGAAGAAGCGCGAGATGCCCGACGCGCCGCGCCAGACCTTCCACGCCTGGTACAAGCAGAACCGCATGAAGGACACGGGTCGATGAGCGCCCGCGACGCGATCCTCGACGGCATCCGCAGGAACCGGCCGGCCGGCGACTTCCCGCTGCCGGAGGTGCCGCTGTTCGCGCCGCTCGTCGGCGAGAACCTGGTCGCCGAGTTCGGCGAGCGGCTGAAGCGCATGGGCGGCCGCGTGACCGAGCCCGGTGCCGGCGACGTGTTCGCGGGCGTGCGCGAGCGCCTCGACGCCGCCAAAGTTATCGCCTCCGCGGTGCCGGAGCTGACCGGCAACCGCGACCTGCGGAGCGTGCGCGCGCCCCAGGAGGTCGAGGACGTGGACGTGGCGGTGGTCCGCGCGGTGTTCGGCATCGCTGAGACCGGCTCGGTGCTGTTCACGCAGGACCAGCTGATCGTCAACGCCGTCGCCTATCTCGCGCAGCACCTCGTCGTGCTGCTCGACCCGGCCGACATCGTACCGAACGTGCAGGCGGCCTACCGCCGGCCGGAATTCGGCCGCTCGGCCTACGCGGTGCTGCATACCGGCCCGTCGGCCACCGCCGACATTGAGGGCGTCCTCATCCACGGCGCGCAGGGCGTGCGCTCTCTGACGGTGCTGCTGCTCCCGAGGGATGCCGCCGAGCGCGGCTGACACCGTATCGATCGCTTCAACCGTCCTTGCGAGCGAAGCGAAGCAATCCAGGGACGCACTATGTGCCCGGCGATGTCGCGCCGCCCTGGCTCGCTTCGCTGCGCTCGCGATGACGGTGGCGCCGTCCGACGCACGCGGCGCCCCCGTCTCGCCCGCGACTCCCCGATCGAGCCGGAACCGACAATCGGGCGCGCCCCTTGCTTGGACGGCGGATGGGCCGTCATCCGGCAAGGAGATCCGATGCGCTACACCCTCGGTTGCAGCCTGTCCTACAACATCCTCTCGGACACCACCTTCATCTTCAATCTGGAGGTAGCGAAGCTGAAGAGCGTCGAGATCCTGAGCGAGAGCTTGGTCCTGACGCCGAACCTCAAGCGCGATCTCTACACGACCCCCGACCTCCAGAACCGCTATCTCGCGGTCAACGTCCCGACCGGTCAGTTCGCGCTGGAGTACAATGCCGAGGTCGACCTGACCGTGCACCGGGCCGACCCGGCGACCGTCAACGAGACGCCCATCGGGCAGCTGCCCCTCGACATCCTGCCGTTCCTGCTGCCGAGCCGGTTCGTCTCATCGGACCGGCTGACGCCCTTCGCGCTCGCCGAGTTCGGGGCGCTCCCCAAGGGCCACGCGCGCGTGAACCAGATCTGCAACTGGATCCACGACCACATCGCCTACCAGCCCGGCTCCAGCGACGGCGAGACGACCGCCCACGAGTCGCTCCTGAAGCGCGCCGGCGTCTGCCGCGACTTCGCGCATATCGGCGCCGCCTTCTGCCGGGCGCTCGGGATCCCGGCCCGGTTCGTGAGCTGCTACGCCCACGGCCTCGTCCCGAGCGACTTCCACGCGGTGTTCGAAGCCTATCTCGACGGGCGCTGGTGGCTGTTCGACGCCACCCGGCAGGCCGACCTCGACGGGCTAGTGCGGATCGGCGTCGGGCGCGACGCCGCGGAGATCGCCTTCTCGACGCCCTTCGGCAACATGCAGCCGGTCAATCAGCAGGTCCGGATCCAGCGCGCGGACGGGCAGGGCAGCCCGATGCCGCGCACGGTGGACGCCATCTCGACCGAGATCCCGGCGCCGCACGCCGGAGCGGCCTGAGCGCGGATCCGGCCGGGATCACGTCGTCCTGTGATCCCGTGATCCCGGCCGCGCCGCGGCGAAGCGGATGCCGGTGCAGGACGCCCGATCCCGGCCCGCGTCGGCGAAGAGCGGCGCGTCGGCCGCGATGAGCGGCACGCGGGCTCCATTCGATCAGGCCCGCGACGCCGCCACGGACGCGCGCCGGACCCGCCGTTCCGCGCGAGCGAGGACCGCGCGGCGCGCAAGCAGATTGGCGCGCCGGACCCGCCGCGGCGGCGGCGCGACATGTCGTTCCGCCCGTCGGTCGGCGTATTGCCGGCGCCGGTCCCGCGCAGGGATAGTGATACAGCGACTTTCCGGGTGCCGGATTGCCGCGTCCCGCCCGGATCGCGGCCCGGAGATCCTCGGCTTGCCCGAAGACAAGTTGCGTCTCGGAGAAGCGCCCCGTTAGCGCCGGGCCATTGTCCTTCATCTTGTCGTCACCGCCGAAATGGCCGCAAGCGTGGCTGTGGCGGGGTCGCAACACCGTAAAACGATCCCCGCTCCGCCCCGAGACCTGCCCGTAAACGCCGCGATCCCGCCATAGTCCGGGCCCACCTCAACATCCGCGGTAAACGGCAAATTCGACAACGGTTTACCGTTCGGAAACGAGGACTTCCCGAGCACGCGGACGGATCTCCCGGCGCCTCGCGAACGGCGACGCGCCGCGGTTCAACGCACCCTCGGGATCGGCTGCGAAGGCTTGGTCTGAAGTCATGGTGACGCGTTTGAACGACAAGTCGAAGCTGCCGAGTCGCCACGTCACAGAGGGGCCCGACCGCGCCCCGCACCGCTCCTACCTCTACGCCATGGGCCTGACCCGTGAGCAGATCCACCAGCCGCTGGTGGGTGTCGCCTCCTGCTGGAACGAGGCCGCGCCCTGCAACATCTCGCTGATGCGCCAAGCGCAGGCGGTGAAGAAGGGGGTCGCCGCCGCCAACGGGACGCCGCGCGAGTTCTGCACGATCACCGTCACCGACGGCATCGCCATGGGCCATGGCGGCATGCGCGCGTCGCTGCCGTCGCGCGAGGTCATCGCCGACTCGGTCGAGCTGACCATGCGCGGCCACGCCTACGACGCCCTCGTGGGCCTCGCGGGCTGCGACAAGTCGCTGCCCGGCATGATGATGGCGATGGTCCGGCTGAACGTGCCCTCGATCTTCATCTACGGCGGCTCGATCCTGCCCGGCTCGTTCCGCGGCAAGCCCGTGACCGTCCAGGACCTGTTCGAGGCGGTCGGCAAGGTCGCCGTCGGCGACATGAGCCTCGAGGACCTCGACGAGCTGGAGCAGGTCGCCTGCCCGTCGGCCGGCGCCTGCGGCGCGCAGTTCACCGCCAACACCATGGCGACCGTCTCCGAGGCGATCGGCCTGGCGCTGCCCTATTCGGCCGGAGCCCCGGCCCCCTACGAGATCCGCGACAAGTTCTGCGCCACGGCCGGCGAGAAGGTGATGGAGCTCCTGGAGAAGCGCATCCGCCCGCGCGACATCGTCACCCGCAAGGCGCTGGAGAACGCCGCCACGGTGGTGGCGGCCTCGGGCGGCTCCACCAACGCGGCGCTGCACCTGCCGGCGATCGCCCACGAGTGCGGCATCGAGTTCACCCTGTTCGACGTGGCCGAGATCTTCCGGCGCACGCCCTACATCGCCGACTTGAAGCCCGGCGGGCGCTACGTCGCCAAGGACATGTTCGAGGTCGGCGGCATCCCGCTGCTGATGAAGACGCTCCTCGACCACGGCTTCATGCACGGCGACTGCCTGACGGTCACCGGCCGCACCATCGCGGAGAACATGGACCGGGTGACCTGGAACCCGGACCAGGACGTGGTCTATCCGGCGAACCGGCCGATCACCCCGACCGGCGGCGTCGTCGGCCTCAAGGGCAACCTCGCCCCCGAGGGCGCGATCGTGAAGGTCGCCGGCATCCCCGCCGAGAAGCAGGTCTTCACCGGCCCGGCCCGCGTGTTCGACGGCGAGGAGGCCTGCTTCGCGGCCGTGCAGGCCCGCAGCTACGAGGAGGGCGACGTCCTCGTGATCCGCTACGAGGGCCCGCGGGGCGGCCCCGGCATGCGCGAGATGCTGTCGACCACCGCGGCCCTCTACGGCCAGGGCATGGGCGACAAGGTCGCGCTGATCACCGACGGGCGCTTCTCGGGCGCGACCCGGGGCTTCTGCGTCGGGCATGTCGGCCCCGAGGCCGCCGTGGGCGGCCCGATCGGGCTGCTGCGCGACGGCGACGTCATCACCCTCGACGCGATCCAGGGCACGCTCAGCGTCGCCCTGTCGGACGCGGAGCTGGCCGAGCGACGCAAGGCCTGGACCGCGCGGCCCAACACCGCGACCTCCGGCTACCTCTGGAAATACGCGCAGGGCGTCGGCCCGGCCTTGTACGGCGCCGTCACCCATCCGGGAGGTGCCAAGGAGACGCAGAGCTATGCGGACGTCTAGGACTGACCTCAGCCGGCGCAGGGCGCCGGCCGGGGCCGATCCCGGTCGGTTCCGGTCCGTCGGCGGCCTCGCGGTGGCGGCCTGGGCGCTCGCCCTGGTCGCGCTGCCGGTCGCGCCGTCGCGCGCCCTCGACGCCAATGTCCGCACGCCCGTGCAGGTCCCGGTCGCCGACAAGAGCTACCGCTCGGCCAAGGACGCGCTGCGCGCCGGCATGCGCGAGTACAATGCCGGCGACAAGCAGGGCGCCGCCCGCGCGCTGGAGTACGCGGCCGGCCAGGGCCACGCCCTTGCGCTGTGGAAGCTCGGCCGGATGTACGCCGACGGCGACGGCGTCCCGCACGACGACCTGAAGGCGTTCGAGTTCTTCTCGCGGATCGCCGACGCCAGCACCGATGACGGGCCCGATCCGCAGAACTCGGCGGTCCTGGGCAGCGCCTTCACGGCTCTGGGCACCTACTTCCTGGAGGGGATCAAGGGCACCTACGTGCGCCCCAATCCCGAGCGCGCCTACGACATGTTCAACTACGCGGCGTCCTACTACGGGGACCCCAACGCGCAGTACAATCTCGCCCGGCTCTACCTCGACGGCACCGGCGTCGAGGCCGACCCGCGGCAGGCCGCGCGCTGGTTCAACCTCGCCGCCGAGAAGGGCCACCACCCGGCGCAGGCGCTGCTCGGCGACATGCTGGTCAACGGCCTGGGCGGCATCCCGGTCCAGCGGGTGCGCGGCCTGATGTGGCTCTCGCTCGCCCGGGAAGGCGCCGAGAGCCGCAAGGACGACTGGATCGTCGCGCTCTACGAGAAGAACTGGGCGGCCGCCAGCGAGGACGACCGCGCCGAGGCGCAGACGCAGCTCCAGACCGTGGGCTCGATCCGCAAGCGGCGCTGAGCCGCCCTCGACTGTGCAAGCGGCGCTGAGCGGCCTCAGCTCTTCGCCGCGGCGATCGCCGCGGTGAAGGACGGCCGCTCCAGCGTCGCCGCCACCCAGTCGGCGAGCTTCGGCCACCGGGCGCCGTCGACCGCGACCTTGGCCAGCCGCAGATTGTGGAACGGCGCCGCCACGGCGATGTCGGCGATGCCGAACCGGCCGCCGACGAGGTAGGGCCCGTCGATCTGCGATTCGAGGTAGTCGAACAGCGGCGGCAGCGCCGTGTCCACGGTCCGCTGCGCCAGGGCCTCGTCGCCCTCGACCTTGAACAGGCGGGGCTTGAGGAAGCGCTCGACGAACGGCACCAGCACCTGCCGGGTCAGCTCGCACTCGCCGAACTTGTCGAACCAGCGGGCGCGGGCGGCGTCCCGCGCGTCCTCGGGGATTAGCGCGGGCGCCGGGTGCAGCCGCTCGAGATAGTCCACGATGGCGCTCGAATCGGCGAGGCGATACCCGGCATCCTCCATCGCGGGGATCTTCCCCATCGGGCTCGCGGCGCGGAAGCCGGGATCCGCCGCGTGGAAGCCGACCGGGCGATGCTCGAAGGCGACGCCCTTCTCGTAGAGCGCCGCGAGCACCTTGCGCACGTAGGGCGACACGCTGCTGCCGTAGATGATCATCGTCGTTCCCCCCGATCGCGGCTCTAACCGGCCGCCAGCTCCGCCGTCACCGGCACGTGGTCCGACGGCTTGTCGAGCCCGCGCATGTGCTTCTGGACCGAGGCCGAGACCAGGCGGTCGCCGGCTTGCGGCGAGAGCAGCAGATGGTCGATGCGGATGCCGGCATTCCGCTGCCAGCACCCGGCCTGATAGTCCCAGAAGGTGTAGAGCCCGTCGCGCGGGTCGCAGGCGCGCAGGGCGTCGGTGTAGCCCTCGGCGAGGATCGCCCGGAACGCCGCCCGGGTCGTCCCCAGGAACAGGGCGTCGGAGCGCCACGCCTCCGGATCGGCCGCGTCGGCCGCCTCCGGGATGACGTTGTAGTCGCCCGCCAGCACCACCGCGATCTCATCGTCCAGCAGCGCCCGGGCGTGGAGCCGCAGCCGCTCCATGAAGGCGAGCTTGTACGGGTATTTCGGGCTGTCCACCGGGTTGCCGTTCGGCAGGTAGATCGACGCCACGCGCACCGGGCGGGTGTCCGCGCCCGAGATCAGCGCCTCGATGTAGCGGGCCTGCTCGTCGGCGGCGTCGCCCGGCAGCCCGCGCCGAATCTCCGACATGGCCAGCGGCGCCCGGACCAGCAGCGCCACGCCGTTATAGGCCTTCTGGCCCAGCGTCTCGACCGCGTAGCCCGCCGCCTCGATGTCGGCGCGCGGGAAGGCCTCGTCCTGGCATTTCAGCTCCTGCAGGCAGACCACGTCGGGCCGCGCCTCCTCCAGGAAGCCGAGGAGGTGCGGGAGCCGCTGCTTGATCGAGTTGACGTTCCAGGTGGTGATCCGCATCGCCTCGCTTCCGGTCGCCGCCCGGCCGTCATCCGCGCTTCGCGTCGCGCTGACAAGGCCATCCCGGCGCAAGGACGGGGAAGTAGGGTCGACGGATGAACTGGTTCGAGCCGGTGTCGGCTTACTGCGAGCGGGGCGGGCCGGACTTTTGGGCCGAGCCCGCGAACGCGCTGTCGAACGCGGCCTTTCTGCTGGCCGCCGCCGCGGCGCGGCGCGCCGCCGTCACCGATCCGCCGGACCGGACCTGCCTCGGGCTGGCGGCCCTGATCGCCGTGGTGGGCGTCGGCTCGTTCCTGTTCCACACCCTGGCGGTCTACTGGGCGATGCTCGCGGACGTCGTCCCGATCGCGCTGTTCATCTACGCCTATCTGGCGCTGGCCCTCTCGCGCTTCCTGCGCTTGGCGCCGGTCCGGGTCGCGGCGGCGACGGGCGGCTTCGCGCTCCTCGGATTCGCGCTCACGCCCCTGCTCGACGGGCTGACCGGCCTCGACGTCGCGCGGCTCACCAACGGCTCGGTCGACTACCTGCCCGCCCTGCTGGCGCTGTTCGGCGTCGCCTGGGCCGCCGCGCGGCGGCCGGAGGAGCGCTTCGTCGGGACCGGGCGGCGGCTCGCCGGCATCGGCCTGCTCTTCCTGATCTCGCTCGCGGCGCGAACCGGCGACCGGGCGGCCTGCGCGCTGCTGCCGACCGGCACGCACCCGCTCTGGCACGTGCTGAACGCCGTCGTCCTGTACGCCCTCGTGGCGACGGCGATCCGCCACCGGAAGACCGCCGGGTGACACGCCCCGCGGTCCCGGGCCAATTCCTTGCGGGCGGGGCGGAATTCTTGCAGAAGTGCGCCGCATCGGGCGCCCGGCCCATCGCGGTCGCCCGGGCACGGAAGGGGTCATGACAGTGAGCTTTCGCCTCGGGATCGCCGGACTCGGGACCGTCGGTGCGTCCGTTGTCCGGATGGTCGAGCGCCGCCGCGCCGCCTTCGCTGCGGCGGGCCTCGACATCCGCGTCACCGCGGTCTCCTCGCGCGACCGCGGCCGGGACCGCGGCCTCGACCTGTCCGGCATCGCGTGGTTCGACGATCCGATGGCGCTCGCCCGGTCGGAATCCGTGGACTGCGTGGTCGAGCTGATCGGCGGCGCCGAGGGACCGGCCAAGGCCGTGGTCGAGGCGGCGCTCGCGGCCGGCAAGCCGGTGGTGACCGCCAACAAGGCGCTGCTGGCGCGCCACGGCGCCGCCCTGGCCGCGCAGGCCGAGGCGAAGGGCGTGGCCCTCGCCTTCGAGGCGGCGGTGGCCGGCGGCATCCCGGTGATCAAGACTTTGCGCGAGGGCCTGCCGGGCAACGCGGTCTCCCGCGTCTACGGGATCCTCAACGGCACCTGCAACTACATCCTCAGCCGCATGGAGCGCGAGGGGCTGACCTTCGAGGCCTGCCTGAAGGACGCGCAGGCCCTGGGCTACGCCGAGGCGGACCCGACCTTCGACGTCGAGGGGTTCGACACCGCGCACAAGCTCGCGATCCTGACGAGCCTCGCCTTCGGGACCGTTGTCGACGCCGACGGCGTGTCGGTCGAGGGCATCTCCCGGGTGCAGCCCCTCGATCTGCGCATGGCGGACGAGCTCGGATACCGGATCAAGCTGCTCGGCGTCGCGCAGGCGACCGAGGCCGGCATCGAGCAGCGGGTCCACCCGACCATGGTGCCGAAATCCTCGGCGATCGCGCAGGTCATGGGCGTGACGAACGCCGTGACGATCGACGCGGACGCGGTGGGCGAGCTCACGCTCATCGGTCCCGGCGCCGGCGGCGAGGCCACGGCCTCCGCGGTGGTGGCCGACATCGCCGACGTGGCGCGCGGCCTGATCCGCCCGACCTTCGGCGTTCCGGCCGCGGCGATGCGCGCCAGCGAGCGCGTGGAGATGCAGCGTCACGAGGGCGGCTACTACATCCGGCTCACCGTCCATGACCGGCCGGGCGTCGCGGCCGGCGTCGCGCAGCGGATGGCCGAGCGATCCATCTCCCTGGAGAGCATCCTGCAGCGCCGCGTCGAGGGGCCGGAGGCCGATCCGCGCGGCCGCTCCGGCCGGCCGGTGCCGCTGGTGCTGATCACCTACGCGGCGACCGAGGGCAACATCCGCGACGCCCTCGACGCCATCGGCGCCGACGGGCTGCTGGCGGAGCCGCCGCAGCTGATCCGGATCGAGCGTGAATAACAGTGCATACGGTCGCGTGACCCCCCACCGCTTGATGCAGGATAGTGGGCATTAGCGAACCGGCGTATACGCTGCGCGGCCGTCATCCGACGGTATCCATCCGGGATCCGACCCCAAGATCGGACCCGGCCAGAGGCAGGAAACCATGGAAGAGGCCCCCAAGCCGGCATCGCGCGGCGTCCCGCGCACGCTCGCCCTCGAACTGGCCCGCGTGACGGAGCGTGCCGCCATCGCCGCCGCCCGATTGCGCGGCCAGGGCGACGAGAAGGCGGCCGACCAGGCCGCGGTCGACGCGATGCGCGACGAACTCAACGGCCTGCCGATCCGCGGCACCGTGGTGATCGGGGAGGGGGAGCGCGATCAGGCGCCGATGCTGTTCATCGGCGAGCAGCTCGGTCTCGGGGAAGGGCCCGAGGTCGACATCGCGGTCGATCCGCTTGAGGGCACGACCCTCTGCGCCAAGGACATGCCCGGCGCCATCGCCGTCATGGCCATGGCCGAGCGCGGCTCGCTCCTCGCCGCGCCGGACGTCTACATGCAGAAGATCGCCATCGGGCCCGGCTACCCGCCCGGCCTCGTCGATCTCGACGCCAGCCCGACCGACAACATCGCGGCGCTGGCTCGGGCCAAGGGCGTCGACCCGAAGCAGATCACCGCGCTGATTCTCGACCGTCCCCGCCACGCGGCGCTCGTGGCCGAGGTCCGGGCGGCCGGCGCGGCGGTCCGCCTGATCTCGGACGGCGACATCGCCGGCATCATCTTCACGGCGAGCCCCGAGGAGACGGGCATCGACCTCTATCTCGGGACCGGCGCGGCGCCCGAGGGCGTGCTGGCGGCCGCCGCGATGCGCTGCATCGGCGGCCAGATGCAGGGACGCCTGATCCTCGACACCCCGGACCGGCGACGCCGGGCCGCCGAGATGGGCATCGAGAATCTGGACCGGAAATACGACCTGACCGATCTCGCGAGCGGCGACGTCATCGTGGCCGCCACGGGCATCACGGACGGGGCTCTCCTGCGCGGCGTGCGCTTCCGGCCGGACAAGATCCAGACCGAGACCCTGGTGTACCGGTCCGAGGCCGGGACGGTCCGCCGGATCCTCGGCGAGCACCGGCGCGGGCTGACCTGACCCGGCGGACCGCCGGTCCCGGACCGGCGGCGCTCGGGCGGTAGACCCGGCCTCAGTTCAGCACCACCACCTTGCTGCCGACGCCGACCCGGCTGAACAGGTCGATCGCGTCCTGATTGATCATCCGGATGCAGCCCGACGACACGCTCTTGCCGATGGAGAAGGGCTCGAGGGTTCCGTGGATGCGGAACAGCGTGTCCTTGTTGCCCTGCCAGAGGTACATGGCGCGGGCGCCGAGCGGATTGCGCAGACCGCCGGCGACGCCGAGGCCGCTCTGCAGCTTGTCGACCTCGCTGGCGAGCTTCGGGCTGCGGGCGATCATCTCCTTCGGCGGATACCAGTCCGGCCACGCCTGCTTGGAATTCACCGTCGCGGTGCCCGACCACGAGAAGCCCTGCTTGCCGACGCCGACGCCGTAGCGGCGGGCCCGGCCGTTGGCCTCGACCAGGGTGAGCTGGTGGGCCCGCGGGTCGACGATGATCGTCCCCGGCTCGTAGGGACCGTGATAGGCGATCTCCTGACGGAGGAAGGCGGGGTTCATCTTCTTGTAATTGAATGCCTGGACCGGGAACACGTCGTCCGTGATCGGGCCGTAGATCTTGGCGTAGTCGATCGGCTCGTTGTCAGGCGCGCGGAGCACGGCCTTGGCCTTGGCGGCCTCCAGCGGCGAGAGCCCCTCGGCCGCAGGCGCGCTGCCCGGGCGTGCCGGGACCGTCGGGTCCGTCTCCAGGTTGGCGGCCGGCGGCGGCGCGACCGGGGCCTGCGCGGCGGGCGGCGGGGGTGCCGGGCGCACGAAGTCGGTGCGGCCGGTATAGGGCAGGTAGCGGCCGCCGCGACGCACGTAGAGAGCGCCGTTCTGATCCTGGTAGAGCTGATTGTCGTCGCCGAACCCGTCGATCCCGGCATCGCCCACGGGGCCGCGGCCCTGGGCGTGTGCGGCGGAGGCGAGGGCGAGGACCGTGAAGCCGGCCAGGAGAAGGCGACGGATCGGGGCGGACATGGTTCGAATTCCTCGGGAGGCGCCGCCGGGGCTTGCCGCGACGCGCAGGCGAGCGGGCCGGCACGAAGTCGCGGCACAGCTCATCCCGGGGCTTAGCAAAGGTCGCGCTTTACCGCCAAGTTGCTGACGGTCATCAAGGGCAACTTACAGGGTCTTCCGGATCGTTTCTCGCCGCGTGTGTTGCCCTCGTGCAGCAACGATTTCGGCCGCGCCGCTCACCGATCCGTGAGGGCGCCGGGCGAGCGCCCGTTTACTCGGCACGTCTGCCTCGCCGAGCGGCAGCGACTCGGCGCCAGCGACTTGGCGGATTGCGGTTCGGCCGCGGCGCCGCGACGGCCGAGCGATCCGGTCGGCGGGCCTCCGTCCGGGATGGCACGCTTGCTGCATTGCCCAGTCAGCCGCGCCTGCTGCGGCGGCGGAGCAACGACGCTCCAAACAGCGGACGGTGTGAGTCCGGATCCCCGGCATGAGCGACCGCACGGCGGTTCGCCCACTTACGACGAGCACCAGCTATGGCCAGCTTCAAAACGGTGATGAAGTCGGGTCACCCCCCGACGCTGTTCGCGGCATTCCTCTACTTCGATTTCTGCTTCGCCATCTGGGTCCTGAACGGCGCCATGGGCCCGTTCATCACCGAGACCTACAAGCTGACGCCGGCCCAGACCGGCTTCATGATCTCGCTACCGATCCTCGCCGGTGCGCTGATGCGCTTCCCGCTCGGCGTCCTGGCCCAGTATATCGGCCGCAAGAACGCCGCGATCACCGAGATGGTCGTGATCATGCTGGCGATGGCCTACGGCTATCTCTTCGTCTCCTCCTACAACGACGTGCTCGCCATGGGCGTGCTGCTCGGCATCGCCGGCGCGTCCTTCGGCGTCGCGCTCTCCCTCGGCTCCGGCTGGTTCCCGCCGGAACACAAGGGGCTGGCGATGGGCATCGCGGGCGCCGGCAATTCCGGCACCGTGCTGGCCGTGCTGTTCGCCCCGCCGCTGGCCCAGGCCTACGGCTGGCAGACCACCTACGCCTTCGCGGGCCTCGTCATGCTGCTGCCGCTGGCGGTCATGATCGTGCTCGCCAAGGAGCCGCCGGATTGCGAGCACCAGTCCTTCAAGGAGCACGTCTCCTGCCTGTTCACGAAGGATGGCTGGGCGTTCTCGCTGATCTACGTCATCACCTTCGGCGGCTTCATCGGCCTGTCGAACTTCCTGCCGACCTTCTTCTACGAGCAGTTCGCGGTGACGAAGGTCGAGGCCGGGCGGCTGACGATGCTGGCGGCCTTCATGGGCTCCGGCATCCGGATCGTCGGCGGCTACTTCGCCGACCGGATGGGCGGCATCGCGGTGCTGTCGGTGGTGCTGCTGGCGGCGATCGCGACCCTGCTCTCGCTGACCGCGACCCCGTCGCTGGCGCTCACGACGCTCCTGTTCATGCTGTGCTTCGCGGCGCTCGGCGCCGGCAACGGCGCGCTGTTCCAGCTCGTCCCGCTGCGCTGGCCCACCAACACGGCGGTGGCCGGCTCGATGATCGGCGAGATCGGCGCGCTCGGCGGCGCGATCCTGCCGAACGTCATGGGCCTGTCGAAGCAGTATACCGGCTCGTTCTCGCTGGGCTTCGTCGGCTACGCCGTCTTCACCGCGGTCGTGCTCGGTTGCCTCGCCCTCTGGCAGCGCAAGTGGGTCGGGAGCTGGGTCGGACCGCGCGGAAAGGCGCTCGGCAAGGAGATCGGCACCCCGACCGAGGCCGAGCAGGGTCAGCTCCGGCCCGCGACGGCCTGACCGGCGCCGCGGGGCCTCCCGGCGACGACCGACACGAGACGGGGGCCCGGGCGGCCCCCGTTTTCAGTTGCACCCCGTGGAATGAATTCACGTGCCAGATGCACGTCGGCGGTTGCCTTCCGCCGCGCGACGCGTTTGAATAATGCATTACGAAAGAGCGCCCGGCCCGAGAGCCGAGGTGCCCGGCGACCGCGCGAGGCGGCGCCCCCATGGGAGGAACGGTCGATGTCGAAGCGCTTCAGCGCCACGAACGGCGTGCTCGGCCTGCTCTGTCTGATGTACTTCATCACGTACCTGGACCGGGTGAACATCGCCACGGCCGGTGCGGAGATCATGCGCGATTTCGGCATGTCGAAGACCGATTTCGGTCTGATCCTGTCGGCCTTCGCGTACCCCTACGCGATCTTCCAGGTGATCGGCGGCTCGGTCGGCGACAAGTTCGGCGCCCGCCGCACGCTGCTGGCCTGCGGGGTGATCTGGGCCTCGGCGACCATCCTGACCGGCATGGTCGGCGGCCTCGTCAGCCTGTTCCTGGCGCGCGTCCTGCTCGGCTTCGGCGAGGGCGCGACCTTCCCGACCGCCACCCGCGCCATGCAGAACTGGACGGCGCCCGGCCGGCGCGGCTTCGCGCAGGGCATCACCCACGCCTTCGCGCGGCTCGGGAACGCGGTGGCGCCGCCGATCGTGGCCTTCCTGATCTACCATTTCGGCTGGCGGACGAGCTTCGTCATCCTCGGCGCGGTGAGCTTCGTCTGGGTCGCGATCTGGTGGCTGTACTTCCGCGACGACCCGTCCGAGCATCCGGCGATCACCGAGGCCGAGCTCGCGACGCTGCCGCCGCCCCGCCAGGTCGGCGCGAAGCAGAGCGTGCCGTGGGGCGCCCTGACGCGCCGGATGCTGCCGGTCACCGTCACGTATTTCTGCTACGGCTGGACCCTGTGGCTGTTCCTCGGCTGGCTGCCGAGCTTCTTCAAGGAGAACTACAGCCTCGACCTGAAGAACTCGGCCCTGTTCGCCTCGGGCGTGTTCTTCGCCGGCGTCGTCGGCGACACGGTCGGCGGCATGCTCAGCGACTCGATCCTGCACCGCACCGGCAAGGTGAAGCTCGCGCGCCTGTCGGTGATCGTGATCGGCTTCCTCGGGGCGGCCGCGAGCCTCGCGGGCGTGTTCATGACCCGGGACCTGACCCTCGTGGCGCTGCTGCTGTCCTCCGGCTTCTTCTTCGCGGAACTGGTGATCGGACCGATCTGGTCGGTGCCGATGGACATCGCGCCGAAATACGCCGGCACCGCCAGCGGCCTGATGAACACCGGCTCCGCCGTGGCGGCGATCGTCTCGCCGATCGTCTTCGGCGTCATCGTTGACGTGACCGGGAGCTGGACGCTGCCCTTCGTCGGCTCGATCGGCCTGTGCCTGCTCGGCGCCGCGCTGGCCTTCACGATGCACCCTGAGCGGGAATTCGTGGATCCCGTCACGCCGTCGGTCGGCCCCGCGGCCACCGTCCCGGCCGGGGAGTAGCGCGCGATGGCGGAGACGATGAAGCGGTCGGGTCCCCTCGCCGGGATGCGGGTGATCGAGCTCGCCCACATCATGGCCGGGCCGGTCTGCGGGCTGATGCTCGCCGACATGGGTGCGGAGGTGATCAAGGTCGAGAAGAGGGAGGGCGACGACACCCGTCGCACCGTCCCGCCCGCCCTCGAGGGCGAGAGCGCGGCCTACATGATGATGAACCGCGGCAAGCGCGGACTCAGCCTCGACCTGAAGGATCCGGACGGCGTCGCGGTCCTGCGGCGCCTGCTCAAGGGCGCGGACGCCCTGATCGAGAACTACCGCGGCGGCACGATGGAGCGCCTCGGGATCGGGTACGAGACCCTCAAGGTCGAGTTCCCGGAGCTGGTCTACTGCTCGCTCTCCGGCTTCGGCCGCACCGGTCCCTACGCCGACCGGGCCGGGTTCGACCTCGTGGCGCAGGGGATGAGCGGCCTCATGTCGGTGACCGGGGAGGGGCCCGGGCGTCCGCCGATGAAGTGCGGGCCGCCGGTCACCGACATCACCGCCGGCATCCTGGCCGCCATGGGCATCCTCGCCGCCTACGCGAACCGGCTCCGCACGGGCCGGGGCCAGGCGGTCGACACGTCGCTGTTCGAGGCCGGCATCACCCACACCTACTGGCAGTCGGCCATCGCCATGGCGACCGGGATCGCGCCCGGGCCGATGGGCTCGGCCCATCCGCTGAACGCCCCCTACGAGGCCTTCGAGACCGCCGACGGCTGGATCACGATCGGCGCGGCCAACCAGACCAACTGGCTGCGCCTGCTCAAGGCCATCGGTGCCGACGACCTCGCCGAGGACCCGCGCTTCGCGCTCAACCGCGACCGGATGGCCAACCGGCACGCGCTCGCCGCGACCCTCGCGCCGATCTTCCGGGCCCACGGCTCGGCCGAGTGGCTCGCCCGGCTGGAAGCCGGCGGCGTCCCGGCCGGCCCGGTCCTCGACGTGAACGCGATGCACCGGGACCCGCAGACCCTCGCCCGCGAGATGGTGGTCGAGGTCGATCACCCGCGGGTCGGCCGCATGAAGACGCTCGGCCTGCCGGTGAAGTTCTCCGAGACGCCGGGACGCGTGCACGGGCCGGCCCCGTTGCTCGGCGAGCATTCCCGGGCGATCCTGGCGGAGGCCGGCTACGCGCCGGCCGAGATCGACGCGCTGATCGCGCGGGGCGTGGTCCGCGAGACCGCGGCCTGACGCCGCCACCCGGAGACGCCGCGCATGACCGCCAAGCCCGCGACCGACGAGTTGCTGTTCACCACCGACGAGGCCGGCATCGCCCGCATCGTCCTGAACCGTCCGCAGGCGCGCAACGCGCTGACCTTCGCGATGTACCAGGGCCTGATTACCTGCTGCGAGGCGATCGCCGGGAACCCCGCGGTCAAGGCGCTGATCATCACCGGTGCGGGCGACAAGGCCTTCGCGGCCGGGACCGATATCGCCCAGTTCCGCGACTTCAGCACCGCCGAGGACGCGCTGGGCTACGAGCGCTTCATGGACAGGGTGCTGGGCTCCCTGGAGCGGCTGCGGGTGCCGACCATCGCGGCGATCGCCGGCGCCTGCACGGGCGGCGGCGCGGCCATCGCGGCGGCCTGCGACCTGCGCATCGCCACGCGCGACGCCCGCTTCGGCTTCCCGATCGCCCGCACCCTCGGCAATTGCCTGAGCCAGGGCAACCTCAAGCGGCTCTCCGGCCTGATCGGCCCGGCGCGGGTCAAGGACATCATCTTCACCGCCCGCCTCGTCGGAGCCGAGGAGGCGCTCGCCATCGGCCTCGTGGGCGAGGTGGTCGACGATCGGATCGCGCTCACGGAGCGGGTCGATACGCTGGCCCAGCTCTTGGCCAACCACGCGCCGCTGACCATGCAGGCGACCAAGGAGGGGCTGCGGCGGCTCGCCGAGGAGGAGGCCGGCGCCGAGGGCGCGCCGCATCCCGGCGATGACCTGATCCTCATGTGCTACATGAGCCAGGATTTCCGCGAGGGCATGGAGGCCTTCCTCGGCAAGCGCCCGCCCAACTGGACCGGGCGCTAGGGCCGAACCCTGTCACGTGGTGCGACGGTCCGGAGGGAAGGCGTCTTCGGTGTCGAGACAGTGGCGCCATGCCTCCTCTCCCGTGCGGGAGAGGGTTGGGGTGAGGGACGAGAACGTTCAGGATCAAGCGCGCGATCCTGCGTCGACGGCGCGCGCCTCGTGCGGAGCGGGAACGGCGCTGACCGCGCCGCTCAGCCCGGCAGCGCGCAGACATCGACCCAGGCGGCGCCGGTGAGCGCGGCCATCCGCGCCGGCGCGATCCGCACCGAGCTGTGGGTGCTGCCGGCGGCCGGCACCACCTCGTCGAACGCCCGCAGGGAGACGTCGCAGTAGACCGGCAGCGGCGCCAGCAGGCCGAAGGGGCAGACGCCGCCCATCGGATGGCCGGTGAGCGCCTCGACCTCGCCGAGGTCGAGCATCCGCACCTTGCCGCCGAAGGCGGCCTTGGCCTTCCGGTTGTCGAGCCGCGCGTCGCCGCGCGTCACCACCAGGGCGACCTGATCGCCGACCCGGATCGAGAGCGTCTTGGCGATCTGGGCCGGGACGACGCCGTGGCCCTCCGCCGCCTCGGCGACGGTCGCGGTGCTGGTCTCCAGCACGATGACGGCGATGTCGGGCGCCTTCTCGGCGAAGAAGGCGCGCACGGAGGCGAGGCTCATGGTTCGGTCCGAAGCTCGGGATCAGGGCGGGGCGGCGCGCGCGCTGCCATAGGCGGCTCCGGCCGCGCCGGCCAGCGCGCCGGCGCGGGGCGCCGCTGCGCGGGACGCGGCGCTCGCGCGACCGCCTCCCCTCACGCGACAGGCCCCTCTCCGGGCGGAGAGGGGCCTGCCTCGCACGGGCCGGGTGGATCGAGCTACCGCGTCGTCGTGAGCAGCAGGTCCGGCAGCCACATCGCGATGCCCGGCACGAGGCACAGGATCAGGATCGCCACCGCCATCAGGATCACGAAGGGCAGGGTGCCCCAGATGATGTCCGAGAGCGGGATGTCCGGGGCGATGTTCTTGATGACGAAGATGTTGAGGCCCACCGGCGGGTGGATCAGGCCCATCTCCATGGTGATGGTCATCACCACGCCGAACCAGACGAGGTCGAACCCGGCGGCCTTGAGCGGCGGCAGGATGATCGGCGCCGTCATCAGGATGATCGAGACCGGCGGCAGGAAGAAGCCGAGCGCGATCACCAGCGCCAGGATGGTCACCAGCAGCACCCACGGCGAGAGCTGCATCGCGACGATCGCGGCGGCGGCCGACTGCGAGATGTGCAGGTAGCTCATCACGTAGGCGTAGAGCAGCGACATGCCGATGATCAGCATCAGCATGGTCGATTCCCGCAGCGTCGCCGTCAGGATCGGCGTGACGTCGCGGAAGCGCCAGACGCCGTAGATCGCGGCGATCAGCGCCAGGGCCATCAGCCCGCCGAGGCCCGCGGTCTCGGACGGTGTGGCGTAGCCGCCGTACAGCGCCACCATCACGCCGGTGAGCAGGACCACGAAGGGCAGGACCCGCGGCAGCGTCGAGAAGCGCTGCGCCATGCTGTACTGCTCGTCCGCCAGGATCGGCGAGGCCGGCCCGCCGCGCTCCAGGGCCACCTTCGCGGCGGCGTATTCCGAGCGGAAGCGTACCATCGACCACGCGGCGAACAGGCCCACGAGCAGGAGCCCCGGCCCGATGCCCGCGAGGAACAGCCGCCCGAGCGACTGCTCGGCCGCCACCGCGTACAGGATCATGGTGATCGAGGGCGGCAGCAGGATGCCGAGCGTGCCACCCGCCGCGATGATCCCGGCCGCGAAGCCCGGCGAGTAGCCGCGCTTGCGCATCTCCGGGATGCCGGCCGAGCCGATCGCCGAGCAGGTGGCCGGGCTGGAGCCCGCCATGGCGGCGAACAGCGCGCAGGCGAAGACGTTGGCGATGCCCAGGCCGCCCGGGATGCGGTGCATCCAGGCGTGCATGGCCGTGTAGAGATCCTGGCCCGCCTTGGACCGCCCGATGGCCGCGCCCTTCAGGATGAAGAGCGGGATCGACAGCAGGGTGATGGAGGCCATCTCCTCGTAGACGTTCTGCGCCACCGTATCGAGGGAGGCGCCGGGCATGAACGCCACCATGAAGGCGAGCGCCACGAAGCCCAGCGCGAAGGCGATGGGGATGCCCGAGAGCATCGCCCCTAGGGTCGCGCCCGCGTACAGGAAACCGATCGCGGCCGTGCTCATCGTTCAACCTTCGCGGAAACGGTCTGACCCATCGGGTCCGGTCCCCGGGGCGCGACCTCGGCCGCCCCGTGCATGTCGCGATTCACATCGGCCCCGAGCCCGATCTTGGGCTGTGCCCAGCCTGCAGCCCGGGGCCCGTAGGCGAGGGCCTCGGCGATCTGGAGGACGAACTGGACGCACAGCAGGCTCATGCCGACCGACATCAGCGTGTAGGGGATCCAGAGGGGCGGCCCCCAGGTCGATTGCGAGACCTGCCCGTCGACCCACGCCTCGTGATCGAGGGACCAGCTCTTCCAGGCGAAGAACAGGCAGAAGGCGAGGCTGACGACGTCGGCCAGCAGGAGCCGGATTCGGTTGGCGGCGGGCGGGAGGAGGCCGGTCAGGGCCTCGATCGCGACGTGCCCGCGCTTGGCCTGCACGCCGGCCGCCGACAGGAAGGTGGCCCCGATGATGAGGAACACCGCCATCTCGTCCTGCCACTCCGTCGGCTCCTTCAGGAGGTAGCGGACGACGACGCTGTGGGTCAGGACGAGGCAGGCGGCCACGAGGCAGAGGCCGCCGATAGCCAGGATCAACGAGTTCAGGAGGCGCATGCCCCGGTCGAAGGCGCCGAGGAGGCCCGGAACGCGGGGCTCCTCGGCGCCGCGCGCCTCCGGGGCGGCGGTGGCCGCATCGAAGCCGTGGCTCACGCGACCTGCTCCGCAAGCTTCAGCAGTTCCGCGCAGTTCGCGTTCTTGGCGGCGTAATCCTTCCAGGCCGTGCTGCGGGCGAGATCACGCCACTGGCCGAGGGACTTCTCGTCGACCTGGACGACCTTGGCGCCGGCCTTCGCGAAGATCTCCTCGACGCGGGTGTCGTCCTCCTTCGCGCCGGCCTGGCCGAAGGCCTCGAGCTCCGTGCCGACCGCCATGATCAGGTCCTGCTGCTCCTTCGGCAGGCCCGTGAACACGATCTTGGACATCATGATCGGCTCGAGCATGAACCAGTAGGAGCGCTCGCGCCCCGAGGTCAGCGCCTTGGACAGCTCCTCCAGGCGGAAGGAGATCAGGCTGGTGGAGGAGGTGATCACCGCGTCGCAGGCGCCGGTCTGCATCGCCGCGTAGGACTCGTTCGACGGGATCGAGAGGGTGGCCGCGCCGGCCTCCTTCATCATCATGTCCATCTCGCGCGAGCCGCCGCGGACCTTCATCCCCTTGGCGTCGGCCGGCGCCACGAGGGCGCGCTCCCGGCTCGCGACGCCGCCGGCCTGCCAGACCCAGGAGACCAGGATGATGCCCTTCGCGTCCAGGATCTCGGTGAGCTTGCGGCCGACCGGGGCCGCCTTCCACGCCACGGCCTGCGCGTAGGACGTCACGAGGGCGGGCATCAGGCCGATATTGAGTTCTGGAATCTCGCCGCCCGCGTAGGGGCTCGGGTAGAGCGACATGTCGAGCGCGCCCTTGCGCATGGCGCCGAACTGGGCGTTCGTCTTCATCAGCGAGGAGCCCGGGTAGACCTGGACGTCCAGGGCGCCCTTCGAGCGCTCGCCGACCATCTTGGCGAACTTCCGGCACATGCGGTCGCGGAAATCGCCCTCGTCGATCGTGCCGCCGGGGAACTGGTGGGACAGCTTCAGCGTCGTTGCCGCCTGCGCGCTGTTCAGGCCGAACCGCAGGATGGCCGGTGCCGCGAGCGTGGCCGCGATCAGCGATCGACGAGTTGGCGTCATGGAGCTCTCCCGCACCGCAAACAACGCGGCGTAATTTTGTGCGCTGCAATAGTGCGGCGCCTCGTTGTATGCATGGAAAACCGGCTTGTATATTTTGTCAATGCTCCAGCATAATGTCCGCGCGTGCCGAACATCCGCCGGCCTCAAGGGCGGGGCGGCGCGCGACCCGTTCATCGGGGGAGGGAACGGCGGCATGAGCCACGCGCAGCGGCTGCGGCAGCGAATCGAGGATGAGATCGTCTCCGGCGAGCTCGCCTTGGGATCGCGACTCGACGAGAACCAGCTCGCGGCCCGCTTCGGGGTCTCGCGCACGCCCATCCGGGAGGCGCTGCTGCAGCTCGCCGTCACCGGGCTGGTGCAGACGAAGCCCCGGCGGGGAGCGATCGTCAGCGCGCCCGAGCCGCACCTGCTGCTCGCCATGTTCGAGACGATGGCGGAGATCGAGGCGGCCTGCGGCCGTCTCGCGGCGCGCCGCCTCGTCCCCGAGGACGCCGCCGCGCTGCGCGCCGCGCTGGAGGGCTGCCGCGCCGCCCTGGCCACCGAGGACACCGAGGCCTACTACGCCGAAAACTACGTGTTCCACACGGTGGTGTACCGGGCGAGCCGGAACGCCTTCCTGGCGGAGCAGGCGCTGTCGCTCCATCGCCGCCTCGCCCCGTATCGCCGGCTGCAGCTGCGCGTGCGCCAGCGCCTGCCGCAATCGCTGGCCGAGCACGAGGCGATCGTCGCCGCGATCATCGCGGGCGACGAGGCCGCCGCCGCGGAGGCCCTCCGGGGCCACGTGATCGTCCAGGGCGACCGCTTCACCGATCTGGTGGCCGGACTGCGGGCGCCGAGCGCCGCCTGAGCGGCGGGGGCGCGTGGCCCGCGATAATTGCGTCGGCAGTCTGTCCGAATCCGGGCCCGGCCCGGGATCGTCTCTTCATCGCGTCCTAACCCTGCCGGCAGGTCGGACTGCGTAGGTGTTCCGCCCGACTCGACCATAAGTTGCAGTCCCGGCATTGTCGATCCGGAGCCGGGGATCGATCATGCTGAAGGACGTCGTCAGGAGCGCGGGCCGTCGCGCGGGGGTGGATATTTTCCGGGCCAGCCGGGAAGCGTTCCGCTGGAGCCACACGGTCCACGACTACTATCCCGTCGTGCCGTCCGCGCGCTGGTCGCCGGGCCGGGCGCCGCACGGCCAGCTCAAGGCGGTGCTCGCCCGGTCGCACGCGGCCTACGACAGCTTCCTCACGGAACTCGAGGCGCGGGCGGACCTGCTGCACAGCGTCCCGCACGACGCGCCCGTGACCGGTGCGGCGACGCCCCACTGGAACAACACGTGGTTCACCGCCCTCGACGGCGCCGCGCTGATGACGATGCTGGCCTGGAAGCGCCCGTCTCGGTTCTTCGAGATCGGCTCGGGCTGCTCGACCTGCTTCGCGCGGCACGCGATCGACACCCTGAACCTTCCGACGCGGATCACCTCGATCGATCCGATGCCCCGCCGCGAGATCGACGCGCTCTGCGACTGGACCGTGCGCAGCTCGCTGGAATCCTGCGATCTGAAGATCTTCGAGGAACTGAAGGCGGGCGACATCCTCTTCTTCGACGGTTCGCACCGCTCCTTCGCGAATTCGGATGTGACGGTGTTCTTCTTCGAGGTGATGCCGCGCCTCGCACCGGGCGTGATCGTGCAGATCCACGACATCTTCATCCCGGACGACTACCCGTCCGCCTGGAACTGCCGATTGTACAACGAGCAGTACCTTCTGGCGGCGATGCTGCTGTGCGGCGCGCCGCCGTTCCGGGTGACCGTGCCGGTGATGTATATCTGCCAGGACGCGGCGATGAGCGCCCGAGTCAAGACGGTCTTCGCCGCCCGCGGCACCGGCCCCGACATCCCGTTTCTCTACGCGAACGATTCCCGGACGCCGGGCGCGTCGTTCTGGTTCGAGATGACCGGGACGCCCGGCTGATCGCGGGCGTGGTCTACCGTGGTCGAGGCGCTCAGGCGGTCTCGGCCGCACCGTAATTGGCGGCGATCACCGACTTCTTCCCGCGGATATGCTCGCGCATCAGGACGGCCAGCGCCGCACCGTCCCGGGCGCGCAGCAGCGCGATCATGCGCTCGTGCTCGGAGACGGCGCGGGCCCACTGCTCGGGGGTCTGGTGGGCGGAGTAGCGCGACCGCTGGATCCGGCCGGACAGGCTCTCGTAGATGTTGGCGAGGATCGTGTTGCGGCTCGCCGCCATGATCCCCTCGTGGATGCGTCGGTTGTGGCTGAAGTAACCGGCCTCGTCGCCCGACTTCCAGGCCTCGACCATCGCGTCGTGGTCGACCACCAGGGCGTCGATGTCGGCGTCGGTGATCGTGCGGCAGGCGAGATCGCCGGCCGTCGCCTCGAGGCCCGCGATCACCTCCATCATCTCCTCGAGTTCGCCGTCCGAGATGCTGGCGACGCGCGCCCCGCGATTCGGGAGCAGTTCGAGCAACCCCTCCGTCGCAAGGATCTTGATCGCCTCGCGGAGCGGCGTCCGCGAGATCCCGAAGCGCTCGGTCAGCTCGCTCTCGTTGATCCGCGCCTTCGGCTCCATCTCGCCGGACCGGATCAGTTCGCGCATGCGCTCGGCGACCTCGTCGTGGAGGTAGCGGCGGCTGATGCCGATCCCGGGCTCGATTTTGTTCATGGTCCCCCGACACACGTCAGGTCAGTGCGACCTGTGGTCTATGTGTAGGTGCCCGGCAATGGAGTGTCGAGGCACGAGGGCCCGATCCAGCACGCGGGCCACATGTTCCGCCTGGAGACCCAGCCCGTCGTGGATCTGGTGACGGCAGCTCGTCCCGTCGGCCACCACGAGGTCGTCGGGCCCTGCGGCGCGCAGGGCCGGGAACAGCGACAGCTCCGCCATGGCGAAGGACGTCTCGATCGATTCCGGCCGGTAGCCGAAGGCGCCCGCCATCCCGCAGCAGCTCGACTCGATGACCCGCAGGTCGAGCCCCGGCACCGACCGGAGCACCGTCTCGACCGAGCCCATGACGCCGAAGGATTTCTGATGGCAGTGGCCGTGCAGGTGCGCGACCCGGCCGCCCTGATCGGCGAACGGCAGCGCGATGCGTCCGGCCGTCAGGTCGGCGGCCAGCAACTCCTCGAACAGGAACGACTGCTTGGCCAGCAGCGCGGCCTCTTCGCCGGGCAGGAGCGCCGCGAACTCGTCCCGGAAGGTGAGCAGGCAGGACGGCTCGAGGCCGACGACCCGTGCCCCCGCGCGCAGGAACGGCAGCAGCGCGTCGAGGGTGCGGCGCGCCTCCTGGCGCGCCCGGTCGGTCTGGCCGGCGGAGAGCCAGGTCCGGCCGCAGCAGAGGGGGCGCCGCCCGCGCGACGGGTAGACCCGGTGCAGCCGGTAGCCGGCCGCCTGTAGCACCCGCTCGGCCGCCTCGAGGTTCTCCCGCTCGAAGGCCCGGTTGAAGGTGTCGCCGAACAGGATCACGTCGCGGAAATCGCCCGCGACGTCCTGCGCGTGGGCGGGCTCGCCCTGCTCGCTCCAGGGCCGGCGCCAGCGCGGCAGCGAGCGCTTGGCCGAGAGGCCGGCGACGCGCTCCGAGAGGGCGGCGAGGGCCGGGTACCGGTCCCGCAGGTTGAGGAGCGGCGCCAGCCGCGCGGCGGCCCCGGCGTAGAGCGGCATCGTCGCGATGAGGCGCTCCCGCAGGGGCAGCCCGTGGCGGGCGTGGTAATGGTGCAGGAACTCGATCTTCATCTTGGCCATGTCGACGCCGGTCGGGCACTCGCGGCGGCAGGCCTTGCAGGAGACGCAGAGATCGAGGGTTCGCTTCATCTCCGGGCTGGTGAAGGCGTCCTTGCCGAGCTGGCCCGAGATCGCGAGCCGCAGGGAATTGGCCCGGCCCCGGGTCAGGTGCTGCTCCTCCCGGGTTGCCCGGTAGGAGGGGCACATGGCGCCGCCGACGAGCTTCCGGCAGGTGCCGTTGTTGTTGCACATCTCGACGGCGGAGCCGAAGCCGCCCCAGTCCGACCAGTCGAGGGCGGTCTTCATCGGCGCGGACACGGCGTAGTCCGGCTTGAACCGGAACAGGCTGCGATCGTCGAACTTCGGCGCGCGCACGATCTTGCCGGGGTTGAGCCGGTTGTCCGGGTCGAACGCGTCCTTCACGGTCTCGAAGGCACGGGTGAGCGTCGCGCCGAACAGCGGCTCGACGAATTCCGAGCGCGAGAGGCCGTCGCCGTGCTCGCCGGAATACGAGCCCTTGTAGCGGCGCACCAGCTCGGAGGTCTCCTCCGCGATCGCCCGCATCCGCCGGACGTCACCGGCCTCCTTCATGTCGAGGATCGGGCGGACATGCAGGCAGCCGACAGAGGCGTGGGCATACCACGTGCCGCGGGTGCCGTTCTTGGTGAAGACCTCCGTCACCGCGTCGGTGTAGTCGGCGAGGTGCTCCAGCGGGACGGCGCAATCCTCGATGAACGAGACCGGCTTCGCGTCGCCCTTCATCGACATCATGATGTTGAGGCAGGCCTCGCGCACCTCCCAGACGGATTTCTGGCGCGCGGGCTCGACGACCTCCACGACGGCGTCCGGGAAGCCGTGATCGGCCATGCAGGCGTCGAGGCGCTTCAGGTCGCGCCGGAGCGACGCGAGGTCGTCGCCGGCGAACTCCGTCAGCAGAAGGCAGTTCGGCTTGCCCTTGGTGATATCGGCGAGCGTCGTGCGAAACAGCGGGATATCGGCGCCGAGCACGAGGACGTTGTTGTCGACCAGCTCGACCGCCACCGGGTCCAGGCCGACGATGTGCCGCGTCGTCTCCATGGCCGCCCGGAAGGACGGGAAGTGGCACACGCCCATCACGCGGTGTGTCGGCAGGCGCGATAGCTTCAGCGTCACCGCGGTGGTCGCGGCCAGCGTGCCCTCGGACCCGACGAGCAGGTGCGCGAGGTTCGGCTGGGCCTCGATCAGCGAATCGAGGTTGTAGCCGCCCACGCGGCGCTGAACCTTCGGGTAGTGCGCCTCGATCTCGGCGCGGTGGTCCTCGGCGAGGCCGCGCATCCGCGCGGCGAGCGCCGCGGCCCGATCCGACCCGTTCACGCCCGGATGCGCGTTTCCGGTCAGGCCGAAGCCGAAGGCCTCGCCGTCGTGGAGCAGCGCCTCGATCGCGAGGACGTTGTCGCTCATCTTGCCGTAGCGCAGGGAGCGGGCCCCGCAGGAATTGTTGCCCGCCATGCCGCCGATGGTGCAGCGGGTCGCCGTCGAGGGCTCGACCGGGAAGAACCAGCCGTCGGCCTTCACCCGGGTGTTCAGGCGCTCCAGCACCATGCCGGGCTCGACGGTGATCGTGCCGGCCTCCGCGTCGTAGGCCAGGACGCCGTTGAAGTACCGCGAGCAGTCGACGACGAGGCCGGACCCGATCGGCTGGCCGTTCTGCGAGGTGCCGCCGCCACGCAGGATGACCGGGGCGCCGTGCTCGGCGGCGATGCGCAGGGTCGCGGCGATGTCGGCGGCGGAGCGCGGCAGCACCACGCCGGCGGGCATGATCTGGTAGATCGACGCGTCGGTGCTGTAGCGCCCGCGCGTGAAGGCGTCGAAGCGCGCCTCACCCTGAAGCTGCTCCGCCAGCCGGCGCGGCAAACCGGCCTCGAGGCGCGCCGCTGCACGCGGCGCCGGGGCATCTGCCCTCGCTTCCGTCACGATCGATCCCTCCCGAGATGGGACGCGCCCACCCGCGGGGAAATGTATTCAAAATTCACTGCGGCGCAAATCGGCCGCGGTGTCACGCTGGCAGCGGGCGGCCGGAGTCCTGTACTGCGCCGGGCCTCGCGGGCTGCCGCGAACCTCGCCCGGCGCGCGGCCCGTCGCAGCCCCGCGTCCGCCCGTCGGGCGGGTCCTGGTAACGGCCTCAGTGGTTGTCCCGCGGCACCCCGGAGGCCTGCGCGACCTTCTGGAACTTCACCGCGCCCTTCAGCACCATGCCTTGATCGAGCTGGTCGACCTGATCGCGGTAGATCTCCTGCCAGGGCGTCTGCGTCGCCGGGTAGGGATATCCGCCGCGCGCCGCCAGATCCGCGCGCCGGCGCGCGATCTCCTCGGCCGGGAGCAGGATGTCGGCGCTCCGGCGGTTGAGGTCGATCCGGATACGGTCGCCACTCTGCAACAGGGCCAGCCCGCCGCCCGCGGCCGCCTCGGGAGACGCGTTCAGGATGGCGGGCGTGCCGGAGGTGCCGGATTGCCGGCCGTCGCCGATGCAGGGCAGCGAGGTGACGCCGCGCCGGATCAGGGCGCCGGGCGGCTGCATATTCACCACCTCGGCGGCGCCGGGATAGCCGATCGGACCGGCCCCGCGCATGATCAGGATGGTGTTCTCGTCGATGTCGAGCGCCGGGTCGTCGATCCGCGTGTGGTAGTCCTCGGGACCGTCGAACACGATCACCCGCCCCTCGAAGGCCATCGGATCGTTCGGATTGCGCAGGTAGCGGGCGGCGAATTCTTCCGAGATCACGCAGGTCTTCATGATCGCGGAATCGAACAGGCTCCCCTTGAGATTGAGGAAGCCGGCGCGCTCCATCAGCGGCTCGCCGTAGGCGCGGATCACGTCGCGGTTCCAGCTGTGCCGCCCGCGGTAGTTCTCGCCGACGGTCCGACCGTTGCAGGTCAGGGCACCCTCGTGGACCTTCCCCGCCTCGATCAGCTCGGCGAAGACCGCCGGCAGGCCGCCCGCGCGGAAATACTCCTCGCCGAGCCAGCGGCCGGCGGGCTGCATGTCCACGAGCAGCGGGATCTCGAACCCGACCCGTTCCCAGTCGTCGCAGCTCAGCGGCACGCCGATATGCTTGGCGATGGCGTTGATGTGGATCGGCGCGTTGGTCGAACCGCCGATCGCTGCGTTGGCCACGATCGCGTTCTCGAAGGCCTCGCGGGTCAGGATGTCAGAGGGCTTGAGGTCTTCCCAGACCATCTCGACGATCCGCTGGCCGGTGGCGTAGGCCGCCTGGCCGCGCTCGCGGTAGGGCGCCGGGATCGCCGCCGAGCCGGGCAGCGCGAGGCCGAGCGCCTCGGCGAGGGCGTTCATTGTCGAGGCCGTGCCCATCGTGTTGCAGTGGCCCGTGGACGGTGCCGACGACCCGACGATGTCCATGAACTGCTGGAAGTCGATATCGCCGGCGGCATGCCGCTCGCGCGTCTTCCAGACGATCGTGCCGGACCCGGTCAGCTCCTTCTGGAAGTAACCGTTGAGCATCGGTCCGACGTTCAGCGAGATCGCCGGGATGTTGACGGTGGCCGCCGCCATCAGACAGGCCGGCATGGTCTTGTCGCAGCCGGTCAGCAGCACGACGCCGTCGAGCGGGTAGCCGTACAGCACCTCGACCAGCGACAGGTAGGCGAGGTTCCGGTCGAGCGACGCGGTCGGCCGCTTCCCGGTCTCCTGGATCGGGTGGCAGGGAAACTCGAAGGCGACGCCGCCGGCCGCCGTGATGCCGTCCCGCACCCGCTTGGCGAGCTCGACGTGATGGCGGTTGCAGGGCGACAGGTCGGAACCCGTCTGGGCGATGCCGATCAGGGGTTTGCCCGACCGCAGCTCCTCCGGCGTCAGCCCGTAATTGAGGTAGCGCTCCAGGTAGAGGGCGGTCATGCCCGGGTTGTGCGGGTTGTCGAACCAGGCCTTCGAGCGCAGGTCGGCGGGCGTGATCCGGCGTTTGTCGCTCATGGTCGCTTCCTCGCATCCTGGGGCCGGCGCTGGCGGTCCGGCTCGTGTCTTCCGCTACCGCGGCGGGCGTCGCGGCCGCGGTCGCGGCGCCCTGAGCTCGATCTTGCAATACTCTGAGGATTGATCCGCCGCAGCATCTCCGGCGCTGGATTAATTTCAGGACAGCATCCGGGTGTCACCATCGATGGAAATGGCCTGCCCCGAGATCGTCCGGCCGCGCGGCGAGCAGAGCAGCAGGATCTGGTCGGCGAGTTGCCGCGCCGTGACGTACTCCTTCACGGACACGAACGAGAACGCCCGCGCCTCCATGTCGGCGAAGCTGGTGCCCTGCTGCTGGGCCTTCGATTCGAGCACCCGGCGCTGGCGATCCCCGGCGACGAGGCCCGGCAGGATCGCGTTCACCCGGATCCCGGCATTGCCGAGCTCGATCGCCAGGGACTTGGTGAAGCCGATCACCCCCCACTTGGCGGCCGCGTAGGGGCTGCGCAGGGCGAAGCCGAACTTGCCCGCGGCCGAGGAGAGATTGACGATCGAGGCGTTGGCGCTCTGGCGGAGATGCGGCACCGCCAGGCGCGCGCAGTTGAACTGGCTGGTCAGGCAGACCGTGAGGCAGCGATCCCACTCCTCGGGCGCGATCTCCTCGACCCGACCGGTCGGGCCGGCGATCCCGGCATTGTTGACGAGCACGTCGAGGCCGCCGAGGAACTCGACCGCCTGGTCCATCATCGCGGCGACGGCGTCGCGGTCGGCGACGTCGGTCCGACTGCGCCCGACGGTGTCCGGCAGCGCGGCCAAGGCCTCGGCGTCGATATCGCAGGCGAAGACGCGCGCGCCTTCGTCCAGGAAGGCGTCGACGATCTCGCGACCGATTCCGGCAGCGCCCGCCGTCACCAGGACGCGCAGGCCGGCAATCCCCAGATCCATGGTCACTCCTCTCCCTGAACGTCCCGCAATCCGCCGCGGGTCAAGATGAACTCCGCGGCTTCCCGGATGTCGGCGGCGATCGCGGCCGCGGCCGCCGCGCCGTCCCGGATCTCGATGGCTGCCACGGCCTCGGCGTGCCGGCGCAGAGCGAAGCCCTGGAGGAGGCGCTCCGGGTGGGCGCGCAGATCCAGGTTGATCACCGGGCCGGCCTTCAGCCAGAGCCGCGCGATGATCTCCTGCAGGGGTGCCAGCCCGCACGCGCCGTAGATGGCGAAATGCAGGTCGCGGTTGAGCTGGACGGCGCGCGCCCTGTCGGGCTCCGCCGCCTCGGCCTCGGCCCGGAAGGCCGTCTCGGCGCTCCGGATCGCCGCGAGCTCGGCCCCCGTCCGCCGCTCGGCCGCCCGCGCCACCGCGATCCCCTCGACCGCGATGCGGGTCTCGACCAGGGCCCGGAACGCGGCCGCGCCCATGACCGGCACCCGGATCACGCGATTCGGCGCCACCTCCAGCACGCCGTCCGCCGCGAGCCGGCTCACCGCCTCGCGCACCGGCATGACCGAGACGCCGAGCGCAGCCGCACTCTGCCGGAGGGACAGCCGGTCGCCCGGCGCCAGCCGCCCCGAGGCGAGGAGATCCGACAGGGCCTCGTAGACGGTGTCGGACAGGGTCCGCCGCGCGAGCTGGGGCAGGTCGGCCAGCGCCAAAGTGGAATTCATATGCCGACACTAGACGGATCCGGCACTATCGCGCTAGTGATCTGTGATCACAGTTCGGGTGAGGGCCGTCAGAGTCCGCCACAACAACCCGGCTGGAGGACACGCACGGGAGCGGAACGATGACGGATCGGTACGGGGATTCCCTTTCTCGCCGCAGCCTCCTGCGCGCCGGCGGCGCGGCGCTCCTCGCGCCGGCCCTCGCGAGCCCGGCGCTCTCCCAGGGACAGTCCGAGGTGATCCGGATCGGTCACCTCACGCCGCGGACCGGCTTCCTCGGGCCGCTCGGCGAGTTCGCCGTGCAGGCGGCCCAGCTCGCGGTGGAGGAGATCAACGCCGCCGGCGGCATCGCGGGCCGGAAGGTCGAGCTCCTGTCGGAGGACAGCGTCAACCCGCAGACCGCCTCGGCCAAGGCCGAGCGCATGGTCCAGCGCGACCGCGTCGCCTGCCTCGTCGGCGAGATCAACTCCGCTTCGGCGCTGGCGATCAGCCAGGTCGCCCAGCGCGAGAAGATCCTGTTCATCAACACCGGCGCCAACTCGGACGCGCTGCGCGGCTCCGACTGCAAGCGGTTCATGTTCCACGTCGAATCGCAGAACACCATGATGGTGCGGGCCTGCGGCCGGGCGCTGCTCGACCGGGGCCTGATCAAGGGCCGCAAGGTCTACGCGCTCACCGCCGACTACGCCTTCGGCCACGATCTCCTGAAGCAGGCCAAGAAGTACTTCGCCGCCAACGACGCCACCCTCGTCGGCGAGGATCTGATCCCGACCGAGCTCACCGACTTCTCACCGTTCCTGCTCAAGCTCCGTCAGGCCAAGCCGGACCTCGTGATCTGCAACCTCGCGGGCGCGCAGATCACCAACTTCCTGAAACAGTACAGCGAGTTCGGCCTGCCGTTCCCGGTCGCCGGCTTCGGCTTCGACACGGCGCTCGCCTGGGGCGCCGGGCCGGGGAACTTCCTCGGCACCTGGCCGGTGATCTGGCATCACCAGATCGACTCGCCCTCGGCGAAGAAGTTCGTCGCCGCCTTCAAGGCCAAGTACAAGAAGCCGCCGGAGAACCAGGGCTGGGGCGACTACACGGCGATGAAGATCGTCGCGCAATCGATGAACGAGCTCAAATCGACCGAGTCGATCAAGGTCGTGGAGCACCTGGAATCGGGGGCGAAGTTCGACATCGCCAAGGTCCGCGAGGGCTATTTCCGCCCCTGGGACCACGAGCTGATGCAGGAGATGTTCGCGATCACCGCCCTGCCGGCGGATCAGGTCAAGAATCCCTACGACATCTTCACCTCGACCGGACCGCTGCCCGGTCCCGGCGAGAGCCTGGAAGTGCTCGCCACCACCCGCGACGAGAACGCCTGCACCTTCCCGGCGTGAGGCGTCCATGCAGCTCGTCTTCATCCTGGAGCAGGTGCTCAACGGCCTGCTGATCGGCGTGCAGTATCTGCTGATCGCGCTGGGTTTGTCGCTGATCTTCAGCCTCGGCGGGATCGTGAACCTCGCCCACGGCGCCTTCTACGCGATCGGCGCCTACATGGCCGTGCTGCTGACGCCGACCATCGGCTTCGGCGGCGCGCTCATCGCCTCGCCGCTCGCGGTGGCGGTGCTCGGCCTCCTGATCGAGCGGTTCCTGCTGCGGCGCTTCTACCGCGGCGACCCGACGCTCGGCCTGCTCCTCACCTTTGGCCTCGCGATGGTGGCCGAGCAGGCGCTGCGCATGGCCTTTGGAGCGGCGCCGGTGCCGTTCGGGATCCCGCTGTGGCTGCGCGGGCAGGTCTTCATCGGCGACTTGATCTACTCGCGCTACCGGCTCTCGATCCTCGTCGTGGCCCTCGCCTGCGTCGCCGGCCTGTGGCTGCTCCTGACACGGACGAGCTTCGGACGCGTGGTCCGGGCCGGCGTGCAGAATCCCGACATGGTCGCGGCGCTCGGCATCTCGCTCCGGCCCTACATGACCGCGGTGGTGACGATCGCGGTCGGGCTCGCGGCGCTCGCCGGGACCATGATGGCGCCGGTTACGGGCGTGCAGCCCGCCATGGGCGCCGAGATCCTGACCTTCGCCTTCGTGGTCGTGGTGATCGGCGGTCTGGGCTCCTTCTGGGGCGTGGTGCTCGCCGCGCTGATCGTCGGCGTGGTCCGGGGCCTCACCGCCTACGCCTACCCGCCGGCCACCGAGGCCGCCGTCTACGCCCTCATGGTGCTCGTCCTGCTGCTGCGCCCGCGCGGCCTGTTCGGCGAGCACATCGCCCGGTTCGAGTGAGCGGAGAGCGTCCCATGTCCGGAACCGCCGAGCCGCTGCCGCTCGCCCTGCCGCAGCGCGGCCTGATCCTGCGCGAGAGCCGCCAGCTCTGGGCGGCGCTCGCCGCCCTGATCGTCCTGCCCTTCGCCCTCGACGCGATCGGCCTGACGCTGATCACCGCCACCGACGTGGTGATCTTCGCCCTGGCGGTGCTCGGCCTCAACATCCTGGTCGGCTGGACCGGGCTCACCTCGTTCGGCCACGGGGCGTGGTTCGGGATCGGCGCCTACGCGGTGGCGATCCTCCAGACGCGCCTCTTCCCCGGCGACATGGCCCTGCCGCTCCTCGGCGCCCTGGCGATCACCGGGCTCGCGGCCCTCGCCGCCGGCGGCCTGATCCTCCGGCGGCGGGGCGTCTACTTCTCGCTCCTGACCCTCGCCTTCACGGCGATGCTCTACGCCATCGCGTTCCGCTGGACCGACCTGACCGGCGGCGAGAACGGCATCGGAAACCTGCACCGCTGGGCGGCG
The DNA here is from genome assembly GCF_053345715.1 of Methylobacterium sp. D48H. Taxonomy (NCBI): domain Bacteria; kingdom Pseudomonadati; phylum Pseudomonadota; class Alphaproteobacteria; order Hyphomicrobiales; family Methylobacteriaceae; genus Methylobacterium; species Methylobacterium sp. D48H. Next base: position 48,861 of record NZ_JBKFAP010000002.1, read on the forward strand.
CTGCAGGAGCCCGGCGCCTACTACGCCGCGGTGTCCGGAATCGCCTTCGCGGTCCTGATCGCCCTGTGGCGCTTCCGGCGCTCGCCGATGGGCACCGTCCTGGTGGCGATCCGCGAGAACGAGCAGCGCGCCGGCTTCCTCGGCTACGCCACCAACCGCTACAAGCTCGCGGCCTTCGTGATCTCGGCGACGATCACCGGGCTGGCGGGGGCGCTCGCGGCCTACAGCCACCGCTTCACCTCGGCCGACCCGATCTCCATCGCCTTCTCGGGCGAGCTGCTCGCCATGGTGGTGATCGGCGGGATGCGCTCGTTCCTCGGGCCGGCGCTCGGCGCGCTGTTCTACATCCTCTTCCGCGAGTTCCTGTCGATCTACACCGCCGATTGGCTGCTGTATTTCGGCCTGCTGTTCGTCGCCTTCATCGTGTTCTCGCCGGACGGGCTCGTCGGCATCGCGGCGCGGCTGCTCAAGCCGTTCCGGCGCGTCCCGACCGAGGGCGCGGCCATGTCGGCCCGCCGCGCCGGCGCCTCGGGCCGCGTCCCGGCCCGCTTCATCGCGGAGGGGCGCAGTGACGGCCCGGTGCTGGTCGCCGACGAGATCCGGAAGAGCTTCGGGCCCGTGAAGGCGGTGCGCGGCGTGTCCTTCGCGGTGGCTGACCGGACGCTCCACGCCTTGATCGGACCGAACGGCGCCGGCAAGACCACCGCCTTCAACCTGCTGTCCGGGATGTTCAGCCCGAGCGGCGGCAGCATCCGCCTCGACGGAAGCGAGATCGCCGGCCTGGAGCCGCACGCCATCACCCAGGCCGGGATCGGGCGCTCGTTCCAGATCACCAACCTGTTCCCGGGCCTCTCCGTGGAGGAGAACGTCCGCCTCGCGGTGCAGGCCCGGCACGCCGCGCATTTCAGCCCCTGGCGGGACGCGCTGGCCGTCCGCGAGATCGCCGACGACACGGCCGAGCTGCTGCGCTGGACCGGCCTGTCCGGCATCGAGCGGGCCGAGGCCGGCAGCCTGTCCTACGGCGGCCAGCGGCTGCTCGACATGGGGCTGGCCCTGGCCACGCGGCCGCGCGTGCTGCTCCTCGACGAGCCCCTCGCCGGGCTCGCGGCGGCCGAGCGCGAGCGGGTCGGCGACCTGATCAAGGCGCTGTCGGCCGACATCCCGGTGCTCCTCGTCGAGCACGACATCGACCGCGTCTTCCGCCTCGCCGACCGCGTCACCGTGATGGCCGACGGCGCGGTGCTGGTCGACGGCTCGGTCGCGGACGCCCGGGACGACGAGCGGGTGCAGGCGGTCTATCTCGGCTCGGGCACGGCGGCGATCGCCGCGAAGCCGCGCGCCAGCGCCGCCGAGGCCGAGACGCTGCTCGCCATGGAGGGCGTCGACACCTTCTACGGCAAGTCGCACATCCTGAACGGGGTGAACCTGGCGGTGCGCCGGGGCGAGGTCGTGGCGCTCCTCGGACGCAACGGGGCCGGCAAGTCGACCCTGCTCAAGACCCTGATCGGCACCGCGCCGCCGGCCGCCGGCCGGATCGTGCTCGCCGGCAAGGACATCGCCGGCCTGTCGCCCGACCGGATCGCCCGGCTCGGAATCGGCTACGTGCCGCAGGGGCGGGCGCTGTTCGCCGGCATGACCGTCGCGGAGAATCTCGGCCTCGGCCGGCTGCGGCGGCTCACCGGCGCCGGCATCCACTGGGACGAAGAGAAGGTCCTCGAGTTCTTCCCGCGCCTGAAGGAGCGCTGGAGCGTCGACGCGGCCCGCCTGTCCGGCGGCGAGCAGCAGATGGTGGCGGTGGCCCGCGCCCTCTCGGGGGACACGCGGCTCCTCCTCCTCGACGAGCCCTTCGAGGGCCTGTCGCCGGCGGTGACGGAGGAGCTGTTCGAGGCCTTCGACCGGCTCCGCCGGGAGATCGCGATCATCCTGGTGGACCACCACCTCGACCTCGCCCTGGCGCTGTCCGACCGCACCGTCGCCCTGGAGCGCGGCAGCGTGCAGTGGACGGGCGAGTCGCGTCTCTTGCGCGAGGATCAGGAGTTGAGGCGGAAGGTGCTGTGGCTATGACCGAGAGCGTCGCGATCGTCGGCGCCGGCCTGATCGGCCGGGCCTGGGCGATGATCTTCGCCCGTGCCGGCTGGGACGTGCGCCTGTTCGACCCCGCGGCGGGCGTGGCCGAGGCCGCGATCCCGCTCTGCGCCGAGGGGCTGCGGACGCTGGCGGCGAACGACCTCTGCGCGGATCCCGAGGGTGCCGCGGCGCGCATCCGCGCGGCCGGCACCCTCGCGGCCGCCCTCGACGGCGTCGCCTTCGTGCAGGAGAACGGACCGGAGCGGCTGGAGGTGAAGCGGAGCCTCTTCGCGGACCTCGACGCCGCGACGCCGCGGGAGGCCGTCATCGCCTCGTCCTCCTCGGCGATCCGCTGCTCCCTGTTCACCGAGGATCTGCCCGGTCGGGCCCGGTGCCTCGTCGGCCATCCGGTGAACCCGCCGCACCTGATTCCGCTGGTGGAGATCTCCGGCGCGCCGTGGACGGCGCCCGAGGCACTGGTGCGGGCCCGTCAGGTTTACGAGCAGATCGGGCAGGTCCCGATCACCGTGCTGAAGGAGATCGAGGGCTTCATCCTCAACCGGCTCCAGGGCGCCCTGTTGGCGGAGGCGTTCCGCCTCGCCTCGGAGGGCTACGTCACCCCGCAGGACCTCGACAAGACCGTCGCGGACGGCCTCGGCCTGCGCTGGAGCTTCATGGGTCCGTTCGAGACGATCGAGCTCAACGCGCCCGGCGGCATCGCCGATTACTGCGCCCGCTACACCGGTTTCTACAAGAGCCTCGCCGCCGACCCGGCGCCGCCCGCGGTCTACGAGGCGACAGCCACCGAGGCGATCCTGGCCAACTGGCAGCCGCCGACCGATCTGCCCGCACGCATGAACCGCCGCGACGCGCGGCTGGCGGCGCTCCGCGCCCACAAGGCTTCACGGAAGGACTGAGCATGGCCTCACAGCGGAAAGTCATCATCACCTGCGCGGTGACGGGCGCGATCCACACGCCCAGCATGTCGCCGCACCTACCCGTCACGCCCGAGGAGATCGCCGACGCCGCCATCGGCGCCGCCGAGGCCGGCGCCGCCATCGTGCACCTGCACGCCCGCAATCCGGAGAACGGCCAGCCCGACCAGACACCCGAGGCCTTCGCCAAGTTCCTACCGGTGATCAAGCAGCGCTCGAACTGCGTGGTGAACATCACCACGGGCGGCGCGCCGACCATGTCCATCGAGGAGCGGGTGCGCCCCGCGGCGACCTTCCAGCCGGAGGTCGCCTCGCTGAACCTCGGCTCGATGAACTTCGGCCTGTTCGGCATGCTCGACCGCTTCAAGGACCTGAAGCACCAGTGGGAGCGGGACTATCTCGGCAACAAGGACATCATCTTCCGCAACACGTTCGGCCAGATCGAGCACATCCTGACGACCTGCGGCCCGAACGGGACCAAGTTCGAGTTCGAGTGCTACGACACCGCGCATCTCTACAACCTGAAATACTTCTTCGACCGCGGCCTCGTGCAGGCGCCGCTGTTCATCCAGACGGTCTTCGGCCTGCAGGGCGGCATCGGCGCGCATCCGGACGACGTGATGCACATGAAGCGCACCGCCGACCGTCTGTTCGGCGATCAGTACCGCTGGTCGGTGCTGGGCGCGGGCCGCAACCAGATGAACATCGCCGCCATGGCGGCCGCGATGGGCGGCAACGTCCGCGTCGGCCTCGAGGACAGCCTCTGGGACGGTCCGGGCAAGCTCGCCGAGACCAACGCCGCGCAGGTCCGGCGGGTGCGCGCGATCATCGAGGGGCTGGGTCTGTCCGTTGCTTCGCCCGACGAGGCGCGGGAGATCCTGGCGCTGAAGGGCGGCGACAAGGTCGCGTTCTGAACGCGCACTCGGTTGATGATGCGTCGCGGGAGGTGCGACGCGTCATCCGATAGCGGCTGACGTTCAGGCTCTTCCGTCCTTGCGAGCGCAGCGAAGCAATCCAGGCGCGCCACAGGCCTCCGATCGCGCGCAACACTGGATTGCTTCGCTGCGCTCGCAAAGACGTAGGCGACCGTTCACGGCGAACCGAACACGCGATCCAGATCCGCCTTCGCGACGCCGTCGATCTCCAGGATCTTCAGCCGGCTCTGCTCGCCGGTCACGATGCGGACCGAGCCGCGGCTGACCTTCAGCGCCTTGGCGATCAGCGCGACGAGCGCCGCGTTGGCCGCGCCCTCGACCGGCGGGGCGGCGACCCGGACCTTCAGGTAGGGCTGCCCCTTGTCGTCCCGGGCCCAGCCCTCCGCGGCGTCGCGGCCCCCGCGCGGCGTGAGGCGCACCGCCAAGCGGATCGCCACGGCGGAGCCCTCAGAAGATCTTGCCCGGATTCAGCCGGTTGTCCGGGTCGAGCGCCCGCTTCACGAGCCGCATGACGGCGATCTCCTCGGGCGAGCGCGACAGCTTCAGCTTGGCCCGCTTCTCGAGCCCGATCCCGTGCTCCGCCGAGACGGAGCCGTTCAGCTCCGCCAGCGGCTCGTAGATCGCCGCGTCGATCGCCGCGTTGCCGGCGGCGTCGAGGCGGGTGGTGTTCCAGTGGAGATTGTTGTCGCCGATATGCCCGTAGACGACCGCCCGGCAGCCCGGGATCGCCGCGAGCCGGTCGAGCGCGCCGCGGACGTAGCCGTCCATCCGCGCGAGCGGCACGCTCACGTCGAAGGCCCGGTCGATCCCGTCGGCGTTCAGGTGCTCGACGCGGTCGCGGATCCGCCACATGCCGCGGCGCTGCTCCTCCGAGGCGGCGACCACGGCGTCGAGGATCGTGCCGTCCCCCATCAGCCCTTCCAGCAGGCCCAGGAACCGGTCCGATTCCTCGGGGACGCACTCGACCTCGATGATCGCGTAGAACGGGTAGTCCGGACCGAGCGGCGGGGTCGCGCGCCCGGGTGCCGTCATCAGCCTGTAGAAGTCCGGCCACAGGCCCTCGAACGAGGAGACACGCCCTTGGAAGGCGCTCTGCGCCGCCCGCAGCACCCGCGCGCCGTCGTCGACCCCGGGGCACGCGATCAGCGCCGTCGCGTAGCCGGCGGGCTCCGGCCGCAGGCGGATGACCGCCCGCGTGACGATGCCCATCGTGCCCTCGGTGCCGAGGAAGAGCTGCTTGAGGTCGAGCCCGGTGTTGTTCTTGATGAGCGGCCGCATCGACGACACGACCGTGCCGTCGGCGAGCACAGCCTCCAGGCCGAGCACCATCTCGCGCATCATGCCGTAGCGCAGCACCCGCAGGCCGCCCGCGTTGGTGGAGATCGCGCCGCCGATCGTCGCCGAGCCGCGGGCGCCGAGATCGAGGGGGAAGAACAGGCCCGCCGCGGACGCGGCGTTCTGCACGCTCTCGAGCGTCGCGCCGGTGCCGACCACCACCGTCATGCCGAGCGGGTCCACCGGCTCGATGCCGGTCATGCGCTCGGTCGACAGGGTGATCTCGTCGGGCTGGCAGAGCGTGCCGTCGACGAGGCCGGTGGCGCCGCCCCGCGGGACCACCGCGACGCCCGCCGCGTGGCAGGCGGCCATGACGGCGCCGGTCTCCTCCGTGCTGCGCGGGCGGACCAGCGCCAGCGCGGCGCAGGGCTCGGTCGGGCGCGTCCAGTTGGCCGAGCGCCCCCGCAGCTCCGCACCGGTGACGAAACCGGACGGTCCGACGATCGCGGCGAGGCGGTCGAGGAAGGCGGTGTCGGTCATCGGCATCATCTCGGGGCTCGGTCCGGTGGCCGCTCTGTCACAGAATCCCGCGCGCGGCGAGATTCCGCATCAGCGCGCGGGCGCCGAAGGTCCAGGGCTCGCAGGCGTCGCACGGGCGCATGCGGTTGACGAGGCTGCCGAGCTCCGGGCTCGCCACGACGACGCGGTCGCCGTCGGCGTGGGTGAAGCCGAGGCCCGGCCCGTGCCGGTCCTGGATCGGCGCGAACATGGTGCCGAGGAGGAGGAGGGCGCCGTCGGGGTAGTCGTGCGTCCGCCCCATCAGCGCCTCCGCCAGCTCCTCCGGGTCGCGGCTGATCTCGGAGAGCGGCGAGGTGCCCTCCAGCCGGAAGCCGTCCGTGCCGGTCACCTCGAGGGTCACGGTCGTGCGGCGGACGTCGTCGAGGCCGAACGTGTCGTCGAACAGGCGCAGGAACGGCCCCACGGCGCAGGAGGCGTTGTTGTCCTTGGCCTTCCCGAGGAGCAGCGCCGACCGGCCCTCGAAGTCGCGCAGATTCACGTCGTTGGCGAGCGTCGCCCCGACGATGCGCTGGTCGGAGGCGACCGCGAGCGCCACCTCGGGCTCGGGGTTGTTCCAGTGCGAGTCCGGGTGCAGCCCCGCATCCGCGCCGCAGCCGACGGCCGAGAGCGGCTGCGCCTTGGTGAAGATCTCGGCGTCCGGGCCGATGCCGACTTCCAGGTACTGGCTCCAGGCGCCCTGCGCGACCAGCACCTCCTTGAGGGCCATGGCCTCGGGCGAGCCGGGCTTCAGCCGGCGCAGGTCGTGCCCAACCAGGCGCTCGACCTCGGCGCGGATCGCCGCCGCGGCGGCGAGATCGCCGCGTGCGCGCTCCTCGATCACCCGCTCCAGCATCGAGGTGGCGAAAGTCACGCCCGCCGCCTTCAGGGCCTGGAGATCGACCGGGGCCAGGAGCCAGGGCTTGGTGGCGTCGCGCGCGTCCGGCGGCGTGGTGGCCAGCACCGCGTCGAGGCTGCCGAGATCCTCGCCCTGGGCGCCGCGCAGGGCGGCGGCGGGGTCTCGGGCCTCGCACAGGTCGCTGACGGTGGGGAAGGCGGCGGTGACGTCGACGATTCGGGCAGCACCGTCCGCGTCGGCGCGGATCGCCACGACGCTCGGACCGGCCACGTCCGGCCGCCACACCCGGCCCACGAGGGCGCCCCGGCATCCGTCGGCGGGCAGGATCTCCCGCGCGGTCAGGCCCGATAACGACATGTGCTCATGTCCCCTGGATGTGTGATCCTGAGATGTCCGCGCGTGGCGGGCCCGGTTCCGGGACCGCGGCCGGCGCGCGATCCCATAGCATTCCGCGCCGCCCGTCATCCCGCCGGAAGTTTCACCGGGCCGCGCTCGTCACGGGCGCCGGGGGGCTCGCCTGACAGATCCAAGAATATCTGCAGCTTTGCCAGGAGGCCGGCTTGCTTTCCCGCGAACCCTCATTTGTACTGCTGCCCTAGAGCCGCCGACAGAGCGGCCTTGATCGGGAGGAAGCATGGCCTCGGTGGGAATCCGCGAGGTTCGCAAGGCTTTCGGATCGACGAATGTCCTGCACGGCGTGTCGGTGGATATCCGGGACGGTGAATTCGTGATCCTGGTCGGCCCGTCGGGCTGCGGGAAATCAACGCTCCTGCGGATGATCGCCGGGCTCGAGAATATCTCCGGCGGCGAGATCCGCATCGGCGAGCGCGTGGTGAACGATGTGCCGCCCAAGGAGCGGGACATCGCCATGGTGTTCCAGAACTACGCCCTCTACCCGCATCTCACCGTCCGCGAGAACATGGCGTTCTCGATGCGGATCCGGAAGGCGCCGGCCTCCGAGATCGATCTCCGCGTCAACAAGGCCGCCCAGATCCTCGGGCTGGCTCCCCTGCTGGACCGCTACCCGCGCCAGCTCTCGGGCGGCCAGCGCCAGCGCGTCGCCATGGGCCGGGCGATCGTGCGCGACCCGCAGGTCTTCCTGTTCGACGAGCCGCTCTCCAACCTCGACGCCAAGCTCCGGGTTGCGATGCGCACCGAGATCAAGGAGCTGCACCAGCGCCTGAAGACGACGACGATCTACGTCACCCACGACCAGATCGAGGCCATGACCATGGCCGACCGGATCGTGGTGATGCACGACGGGGTCGTGGAGCAGATCGGGCCGCCCCTCGAGCTCTACGACCGGCCCGACAACCTGTTCGTCGCCGGCTTCATCGGCTCTCCGGCCATGAACTTCATGCCCGGCAAGGTCCGGGCGAACGGGCGTCTGACCTTCACCACCGAGACCGGCCTGTCGATCCCGCTCGCCGACGCGCCCTCCGGGGTCGACGGTCGGCCGCTCATCCTGGGCGTCCGCCCCGAGCATTTCGATCTCGCGCCCGAGGGGATCGCCGCGGAGGTCGTTGTCGTGGAGCCGACCGGCTCAGAGACCATGCTGGCGGTGCGGGCGGGGGGCCAGGACCTCACCTGCGTGCTGCGCGAGCGCGTGCGTGAGCGGCCGGGCGAGACGATCTCGCTGCGGCCGAACCGCGTGCACTTCTTCGACGCCGAGACCGGCCGTCGCCTGCCGAACTGACCCGCGTCGGATCCGACGCGGATTCGAGGCGCGCGGCGCCTCTAGGATCACGATCACCGAGGGAGAAGAAACGATGTCCGTTCTCGATCGCCGGTCCCTCCTCGCGGGCGCCGCAGCGACAGGCCTCGCCGCCGGCGGCGACCTCCTCGGCTTCGCCAAGGCCTGGGCGCAGAACGCGGAGTGGAAGCCCGAGCCTGGCGCGAGCCTGTCGCTCCTGCGCTGGAAGCGCTTCGTGCCGGCCGAGGACGAGGCCTTCATGAAGCTCGTCGACGCCTTCACCAAGGCGACGGGCGTCAAGGTCACGGTGACCAACGAGTCCTTCGACGACATCCAGCCCAAGGCGTCGGTCGCCGCCAACACGGGCCAAGGACCCGACATGGTCTGGGGTCTGTTCTCGTTCCCGGCGCTCTTCCCCGACAAGTGCCTGCCGCTCGAGGACGTGGCGGAATCCCTCGGCAAGAAGTACGGACCCTGGTTCCCGTCGGCCGAGGCCTACGGCAAGGTCAAGGGTAAGTGGATCGCGATCCCCGTGGCGTTCAACGGCGGCTATCCGAACTACCGCATCTCGGCGATGAAGAAGGCCGGGTTCGACAAGTTCCCCACCGACACCGCTGGCTTCCTCGAACTCTGCCGCGGCCTGAAGAAGAACAACACGCCCGCCGGCTTCGCCCTCGGCCACGCCACCGGCGACGGCAACACGTGGTGCCACTGGGCGCTCTGGTCGCACGGCGGCAACCTCGTCGACGCCAACGAGAAGATCGTCATCAACTCGCCCGAGACCGCCAAGGCGCTCGAATACGTCAAGTCCCTGTACGAGACCTTCGTGCCCGGCACGGTGTCGTGGAACGATTCCTCGAACAACAAGGCCTTCCTGGCCGGCGACCTGTACCTGACCAACAACGGCATCTCGATCTACGCGGCGGCCAAGAAGGACAACCCGAAGCTCGCCGAGGACATGGACCACGCGGTCTGGCCGATCGGCCCGGTCGGCAAGCCCACCGAGTTCCAGCTCGCCTTCCCGATCCTGGCCTTCAAGTACTCCAAGGCGCCGAACGCCTGTAAGGCCTTCATCGCCTTCATGATGGAGGCGGCGAACTACAATCCCTGGCTGGAGGCGGCCCAGGGCTACCTCTGCGAGCCGCTGTCGAACTATCCGAAGAACCCGATCTGGACGAGCGACCCGAAGAACGCCGTCTTCGCCGAGGCGGGACGGCGCTCCCTGGCGGCGGGCGGCCTCGCGCCGGTGAGCGAGCGGATCGCCGCGGTGCTGGCCGACTTCGTGATCGTCGACATGTTCGCCAGTCACTGCACCGGCCGCGAGGACGTGAAGGGCGCCATCAAGAACGCCGAGCGCGCCGCCACCCGCATCTTCCGGAACACCTGACCGCACCCGCCGGAGGCGAGACCATGGCGCACACGGCCCTGACGCAGCCCGCCCCGGCCGCAATCCCGACCCGCTCGGCCTGGCAGCGCGTCCGCGCGAGCCGGGGCTGGGCGGGGTTCTGGTTCATGCTCCCGACGGCGCTGATCCTCGGCCTGTTCCTGGCCTACCCGCTCCTGAAGGGCATCTGGCTGTCCTTCACCAACGCGCGGATCGGCCGCGACGGGGTCTTCGTCGGCCTGGAGAACTACGAGTGGCTCTGGGACGACGACGTCTTCTGGCTCTCGGTGTTCAACACCTGCCTCTACACGGCGGTGGCGTCCGTAGTGAAGTTCGGCGTCGGCCTCTACCTCGCGTTGCTGCTCAACAAGAACATGCCGTTCAAGTCGATCATCCGGTCGATCGTGCTGATCCCGTTCGTGGTGCCGACTGTGCTGTCGGCCATCGCGTTCTGGTGGATCTTCGACAGCCAGTTCTCGATCATCTCCTGGTCGCTGCGCCATCTCGGGGTGATCGACGGCAACATCGACTTCCTCGGCGATCCCGCCATGGCGCGGGCCTGCGTGATCTTCGCCAACATCTGGCGGGGCGTGCCGTTCATCGCGATCACGCTGCTCGCCGGTCTCCAGACGGTCTCGCCCTCGCTCTACGAGGCCGCGACGCTGGACGGCGCCTCCAACTGGCAGATCTTCTCGCGGATCACCCTTCCGCTGCTGACCCCGATCATCGCGGTCGTGATGACCTTCTCAGTGCTGTTCACCTTCACCGATTTCCAGCTGATCTGGGCCATGACGCGCGGCGGCCCGGTGAACGCCACCCACCTGATGGCGACCCTGTCGTACCAGCGCGGCATCCTCTCGGGGACGCTCGGCGAGGGCGCGGCCATCGCCACCGCCATGGTGCCGTTCCTGCTCGCGGCCATCGGCATCTCGTGGTTCGGCCTGCAGCGCAGGGCCTGGCAATCCGGGGGGAACGACCGATGAGCGCGCCCGCACCGCCCGCCCATGCCGATCCGCATCTCAACTCCGTATTGGAGGCGCGGCCCGCCGGGCTCACGGACAATTCGGAGGGCATGGCCTATCTCGAGCGCCTGCCCCGGCGGCTCGTGACGACCTACCTGCCGCTCCTCCTCATCCTCGCCGTGCTGCTGTTCCCGTTCTACTGGATGGCGCTGACGGCCATCAAACCGGACGAGCAGCTGATCGACATGGAGCGGTTCAACCCGTTCTGGGTCGTGGATCCGACGCTCAAGCACATCAACAAGCTCCTCTTCGAGACGCAGTATCCGCGCTGGCTCTGGAACACGATGTACGTGTCGGTGGCGGCGACCGTGCTGTCGCTGTTCGCGAGCGTGCTCGCCGCCTATGCCTGCGTCCGCGTGCGCTACCGGGGCGCCGGCTGGGTCGGGGCGGCGATCTTCCTGGCCTACCTCGTGCCGCCCTCGATCCTGTTCATCCCGCTCGCCACGATCATCCAGGCCTACGGCCTGTTCGACTCGCCGATCGCCCTGATCCTCGCCTACCCGACGATCCTGATCCCGTTCTCGACGTGGCTCCTGATGGGCTACTTCAAGACCATTCCCTACGAGCTGGAGGAATGCGCGCTGATGGACGGCGCCAGCCGGTGGCAGATCCTCACCAAGATCATCCTGCCGCTCGCCTTCCCGGGGCTGATCTCCGCCGGGATCTTCTCCCTGACCCTGTGCTGGAACGAGTTCATCTACGCGCTGACCTTCCTGTCCTCGACGCAGAACAAGACGGTGCCCATCGCCGTGGTGAGCGAATTCGTGGATGGCGACGTCTACAAGTGGGGGTCGCTGATGGCCGGGGCGCTGCTCGGCTCGCTGCCGCTGGTGATCCTCTACTCGTTCTTCGTCGAGTACTACGTCTCCGCACTCACCGGCGCCGTGAAGGAATAGGGACGGGCAGGACCGTCGTCTTCGCGCGCGCCGCGAAGCGTGACAGGGCGGCGGGACCTCGGTCGGCGTGGCGCGGGCCGGATCGCTGCGCTGTGCTCGCGAGGACGGAGACCGTTGCCAGCAGGGCTCGACGAGGCGGACAATGCGCGCGGATCCGCCGGCGCAGAATCGCGGATTGGCCCCATCGAAGGTCACGCCATGGCCCACTTCATCGACGCCCGCTCCACCCTGGTCAACGACGCCGTCGACGGCCTCGTCGCCGCGAGCGGCGGACGCCTGGCACGGCTCGACGGCGACCCGGGCATCCGCGTCGTCCTCCGCGCCGCTCCGGATCCCGGGAAGGTCGCGGTCATCTCCGGCGGCGGCTCCGGCCACGAGCCGGCCCATGCGGGCTTCGTGGGACCGGGCCTGCTCAGCGCCGCTGTCTGCGGCGACGTCTTCGCCTCGCCGAGCGTCGACGCGGTGCTGGCCGGGATCCTCGCGGTGACGGGGCCGGCGGGGTGCCTGCTCGTCATCAAGAACTACGCGGGTGATCGGCTGAATTTCGGGCTCGCCGCCGAGCGCGCCCGGGCGCTCGGCCACAGGGTCGAGACCGTGATCGTCGCGGACGACATCGCGCTGCCGGACGCCAAGCAGCCGCGCGGCGTCGCCGGGACGCTGTTCGTCCACAAGGTGGCGGGTCACGCCGCGGAGGCCGGGGAACCGCTCGAGACCGTGGCGTCGCTCGCCCGCCGGGCGGCCGGGGCGGCGAAGTCGCTCGGCATCGCGGTCTCCACCTGCACGATCCCCGGCTCGCCGCGCAGTGAGCGGCTGGCGGAGGGGCAGGCCGAGCTCGGCCTCGGCATCCACGGCGAGCCCGGCGCGGAGCGCATCGCGCTGCCGAAGGCCAGCGACCTCGCCGCGCTGATGGCCGAGCGTCTCGCGCGGGCCGTCGAAGGTGCGGACCGGCTGGCGCTGCTCGTGAACAATCTCGGCTCCGCCTCCGCGCTCGAGATGCAGGTCCTCACCCGCGCCGTGCTCGCCACCGACCTGGGGCGGCGCGTCCGCCTGCTGCTCGGGCCCGCGCCGCTGATGACGGCGCTCGACATGCACGGTGCCTCGCTGTCGGTCCTGCCACTCGACGACGCGCTGGAGCGTGCCCTGTCGGAGCCCGTCCCGGTCCCGGCCTGGCCCGCGGCGGTGCCGGTCGCGCCGCCGATCCTCCGGCCGGTGCCCGAGGGACTCGCGGGCGAGGCCTTCGTGCCGTCGCAAGACGCCGTCACCGCCGCGCGGATCCGAGCCGTCGCCGAGGCCCTGATCGGGACCGAGGACACCCTGAACGGCCTCGATGCCAAGGTCGGGGACGGCGACGCCGGCACGACCTTCGCGGGCGCGGCGCGGGCCGTCCTGGCCGATCTGGACCGGCTGCCGCAGGCCGAGCCGGCCGCCCTGTGCCGGGCGCTCGCCGAGCGGATCGGGCGCGCGGTCGGCGGATCGAGCGGCGTGCTCGGCTCGATCTTCTTCGCCGCGACGGCCTCGGCCCTCGCCGACGGCGCCGTGTGGCCCGAGGCTCTCGGGCAGGGCGTGGCGCGCGTCCAGGGTTACGGCGGCGCCCGGGCCGGCGACCGCACCCTGCTCGACGCCCTGATTCCCGCCGTCGAGGCCCTGAAGGGCGGCGACCTCGCGGCCGCCGCGGCGGCGGCCCGGGCCGGCGCCGAGGCCACGGCCGGCATGGATCGCGCCGGCGCGGGCCGCTCCAGCTACCTGGCCGCCGGGGACCTCGCCGGTGTCCAGGATCCCGGCGCCGCCGGCGTCGCGGCGGCGTTCGCGGCCCTGGCCAGGGCGTAGGCGCCGGGCGCCGCGCACCGGCGCCCCGCATCCGTTGACGCTCCACCCGTCGAGGCCTACCCCATCCCCATGCGCACCGGCCTGATCCTCGACGATTACCAGCAGGCGGCCCTCGCGCTCGCGGACTGGGCGCGCCTCTCCGACCGCGTCGCGATCTCCGCGATCAGCCAGCACATCCCGAACCCGGACGACCTCGTGGCGCGGATCGCGCAGGCCGAGATCCTCGTGATCATGCGGGAGCGGACGCCGTTCCCGGCGGCTCTGCTGGAAAGGCTGCCGCGGCTGGAACTCCTCGTCACCAGCGGCATGCGCAACCTCGCCATCGACGTCGCGGCGGCCCGGGCGCGCAACGTCGTCGTCTGCGGCACCGATTCGAGCCCGACGCCGCCGACGGAGCTGACTTGGGCGCTGATCCTCGGACTGGCGCGCCACGTGGCGCCGGAGAGCCTGACCCTGCGCGCGGGCGGCCCCTGGCAGAGCACGATCGGGACCGATCTCGCCGGCGCGACCCTCGGCGTTCTGGGCCTGGGGAAGATCGGGACGCGGGTGGCCGAGATCGGGCGCGCCTTCGGCATGCGTGTGATCGCCTGGAGCCCGAACCTCGACGATGGCCGCGCAGCCGCCGCCGGGGTCGAGCGGGCGGCCTCGAAGGAGGCCCTGCTGGAGGCCAGCGACGTCGTCACGATCCACTTGGTCCTCGGCGACCAGACGCGCGACCTCCTGGGCGCGGCCGAGTTGCGCCGCATGCGCCGCGACGCTTTTCTCGTGAACACCTCGCGCGCGCCGATCGTCGATCAGGCCGCGCTGGTCCAGGCGCTGGAGGAGGGCTGGATCGCCGGCGCGGGCCTCGACGTGTTCGAGACCGAGCCGCTGCCGGCCGACAGCCCGTTCCGGCGCCTGCCGAACGTGCTGGCGCTGCCGCATCTCGGCTACGTGTCGCGCAACAACTACCGGACCTTCTTCACCCAGGCGGTGGAGGACATCGAGGCCTGGCTCGCCGGCGCCCCGATCCGGCAACTGGGCTGACGTCGCGGAGCTTGCCGGACCCGGACTCAGTCCCGGCGGGGGTCCAGCGCGTCCGCGAGGCCGTCGCCGATCAGGTTGAGTGCCACCAGGGTCGCGATCAGGAACGCGGCCGAGGCCGCGAGCAGGTGCGGCGCCGCCTCGATGGAGCGGGCGCCCTCGGCGATGAGGACGCCCCAGCTGGTCTGCGGCTCCTGCACGCCGAGCCCGAGGAACGACAGGAAGCTCTCCAGCAGGATCACCTGCGGCACCAGCAGCGTCGCGGTCACGGCCACCGGGCCAAGGGTGTTCGGCACGATGTGCCGGAGGATGATCCGGGGTGTCCCGAGGCCGAGTGCCCGCGCGGCGCGGACGAAGTCGCGCTCGCGCAGCGACAGGGTCACGGCGCGCACCACCCGGGCCATGTCGAGCCACTCCACCGCGGCGATCGCCACCAGCATGAGCAGCAGGCTCGGGCGGAAGAAGACCAGCAGCAGGATCACGAAGAACACGAAGGGGAGGGCGTAGAGCGCGTCGACGGCGCGCATCATCACGGCGTCGACGGCGCCCCCGATGAAGCCCGCAGTCGCCCCGTAAGCGACGCCGATGAGCAGGGCGACGAGGCTGGCCGCGAGCCCGATCGCCAGCGAGATCCGGCCGGCGACGAGGCAGCGGGTCAGCAGGTCGCGACCCTGGATGTCGGTGCCGAGGGGGAAGTGCAGGCGTCGGACCGGCACCGCCACGACGAGCCCGCGGCCGCCGTCCCGCTCTTCCGCGACGGTCGGGGTCCCGAACAGAGCCGAGCGCGGAAGGTAGACGAGGCTACGCCGGTCGACGCCGGCGTCGGAGCCGAGGGTGAGCCGCAACGTGTCGCCGTCGCGCTCGACCGCGTCGAGCCGCGCGCGCATGCGGAAGGCCAGACGCTCGAGCGCCGGCTGGAGACGCGCGGCGTCGGGCTGCGCGGTGAGGCCGGCCGGGAGCTGGCGCAGGTCCGGATAGGCGCGCTCGGGGTCGTGACCGGTGAGGCCTGGGCCGATCAGGCAGGCGAGGGCGATCAGGACGAGCACGGCGAGCGCCGCCACGGCGGTCCGCTCCCGCGCGAACCGGAGGGCGGCGCGCCGGGCCGGCGCCGTGGAAACCGCCGTCACGCCGCCACCCGGAGGCGCGGGTCGAGCCACGCGCAGGCGAGGTCGGCGGCGAGGTTGAGCAGGATCACCAGCCCGGCGACGAGCAGGACCGTGCCCATCACCAGCGTGTAGTCGCGGTTGAGCGCGCCCTCGACGAAGTACCTCCCGATCCCCGGAAGCCCGAAGATCGTCTCCACCACCACCGAGCCGGTGAGCAGGGCCGCCGCCAGCGGTCCGAGATAGGCGACCACCGGCAGCAGCGCCCCCCGCAGGGCGTGCCGGGTGACGCGGGCCGGCGGCAGGCCGAGGCTGCGCATGGTGCGGACCGGCTGCGTCCGCAGGGCCTCGGCCAGCGAGGTCCGGGTCAGGCGGGCCAGGGCACCGACCTGCGGCAGGGCCAGCGTCGCCACCGGCAGGACGAGGTGGCTCGGGGCGCCGTCGTTCCAGCCGCCGAGCGGCAGCCAGCGCAGGGTCAGGCCGAATGCGATCTGCAGCAGGGGCGCGACGACGAAGCTCGGCAGCGAGAGGGTCAGGGCGGCCCCGACGCCGAGGAGCCGGTCGACGAACCCGCCGCGCCGGAGTGCCGCCACGATCCCGAGCCCGACGCCGAGCGCGGTGGCGAGGGCGAGGGCGAGGGCGCCCAGCGTCGCGGAGACCGGCAGGCCCCGGGCGATCAGTCCGAGGACGCTCTGGTCGCGGAACGAGAAGGAGGGCCCGAGGTCGCCCCGCGCCAGCGCCGCGAGGTAGCTGCCGAACTGCGCGATCAGCGGCCGGTCGAGGCCGTAGACCCGGCGCAGGTTCTCCATGGCGGCGGGCGCCAGCGGCCGCTCCAGGTCGAAGGGGCCGCCCGGGGCGAGCCGCATCAGGAAGAAGCTGACGGTCACCACGGCGAGCAGCGTCGGCACCGCCTGGAGGAGGCGGCGCAGGATGAAGCCGATCACGCGTCGAGCCTCATGAAGCGGGTCGGCGCGGCGTTGCGCAGGTTCGGGTGGTAGCCGTGCAACCGCGGCGCGATCAGCGCCTTGGAGCGGTAATGCATCAGCGGGATCCACGGCAGCTCGCGCAGGGCGATCGCCTCGGCGTCGTAGAGCAGGCCGGCCCGGCGGGTGAGGTCGCGCTCGGTGGCGGCCCGCGCCATCAGGGCGTCGTAGGCGACGTCCGACCAGTGGCCGGCATTCATGCCGTCATTCCCGCTCTGGAGCAGGAACAGGAAGTTCTGCGGATCGGAATAGTCGGCGATCCAGCTGTAGCGGGCGACGTCGAAGTCGCCGCCGTCGCGCAGGTAGGCGAAATGCGTCTTCGCGTCCGTGTAGACGTAGCGCGTCACAATTCCGAGGTCGCGCCACATCTCGCCGAGCGCCACCGCGATGGTGCGGTTGTTGTCGCTGATATTGAACCGGTACTCCACGGTGAGCGGTCGGTCCGGGCCGAACCCCGCCTCCGCGAGCAGGCGGCGCGCCTCCGCCTCGTGGTCGATCGGCAGGCCGAGGCGGCCCTCGGTCTCGGGGGGCGTGCGGTAATTGTCGAGGCCGGGCGGGCACAGGGAGTAGGCCGGGCTCATGGTGCCGCCGTTGAGGCCGTCGGCGAGGTACTCGCGGTCGATGACGAGCGACAGCGCCCGGCGGACGCGGCGGTCCGAGAACGGCGCCTTGCGGGTGTTCACCACCAGCGCCGCGAGCCCCAGCGAGGGGCCGAGCACCACCTGCGGCCCGAAGCGGCGGCGCAGGTCGGTGATCTGGTCGACGGGCAGGTCGGAGAGGGAGTCGATCTCCCCGGCGGCGTAGCGGCGCACCGCGGCGGCGATGTCGGGCGTCGGCAGGAAGGCGACGCGCCGGATCGCGAGGCTCGCGGCGTCCGGATGGTGCGGGTTGGCCTCCAGCGTGATCGCGCCGCCCGGCACGCGGTCGGCGAGCCGGTAAGGTCCGTTGGTCACGAGGTTTCCCGGCCGGGTGAAGCTGTCGCCGTAGCGCTCGACCGAGGCGCGGTGGACCGGAAGCGCGGTCTGGTGGGTCAGGAGTTCCAGGATGTAGGGCGTCGGCTGTTCCAGCGTGATCGCGAGCCGGAGCGGCGCCTCGGCGGCGACGCCGAGGGCGTCGGCCGGCGTCTCGCCGCGGTTCACGGCGGCGGCGTTGCGGATCGGGAACAGGATCTCGGCGTATTTCGCCGCCGTGGCCGGGTCGAGCATTCGGCGGAACGCGTAGACGAAGTCGTTCGCTGTGACCGGCTCGCCGTTCGACCAGCGGCCGTCGGGGCGCAGGTCGAAATTCAGGCTCACCCCGTCCTCGGAGATCGACCAGGCGCGCGCCGCGCCCGGGATGATCGTGCCCCGGTTGTCGTAGGTGAGCAGCCCGTCGCAGAGGTCGCGCAGGATGTGCGCCTCCGCGACCGTGGACGAGCGGTGCGGGTCCAGCGTCTCGGGATCGGCGTCGTTGCCGCGGCGGTAGAGCGCGTCGGCCGCGCGGGCGGGCCGCACGGCCGCGAGGGCGAACGCGCCGGCCAGCCAGTCGCGCCGGCGCGGGCGCACGGTCAGGCGCCGGTATCCGGCTTCAGGCCGGCCGCCTCGATCCCCGCCACCGCGCAGATCTCGTCGTTGTCGGAGGTGTCCCCGGAGATGCCGACCGCGCCGAGAAGGCGTCCCTCGCCGGAGCGGATCAGCACGCCGCCCGGCACCGGCACGAGGGCGTCGGGCCCGGCGAGGTGCGTCACGGCGGCGACGAAGTAGGGCTGCTGCTCGGCCCGCGCGTGGATCGCCCGGGAGCCGAGGCCCAGCGCCAGGGCACCGTTGGCCTTGCCGCTCGCGATCTCGGCCCGGCGCAGGGACGTGCCGTCCTCGACCGAGACCGCCTTGAGCGCGCCGCGGGCATCGTAGACGACGACGGCGAGGGGCTTGAGGTTGCGGGTTCGCGCCTCCCGCAGGGCGGTGTCGACGATGGTGCGGGCGGCCTCGAGGGTCAGGTCGATCATCGGATTCCAACACGGACGCCGCTCCGGGCGGCGTCCTCATCCTTACGGACCGGGGCGTGCCGGGTCCACCGACGCGCAGGCGCTGCGGCTTTCGCTCCGCTGGGCCCGGCCGGCGCGCCGCCTAGTTTCGCCCTGGCCCGCGCGGGAGGCCCCGGCGGACCGAGCGAGGATCGTCCATGGCAGCGGCCGAACGCCCCTACGTAATCTGTCACATGACGTCGTCGGTCGACGGCCGGATCAAGGTCCGGCGCTGGAAGACGCTGGACGCCGACAGCCATTACGAGCGCGTCCACGGCGAGCTGAAGGGCGATGCCTGGATGTGCGGGCGCGTCACCATGCAGGGCTACGCCGACAGCGCCGATCCGCTGTCGGAGCCGGTCGCCGATGACGGCGCGCCGGTCCCGCGGGAGGACCACGTCGCCCGCCGCGACGCGCCGGGATACGCCGTGGCCCTCGACGCACGGGGGCGCCTGGACTGGGGCGCGCGCGACGCGATCGAGGGAGACCACGTCGTGGTGGTGCTCACCGAATCCGTGCCGGACTCGCACCTGCGCGCGCTGCGGGCCGGTGGCCAGTCCTACCTGTTCGCCGGCGACCGGACGGTCGACTTTCCCCTGGCGATGGCGAAGCTGCGCGCCCTGTTCGGGATCGAGCGCCTCCTCGTCGAGGGCGGCGGCCACATCAACGGCTCCATGCTCAGGGCCGGCCTCATCGACGAGCTGAGCCTGCTCCTCGTGCCCGCCGTCGACGGCCTGAGCGGGACGCCGGCGGTGTTCGACTTCGCCGGCGAGGAGGCGGACACGATGGGCAGCCGTCGCAAGCTCGACCCGCCAGCCTGCGAGCGCCTGCGCGCCGGTGTCCCGCGGGCCCGCTAACGGATCACGCCGGTCGCGCGGCCGGCAGGCGGATGATGCTCGCCAGGAACGCGTCGTAGCCGGCCGCCACCGCATCCGGCCGCTCGAAATGCGGAAACGCGCCGGTCGGCAGGGTGTCGACGCGCCAGTTCGGCCGGTCGGCGACCCGCGGCACCAGCCGGTAGTCGACGAAGTCGCCGCGCTCCCCGTGCACCATCCAGACCGGGAGGCGCAGGCGCTCGTAGAGGCGGGTCGCGTCGGTGGGGAACAGGTGGCCCGCGATGAAGCAGAACGGGGCGTGCTCGGCGCCGGGCTGGTGAGCCGAGGCGTGATCGTAGGCGAGCAGACCCTCGTCGATCTCGAAGGAGCCGAAGGTCTTCTCCAGGAAGAACCGCATGCTCGGCCGCGTGACCAGCGCGTCGAAGAGCGGCCGGCCGAGCGGAGGGCGGTCGAGGACGCGGAGCAGCCAGTCGCGGCCGCGATGGCCGTCCGGCGGACCCTCCCCGGAGAGCCGGGCGTCGAACCCCGTCGGGCTCACCAGCGCGAGGCTGCGATAGGCGTCGGACCGCTCCAGGCTCGCCCGCGCCAGGAACGAGCACGAGAGCGACAGGGCGAGGGCGTCGATCGCCCAGCCGCCGTGCCGGCTCCGGATCTCGTCGACCGCTGCGTGGATCGCCTCCACCATCAAGCGCGGCGTGTAGCGGCGGCGCGAGCGCTCCGAGAAGCCGAAACCCGGGAGTTCCAGGGCGTAGACCGGGCGCGTGCCGCGGTAGCGCAGGTACAGCGGCCGGACCTCGTAGGCGTTGGCCGCCGCGTTGATCGAGTGGATCAGCAGGAGCGGCACGCCCTCGGCCTCAGCGGAGCCGTAGAGCGACAGCGCGCCGGCGCGGCGGGTTCGGATCCGCTCGTGGCGGCCCGGCAGGGCAGGCGGCAGGGTCATCCGCCGGTCCACGGCCAGCGCGCTCCATCCGACCAGCGCCGCCGCCGATCCGGCGAGCGTCAGGGCCGCCGCGGTCGCGGCGCGACCGGTGCGATGGCGGGACACGGAACTCATCGGAACACCTCGACGTCCTTCCCGCGGCGGCGGGCCGTGGCCGACAACGCCGGGCCCGCGGGGAAGTGCCCTTCCGGACGCTACGAGGCGTGGCCGGCGAGGCTGCCGGCATTAACCGCCGGGGCCCGGCTCGCCGGCCGCGCCGGCGCGTCGCCCCGGCCCGCGGCCTCGCGCAGGAAATCCACCGTCGGCGCGTCGTTGAGCCAGCCCTGGACGCGCTGCGAGATCAGGAGCTTCCGCTCGCGCCGGTCGTAGTTCGCGTAGGAGGCGGCGACGAATTCGGGCCGGCTCATCGTGCGCGCGGGGCCGGACCGGCGCGTCTCCGCCTTGAAGAACAGGGCGCTGCCGGGCACGCCGTAATGCTGGGCGATCTCCGGATAGACCGGCCAGCTGCCCTGGCCGCCGAGATCGTCCGGGAGGAACGCGTCGAGGTCGCATTCCTCGAAGGGCACGCCGGCCCGGGTCAGCAGGCCGCGGGCGAGGTCGGCCACCACGTAGAGCTTCGTGTGGTTGATCGAGTGCATGAAGCAGCCCCGACGCGCCCAGCGCGTGAGGTGCGTGTCGAGATCGTACCCGGCCTGGACGCCGAGGCCGCGCAGGTACGCGACCGACTCGTCCCAGAGATTGAAGTATCCGAGGCGCTCGAAGACCGGCTCGGAGAACAGCCGAAGCGCCTGCGCCTGCGAGAAGCCCGACAGGTAGGCGAACAGCGTGATCGCCGAGTGCGAGTGCCCCATCGGACCCGAGATCAGGCCGTTGAGCGTGATGTGATCCTGAACGCCAACGTGGACGAGGTCGGGATGGTAGGCGCTGAACACGATGGTCGGGATCAGCCGGACCTTCGGGTGCGTCCGCAACGTGTCGATCGTGCCGCCGCCCTTGAACTTGGGCAGGTAGATGCTGGTGAAGACGTGGTCGTAGCCGTCCGCGTGCGCCATCAGGTCGGCGAGCCGCGGGAACCGGCGGGACGCCGTGAACGCCGAGACGAAATCCACCTGCGCGTGCGGCAGCAGGTAGCGCATCGTCTTGGCGATGGATCCGGCCTGGCAGACCCCGATCACGAGGATGCGCGGCGATCCGGTCCGCTTCTTCCCGAACTGCGCGAGCCGGTGCCGCGCGCGCCAGAGGCTATCGACGGTCAACATCCGGCCTCTCTCGCATGTCCGCGGGCCGCGGGCAAACACCGCACCCGTGCGGATCCCGCGGGCCGGGACCGCCGATCGCGCCCATCGGGAGGAGCCCCCTCGCGGTGCCGACCGTCGGACGGACTGCGCGACCCGCGCGGCGGAACCGCAGCACACGGCGACGCGCGCCGCCTGTGGATCGCCCAGGCTTGAAAGCACGCGCTCGGGGATCTCCGATTATTCGGAGCACCGCCCACCATCTCTGAAAAGAGCGGAAGCAACGCGTACAGCGGACCGCCGAATTCCTACCATGTCGCTCAGATATACGGGCCATGAAAGTCTGTCGCGGAGACGATTCAACTTGCGTGCCGTTGACAGAGTCAAGTCGGTGGATACAAATCCTATTCAACGAAGCATGAAGCTCGCGGACTGGGCGCTCGCGGTCATGAGGACCGGCAGGCCCCCGATGACCGAGGTGGATCCCCTCTCTCGCCGTGACTCCGCGTCAGCGGCCGCTCCGACGGGCGCGGGGCGCTTCCGACCGACCTGCCTGGACAACCGGCCACGGTCCGAGCCGCTCGGACGGCGCAGCCGCGGCATGCCCGCGGTGGCACTCCTCCGCATCGCCGCGACGGTCGTCGATCCACGCCCGCACGACCGTCGGCAACCGGTCGATGCGCGGGCGACGGCGCTGCGCGGGTCGGAGGCCGGGTTCCGCATCGGGTCGAAAGCTGGAGACTGCGCGATGGATTACGTACCTCCGATGGCCGCGATCGCGGCGGCCGCACAGAAGGCGCCGCCCGGCGAGGCGACCGCGCTCACCCCGGCGCGCGACGTGAATCCCGTCGCGGCGCCGGATCCGCGGTCGATCTACACGCTCACGCCGGAGGCGGCCGGGGCCGTCTTCGCGCTCGTCGAGAACCGCATCCAGGTGATCGACGCCGCGCTCGACGTGACCGACCGGCGGGGCACGCAGGTCGCTGCCGCCGCGATGGCGACGGCCACGGCGACGACCCCGGTCGTGTCGCCGGAGACGACGAAGACGATCGGCGCCGCCAATCGCAACTGGAGCGAGGATGTCCGGTTGGATCACAGCCCGTCCCGGCTCGTCGGCGCCGACACGGTCGTGGCGTACGACAGCCCGCGGGTCACGGCGGCCTGGAGCCTGGCCTTTCCGGACGTGCCCGGCCGGCGGTTCCGGGCCGTGCAATTGCCGGGTCCGAGCCTCCGCTCCGTCCTGCGCGAGGCGGAGGCCGGTTTGGACGACACGGGGAGCGACATCTACCTGCTCTGCAACAGCGCGCATTTCGAGACGATCCGCCAAGCCCACCCGCGCACCCACATCAACTGGATCAACGTCGACAACGACGAGATCGTCGTCGTCTGGCGGAAGCCGTCCGAGGAGGGCTAGCGACAGGCCCGACCGGCTCGGGGCGGCCGCGATCGCGACCGGACCAGGGCTATTCCGCCCGGACGAACGGGAGCCCGGCGGGACCGCCCGATCAGAGCGTCGGCAGCACCGCGCGCAGGTGGGCGGCGAAGGCGCGGGTCAGCGGCGCGGCGTGCGCCTCGTCCAGGCGGATCGTCAGGCCGATCCGCGGCAGCGCGGGCAGGCCGCTGCCGCGGCTCAGGATACGCAGGTCGGGCGGGACCGCGGCGCGGGTGAGCACCGCGACCGCCTGGGCGGAGCGCGCCACCGCCAGGAGCCCGGACAGGCTGCCGCTCGCGTAAGCGATCCGGTACGCGCGCCCGCCCGCGTCGAGGGCGGCCCGCGCCGCCCGGTGGTCCAGCGTGTCGGGGTCGCCGAGCGCGAGCGGCAACGGGTCGGGCCACGGCGCTTCGGCGCCGCGCGGCGCCACCCAGACGAGGTCCTCGCGCCGCAGGATCTCCCGCCCGGCCGCCAGCGGGACCGAGACGAGGGCCAGATCGAGCCCGCCGCGGGCGAGACGGTCCTCCAGACGGGGTGTCGCGCCGCAGACCACCTCGATCGCCACGTCGGGATGCAGGTGCGCGAAGCCGCGCAGCAGAGTGGGGAGGAAGGCCTGCGCGTAATCGTCCGGGCAGCCGAACCTGAGCGTGCCGTTGAGGCGGCCGCCGGACAGTTCCGCCACCGCGTCGTCGTGCGAGGCCAGGATCCGGCGCGCGTGGACGAGGAGCCGCTCGCCCTGCACCGTGAGCACCACCCCGCGCCCGGTCCGGCGCAGCAGCGGCTGCGCGACCAGATCCTCCAGTCGCTTCATCTGCATGCTGAGGGCGGCCTGGCTGCGCCCGACCCGCTCCGCGGCCCGGCTCAGCGCGCCCGTCTCCGCCACCGTGGCGAAGCTGCGCAGGAGGTCGATGTCGAGGCTCTGGGCCATCAGGATCGCTGAACCCTCGGTTCAGAACTATAAGCTTCTCTGGGGTTGCGGGCGGTCCTAGCATGGCGGGGCCTGCCACGGGACCCGGATCGATGACGACGCGGAACGACGACCCCGACTTCTGGACGCGCGCGCGCCGGCACCTCGTGCGCTACGGCGGCGCCTTCGCGCCGGTCATCATCGAGCGGGCGGAGGGCAGCTTCGTCTACGACGCGGACGGCCGGAAGATCCTCGACTTCACCTCCGGCCAGATGAGCGCGATCCTGGGTCACGGGCATCCCGAGATCGCCGCCGTCGTCGCCGACCACGTCGGGCGCCTGGACCACCTGTTCAGCGGCATGCTGAGCCGGCCGGTGGTCGACCTCGCGACCGCGCTGGCCGGCCTCGCCCCCGGCGGGCTGGAGCGCGCGCTTCTCCTGACCACCGGCGCCGAGGCCAACGAGGCCGCCCTGCGCATGGCCAAGCTCGCCACAGGCGGCTGGGAGATCGTCAGCTTCGCGCAGTCGTGGCACGGCATGACGGCGGGGGCCGCTTCGGCCACCTACAGCGCCGGCCGCAAGGGCTACGGCCCGGCCCCGGTCGGATCCTTCGCGATTCCCGCCCCGAACGCCTACCGCCCGACCTTCGCGCGGGACGGGGCCGCCGACTGGCAGACCGAGCTCGACTACGCCTTCGCGCTGGTGGACCGGCAGTCGACCGGCAACCTCGCCGCCTTCCTGGCGGAGCCGATCCTCAGCTCCGGCGGCATCCTCGAACTCCCGCCCGGCTACCTCGCGGCGCTGAAGCGCAAGTGCACCGAGCGGGGCATGCTGCTGATCCTCGACGAGGCCCAGACGGGCATCGGCCGCACCGGCCTGATGTTCGCCTGCGAGCGCGACGGGGTGGTGCCCGACATCCTCACCCTGTCGAAGACCCTGGGCGCCGGCCTGCCCCTCGCGGCGGTCCTGACCACGCCGGAGATCGAGGATCTCTGCCACGCCCGCGGCTTCCTGTTCTACACCACGCACGTCTCCGACCCGCTTCCCGCCGCGGTCGGCCTCAAGGTGCTGGAGATCGTCCGGCGCGACGGCCTGGTCGGCCGGGCCGAGGCGGCCGGCGCGCGGCTCGCGGCGCGGCTGCGGGCGCTTCAGCAGCGCTTCGCCTGCATCGGCGACGTGCGCGGGCGCGGCCTCCTGCAGGGCGTGGAGATCGTGGCCGACCGGGACACGAAGGTGCCGGCCCCAGAACTCGGCGACGCAATCACGCGGCGCTGCCTCGAACTCGGCTTGAGCATGAACATCGTGCAGCTGCCCGGCATGGGCGGCGTCTTCCGCATCGCCCCGCCGCTCACGGCCACGGACGCGGAGATCGACCTCGGGGTCGACATCCTGGAGCGGGCGATCGAAGGCTCGGTGTGAGGCGGCCCCGTCAGGCCGCCTCGATCTCCGCGCTGACCGTCAGCCACTCCTCCTCGGCGGCGGCGAGCGCGGTCGCGGCGTCCGACCGCATCTTGGCGATCTCGCCGGCCTTGGCGGCGTTCTCCCGGAACGCGGACCCGTCCTCCAGGGCGGCGTCGATCTTCTGGATCGCCGCGGTCAGCTTGGCCATCCGCGCCTCGATCGCCTCCAGCCGCTTGCGCAGGGGCGCGAGGGCCGCGCGGCGCTCGACGCCGGCGCGGCGCGCCTCGGCCTTCTGCCCGCCGGAGGGCTCCGAGTCGCGCTCGACCTCGCGCTCGGGCCCCGACAGGACGAAGCGCCGGTAATCGTCCATGTCGCCGTCGAAGGTCTTCACCGTGCCGTCCGCGACCAGCCAGAGCCGGTCGGCGCAGGCCTCGACCAGGAACCGGTCGTGTGAGACGAGGATGACGGCGCCCTCGTAGTCGTTGATCGCCTCCACGAGGGCCTGCCGGCTCTCGATGTCGAGATGGTTGGTCGGCTCGTCGAGGATCAGGAGGTGCGGGCCGTGGAAGGCGGCGAGCCCCATGAGCAGGCGCGCCTTCTCGCCGCCCGACAGCTTCTCGACCGGCGTGTCGGCCTTGTTGGCGCCGAATCCGAGCCGCGCCGTCGCGCTGCGGACCTTCGCCTCGGGGACATCCGGCATCAGGGTCCGGACATGCGCGTAGGCGCTCTCGGCGGGGCGCAGCTCGTCGAGCTGGTGCTGGGCGAAGTAGGCGACCTCCATCTTGGAGGAGCGCTTCACCTCGCCGGCGACCGGCCCGAGCCGGCCGCCGATCAGCTTGCAGAAGGTCGACTTGCCGTTGCCGTTGGCGCCCAGCAGCGCGACCCGGTCGTCCGGCGCGAGGCTGAGGTCGAGGCCGGTCAGGACGATCCGGTCCCCGTAGCCGGCCTTGACGCGCTCCATGGCGACGATCGGCGGCGACAGCGGCTTCTCCGGGCTCGGCAGGTGGATCACCGGCACGTCGTCCTCGAGGAGCGCGGCGATCGGCTCCATCTTGGCGAGCCGCTTCATCCGCGACTGGGCCTGCCGCGCCTTGGTGGCCTTGGCCTTGAAGCGGTCGATGAAGCTCTGCAGGTGCGCGCGCTCGGCATCCTGCTTGGCCTTCGCCTTGGCCTGGAGAACGCGCTT
Source organism: Methylobacterium sp. D48H (assembly GCF_053345715.1). NCBI lineage: Bacteria > Pseudomonadati > Pseudomonadota > Alphaproteobacteria > Hyphomicrobiales > Methylobacteriaceae > Methylobacterium > Methylobacterium sp. D48H. The sequence goes on from NZ_JBKFAP010000002.1 coordinate 75,356, forward strand.
CTCCGAGAGCTGCTTGGCGAAGCTGGTGTAGCCGCCGCGGTAGATCGCCAGCTTGCCGCGGTCGAGGTGCAGGATGTGGTCGACGCTGGTGTCGAGCAGGTCGCGGTCGTGGCTGATGATGATCGCGGTGCGCGGGTAGCGTTCCAGGTAATCGTACAGCCAGAGCGTGCCCTCGATGTCGAGGTAGTTGGTCGGCTCGTCGAGGAGCAGCAGGTCCGGCTCCGAGAACAGGACGGCGGCGAGCGCCACGCGCATCCGCCAGCCGCCGGAGAAGTCCGCGCAGGGCCGCGCCTGGGCCGCCGCGTCGAAGCCCAGCCCGTGCAGGATCGCGGCGGCCCGGGCCGGCGCCGAGTGGGCGCCGATATCCACGAGCCGCGTCTCGATCTCGGCCCGGCGCAGACCGTCCGCGTGCTCGGCCTCCGCCATCAGGCGGGCGCGCTCCGTGTCGGCGGCGAGCACGACCGCGTGCAGCGTCTCCGGTCCTGCCGGCGCCTCCTGGGCGACGGCGCCGATCCGCATGCCCTTGGGCAGCGCCACCGACTTCGCGTCGACCGGGAGGTCGCCGAGAATGGCCTTGAACAGGGTGGTCTTGCCGGCCCCGTTGCGCCCGACCAGCCCGACGCGGGCGCCTTCCGGGATCGTGAAGCTCGCGGAATCGAGAATCAGACGGTCGCCGATGCGGTAGGTGAGGTCGTTGACGCGCAGCATGCCGGCGTTCTGGCGGTCCGGACGCCGCGAGGCAAGCGCCGCCGTCGCGCGGGCAGGCCGGCATCCCCGTGTCGCCCCCCGACACAACGCGACGCCTATTTTAAGCTTCAAACATCAGCTTCGGCTGTCGGATTTTTAACGGAATGCCGTGTAACCTGTGGCGAGTGCTGCGCAAATAGACGTTGATAGTGCGTTCATCGGCTCTAGACCGTCGTCGCGTGAGCCGGAAAAGCGCCCGCGCGGGGGCGAGCCACAGGGGGGAATCTTGGGCCAGACCCTGATCCTGACCGACGATGTCGAGCGCGCCGAGAGGCTCGCGCGCAATCTCGGCGGCGTCACGCCCGTTGTGCTGCACGACCTCTACGGCGACGCCATCCCGCCGCGGGGGGCGGGGCTGATCATCAGCGACGTCAGCGCGCTGACCTCCGAATCCGTGCGCCGGCTGCGCCAGGCGCTGTCCACCGCGCGCGGGCCCGGCATCCCGTTCCTGGCCCTGATCCACGGCAACCTCGGCCGCGGCGAGATCCAGGCCACCGCCCTCGGCGCGACCCGCGCGATGCCGGCCGCCGCGGTCAGCGCCATGCTGCTGAACGCGGTCGCGACCCTGATCGGCACCGCCAAGGCCCCGCCGCAGACCGGCAACTGGCAGGAGCAGGTGAACGAGGCCCGCTCGGCCTTCGTCAGGCTGTTCCGCGCCGATCAGGCGCCCCCGGCCGCTCTGGTCGAGAACGGCGCCGACTTGGTCAACCAGGCGATCCGCGAGGCCAAGGTGCGCGAATGGCTCAGGGTCGTGGCGAGCTTCGACGACGTCACGCACCGCCACTGCCTGAGCGTGGCCGGGATCGCGGCCGAGTTCGCCCGCGTCCTGGGGCTCAACGAGGCGGATTCCCGCTACCTCGTCAAAGGCGCGCTGCTCCACGACATCGGGAAGGCCAAGATCCCCCTCGCGATCCTGAACAAGCCCGCGCCGCTGACGCCGACGGAGCGCGCCGAGATGGCTCGCCACCCGGCGCTCGGACACGAGATGCTGCTGACGGGCGACTACGACGCGCTGACCCTGTCGGTGGTCCGCTCGCACCACGAGTATCTCGACGGGTCGGGCTATCCGGACGGGCTGCGCGGGCAGCAGATCCCCGACCTCGTCCGCCTGATCACCATCGCCGACATCTTCGCCGCGCTGATCGAGTCGCGCCCCTACAAGGCGCCGAAGGCCCCGCGCGAGGCCTACGCCATCCTCGAATCGATGAGGGCGAAGCTCGATGCCGACCTCGTCCGCGCCTTCGGAGCGGTCGCGGTCGCCTGCGAGACGCCCCGCCGCGCCTCCGCCTGAACCCGACCCTCAGACGAGTTCCCAGGCCTTGCCGTCCCGCATCAGGGCGGTGACGAGGGCGTGGTTCAGCTCGTGCCCTGTGTGGAACGCCGAGATCCGACCCTCGACCGGGTGGCCCGCCAGCGCGAGGTCGCCGACGAGGTCGAGGATGCGGTGGCGAACCGGCTCGCCGGGGACGCGCATCCCGCCCAGCACGTGCCCGCGCACCAGCAGCGCTGCCGAGCGGGGCGAGACGCCCTGCAGGAAGTCGTTCCGCATCAGGTAGCCGTAGGCGCGGCCCGCCATGGCCCGCGCGTAGCGCCCGAAGCTGCGCGCCGGCGCGATCTCCCGCTCGAAGGATTCCGGCGTGATCGCGCCCGACCAGTCGATCGATCCGAAATGCGCCAGCGCGACGTGGCCGGTGATGTGCAGACCCGGGCCCGGCTCGATCTCGAGGCGGCGCCGCCCGTTCTCGACCGCCACCGTGCGCAGCAGGCGGATCACCCGGCAGGGCAGGCTCTGCTCGCGCCGGCCGGCGATCCGTATCGCCTCACACCAGGGCGTCGCGCTCCCGTCGAAGATCGGCAACTCGTCGGCGTCGATCTCGGCCAGCACGTTGTCGATCCGCAGCGCGCTGAGCGAGGCCATTAGGTGCTCGATCGTGCGCACGAGGACGCCGTCGCGTCGCAGCGCCGAGGAGAGCGGCTGCGATTCCCGGTAGTGCCAGTGGGCGGGCACGTCGACCGCCCGTCCGTCCCTCAGGTGGCGGCGGAAGACGATGCCGTGGCCGGCCGGGGCGGGGCTGACGCGGACCGTGGCGTGCCGCCCGGAATGGAGGCTGCGGCCCGAACGCTCGAAGGGGCGCGCGAGTGTCGCCTGCTGGCGGGGACCGGTGGAGGATGTCGAGCGCGGGAAAGGTACGTCTTGATGCATCGATACTGCCCGCCTCGGCGGGCCAGGAATTTAGCCCTGATACCTGATCCACGCTAATAAACTCCTGTTCATCGGGACGCGGCTTGACCGCCCCGCCCGCGACCGTCACGATTGCGGCGCCCGATCGATCCAGCACCGCCCCGGCGGGGCGCGGCTTCACTGTGCGGGCTGCTCCCGTCCCCAGATCTGCTGGCCGGCCCCCGTCAGGGCAGGGACGGAGGCCGGAGTTGAGGGAACACGATCGATGGCGCGGTTGGGGACAATACCTTTCTTCAAGGATCCCGGCATCGAGCTCAGCCCCTACGAGCCCCGCTGCCACTGGCGCCGCTTCGACGAGAACGAGGTCCTCGTCGACTTCGACGATATCTCCACCGACGTGTACTTCATCGCCTCCGGCGAGGTCCGCATCCTGAACCGGACCCAGTCCGGCAAGGAAGTCATCCTGGGCGAGATGCGGGGCGGGGCCTTCTTCGGCGAGCTCGCGGCCATCGACGGGATCGGCCGCTCGGCCAACGTCACGGCGCTGACCCGCGGCGAGGTCTGCGTGGTGCCGGCGCCGGTCTTCCGGCAGATCGTGTTCGCCTCCGAGGCGATCGCCGACCGGCTGTTCCGGCTCCTGGCCAAGCGCGTGCGCGAGCTGAACACGCGGCTCATGGAACACGCCCTGCTCGACCTGAAGCACCGGCTCTACGCCGAGCTGCTCCGCCTCTCCGTGCCCCGGGCCGGCACGGCGGGCGAGCGGGTGGTCTCGCCGCCGCCCTACCACCACGTCCTCGCCGCGCGGATCGGCTGCCGCCGCGAGCAGGTGACCCGGGAGTTCACCGCGATGGCGGCGGAGGGACTGGTCGACCGCACCCGCGGCGCCCTGGTCCTGCGCCGGCCGGACCTCCTGGAAGCGCGCGTGGCCGAGGCGCTGCGCGAGGATTCCTGATCCGTTGTCCGAGGGGCCTGCGCCGCGCCTGCGGCTGGAGGAGCTGACCAAGCGCTTCGGCACGCATCGGGCCGTCGACGCCGTGTCCCTCGACCTCGAGGCGGGGGAGTTCTTCTGCCTGCTCGGCCCGTCCGGATGCGGCAAGAGCACACTCCTGCGCATGATCGCGGGCTTCGAGAGCCCGACCTCGGGACGGATCCTGCTGGGCGCGCAGGACCTGACCGCGCTGCCGCCCCATCGGCGGCCGGTCAACATGATGTTCCAGTCCTACGCCCTGTTCCCGCACATGAGCGTGGCCGGCAATATCGGCTACGGGCTGAAGGGCCTCGGCCGCTCCGCCTCGGCGGAGCGCGTGTCGGAACTGCTCAAGCTCGTGCGCCTGGACGGGTTCGGCGACCGTCGCCCGGAGACGCTCTCGGGCGGCCAGCGGCAGCGGGTCGCCCTGGCCCGGGCGCTCGCCCGGGAGCCGAAGCTGCTGCTGCTCGACGAGCCGCTCGGCGCGCTCGACCGCGGCCTGCGCGAAGAAACCCAGGGCGAGCTGCGCGCGGTCCAGCGCCGCCTCGGCACCGCCTTCGTCGTCGTCACGCACGATCCCGAGGAGGCGATGATGCTCGCCGACCGGATCGGCGTCATGGAGGCGGGCCGCCTGATCCAGGTCGGGCCGCCGGCCGATCTCTACCGGCGCCCGGTGAGCCGCTTCGTCGCCGGCCTGCTCGGCGACGTGAACCTCATCCACGGTCGCATAGGGCCTGCGGGCCCCGAGGCGATCCGCACGGTCGAGACCGCGCACGGCCCCGTGCGGGGCGTCGCGGAGGCCGCGCTCGCGGAAGGGGCCGCGGTCGTGGTGGCGGTGCGGCCCGAGGACGTGGTGCTGGGCGCGGAAGGGCTGCCGGTGGTCGTCGCCGACGCCGTGTTCCTGGGCGACCGGGTGCGCCGGACGCTGCGCCTGCCCGACGGCGCCACGCTGCGGGCGAGCGGGCGGCCCGCGGAGGCCGCCGCGGCGCTGGGCTCGGACGCACGGGCCAGCTTCCCCGCCGACGTCGCCGTGATCCTGCCGGCATGAGGGCCGCCGGAGCGGAGGCCGACCGCGCGACCGGGCGAACGGTGGCCGGGTCCGCGCGCGCCCGCAAGCGCGGCCGGATGTTCGACCGTCTGGCGCGCCTGCCGCCCTTCCTGTGGCTGGCGGCGTTCTTCCTGTTGCCCTTCGTCATCACCCTGAAGATCAGCCTCTCGGAGCCGGCGACGGCGATCCCGCCTTACCTGCCGCTGCTCGACTGGCGCGGCGGGCTCGACGGCTGGTCGGCCTTCCTCGAGGCCCTGAACTTCGACAATTACCGCACGCTCGCCGCCGACCCCCTCTACCGCGACGCCGCCCTGGGCTCCCTGACCTACGCGAGCGTCGCCAGCCTGATCCTCGTCGCCCTCGGGACGCCGCTCGCCTACGCCCTGGCGCGGGCGCCGTCCCGCTGGCAGCCGCTCCTCGTCGCGCTGGTGATCGTGCCGTTCTGGACGAGCTTCCTGATCCGGATCTACGCCTGGATCGCGATCCTGAAGCCCGAGGGCCTGCTCAACCTCGCCCTGCGCCGGCTCGGCCTGATCGACGCGCCGCTGACGATCCTCAATACCGACGCGGCGGTGATCGTCGGGCTCGTCTACGCCTACCTGCCCTTCATGGTGCTGCCGCTCTACGCGGTGATGAACCGCCTCGATCCGACCCTGCGCGAGGCCGCGGCGGATCTCGGCGCCTCGCCGAGCCGGGTGTTCTGGACCGTGACCGTGCCGCTCAGCCTGCCGGGGATCGCGGCCGGCGCGGGGCTCTGCTTCATCCCGATGGTCGGCGAGTTCGTGATCCCCGACCTGCTCGGCGGGTCGGAGACGCTGATGCTCGGCCGGGTGCTCTGGAGCGAGTTCTTCTCGAACCGCGACTGGCCGCTGGCCGCGGCGGTCGCCGTGCTGATCCTCGCCATCGTCATCGGACCGGTGGTGCTGTTCCGGGACAGCCTGCGCGCGGGCGAGGGCGAGGCGCCGTGAGCTGGGTGACCCGCACCGCCCTGGTGGCCGGCCTGGGCTTCCTCTACGGGCCGATCGCGGTGCTGATCGTGTACTCGTTCAACGCCTCGCCGATGGTGGCGGTCTGGGGCGGGTTCTCGACCCGCTGGTACGGCGCCCTGCTCGCCGACGCGCCGCTCCTGTCGGCCGCCTGGGTCTCCCTGAAGGTCGCTTTCCTCGCGAGCCTGCTCGCCACGATCCTGGGGACGCTGGCCGCGCTCGCCCTGGAGCGGCAGGGCCGCTTCCGCGGTCGCGCCCTGTTCACGGGTCTCGTCTTCGGGCCGATCGTGATGCCGGAGGTGATGATCGGGCTGTCGCTCCTGCTCATGTTCATCGGGATCGGGCTGGACCGCGGCCTCCTGACGATCGTCATCGCGCACACGACCTTCTGCACCGGCTTCGTGGCGGTGGTGGTCGGCGCGCGCCTGCGCGGCCTCGACCGGTCCCTCGAGGAGGCCGCGGCCGATCTCGGGGCGGCGCCGGCGCGCGTGCTGATGACCGTGACGCTGCCGCTGCTCGCGCCCGCCCTCGCGGCCGGCGCGCTCCTCGCCTTCACCCTGTCGCTCGACGACCTGGTGATCGCGAGCTTCGTCTCCGGCCCGGGCTCCACCACCCTGCCGATGCGGCTCTACAGCCAGGTCCGCCTCGGCGTGAATCCGGAGATCAACGCGGCCTCGACCCTCCTCGTCGGGCTGGTGAGCGTCGCGGTGCTGCTGGCGTCCTGGCTCACCGCGCGCCGCGGGCAGGGCTGAGCGGCGTCACTCCGCGGCCTGCGCGGCGGCCGTGCCCGCGCGCACCATCTGCGCCACGGCGACCGTCACGACGACGTTCACCACCAGCGCCACGATGCCGACATTCACGTCCTGGAGCGGTCCCAGGACCGGCAGCTTCGCCAGGCTGAACCCGGAGAGGACGGTCGCCGCCACGGTGGCCACGCCCGCGACGATCCCGGCGATGGCGGCGCGGCGGTCGAGGGGATTGCGGCGCATCAGGCTGGTGATGAAGCAGGGGAAGAGCTGCGTCACGAAGTTGTAGCCCATGAGCAGGAGCTGCACGATCGTGTCGCCGCCCGACAGGGTGAAGCCGACGCAGGCCAGCGCCAGCACCGGCACGAGGATCTTGCACAGCCGCGCGGTCGCGGCATCGTCCATGCCGGGGCGCAGCGGCCGGACGAGGTTGTTGGCCACCAGGGTCACGCCCGCGATCAGGATCATGGAGCCCGGGACGAGGGCGGTCAGCACCCCCGTGGCGCCGATCAGCCCGATGACCCAGGGCGGGAAGGTCGCGAGGGCGAGCTTGAACAGCGAGAGGTCGACGTCGGGCCCCGTCAGGCCCGGCACCTGCATCACGGCGGTGAAGCCGATCACGAACACGAACAGGTTGATCAGCTGGTAGATCGGCAGGATCACGGCGTTGCGGCGGAAGGCACCGGGCTCCCGCGCCGTGTAGAGCGACGCGAAGGTGTGGGGCCACATGTAGCCGCCGAGCGCTGTGAGCAGGACCGTGGTGGTGAACCAGGTCGGGCTCTGGCCGCGGTCGGGCAGGGCCAGGAACCCGGGCTTCGCCGCCTCGATCGCCGTGAACAGGCCCTCGTAGCCGCCGTAATAGTGGACCGGCAGGTAGATCCCGAGGAACACCACCACGAACAGGATGCTGGTGTCCTTGATCACGGCCGTCCAGGCGGAGCCGTGCACGCCCGACACCACGACGTAGGCGGTGAGCGCGGCCGCGCCGATCCAGACCGCGGTCGTCGACGAGATCGCGCCGTAGGACGCCGTCGAGACGATGATCCCGAGGCCCTTGAACTGCAGCACGAGGTAGGGGACGAGGGCGACGATCCCCACGAGCGCCACCAGCATGCCGAGCGCGCGGCTGCCGTACTTGCGCGCGAAGAAGTCGGGCTGCGTGTAGAGGTTGTGCTGCTTGGCGTAGCGCCAGACCGGGGGCAGCAGCCAGTACGAGGTGACGTAGGCGAGCGTCAGGTAGCAGAGGATGTAGTAGGCGGGGCCGCCCTTGCCGTAGGCGATGCCGGAGCCGCCGAGGAACGTGAAAGTCGTGTAGATCTCCCCGGCCATCAGCAGGAAGACCAGGGCGGTGCCGAAGCCGCGGCCGCCGACAGTCCACTGCTCCAGCCCCATCTCGCGGCCCAGCCGCGCGTAGAGGCCGAGCCCGATCGCCAGCGCGAAGCCGGCCGCCACGATGACGAGCGCGATGCTCATCGGGGATCCTCCGGCGCGCGGTTCTGAGGGTCGGTCAGGTAGATCACCCCCATCACGACCGAGGTTCCGATCACGCAGAACACCAGCCAGGCGAGGAGCAGCGGCAATCCGAACACGAAGGGCTCGACCCGGTTCAGGAAGAACGGGCCGACCAGGATGCCGAGGAAGGGAAGGGCGGCCAGCCACCGCAGATTTCGCATGCGCGATACCGTTCAGAAGGCCCCGATATCGCGGGTTGAATCAGTCACGGACCGCTGTCAACGCCGCGAGCGCCCGACGGCGCTCATCCCGATCACGTCTGCGTGCTGTGCGCTCGCGCACGCGGCCGCGCTCCGGGCGCGCATATCCTCAGCGCAGCGTCGCGCCGTCCGACACGGCGGGCGCCGAAGGTTTTCACGATGACCCGCACTCTGACCATCGCGGCGCTGGCCGCGCTCCTCGTCGTTCCGGCGGTCCAGGCGGAGGCCCGCCCGCGGCACACCCCCGCCAAGGCGCAGCCCAGCGCCGCGATCAAGGCGCGCCAGACCGTCCTGAACGATTTCAACGCGCGGATGAGCCGCCTGGACGCGCTCATGGGCACCCCGAGCAGGTCGTCGGTCCGCGCGCGCTCGGCCGAGGCCGGCCGCTAGGAAACGTGACGCGCCGGCGGCCCGGACCGGCGCGTCGACTCAGCGGCCCAGGCCGCCCGCCTCCTCCACGAAACGCGCCACCGCGTCCGCGCCCGCGCCCTCGCGCAGGGACGCGAACACGTACGGCCGGGTGCCGCGCATCCGCTGCGTGTCGGATTCCATCACCGACAGGTCGGCGCCGACGAGGGGCGCGAGGTCCGTCTTGTTGACGATCAGCAGGTCGGACCGGGTGATGCCCGGACCGCCCTTGCGGGGGATCTTCTCGCCGCCGGCGACGTCGATCACGTAGAGCGTGATGTCGGCGAGTTCCGGCGAAAACGTCGCCGCGAGGTTGTCGCCGCCGGATTCGATCAGCACGAGGTCGAGCTTCGGGAAGCGCCGGCTCATCTCGGCGACGGCGGCCAGATTGATCGAGGCATCCTCCCGGATCGCCGTGTGCGGGCACCCCCCGGTCTCGACGCCGAGGATGCGCTCCTCCGGCAGGGCGCCCGCGACGGTGAGGATCCGCGCGTCCTCCTTCGTGTAGATGTCGTTGGTGATGGCGCAGATCTCGTAGCGGTCGCGGAATCGCTTGCAGAGCTGCTCCATCAGGGCGGTCTTGCCGGAACCGACAGGTCCGCCGATGCCGACGCGGAGGGGGCCGTTCGTGGAGGTCATGCTGCGGGCTCAGGATCGGAAGATGCGGGAATACTGGGTCTCGTGGCGGAAAGAGCCGAGATCCAGGCGGAAGGTGGCGGCACCGAGGGCGTCGAGATCCGCCGCGGCGGCCGCCTCGGCGAGCCCGGCGAGGCGCGGCGCGAGGGCGGCAACGACCCGCGTGCCGGCGGCCTGACCCACGGGCGCCGCCCGGAGGGCCGCGGAGACGAGATTCTGGAGGAAGGCGAGGCCGTAGGCGGCGAGCACTGGCCCCGGATTCATGCCGTGCGCGCCGGCCGCGAGGCCGACCGCGATCGGGTACGCGACCGGCCCCGGCAGCCGTTCCGCCAGGGCGTCGAGGGCGTCGCAGGGCCACGCGCCGCGCGTCGCGTCGAGGAAGCTGCGGCCCTGCTGGCTCGTCTCCAGGTGCAGCTCGCGCGACGGCGCCAGGGCCAGGGCGAGGTCGTTGACGGCGACCAGCGCGGCGCCGTCCGCGGACAGCGCCGCCGCGTGGGCGTGGGCGGCCAGGATCAGGTCGTTGCGCAGGGCGCCGCGCTCGCAGACGTCCCGGAGCCACGCGGTCAGGCTCGCCTCGTCGCGGACGTCGCCCGCCTCGACCGCCCATTCGAGCCCGTGCGAGTAGGCGTAGGCCCCGACCGGGTAGCCGGGCGACAGCCACGCCATCAGGCGCAGCGCCTGCACGGCTTCAGCCCGCGGCATGGTGGTGATGGTGGCCGCCATGCGGGTGGTCGTGCCCGTGGCCGTGGCCGAGATCCCCGGAATAGGCGCCGCCCTCCGGCCGAAACGGGCGCTCCACCGGCTCGGCGGTGCCGCCGAGGCCCCGGACCATCTCGGCGAGGACGTGGTCGTGCGCGATCCAGACCGCGTCCGGGCCGATCTCGGCGGCGATGTGCCGGTTGCCGATGTGCCAGATCAGGCGCTTGAGGGCGTGATCGCTGGGAGCCCGGATCTCGAGCAGGCGCTCCGGCGCGGCCTCGACCCAGACGAGGCGCCCGTCCTGGAGGACGAGGGCGTCGCCGTCCTCCAGCACGGTCGGCTCCGGAAGGTCCAGCAGGAAGCTCAGCCCCCCCGCGCCGCGCATGGCGACGCGGCGGCGGTGGCGGTCGCCGTGATCGAGGACGACGCGGTCGACGATCTCGCCACCCGACAGGGCGTCGCGGCGGAGGATGCGGGTGGCGCGGATCATGGTCGACGGTTCGGGTGGGGTTCTCGGGCGCGGTCAGACAACGTCCGTCTCCGGCGTGCCCGGATAGAAGCCGAGCTCACGGATCTGCTCGATCGCGTAGGGACAGGATTTCGGAAAGACGGATCCGGGCAAGCCCGTCTCGCTCGCGGCCCCGAGGACAGCGACGGAATAGGCCTTCGCGAGCACCGCATCCGGCCAGGACTGGAGGCTGGGGCTCACGTCGATCAGGTCATCGATCCGGATGCGCTGCTCGAGGATGGTCGCGCGCCAGCCGTACTTCCGCTTCTCCGGCTGGAATTCCCACTTCAGCAGGTGCAGCAGCAGGATGGCGAGACGGCTCCGGATCTCGGATTTCTGGGATCCGCCCAAGCTCTCGATCTCCTCGGCGACGTTGGCGCGGTCCAGATCCGGCCAGCGCCCGGCCCGGAGCAGGGCCGCCTGCTCCTCAGTCCAGAGGCAGAGATCGGTCGTGTAGAGGTCGTCCCTCGCCGGAAGCTGGGCGATCTTCGTCATCGCGGCTCTCCTGCCACCGAGCCCATCCTATCTCAGAACAGGAAGTAGCGCTGCGCCATCGGCAGCACCTCGGCCGGCTCGCAGACCAGCAGCTCGCCGTCGGCGCGCACGTCGTAGGTCTCCGGATCGACCTCGATGACCGGCGTGGCGTCATTCAGCACCATGCTCTTCTTCGAGATGCCGCCGCGGACGTTCTCAACGGCGACCAGCTCCTTCTGCACGCCCAGCCGCTCCCGCAGGCCGTCCTCCACCGCCGCCCGGGAGACGAAGGTGAGGGCGGTGGCGAAGGGAACCCGTCCGTAGGCGCCGAACATCGGCCGGTAGTGCACCGGCTGCGGCGTCGGGATCGAGGCGTTCGGGTCGCCCATGGGCGCGGCCGCGATGGTGCCGCCCTTCAGCACGAGGTCGGGCTTCACGCCGAAGAAGGCCGGCGTCCACAGCACGAGGTCGGCGAGCTTGCCGGGCTCCACCGAGCCGATATGCCGGGAGATGCCGTGCGAGATGGCCGGGTTGATCGTGTACTTGGCGACGTAGCGGCGCGCGCGCAGGTTGTCGGTGCCGGACGCGTCGCCCGGCAGGGCGCCCCGCTGGCGCTTCATCTTGTCGGCGGTCTGCCACGTGCGGATGATGACCTCGCCGACCCGGCCCATCGCCTGGCTGTCGGAGGACATCATCGAGAGGGCGCCGATGTCGTGCAGGATGTCCTCGGCCGCGATGGTCTCGCGCCGGATGCGGCTCTCCGCGAAGGCGAGATCCTCGGGGATCGACGGGTCGAGGTGGTGGCACACCATGAGCATGTCGAGATGCTCGTCGATCGTGTTCCACGTGTAGGGCCGCGTCGGGTTGGTGGACGACGGCAGCACGTTCGGCAGCCCGGCCACCTTGATGATGTCCGGCGCGTGGCCGCCGCCCGCGCCCTCGGTGTGGAAGGCGTGGATGGTCCGGCCCTTGAAGGCCGCGATCGTGTCCTCGACGAAGCCCGATTCGTTGAGCGTGTCGGTGTGGATCATGACCTGGATGTCGTGGGCGTCCGCCACCGACAGGCAGGTATCGATCGCCGCGGGCGTGGTGCCCCAGTCCTCGTGCAGCTTCAGCGCGCAGGCACCCGCCCGCACCATCTCGACTAGGCTCTCCGGACGGGACGCGTTGCCCTTCCCGGCGAAGGCGAGGTTCATCGGGAAGGAATCCGCCGCCTCGATCATCCGGGCGATGTGCCAGGGGCCCGGCGTGCAGGTGGTGGCGAAGGTGCCGTGCGCCGGGCCGGTGCCGCCGCCGAGCATCGTGGTGACCCCCGAGCAGAGTGCCTCCTCGATCTGCTGCGGGCAGATGAAGTGGATGTGGCTGTCGAAGCCGCCCGCCGTCAGGATCTTGCCCTCGCCGGCGATGACCTCGGTGCCCGGCCCGACCACGATGTCGACCCCGGGCTGCACGTCCGGATTGCCGGCCTTGCCGAGCCGGAAGATCCGGCCGCGCACGATGCCGACATCGCACTTCACGATGCCCCAGTGGTCGAGGACCACCGCGTTGGTGATCACCGTGTCGACGGCGCCGTCGGCGTTCGTGGCCTGGCTCTGGCCCATGCCGTCGCGGATGACCTTGCCGCCGCCGAACTTCACCTCCTCTCCGTAGGTGGTGAAGTCGCGCTCGACCGTGATCTCCAGGCTCGTGTCCGCGAGCCTGATGCGGTCGCCGACGGTCGGGCCGAACATGTCGGCATAGGCCGAGCGCGGCAGGCTGGCGGGCTTGGGCGTGTTGGCCATGGTCAGAGCTTGCCCATCACGTCGCCGCGGAACCCGTAGACGGTGCGCCCGCCGGAGAGCGGCACCAGCGCCACTTCCCGCGTCGATCCCGGCTCGAACCGCACGGCGGTGCCCGGCGCGATGTCGAGGCGCTTGCCGCGGGCCTGCTCCCGCGGGAACACGAGGCCCGGATTGACCTCGAAGAAGTGATAGTGCGAGCCGACCTGGATCGGCCGGTCCCCGACATTGGCGACCTCGATCACGGTCCGCTCGGCGCCGAGGTTGAACACGATCTCGCCGGGCAGCGTCGTCACCGCGCCGGGGATGTCGGACGAGGCCGCACCGCGGATCGGGTGATGCACGGTGACGAGCTTCGTGCCGTCCGGGAAGGTCGCCTCCACCTGGATGTCGTGGATCATCTCGGGCACGCCCTCCATGACCTGATCGGCGTTCAGCACGGTGGCGCCGGCCTGCATCAGGTCGGCCACGGTGCGGCCGTCCCGCGCGCCCTCGACCACGAAGTCGGTGATCAACGCCACCGATTCCGGATGGTTGAGCTTCACGCCGCGGGCGAGGCGGTTGCGCGCCACCTGCGCCGCCATGGCGATGAGCAACTTGTCCTTCTCACGGGGCGTCAGCAGCACGGGCAACCTCGTCGTCGCGGCGGCCGGAGCAAGGATCATGCGCGCGGCGCGGTCAAGGGCGGGCGTCGGCCGTTGCAGGACCCGGACCAGCGGCCGTCGCGGCCCGCCGGAATCACGGAGGCGTCACGGCGTCATGGCGATGAAGCCGGCGAACAGGTCGGGCAGGGGGGCGCCTTTCACGGCACCCGGCAGGTCGCGGGGGTGGATGAACTCGTCCCGGAACCAGGGATAGCGCTTCGGATCGAAGGAGGCCCGCAGCCAGTCGATCGTCCGCCGCACGCGGGTGATCCGCTCGGCGTCCGGGTGATAGGTCAGCCAGATATCGACGCTGAAGCGGCCGAGATTGTCCACAGGGACGACCTGCGCGCCGATCGCGCTGGCATAGGTCGGCAGCAGGCCGATCCCGGCCCCCTTGGCGATGGCCCAGTAATACGCGCTGCTGACGTTGATCTTCAGGGTGATCGGGACCTTCGCGGGGAAGCCCGGCACCGTGCGCACGTAATCCTCGAGGGCGACGGTCTGGCCGCCGTCCTGCACCACGATCCGGTGGCGCTCGAGGTCCTCGGGGCGCGCCGGGAGCCCGTAGGTCTCCTCGTAGCTCCGCGCGGCGTAGGGCACCATGTGGATCCGGCCGAGCTTGACGATGCGCAGGTCCGGGCTGGTCGGCCGCGTCAGCTGGATCGCGACGTCGGCCTCTAGCCGCAGGACGTCGGCGGATTCCATCGCGCAGCGCAGGTCGACGGTCAGGCGCGGGTTGGCGCGCTGGAACTCGACGAGCCGCGGCGCGAGCCAGAACGCCCCCAGCCCCTCCGTCACGGCGATCCGCACCTCGCCGGTCTCGGCGAAGGGCGCGCCCTCGCCGGTGCGCACGAGGCTGAAGGCGGCCGCCTCCATGCGGCCGGCGGCCTCGAGGATCGCGTGGCCCTCGGCGGTCAGGCGGATGCCGTCGACGTGGCGGGTCAGCAGCGGCGCGCCGATCAGCGCCTCGAGATCGTCGATCCGGCGCCGCACCGAGTTCACCGACAGGCCGAGCTTCGTGGCCGCCGAGCGGAAGCTGCCGGACCGCTGGAGCGCCAGGAAGACCCGGATGCTCTGCCAGTCGGGCATCGGGTCCCGGATCGCCTCCGCCTGTTCCATCGACGGAACACCCCTGTTTCAAATTTTGCACATACAGCCAGAGCGCTAGATGCGAAGTGCTTAACCGTCAATCCGTACCCGAATGACAGGTCATCCGATGACGGTGCACATTGCTAGCGCGCAGTTCGTGGCCAAGGACGCCGATCAACTCGGTACAGCGCTAGTCTCTCCCGAGCCGCGGCACGCGCTGAATGCGCTCGAGGTCGGCCGAATTGCCCGGCACCTCGTCATCTTCACGCCGACCCCGGACGATCTGGCGCGGCTGATCGCGGCGGCGCGCGCGGATCTGCCCGATCTCGCGCCCCTGCGCACCGTCCAGCGGGTGATGTCGCTCAATCCCGACAGCGTCCTGGCGATCGCCCAGCGCCACCGGTTCGACGCCGCGGATCCGCGGGGCGAGGGGTTCGTGGCCTGCCTGATGCTGAACGCCGACGGCCTGGCGGCGCTCAAGGCCGGGACGCTCGACGCGTTTGATCCGCCCGCCGCGCTGCTGGCCGGCCAGCACGAGCGCCCGGCGGGCATCTACGTCTGGGCCGTCTACGCGCGGCGGCGCCTCTCCGGCGGCGTCGGCCTCGTCTTCGACCGTCTGTCGAGCCCGACCTACCGGGGCGTCGACTTCTACGCCCGCGCGGCCACCCCCGAGGGGGCCGACCTGCTGACCACCCTCGGCTTCACCGCGCAGACCTCCGCCCGCGGTGCCCTGTACCATTTCGCCCGCGCGCCGAAGGCGGAGCCGGCGCCCCCGTACGACACCCACCGGTCCGGCGGGACCGGCATCAGCGTCGCGGTCGCGCGGAACATGGAGGACCTGTCGCGCGTGATCGCCCTGCGCGCCGCCGTCTACATGGCGGAGCAGGCCTGCCCGTACGAGGAGGAGTTCGACGGCAACGACCTCTCGGCGACGCACCTGATCGGCTACGTCGGCGACGAGCCGGCGGGCTGCCTGCGCATCCGGTTCTTCGCGGATTTCGCCAAGATCGAGCGCCTCGCGGTTCGAGCGGAGTTCCGCAACACGCGCCTGTCCTTCGCGCTGGTCCGCGCCGGGATCGAGCTGGCCCGGGTCAAGGGCTACCGGCGGCTCTACGGCCACGCCCAGAAGCGCCTCGTCGGCTTCTGGAGCCGCTTCGGCTTCCGCGTCTTCGAGGGCGCGCAGGAGCTGGTCTTCTCGGATTTCGACTACGTCGAGATGCTGATGGAGGCGGAGCCGCACCCGCAGGCGATCGGCCTCGGCGCTGACCCCTACGTCATCATCCGGCCGGAGGGGCGCTGGCACCGGGCGGGCGCCCTCGACCGCTCGCGGAGCCGCGCCGTGACCCGCCCGTCCGTCGACCGGGCGGTGGCCGCGCGATGAACCGGCCGATCAACCCGGCGCTGTATCGCCGGCCGCGCAGCGTCCCCGCCCTGGTGCTGGTGGACATGCAGCAGGAATACGAGATCGCGGGCCGCCCGCTCGCCCTGGCGGGGATCGAGCCCGCGCTCTCCAACTGCCGGCGCGCCCTCGCGCATGCCCGCGCGAGCGGCATGCAGGTCGTCTACGTCCGCTGGATCGGCGCGCCGCTGTTCCAGGCGGGCAGCCGCTTCGTCCGCTGGATCGAGGGGTTCGAGCCGCACGGCTGCGACATGATCTTCGACCGGGACCGCCCGTCCTGCTACGCCAGCCCCGCCTTCGCGGACGCGATGGAGCGGGGATCGCCGCCGCTCGTCATCGCGGGCTTCGCCGGCGAGTCGTCCTGCCTCGCGACGGCGGTCGACGGCTTCCACCGCGGCCAGGACGTGACCTTCCTGTCCGACGCCTCCGCGAGCCACGACCTCGACGGCATCTCCGCCGACGAGATCCACCGGTCGGTGAGCGCGGTGATGCGGGTGTTCGGCGACGTCACCGACACGCAATCCTGGATCGCGGCCTCGGCGCCTTTCAGGCCCCTGCCCACAGCTTCGAGACCCACGCACGCCAATGACTGACCGAAGCCAGAATCACGGGATTCCGGAGGGGGTCCCGGCCGGCGACGACGATGTGGACCTGCGCCTCGGCCGGCACGCGATCGAGCTGCTGCAGGCGGCGCGCGAGGCCGGCGAGCCGACGCTGATCGCGCAGGCCGAGGCCATGGCGATGGCGGTCGGCTTCGTGCTGGCGAGCCGGCTGCCGGGCGGCGCGCCGGAGACCGCGTGATCAGTCGGCGCCGTCCTCGCCGCCGATGAGGCGCATGGCGCGCAGGCGCGCGGTCCGCTCGTCCTGGGCGCGCCGGTCCGCGGCGAGCGCCCGCCAGAGCACGACGAGCTCATCCGCGACAGGCGAATCGACGGTTTCGTCGGCATCGCGCGCGATATTGGCGTGATCGAAGGCGTCCATGTTCGAGGTTCCGCGCCTTGAGGTGCGGTCCGCTAACAGGACAGGATCGCGATCGTCCAGCCCGAAAGTTGAGCAGATCCTGTACAAGCCGACGGGATCGTCACGCGCGGCGCAATCCATCGCCGGCAAACCGAACACCGGATCGTAGATCGGCGAGGATGGGGAGGCTGACGGCGGTCGATCGACCGGGACGATGATCCGGCTGGACCGAATTGCATCCGGAGCCGCTGTTCCGCCGCCTGCCGGGACATGAATTCAATAATCTATTGACGATAATCGATAAATACGCGACCGGCCACGCAGCCCGCCGTCTCGAACAGTGTCCGCACGGGGCCGCACACGCCGCGAGCCTCAGAAACATCTCGGACACCGAACTGTGACAATCCCGACCGGTATCGGCCAGGGCCCGGGCGCCGCACGGGTGCGTCCGATCGGACCGCGAGCACCTCAGGCCCGGGATCGCTTCAGCGCGGCGATGATGGATTCGACCACGACGATCTGCTCCTGCACGGCGACCAGCCGCGGCCCGGCATCCGCGCCGTCGCCCAGCACGAAGGTGCCCTTCTGCCGCCGCGCGTCGCGCAGCTTGCGCACCGACGCGACGATGACCTGCCGCTCCTCGATCAGCGCGTCGCGCAGTTCGTTCAGGCCGTCCAGTTCCAGGGTCGAGGCCATGCGGCGTCCCGGTCTCACATCCTCGGCGCGGCGTCGGCGGCCGTCCCGCGCGGGCACGCCGGGCGCCTGTCGTCCGCGCGGGGCGTCGGGCCCCGCGGCGCGGCCCACTCTCGGCGGCGGTAGCACGCTTTCCGCTCACGGAACATTGCCGCGATCCGGGGAGCGCCGCGATGTCCGGCGCGGCCATTGTATGCTATTGAATGCAAAATTATCCCGGCCCGCGAAGCGGTCGGATCAACGGGCGGATAGCGGCGCATGCTGAGTGAGGACGTGCACGACCGCGACGAGTCTCGCGCGGACGAGACGGTCACGGACCGGCGCCACGGCGACGCGCGTCGCGCCGCGACCAAACCGGCGAAGAAGCGCTCGGGCGCGGCCGGCCTGATCCTCCTGCTGCTCGCCGTCGCGGGCGGCGGCGCCTACGGCTACACGCGCCTGAATCAGCCCGCGGTGAAGTCCCGGGCGGCGGCCCCGCTGCCGGTGCCCGTCACCCTCGGCACGGTCGAGCAGGGGCCGTTCGCCCTCGTGTCGAACGGCCTCGGCACCGTCCAGGCGTACAACACCGTCCAGGTGCGCACGCGCGTCGACGGCGAGATCCAGCAGGTCGCGTTCCGCGAGGGTCAGACCGTCCGCAAGGGCGACGTGCTCGTGCAGATCGACCCGCGGCCCTACCAGGCGGCGCTGGATCAGGCGAAGGCCAAGAAGGAGCAGGACACGGCCAACCTCGGCAACGCGAAGGCGGACCTCGTCCGCTACACCGGGCTGGGCGCCTTCGCCTCCCGGCAGCAGACCGAGACGCAGACGGCCCTGGTCGCCCAGCTCACCGCGCAGGTGGCGTCCGACCAGGCGGCCATCGACAACGCCACGACGCAGCTCGGCTACGCCACGATCCGCGCGCCCATCGACGGCGTCACGGGCTTCCGGCAAGTCGATATCGGCAACATCGTCAACGCGGCCGGCCAGACCCCGATCGTGACGATCACCCAGGTCGAGCCGATCTTCGTGGTGTTCACGGCCCCGGAGGATCAGCTGCCCGCCATCACCGCGGCCCTCAAGGCCGGTGACGTGCCGGTGGAGGCCTGGACGTCGGACGGGCTGACCAAGCTCGCCGACGGCAAGCTGGCCCTGTTCAACAACCAGGTCGACACCGCGACGGGCACGATCCGCCTCAAGGCCGTCTACGAGAACAGGAACCACGCGCTGTGGCCGGGCCTGTCGGTCTCCACCAAGATGCGGGTCGGCACGGTCGCGGTCGCCACGACGGTGCCGGACGACGCGATCCAGCACGGGCCCGACGGGCTGTTCGCCTTCGTGGTGGACGATGCCAGCCGGGCGCATCAGCGCGCGCTGAAGGCGGGCCGCTCGGATTCGGGGCGGACGCGCGTTCTCAGCGGCGACCTCCGGCCCGGCGAGCGGGTGATCGTCGCCGGCCAGTACAAGGTGCAGGACGGCAGCCTCGTGGCCGATCCGCACGCGGCCCACACCGCGCAGGCGGAGGCGGTCCAGTGACGCGCGCGGGACGCCTCACGGCGGGCGCGTCCCCGCGCGGGGCCCGGCCATGAAGGGCGGCATCTCGGCACCGTTCATCCGGTTCCCGGTGGCGACCACGCTGATCATGGTCGGCATCCTGTTCCTCGGGATCGTGGCCTACCCGCTGCTCGGCGTCGCGCCGCTGCCGCAGGTGGATTTCCCGACCATCCAGGTGACCGCGCAGCTCCCCGGGGCCAGCCCGGAGACGATGGCCTCGTCGGTGGCGCAGCCCCTCGAGCGGCAGTTCTCGCAGATTCCCGGCGTGTCGCAGATGACCTCGACGAGCTCCCTCGGGATCTCGACGGTCACGGTCCAGTTCGACCTCAACCGCAACATCGACGGCGCCGCGAGCGACATCCAGGCGGCCATCAACGCCGCCAGCGGCCAGCTCCCGAAGAACCTCCCGACCCCGCCGACCTACCGCAAGGTCAATCCGGCCGATTCGCCGATCCTGCTGCTCTCGGCCACCTCCGACAGCATGCCGCTGATCGACGTCGACGACGCGGTCGACGTCCAGCTCGCCCAGCGGATCAGCCAGATCTCGGGCGTCGCGCAGGTCTTCATCGGCGGCCAGCAGAAGCCCGCCGTGCGGATCCAGATCGACCCGGCCAAGCTCGTGGCCAAGGGCCTGTCGCTGGAGGACGTGCGCGCGCAGCTCACCCTCACCACGGTCAACAACCCGAAGGGCAGCATCGACGGCGGCAGCCACAGCTACACCATCTACGCCAACGACCAGCTCACCGCGGCCCACAACTGGAACGACGTCATCGTCGCGTATCGCGACGGCGCGCCGCTGCGCGTCCGCGACATCGGACAGGCGGTCGCCGGCCCCGAGGACACCAAGCAGGCCGGCTGGACCAACGGCAAGCGCGGCATCTTCCTGGTCGTGTTCAAGCAGCCCGGCGCCAACGTCATCGACACGGTCGACAGCATCAAGGCCCAGCTGCCCCGCCTGACCGCCACACTGCCGGCCGCCATCAAGGTCGGCATCCTGAGCGACCGCACGCAGACCATCCGCGCCTCGGTCGAGGACGTGCAGTTCACCCTCCTGCTGACGATCGCGCTGGTCGTCGGGGTGATCTTCGTCTTCCTGCGCAGCTTCTGGGCGACCGTGATCCCGAGCGTGACCGTGCCGCTCGCGCTGCTCGGCGCCTGCGCGCTGATGTGGATGGCGGGCTACACCCTCGACAACCTCTCGCTGATGGCGCTCACCATCTCGGTCGGCTTCGTGGTCGACGACGCCATCGTCGTGCTGGAGAACATCAGCCGCTACGTCGAGGAGGGAATGCGGCCCATGGAGGCCGCCTTCAAGGGCGCGGGCGAGATCGGTTTCACCATCGTGTCGATCTCGGTGTCGCTGATCGCCGTGCTGATCCCGCTCCTGCTGATGGGCGGCATCATCGGAAGGCTGTTCCGCGAGTTCGCCGTGGTGCTGTCGATGACCATCGCGGTCTCGGCCTTCGTGTCTCTGACGCTGACCCCGATGATGGCCTCGCGGCTGCTGAAATCCCACGACGCCGAGCGCCACGGCCGCCTCTACCGCATGAGCGAGGCCGCCTTCGACTGGCTGCTCGCGGTCTACGCCGACGCCCTCGACGTCGCGCTGCGCTTCCGCCGCGTCACGCTGCTGGTCTTCTTCGCCACGCTGGCGCTGACCGGCTACCTGTTCGTCGCCATCCCGAAGGGCTTCTTCCCGCAGCAGGACACCGGTTTTATGATCGGCGTCACCGAGGCGTCGCAGGACATCTCCTTCTCGGCGATGAAGGCGCTGCAGGAGAAGGTCGGCGCGATCGTCCAGGCCGATCCCGCGGTCGCCACCGTCGGCATGTCGCTCGGCGGCAACGGCCAGGCGCTCAATTCCGGGCGCATGTACATCACGCTCAAGCCCCGCGACGAGCGCGACGTCAACGCCTTCCAGGTGATCGGCCGGCTGCGCCCCAAGCTGGAGCGCGTCGAGGGCATCCGGACCTTCATCCAGGCGACCCAGGACGTGCGCACCGGCGGCCGCACCTCGCGGACGCAGTTCGAGTACACCCTCCAGGACCCGGACCTCGCCGAGCTGAACACCTGGGCGCCGCGCATCCTCGACAAGATGAAGACGCTGCCGGAGCTGCGCGACGTCGCCACCGACCAGCAGACCCGCGGCACGACGCTGACGCTGTCGATCGACCGCGACGCCGCCTCGCGCTACGGCATCACGCCCCAGCTCATCGACGACACGCTCTACGACGCGTTCGGCCAGCGCCAGATCGCGCAGTACTTCACGCAGCTCAACAGCTACCACGTCGTCCTGGAGGTTCTGTTGGCGCTGCAGGGCAGCGTCGAGAGCCTCGACAAGATCTACATCAAGGCGCCGATCGGCGGCGGGCAGGTGCCGCTGGCGGCCTTCGCCCGCTGGACGACGGTTCCGGTGGCGCCGCTGGCCGTGAACCACCAGGGGCAGTTCCCGGCGGTGACGATCAGCTTCAACCTCGCTCCCGACGTCGCCCTCGGGCAGGCCACGGAGGCGATCGGCCGGGCGATGCGGGAGCTGCAGGTCCCACCGACCGTGGTGAGCGGCTTCCAGGGCACCGCCCAGGCCTTCCAGCAATCGCTCTCGACGGTGCCGCTGCTGATCCTGGCGGCCCTGTTCGTGGTCTACCTAATCCTCGGCATCCTCTACGAGAGCTTCATCCACCCGATCACCATCCTGTCGACGCTGCCCTCGGCCGGTGTCGGCGCCCTGGCGGTGCTGATGTGGGCGGGGTTCGACTTCAGCCTGATCGCGCTGATCGGCATCATCCTCCTAATCGGCATCGTGAAGAAGAACGGCATCATGCTGGTCGACTTCGCCATCGTCGCCGAGCGGGAGGAGGGTCTCTCGCCCGAGGTCGCGATCCGGAAGGCCGCGCTGCTGCGCTTCCGGCCGATCCTCATGACCACGATGGCGGCCCTGCTCGGCGGCATCCCGCTGATGGTCGCCACCGGGACTGGCTCGGAGATCCGGCAGCCGCTGGGCTACGCCATGGTGGGCGGCCTCGCGGTCAGCCAGGTGCTGACGCTGTTCACCACGCCGGTGATCTACATCTACCTCGACCGGCTGGCGCACCGCTTCTCGTTCCGCGACAAGCCGCAGGCGGTGGACGCGGCGCTCGATGACCCCGAGCCGGTGGAGGAGGTCCGCGGCCCGCCGGCGTTGCGCGCGGCGGAGTGAGGCTAACCGCCGTCTTCGCGAGCGCGGCGAAGCGATCCAGATGCGCCGCGCTCGCCGACGTCGCGCTTCCCTGGATCGCTTCGCTCCGCGCGCAGAGTCGCTGAGCGTCGCGGAAGAGGCGTCCCGAAGCCAATGGCCGGGCAGCCCTGTCACCGCGGCCCGCTTGGCGGGGCTTCTCGCCGTTCCAGTTCATGCGGCACCGGCCCTCTGAGACCGCGGGAAGCCGAAGGATGCGGATGAGCCAGAACCTGCCGCTGCGAGGGCTGACCGTGCTCGCCCTGGAGCAGGCCGTCGCCGCGCCCTACTGCACCTCGCGGCTCGCCGATGCCGGGGCCCGGGTCATCAAGATCGAGCGGCCGGAGGGGGATTTCGCCCGCGGCTACGACGCGGCGGTCAACGGGCTGGCGAGCTACTTCGTCTGGCTCAACCGCGGCAAGGAGAGCCTCGTCGCCGACATCAAGGATCCGGCCGACGGCAGCCTGCTGCACGCGATCCTCGCGCAGGCCGACGTGTTCGTGCAGAACCTCGCCCCCGGCGCGGCGGCCCGGGCGGGCTTCGGCTCGGCGGAGCTGCGCGCGCGCTACCCCCGGCTGATCACCGTCGACATCTCCGGCTACGGCGCCGGCAACGCCTACAGCGACATGAAGGCTTACGACCTGCTGGTCCAGGCCGAGAGCGGGCTCGCCGGGATCACCGGCCACCCGGCGGGGCCCGGCCGCGTCGGCGTCTCCGTCTGCGACGTCGCCTGCGGGATGGACGCCCACGCCGCGGTCCTCGAGGCGCTGATCGCCCGCGGGATCACCGGGCAGGGCTGCGCCCTGGAGGTCAGCCTGTTCAGCGGCGCCGCCGACTGGATGAACGTCCCGCTGCTCTACTTCGAGGGGACCGGCAAGGCGCCCCAGCGGGTCGGCCTCGCGCACCCGTCGATCTGCCCCTACGGCGCCTTCCCCACGGCCGACAGCAGCCTCGTGCTGATCTCGATCCAGAACGAGCGCGAATGGGCGAATTTCTGCGCCGGCGTGCTCGGGGAGCCGGAGCTCGCCCGGGCCGAGGGCTTCGCGTCCAACAACGCCCGGGTGGCCAACCGCGCCGCGGTCGATCTGCGCATCGGCGCCGCGCTGGTGCGGCTGGGCCGCGACGCGGCCGCCGCCCGGCTGAAGGCGGCGGGCACCGCCTACGGTTTCGTCAACACGCTGGCGGACCTCGCCACCCACCCGGCGCTGATCCGCGCGGAGGTCCGGACGCCTTCGGGGCCGGCCCGAATCGTGGCGCCGCCGGTGCTGATCGACGGCGCGGTCCGCGCCCTCGGGCCGGTCCCCGCGATCGACGAGCACGGGGCGCGGATCCGCGAGGAATTCGCGCTCCGCGCTCGAGGACAGTGATCTGACAGCACATCGGCGTGGGCGGGAGGAGACGATGAGACTGAACGGCAAGATCGCGCTCGTGACGGGGGCCGGCAGCGGCTTCGGGGCGGGGATCGCCCAGCGCTTCGCCGCGGAGGGCGCCAGGGTGGCCTGCGTCGACATCGACGGCGCGGCGGCCGGGCGCGTCGCGGCGGCGATCGGCGACAACGCCATCGCGATCGCCGCCGATGTCGGTCTGGCCGCCGACGTCGCCGCCAGCGTCGCCGAGACGCGGCAGCGCTTCGGCGTGCCGAGCATTCTCGTCAACAATGCCGGCACCACCCACCGCAACAAGCCGCTGATGGAGGTGACGGAGGAGGATTTCGACCGGGTCTTCCGGGTCAACGTGAAGTCGATCTTCCACTACGTCCGGGAAGTCGCCCCGCTGATGCGCGACGCGGGCGGCGGCGCGATCCTCAACGTCAGCTCGACGGCGGCGCTGCGGCCGCGCCCGGGTCTGACGTGGTACAACGCCTCCAAGGGTGCGGCGAGCCTTGCCTCGAAGTCGCTGGCCCTGGAGCTGGCGCCCTGGAAGATCCGGGTGAACGCCCTCTGCCCGGTGATGGGCGCCACGGGGCTCCTCGAGCACTTCATGGGCGTCCTCGACACGCCCGAGAACCGCGACCGCTTCATCGCCACGATCCCGCTCGGGCGCCTGTCGGAGGCGAGCGACATCGCCGCCGCCGCCCTGTTCCTCGCCTCCGACGAGGCGGCGTTCATCACCGGCGTCGATCTCCCCGTCGACGGCGGCCGCACGGCCTGAGGAGCCCCCGATGGAAGCCTATACCGAGATCCGCGAGGCGGTCGCCAAGCTCTGCGCCGGCTTCCCGGGACCGTACTGGCGGGCCCTCGACCGGGAGATGGCCTACCCGACCGAATTCGTGAACGCGCTGACCGAGAGCGGCTACCTGTCGGTGCTGATCCCCGAGGCGTACGGCGGCGCCGGCCTGCCGCTCTCGGCGGCCGCCGCGATCCTCGAGGAGGTGCAGCGGGCGGGCTGCAACGGCGGCGCCTGCCACGCGCAGATGTACACGATGGGCACGCTGCTGCGGCACGGCTCGGAGGCGCAGAAGGCCGAGTACCTGCCGGTCATCGCGGAGGGGCGCCTGCGGCTCCAGGCCTTCGGCGTGACCGAGCCCACCTCCGGCACCGATACCGGCAGCCTGAAGACGACGGCCCGCCTGGAGGGCGATCAATACGTCGTCAACGGCCAGAAGATCTGGACCAGCCGCGCCGAGCACTCGGACCTGATGCTGCTCCTCGCCCGCACCACGCCGAGGGCCGAGGGCATGAAGCGCACGGACGGGCTGTCGGTGCTGCTCGTCGACATGCGCGCGGCCAAGGGCAACGGCCTGACGATCCGGCCGATCCGCACGATGATGAACCACGCCACCACGGAGGTGTTCTTCGACAATCTCCGCGTTCCGGCGCAGAACCTCATCGGCGAGGAGGGCAGGGGCTTCCGCTACATCCTGTCCGGCATGAACGCGGAGCGGATCCTGATCGCCGCCGAGTGCGTCGGCGACGCCAAGTGGTTCATCGACAGGGCCCGGGCCTATGCCGGCGAGCGCTCCGTCTTCGGGCGGCCGATCGGTGCCAACCAGGGCGTGCAGTTCCCCATCGCGAAGGCCTACGCCAACATGCGCGCGGCCGAGCTGATGGTCCGCGAGGCGCTGACCCTCTACGAGGGCGGGGCCAATCCCGGGGCCGAGGCCAACATGGCCAAGATGCTCGCCGCCGACGCCTCCTTCGAGGCCGCCAACGCCTGCATCCAGACCCATGGCGGCTTCGGATTCGCCGAGGAGTACGACGTGGAGCGCAAGTTCCGCGAGACGCGCCTCTATCAGGTCGCGCCGATCTCCACGAACCTGATCCTCGCCTACCTGTCCGAGCACGTGCTCGGCCTGCCGCGCTCGTACTGACATGACCGATCTCAGCGCCTGGATCGGCCGGACGCGGGCGGCGTCCGACCTCGTCACCCCGCGCCTCCTCGCCGAGTTCCGCGCGACCTTCGCGCCGCACCTGGCGCCGGTCGCCGACGGGATCGCGCCGCCGGCCCTGCACTGGTGCCTCGCGCCGGAGACGCCGCCGGCCGACTCCCTCGGGCCCGACGGCCACGCCGCCAAGGGCGGCTTCCTGCCCCCGGTGCCGCTGCCCCGGCGGATGTGGGCGGGGGGCGAGATCGAGACGCTCTCCGACCTGCGCGCGGGGGACACGGTCACGCGCACCGAGACCGTGCGGGACGTCGCCTTCAAGAGCGGGCGGAGCGGGAGCCTGTGCTTCGTCACCGTCGACCACACGGTCTCGACAGAACGGGGCGTCACGATCCGCGAGCGGCAGGATATCGTCTACCGCGAGGCGGCGGGCGCGCAGACGGGAACCGGCGCCGCGCCCGAGCGCGACGGTTCCGAATCCTACGCGGTGATCTGGGAGGTGCCGGCGACCCCGACGCTGCTGTTCCGCTACTCGGCGATGACCTTCAACGGCCACCGCTTCCACTACGACCAGCCCTACGCGACGCGGGTGGAAGGCTACGCCGACCTCGTCGTGCACGGCCCGATGCAGGCGACGCTGCTGATGAACCTCGCCGCGACGCTCCTCGGACGCGTGCCGCGGACGTTCACGTATCGCGGCGTCGCGCCGATGACGGCGAACCAGGTGTTTCGGGTCTGCGGGCGGGTCGCCGGGACGGCGTTCGAGGGCGCGACCCTCGACGCGGGGGGCCAGGTCTGCATGCGGGCCCGGGCCGACGGGTGAGCGGCCGCGGACGCTCGGTCCGCATCCAAGATTGGGACGGGATCGGCACCGCCGTCGCGCCGCGCGCGGGCAAAAGCGGCACAGCGGCCCGCGGACGCGTCCGCGGGCCGGCCCCGGGCGGGATCAGGCCAGCTTCAGGCCAACGTTGACGTTGCCGCGGGTCGCGTTGGAGTACGGGCAGACCTGGTGGGCGGCGTCGACGAGCTTCTGCGCGTCGGCGCGGTCCAGGCCCGGGAGGCTGATGGTCAGGTCGGCGGTGATGCCGAAGCCGCCCTCGGAGCGCGGGCCGATGCCGACGTCGGCGGTGACGGTGGTCTCGGCCGGGACCTTCAGCTGCAGCGACGGCGCGACGGCCTTCATGGCGCCGAGGAAGCAGGCCGAGTAGCCGGACGCGAAGAGCTGCTCCGGGTTCGCGCCCGGACCGCCCGCGCCGCCGAGCTCCTTCGGGGTCGAGAGCTTGACCTCGAAGCTGCCGTCGGCAGTCCGGGCGGCGCCGTCGCGGCCGCCGGTGGCCGTGGCGGTGGTGCGGTACTTCACGTCTACGGGCATGGGACTCTCCGGTTTGGGGATGCCGCCGGCATGTAGGTGCCGACTCGCTTCCGCACAGCCCATTTAGATTGCGCACAATCTAATTTCAAGGATCAATCAGCGTTTCAAGGATCGATCAGCGCGAAGCGGTCGACATCGACGAGCCCTCGATCGGTGATCTTCAGGTGGGGGATCACAGGCAGGGGCAGGAAGGCCACCTGCAGGAAGGGTTCGGGAAGGACGACCTCCAGGCTTCGCGCCGCGTCGCGCAAGGTTACGAGCGAGCGGCGGATGGCGTCGAACGGCATGAGACTCATGAGCCCGGCGACCGGCAGCGCGATCTCGGCCAGCACCCGGCCGCCCTCGACCACCACGAAGCCGCCCTCGATCGCGCCGAGCCGGTTCACCGCCACGGCCATGTCGGCGTCGTCCGCCCCGACCACCGTGATGTTGTGGCTGTCGTGCCCGACCGACGAGGCGATGGCGCCGCGCTTGAGGCCGAACCCCTTCACGAACGCGACCCCGACGCCGCGCGCGCCCGGCTGTGTCCGGCCGTGGCGCTCGACCACCGCGACCTTGATGACGTCCTGGTCGAGGTCGATCCGGCGCTCGCCGCCGGAATAGGGCAGGGTCAGGTCGTGCCGCAGGGTGATGATCTTGCCGGGCACGACGCCGATCACCGGCGTCGACGGCCCGGAGCCCGGAGCGGCGAAGTCGGCGGCCGTCACGTGCCGCGCCCGCACGCTCCGGCGGCCGATCGGCTCGATCGACGCGCGCGCGTCGAAGAGCGCGGCGTCCACCGGCCGGCCCGCGCTGAGGACTTGCGACACGGCACAGGCGGCGAGATCGTCGAGCACCACGAGGTCGGCGCGCTGGCCGGGCGCGACGAGGCCCCGGTCGTGCAGCCCGAAGGCGCGGGCCGCCGACCAGGAGGCCGCCCGGTAGGCGGCCAGCGGCGGCACGCCGAGGGCGATGGCCGTGCGGATGACGAAGTCGAGGTGCCCCTCCTCGGCGATGTCGAGGGGATTCCGGTCGTCGGTGCAGAAGGCCAGGAACGGCGCCGTCCGCTCGGTCAGGATCGGCGCGAGGGCGTGCAGGTCCTTGCACACCGAGCCCTCGCGGATCAGCACGGTCATGCCCTTCGACAGCTTCTCGCGGGCCTCCTCGGGCGATGTCGCCTCGTGCTCGGTGCGGATGCCCGCCGCGATGTAGCCATTGAGGCCGAGGCCGCGCAGGAGCGGCGCGTGCCCGTCGATGTGCCGCCCCTGGAAGGCCGCGAGCTTGTCCAGCACGCCCGGGTCGCTCGCCAGAACACCCGGGAAGTTCATGAACTCGGCGAGGCCGATCACCTTCGGGTGCGTCGCGAAGGGCAGGAGATCCTGCGCCTCGATCCGGGCGCCCGAGGTCTCCAGGTGGTCGGTGGCTGGCACGCAGGACGAGAGCTGCACCCGCAGATCCATCGCCAGCGTCTCGGAGGATCTGAGGAACCACGTGAAGGCGTCGGTGCCGAGCACGTTGGCCATCTCGTGCGGGTCGCAGATCCCGGTGGTGACGCCGTGCGGCAGGACGCACCGCTCGTATTCCTGCGGCGGCATCAGCGACGACTCGACGTGGAAATGCGTGTCGATGAAGCCCGGCACCACGACCTTGCCGGACACGTCGATCTCCCGGGTGCCGCTATACGCTCCGAAGGTCCCGACGATCCGGTCGCCGCAGATCGCGATGTCGGAGGCCACCAGATCGCCGGTGACGAGGTCGAGGAAGTGGCCGCCCTTTAGGACCAGATCGGCTTCGGCCCGGCCCTGACCCTGCGCGATCGCGCGCCGGAGGAAATCCACCTGTGTCATCGTGATCCGCCCCTCCCTCCTGCCATCCGCCAGAAGCATGCCACGGGTGCCGGTCTCCCGGCGACGCTTGCGGATGCGCGGGCGCGGGCGCAGAAGCCCTTCACCTTTGAACCAGTCGAAGCTCTCGATGCCTGCCTATCGCTCACGCACCACCACCCACGGCCGCAACATGGCCGGTGCCCGCGGCCTCTGGCGCGCCACCGGCATGAAGGATTCGGATTTCGGCAAGCCGATCATCGCGGTGGTGAACTCCTTCACGCAGTTCGTGCCGGGCCACGTCCACCTGAAGGACCTCGGCCAGCTCGTCGCCCGGGAGATCGAGGCGGCCGGCGGCGTCGCCAAGGAGTTCAACACCATCGCGGTCGATGACGGGATCGCGATGGGCCACGATGGGATGCTGTACTCGCTGCCGTCCCGCGAGCTGATCGCCGATTCCGTCGAGTACATGGTCAACGCGCACTGCGCCGACGCGATGGTGTGCATCTCGAACTGCGACAAGATCACCCCCGGCATGCTGATGGCGACGCTGCGCCTCAACATCCCGACCGTCTTCGTCTCGGGCGGCCCGATGGAGGCCGGCAAGGTCCAGCTGCCGGGCATCGCCAGGAAGGTCGACCTCGTCGACGCGATGATCGCGGCGGCCGACGACCGGATTTCCGACGAGGACGTCGCCGTCATCGAGCGCTCCGCCTGCCCGACCTGCGGCTCCTGCTCGGGCATGTTCACGGCGAACTCGATGAACTGCCTCACCGAGGCGCTGGGTCTGGCGCTGCCGGGCAACGGCTCGGTGCTCGCCACCCACGCCGACCGCAAGCGCCTCTTCGTCGAGGCCGGCCATCTGATCGTCGATCTGGCCCGCCGCCACTACGAGCAGGACGACGCCAGCGTGCTGCCGCGCGCGGTCGCGAGCTTCCAGGCGTTCGAGAACGCCATGACCCTCGACATCGCCATGGGCGGCTCGACCAACACGGTGCTGCACCTGCTGGCCGCCGCCCACGAGGGCGAGGTGCCCTTCACCATGGCCGACATCGACCGGCTGTCCCGGCGGGTGCCGGTGCTGTGCAAGGTCGCCCCGGCGGTGGCCAACGTCCACATGGAGGACGTCCACCGGGCGGGCGGCATCATGGGGATCCTGGGCGAGCTCGACCGGGCCGGCCTGATCGACACCGGCGTCGGCAACGTCTCGGCCGGAACGCTCGGCGGGGCGCTCGCCCGCTGGGACGTGCGCGGCGAACCGGCCGCCTCGGTCCAGACCTTCTACCGCGCGGCCCCGGGCGGCGTGCCGACCCAGGTGGCGTTCAGCCAGGAATCGCGCTTCGACGCGCTCGACCTCGACCGGGAGGGCGGCGTCATCCGCGACGCGGCGCACGCCTACTCGCAGGATGGCGGCCTCGCCGTGCTCTACGGCAATCTCGCCGAGCAGGGCTGCATCGTGAAGACCGCGGGCGTCGACACCTCGATCCTGACCTTCACGGGCACCGCCCGCGTGTTCGAGAGCCAGGACGCGGCCGTCGACGGCATCCTCAACGGCAAGGTCACGGCCGGCGAGGTGGTGCTGATCCGCTACGAGGGCCCCCGCGGCGGCCCCGGCATGCAGGAGATGCTGTACCCGACGAGCTACCTGAAATCGAAGGGTCTGGGTAAGGCCTGCGCGCTCGTCACCGACGGACGATTCTCCGGCGGGTCGTCGGGCCTGTCCATCGGGCACGTCTCGCCCGAGGCGGCCGAGGGCGGCCTCATCGGCCTCGTGCGGGACGGCGACCGGATCGCCATCGACATCCCGAACCGGCGCATCCACCTCGATGTCGAGACGGGGGAGCTCGACCAGCGGCGGGCCGCCCAGGAGGCGGCGGGCTGGCAGCCGGCGAAGCCGCGCAAGCGGAAGGTGAGCGCGGCCCTGCGCGCCTACGCCATGCTCACGACGAGCGCGGCGCACGGCGCGGTGCGCCGGGTCTGATCAGCGGAGCTCGAGGACCAGGGCGGCGATGGCGGCCAACAGGGCCGCCGCCACCACCGCGACGCCGATGAGGCGCGCGCGGACGGACCGGGCCGTGTTCGCGGGCGCACCGTTCACCGACAGGGCAGGGGCGGATGGGGCGTCCGGGATGCGCCCCAGCGCCCGGAGCATCAACGGCTCGATCGCCGCGTATCCGGCCGGGCTCAGGTGGAGCCCGTCCGTCCCGTAATCCGGCCGGAGTCCGCCGGTCTCGGACACCAGCACGGCGTGGTAATCGATGAACGTCGCGCCGTGCTCGTGGGCGTGATCCCGGAGCCACGCGTTGACCGCCGCGATCATGGCGGGGGCGTCCCGCACCTCCGGATTCCACGGGATGCCGTCCACCGGCGTGAGCGAGCCGATCCAGGCCTTCACGCCCAGGGCACGGGCCTCGTCGAGCATGCCGGCGAGCGTGCGGCAGATCTCCTCGACCGGGACGAAGACACCCTCGTTGCGGCCGATATCGTTGACGCCGCACAGGAGATGCACGCCCCGGGCGCCGGTCTCCGCGAGGTCGCGGGCGAACCGCATGGTGATCCAGCGCGCCGTCTGCCCGGAGCCGCCACGGGGGATGAGGTCGTAGGCCTCGAAAGTGCCGGCCCGGTGGAAGCCCCAGAGCTCCGTGATCGAGTCGCCCACGAAGACGATCGGTTCGGCCATGGCTCAGGCGGCCGTCGCCGCCCCGACCGTCTCGACCACCTCCGCCTGGAGACGGTCGGCCATCACTTGGCGCCCCTCCGAAGTCACGTGGACGATGTCGGTGAACAGGGCGCGGGCGTCGGCCTCGAACAGCCGGCTCAGATCCCGCGCCGCGAAAGACCGGTCGGCCGTGTCCAGCCGCCCGAGGACACTCTCGAAGCGCTCGTACTGGCGGTCGAGATAGGCGAGGAACGCGCCGGACGCGGCGCCGGCCTCCGCGCCCGCGAGCGCCCCCTTGCGGACGACCGTCGGCTGCAGGAGGAACCGGACCGGCGCGCCGATCCCGGGCGCGAGCCGCGCGAGGCGCCTGAGCGCCAGCTCGAACTGCCGCACCACCTCCCATTCCCAGATGTCGGACTGCCAGTTCGTCAGCGCGCGCAGGTTCTCGAGGCGATTGAAGATCATCGCCTGCAGGCCGTCATACGACAGGTCCTCCGCGTCCTCGGCGGATTTCCTCGGGTCGAAGAAGTAGTCGTAGAGGCTCTCGTTCGCGAAGTGATTGTAGGGAACGCCGGCCCGCGGATCGAAGCTCCACGGCTGGAAGATGTCGGTCGCGCCGCCGACCACCAGGATGACGTCGGGCTGCAGGTCCATCAGCCGCGTCGTGATCAGGGCGATCATCTGGTTGAGACAGGCCGAGACCGCGCCGAAATTGTAGACCCGCGCGCCGGGCCCGTGCGCCTGCTTCAGCCCGGTCTCCAGGCGTCCGGGCACGGTATCGGCGAAGACCTGGCCGTCGATCAGCGTGCTGTCGCCGACGACGAAGACCCGCAGCGTCTCGGAGGGCGGCCGCGCGTCCGCGTGCGCGTCGTTGCGATACCCAAGGGCGTCGTAGCGCCAGCCCTGACCGGACGCCTCGGTCAGCGGCTTCCCGGCGAACTGCGCGTAGGGCGCGGGAAACCGGCTGTTCGCGTCGAAGTTCTGGAAGCTCTGCAGGAACTTCCGCCGTCGCGCGTCCGCGCTGTCGTCGGGCGGCCGGTGGGCCATGGTCCGTCTCCTCGCCGGGCGGATGCCCGGTGGCTGTGCGATGGTCGGTGAGCCGGGCGGCGGGACTGCGGGCCCGGTCAGCTCCGCAGCGTCGCGTGGTTCTCCAGGAACCAGCCGTAGGTCTGGCGCAGGCCGTCCTCGAGGGCGATCTCCGGCCGCCAACCCATCGCCCGCAGCCGCGACACGTCCATCAGCTTGCGCGGCGTGCCGTCGGGCTTGGTCGCGTCGAACGCCAGCTCCCCCCCGTAGCCGATCACCCGCGCGAGCGCCTCGGCGAGCTGACGGATGGTGCAGTCCTCACCCGTCCCGACGTTGATGTGCGAGAGGTCGGGGCGCGTGTTCGCGGCGTAGACCGCGTCGTCCATCTCCATCACGTAGACGCTGGCCCGCGCCATGTCGTCGACGTGCAGGAACTCGCGCATCGCCCGGCCGGTGCCCCAGACCGTGACCTTCGCCAGACCCTCCCGCTTCGCCTCGTGGAAGCGGCGCATCAGCGCCGGCAGCACGTGGGCGTTCTCGGGATGGAAGTTGTCGTTCGGGCCGTAGAGGTTCGTCGGCATCACGCTGCGATAGCGGCGCCCATACTGGCGGTTGTAGCTCTCGCACATCTTGATCCCCGCGATCTTGGCGATCGCGTAGGGCTCGTTGGTCGGCTCGAGCAGCCCGGTCAGCAGGGCGTCCTCGCGCATCGGCTGGGGCGCGAGCTTCGGGTAGATGCAGGACGAGCCCAGGAACAGCAGCCGGTCGACGCCGTGCGTGTGCGCGGCGTCGATCAGGTTCGACTGGATCAGCAGGTTCTCGTGGATGAACTCGGCCGGGTAGGTGTTGTTGGCGTGGATGCCGCCGACGCGCGCGGCGGCGAGGTAGACCTGGTCGATGCGGTTCTCGGCGAAGAAGCGCCGGACCGCGGCCTGATCGAGGAGGTCGAGGGTCCGGCGGTCGGCCGTGAGGATCCGCTCGTGACCGAGCTCACGCAGGCGACGCACGATCGCCGAGCCCACCATGCCGCGATGGCCCGCCACGAAAATGGTCTGACCTCGACCGTCCATCACGCGTCCGTTCCCTGCCGAAAGCTCGGATTTCCAAGCCCCTATAGCCCCTTTGCGGCGCGATATCGCCGCGCAAACACGCGTTTTCTGAGGCGGGCGACGGCGCGCGCGCCGGCCTCCGCGAACCGCGTCATTGTACGGGAAACGACGAAACCAAATACA
Source organism: Methylobacterium sp. D48H (assembly GCF_053345715.1). NCBI lineage: Bacteria > Pseudomonadati > Pseudomonadota > Alphaproteobacteria > Hyphomicrobiales > Methylobacteriaceae > Methylobacterium > Methylobacterium sp. D48H. The sequence continues at coordinate 109,186 of NZ_JBKFAP010000002.1, forward strand.
ACTGAAAGTTAGCGTTAATCATTCTACCAGAAGCTGCATCTCGTTCCTGCTTGCCGACCAACGGGTTGCAGGGCCGGATCGGAATCGCTCCCCGGCCGCGCAGCAATGGAGTTCCAGATGCGTCCCTTGACCGTCGTCCCGGTTACGCCGCGGACTGCGATGATCGCTGTCCTCCGTCCGGGCGCCGCCCGCGCGATCCCGATCGCGGCCGGGCTCCTGCTCTGCACGGCCCTGGCGACGCCCGCCCAGGCGCAGCTCCTGCGCGGCGCGCTGGATACAACCACGAATGGCATCCTCGGCACCGGGCTCACGATCGGCACGAGCAGCCCCGGCAGCGGCGTGCTCGGAACCGGCCTCAATGTCGGCACGACGAGCGGCGGGCTTCTCGGCACCGGCGTCACGGTCGGTACCACAGATCCCGGCACCGGCGTGCTGGGGACCGGCCTCAACGTAGGAACCACCAGCGGGGGTGTGCTCGGGACCGGCGTGCTCGTCGGCACGACCGGTCCGGGAGACGGGCTGCTCGGCACCGGTCTCACCCTGGGAACCGCGGGAGGGACCGGAACGGGCGGCTGCGGCACTTGCGGCGGCACCGGCGGGGGTGGGACCGGCGGAGGCGGAACCGGTGGTGGTACCGGTGGCGGGTCTAATCAGGGCATCTACATCATCACCGGCAACGTGACGCAGTCCCAGGGGCAGACCGTCATCAACGAGCTGAGGCTCTCGCAGCTCACGAGCGTCACGGGCGTCGCCGCCAACAATACCAGCAACCAGGCCGCGCCGATCGCCGTCGGCAGCGACGCGCTGGCGGTGGGCTACGGTTCGAGCGCGGCCGGGACGGCCTCGACCGCGGTCGGCACGGGCGCCAGCGCCGCCAACACCGGCAGCGTCGCCCTCGGCTACGCGGCCAGCGCGCAGGGCCTCGGCGGAACGGCCATCGGCACGGCCTCCGCGGCGTCCGGAGCCGGCAGCACCGCCCTGGGCTTCGTCGCCGGCGCGACCGGGACCGGCTCGACCGCCGTCGGCGCGGCCGCCTCGGCGGCCGGCAACAACAGCGTCGCGCTCGGCAACGGGGCGGCCGCCAATCAGGCCAACACGATCGCGATCGGCGCGAACGTGAAGACGACCCAGGCCAACCAGGTGGCGATCGGCAATTCCGCGAACACCTACACGCTGGCCGGCATCGCCTCGCAGGCGAGCACCGCCGCCCAGAGCGGAGCGACGGCCTTCGTGACCACGGACGCGAACGGTAACCTCGCGGCCTCGGCCTACGGACCGTCGACGATCGCCGGCCTCGGCAACCGGATCGATTCGGTGCAGGCGCAGGTCAACAACCTGGAAGCCAAGACCGACTCGGTCCAGCGCTACGCGATCCAGACGCGGAAGGAGGCCCGGCAGGGCGTCGCCATGGCCATCGCGATGGCGACCGCGCCGATGCCGTCGGCGCCGGGCAAGACGACCTGGGCCACCAACGGGGCGACCTACCGGGGCGAGTGGGCCGGCGGTCTCGCTGTGGCGCACCGGTTGCCGACCTGCTGCGTCCCGATCGCGGTGACCGCCGGCGTGGCCTACGGCGGCGACAACGCTGTCGGTGTCCGCGCCGGCCTCGCGGGCGAGTTCTGACGCGACCATCGCCGCCAGGAACGCGCATGATTTCGTCCTTGCGCGGCGGGAAAGGACCGCGATAGTGTCAAGCAATGCTGACACTCGCGGTCGACCATCGGGTTGCGCAAGAGATCGATCGGCGCCCGCACGCCGTCGTGGTCGGCTCGGGCTTCGGCGGTCTCGCCGCGGCGGTCCGGCTGGGCGCGCGCGGCTATCGCGTCACCGTCTTGGAGCGCCTCGCGCAGCCCGGGGGACGGGCCCGCGTCCACAGGCAGGACGGCTTCACCTTCGACGCCGGTCCGACCATCGTTACCGCGCCCCAGCTCTTCGAGGAGTTGTGGCAGCTCGCCGGCCGCAGGCTCGCCGACGACGTGACGCTGGTGCCGATGGATCCGTTCTACCGGATCCGCTTCGCCGACGGCACGTCCTTCGCCTACAGCGGCGACGTGGACCGGATGCGCGCCGAGGTGGCCCGCTTCGCGCCGGACGACGTCGCGGGGTACGAGCGCTTCATGGCGCACAGCCGCGCCGTCTGCCGGATCGGGTTCGAGCAGCTCGGACACGTGCCGTTCGGCAGCGTCGGCGCGATGCTCAAGATCGCGCCCGACCTGCTGCGCCTCTCGGGACACCGCTCGGTGCACGACGTGGTGGCGCGCTTCATCCGCGACGAGCGGCTGCGCACGGTCTTCAGCTTCCATCCGCTCCTGATCGGCGGCAACCCGTTCCGGGCCAGCGCCATCTACTGCCTGATCGCCGACCTCGAGCGGCGCTGGGGCGTTCACTTCGCGATGGGCGGTACGGGGCAGCTGGTCGACGGGCTGGTGCGGCTGATCCGGTCGCAGGGCGGCCGCCTGCGCCTCGGCGTCGAGGTCGCGCGCATCCGGGTCGAGGCGGGGGCGGCCACCGGCGTCGACCTGACCAGCGGCGAGACGATCGCGGCCGACGTCGTGGTGTCCAATGCCGATTCGGCCGTGACGCACGCGCGCCTGCTTCCGGAGGCGCAGCGCTGGAGCCCGGGGCGGTTCCAGCGAGCCCGCTCGTCGATGGGACTGTTCGTCTGGTACTTCGGCACCAAGCGGCGCTACCCGGCGGTGGATCACCACACGATCCTGCTCGGGCCCCGATACCGCGGCCTGCTCGCCGACATCTTCGACCGCAAGGTGCTGGCCGAGGACGCGAGCCTCTACCTGCACCGTCCGACCGCCACCGATCCGAGCCTCGCCCCGCCGGGATGCGACGCCTTCTACGTGCTGGCCCCGGTGCCGAACCTCGCCGGCGGCCAGGATTGGCAGACCCTCGCCGAACCGTACCGGCGCCGGATCGCCGCCCTGCTCGAGGCGAGCGTGATGCCCGGCCTGTCGGAGGCCATCGTGACCTCGAAGGTGACGACGCCGCTGGATTTCCAGGACGATTTCCTGAGCTACCGGGGCTCCGGATTCGGCCTGGAGCCGGTGCTGACGCAATCGGCCTGGTTCCGTCCGCACAACCGGTCGAGCGCAGTCCGCAACCTCTACCTCGTGGGGGCCGGCACGCATCCGGGGGCCGGCCTCCCCGGGGTGCTGTCCTCCGCCCGCATCCTCGACAGCGTGGTCCCCGATGCCCGCGTTACCGCCTGAATTCGCCGCCGCGGCCGACCGGACCGCCTGCCGGATGGCGATCCGGGCCGGCTCGAAGAGCTTCTTCGCGGCCGGCCAGCTGCTGCCGGCCGACATGCGCGAGGCGGCTTACGGCCTCTACGCCTTCTGCCGGCTGTCCGACGATCTCGTCGACGATGCGGCGAGCCCGGCTGACCGGCGCGGCGCCGTGGCGCGTCTCGAGACCCGGATCGGCCAAGCCTATGCGGGCCGTCCCGCCGACGCCCCGGCGGACCGCGCCTTCGCGGAGATCGTCGCGGCCCACGCGATCCCGGAAGCGCTGCCGCGCGCGCTGATCGAGGGCTTCGCCTGGGACGCCGAGGGCCGGCGCTACGGCGATCTCGGGGCGCTCCACGCCTACGCTGCCCGGGTCGCGGGCTCGGTCGGGGCGATGATGGCCCTGATCATGGGGACCCGCTGTCCCGACGCGCTGGCCCGCGCCTGCGATCTCGGCGCCGCGATGCAGCTCACCAACATCGCGCGCGACGTCGGCGAGGACGCGCGGATGGGCCGCCTCTACCTGCCGCTGGACTGGATGCGGGAGGCGGGGCTCGATCCGGACGCGTTCCTCGCCGGTCCGCGGCCGAGCCCGGCCCTGGCCGGCGTGGTGGCCCGCCTCCTCGCCGAGGCGGACAGCCTCTACGCGCGCGCCGAGGCGGGCATCGCGGTGCTGCCACGCGGCTGCCGGCCCTCGATCCGGGCGGCGGGGCTGATCTACGCCGAGATCGGCCGGGTCGTTGCGGCGCAGGGCTACGATTCGGTCCGCCACCGCGCCCGGGTCACGACGGCGCGGAAGCTCGCCCTGATCGTCCGCGCGATCCGAACGCCCGCGGACGCGGCCGGCCTCGGCGCGGCCCCGCTTCCCGAGACGGCGTTCCTGATCGAGGCCGTGGCGGCCGAGCCGGTCCTGCCGATGCGCGCGCGCCCGGCGCTGCGGCCCTGGTGGGACGTCGGCGGCCGGGTCGTGCACGTCCTCGACCTGATCGAGCGGATGCGCGAGCGCGAGGCGTTCGGCCGCTCCGCACCGTCCTGATCGGCGCGGCGGAGGCTCATCGGTGCGCGACGGGCTGTTCGCCGCCCTCGATATCGGACTCGTCTTCGCCCTGGCGCTGGGTGTCGGGGCCTGGCAGCTCATCGCGGTCCGCCGCAGCATCCGCCGCGACCGGGACGGCAAGGTGGATTGAGACCACGGTTACCGACGGCGGCCTCCGGGCCGTGACGGCGCGGTGAGCCACTACCCCGCGATCCGGCCGCCCTCATCCGTCGCGGTCACGCGGTCGGCGGATTCGGCGAGCGCGACGTCGCCCTCCAGCAGGCACCCGACCGGGCGGCCGTCCACGAAGCCGAGCCGCACCCGGATCTCGGACAGGCGGCCCATAGCCCGACCCTGCAGGATCCGGATCGGACGGTCGTCCGGCTCGATGAGGCCGTCCTGCAACAGCCCGAAGGCCAGGGCGGCGGCCGCGATGCCCGTGGCGGCGTCCTCGGGATAGCCGGAGGCGCGGGGAAACTGCCGCGCCTCGAACAGCCGGGCCGGGCCGTCGAGCACGGCGTAGGGGTAGAGCCCGGTCGACCCGATCCGCGTGCAGGCAGCCTCGACGGCATCGCTGGCGGGCGCGAGGGCGTTCAGCGCCGCCGCGTCGCGCATCGGCACGAGCGTCTTGATCCGGGACGTCACAGCGTTGTGGACCGGCCGCGCAGCGAGGGCGTCGCGCCCGATTCCGAGCGCCGCTTGGGCTGCGGCGCTCTGCTCGTCCGCCAGGGGCCGCACGCGGCCGACCGACTGCGTGATCGCGACGCTCCAAGCATCCGCGCCGCGCGGGCTGACGAACCCCGTTACGGAACCGCTGCCGGTGGCGATGCGGACCGACCCCTCCGGGAGGCGCCCCTCGCGGGCGAGCACCCACAGGACGCCGATCGTGGCGTGGGCGCACATCTCCATCTCGTGGTTCGGCACGAAGAAGCGGAGGTGCAGATCGTGGGCCGGGTCATCGGCCGGCAGCGCGAAGCCCGATTCGTGGCCGTACCGCCGGGCGACGCCCCGCATGGCCTCCGCGTCGAGGGCCCGCGCGTCGGAGACGACGGGACAGGGATTGCCGCCCGTGCCGGCGTGCGTGAAGACGTCGACCACAGTCACGCGGGGCATCGGCCGGCCCTCACTGGAGGTGGCGGGTATAGGTGTCGCCGGCCGCCGCCTTGAGCGCCGCGCCCGCCTCGCGGCCGATCCGCTCCGCCTCCGCGACGGGCCCCTGCCGGGACGCCGCCCAGTGGCGGCTGCCGTCGGGCAGGAAGAGCAGCCCGTCGATCCGCAGAGTGTCCCCGTCGATCTGCGCCAGGGCGGCGATGGGCGTCCGGCAGGACCCGTCGAGTTCCGCGAGCAGCGCCCGCTCGGCCGAGACCGCGATGGTGGTCCGCGCGCAGGCGATGGGCGCCAGGAGGTCGCGGATCGCCGCGTCGTCCGAGCGGCACTCGATGCCGAGGGCGCCCTGCGCCACGGCCGGCAGCATCTCCTCGACCGACAGGACGCTGCGCGCCATGCTCTCCAGGCCGAGGCGCTCCAGGCCCGCGATGGCGAGGAGCGTCGCGTCGCACTCGCCGGCCTCGAGCTTGCGCATCCGGGTGTTGGCGTTGCCCCGCAGCGGGACCACTCGGAGATCGGGCCGCCGCATCAGCACCTGCGCGCCGCGGCGGAGCGACGAGGTCCCGACCCGAGCGCCGGCCGGCAGCCCCGCCAATCCGTCGGCGTGCGGCGACAGGAACGCGTCCCGCGGGTCGTCGCGCGCGAGGATGCAGGCGATGGTGAGGCCGTCGGGGAGCCAGGTCTCCACGTCCTTCATCGAATGCACGGCGACGTCGACCTCGCCGGCGAACAGGGCCTGTTCCAGCTCCTTGGTGAACAGGCCCTTGCCGCCGATCTCGGACAGGGGCCGGTCCAGGATCTTGTCGGCCACGGTGGTCACGACCACCAGTTCGGTCTCGAGGCCCGGATTGGCCGCCACGATCCGGTCCCGCACCATCCCGGTCTGCGCGAGCGCCATCGGAGAGCCGCGGGTGCCGATGCGCAGGGGGCGGTTCAACATCTGTTCCGGATCGCTTCGCTGGACGAGACACTGCCTTATAGACCGAGCGCGGCGGCAGGCCACATTCCGTCAACCGGTTTCGGGCCAGGGTCTCGCGGCCGTGAAGGCGGCCCGCCCCGCTTTCGCCGGACTGCGCGCCTAGCGGGACCCCGGCGGGTTCTGGAGCCTACAGGTCTTATCGCGATGCTGATCATGCCGAGCCGCCGGCAGTTCCTGACCGGGCTCGGCGTGGGCGCCGGCCTCACCGCCGCGACGGGCGTCTACGCCTTCGACGTCGAGCCGCTGCACCGGCTCGTGGTCACGTCCTACGCGCCGTCCCTGCCGCGCTGGGATCCGGCGCTGCGCCTGCGGGTGGCGGTGCTGGCGGATTTCCACATCTGCGAGCCGTACATGCCGTTCGACCGGGTGGCGGAGATCGTCGCGGCCACCAACGCCCTCGCGCCCGATCTGGTCCTGCTGCTCGGCGACTACCCGGCCGGGCGCATCGCGTGGCGCAAGCTGCCGCTCGACCAGTTCGCCCGGATGATGACCGAGCTGAAGGCGCCCCTCGGCACGCACGCGATTCTCGGCAACCACGATTGGTGGGACGACCACGCCGTCCAGCGGGCCGGCCGCGGCGTTCCGGCGGTGCGGCGCCTACTGGAGGCGCAGGGCATCCCGGTCCTGGAGAATCAGGCCGTGCGCCTCGTGAAGGACGGGCGGCCGTTCTGGCTGGCCGGGCTCGGCGACCAGCTGCCGTTCCTCAACGCGTGGAGCACGTTCAGCCTGGCCGACCTGCCGCGAACGCTGCGAGCGGTCACGGACTCGGCGCCCGTGATCCTGATGGCCCACGAACCCGACATCTTCGTCTCCGTGCCCGACCGCGTCTCGCTGACCCTCGCCGGCCACACCCATGGCGGCCAGGTCCGGCTGTTCGGCCACGCCCCCGCCATCCGGAAGGTGCGCGGCCACGATTACTCCTACGGCCACATCGTTCAGGACGGCCGCCACATGATCGTCTCGGGCGGTTTCGGGATGAGCCGGATCCCGGTGCGGATGGGCGTCCCGCCGGAGATCGTCCTCCTCGAACTCGGCACGTCGGACGCCTCCGCGACCGCCAGCTGAGCGCGCCAGAGCGTCACGCGGATGCCGACGGTCGCCGCATCGGTGAAGTAGATCCAGGTCGCGCGCAATGGATGTGTCGCCTGCGCGCGCGATCCCGCAAGTCACAGCGGTCATTCGCAGGCATTGACGCGGGTTTGACACACCGAGATGTGCGTGAGAGCGTCCCGCGTCGATTCGATCTGGGGACGCTCATGCCGATCCTGCTCGGCCTCATCGGGATCATCGTCGCGGGACTGTTCTGGATCTTGCGGACGCACGGGACCGTCAAGGGCCTGCAGGAGGTCAACCGGGACACGAAGGGGCTTCAGCGCCGCGCCGTCTCGACCTTCCAGAACCTCGTGGGGACGCCGTTGCAGCGCGTCCGCGACCCGCGCCTGGCGGCGGTGATCCTGATGATCCAGCTGGTCCGGACCGGCAGCCCCCTCACCGCCAGCGAGAAAACGCGGATCCTCGAATACATGGAGCGTCCGCTCGAGGTGGATCGGATCTCGGCCACCTTCGAGCGAGCCTGGGGCTACACGCAGGCGCGTCTCCCGTTCTCGCAGGTCGCCGACGCCCTGGCGCCGCTGCTGCGCGACGCGCTGACGGTGTCCGAGCGGGGCGAGCTGATCGCGATGCTGACCCAGGTGGCCAGCGCGCATTCCCCGCCCAGCGAGTTGCAGCGGGAGGGCATCGCCCGCCTCAAGCGGCGCCTCCTCGTCGGCGAGGGACCCGTCTTGGTCAGGGGACGGGGCGAATCCGCCTGATCCGCATCGGGGTGGGGCGCGGCGCGCCGGAACGCCGCGCCGCTCGCCTTTCCGGACCGCCGCGCTACCTCGCGGGCATGCGCGCGCTCCTGCCTCTCCTCGTCTTCACCGCCCTCTCGGCCGGCGCCGGCCCCGTCCGGGCACAGTCCTGCGACGCGCTCGTCGACAAGGTCACGGCCGAGACGGCGGCCAAGACGGCCGAGCGCCGGAGCGACTACGCGAGCTTCACGGCCGGTCCGGACATGACCCTGACGCTGGCCTGCGGCGGGCCAGACCTGTCGTCTGTGGGCGCGCAGTTTCGCGGGGCGAACCCGCCCGACCGCTACTACGACCTGTTCGGGCAGGCCGGGCACGCGGTGACCGGCATCGACGCCGCCGTGATCACCGAGGCCGCGCACCGGGCCCAGGCGACGGCCACGAAGCTCAGGCACAGCAACGTCGATCTCGGCGGGGCGCGGGTCACCTGCTCGGCGATGGTGTCGCCCGACAAGGGCCCGCTGACGCTGTGCGCGGTGATCGAGAACAGCAACCGCAGCTGAGACCGGCGGCGGCGCGGCCGCCGGCCCGTGCGCCCGCCTCAGAGCGGGATGTTGTCGTGCTTCTTCCAGGGCTGCTCCATCTTCTTGGTGCGGAGCATCCCGAGGGCCTTGGCGATCCGGCGGCGGGTCGAGTGCGGCATGATCACCTCGTCGATGTAGCCGCGCTCGGCCGCCACGAAGGGCGAGAGGAACCGGTCCTCGTACTCGCCGGTGCGCGCCGCGATCTTCTCCGGGTCGCCGATCTCGCTGCGGAAGATGATCTCGACCGCGCCCTTCGCGCCCATCACGGCGATCTGCGCCGTCGGCCACGCGTAGTTCACGTCCGCGCCGACGTGCTTCGACGCCATGACGTCGTAGGCGCCGCCGAAGGCCTTGCGGGTGATGATCGTGACTAGCGGCACCGTCGCCTGCGAGTAGGCGAAGAGCAGCTTGGCGCCGTGCTTGATCAGGCCGCCGTATTCCTGCGCCGTGCCCGGCAGGAAGCCCGGCACGTCCACGAATGTGACGATCGGGATTTCGAAGGCGTCGCAGTAGCGCACGAAGCGCGCGGCTTTCCGCGAGGCGTCCGAATCGAGCACGCCCGCGAGCACCAGCGGCTGGTTGGCCACGAAGCCGACGGTTCGGCCCTCGATCCGGCCGAACCCGGTGATGATGTTGCGCGCGTAGGCGGACTGGATCTCGAAGAAGTCGCCCTCGTCCACCACGCGGCGGATCAGCTCGCCCATGTCGTAGGGCTTGTTCGGGTTGTCGGGGATCAGCGTGTCGAGGGACGCGTCGATCCGGTTGACGTCGTCGAAGCTCTCCAGCTCCGGCACGCCGTCGATGTTGTTCGCCGGGAGGAAGTCGAGGAGGCGGCGGATCTGGAGGATCGCCTCGACGTCGTTCTCGAAGGACCCGTCGGCGATCGACGACTTGGTCGTGTGGACCTTGGCGCCGCCGAGTTCCTCAGCGGTCACGACCTCGTTGGTGACGGTCTTCACCACGTCGGGGCCGGTCACGAACATGTAGCTCGTGTCGCGAACCATGAAGATGAAGTCGGTCATGGCCGGCGAGTAGACGTCGCCGCCCGCGCAGGGACCCATGATCACCGAGATCTGCGGGATGACGCCCGAGGCCATGACGTTGCGGCGGAACACCTCGCCGTAGCCGCCGAGCGCCGCGACGCCCTCCTGGATGCGCGCGCCGCCGGCGTCGAAGATACCGATGATCGGGGCGCGCATCTTCAGCGCCATGTCCTGAACCTTCACGATCTTCTGGGCATGCGCCTCGGACAGCGAGCCGCCGAATACCGTGAAGTCCTTCGAGAAGAGGAAGACCGTGCGGCCGTTGATCGTGCCCCAGCCGGTCACGACGCCGTCGCCGGGGATCTTCTGCTTCTCCATGCCGAAATCGGTGGAGCGGTGCTGCACGAACATGTCGAACTCCTCGAACGACCCGTGGTCGAGGAGGAGTTCGATGCGCTCGCGCGCCGTCAGCTTGCCGCGCTTGTGCTGGGCCTCGACGCGCTTCTCACCGCCGCCGAGCCGGGCCTGCGCCCGCCGCTCTTCGAGCTTGTCGAGGATGTCCTTCATGGCTGTTCCCGCCCTTCCCCTGCCTGTGACCTGCGACCCGGATCGGGCCGGGTCCAAGCTTATGCGTTCACCGATCGAGCGCCCTTAGCACGCGCTTTTCGGGTGGCAAACCGACGCGGGGAGCCGCGGGATCAGACCTTCGGGGGATAGGGGATGATGGTGGACGGTGCAGGGATCGAACCTGCGACCTTTCCCGTGTGAAGGGAACGCACTACCGCTGTGCTAACCGTCCGTACCGGCGTGCCGCCTGAGCGCACGCCATCGCCGCTCGCCCGTGGGGGCGCCGCGACCCGGTGGCGGGCCTTCTAGAGCGCGGCGGGCCGCGACGTCAAGCGCGGCCGGCGATGTTGGCCGACAGCCGGACGAGCGTTCGAGCAGGCGTCCAGATATGCACCGCACTCGGCTGAGCGCCGCCGTCGCCGGCCCGGGGCACGCCGACGTGCGCGCGCGTGAGGTTGACAAGGGCGCCGGCCCGGTGCGCTGTGCGGGCATGCACGATGGGCCAGCGGGCGCGAAGCCCGGCAGCGACGTGACGGTGGAGGGCGCGGCGAGGCCAGGACGGCCGCGCGTCGCGATCACGTACTGCACCCAATGCAACTGGCTGCTGCGCTCCGCCTGGATGGCGCAGGAACTCCTCTCGACGTTTCGCGATGATCTGGGCGAGGTCGCCCTCGTCCCGGCCACGGGGGGCGCTTTCAACATCCAACTGGACGGGGTGCTCCTGTGGGAACGGGTGCGCGACGGCGGTTTCCCAGACGTGAGAGCGCTGAAGCAGCGCGTGCGCGACCACCTCGACCCGACACGCGATCTCGGTCATATCGACCGGTCATGAGGCGAGGGAACGGCGACGAGCCCGCGTGGCACCGCGGGCCGGGGACGGACCCCGCTTGAGTCCGGACCATCACGCCGAGGGCGCGGGCGTCCCCGCGGTGATTCCCGCGCGCCGTTCCTGGCTGTCGCGGCGGCTGCACCGCTTCGGGCGAAACGGCTTCTCGACTCAGGTCTACCTGATCGCGCTGGTGATCGCGCTGATCGGCCCCGGCCTGCTGTTCACCAGCATCCTGCTGATGCGCTACGCCTCCGCCGAGCGGGCACGGTTCGAGCAGGACGCCCGCGAGAACGTGCGCGGCATCGGCCTGTCCCTGGACCGCGACACCGCCGGTCTCGTGTCGGTGCTGCAGACTCTGGCGACCTCACCGCGGATCAGGCAGGGCGACTTCGAGGCGTTCGACGCCCAGGCGCGCCTCGTCCGCGAATCGATCGACCTGGACGTGCTCCTGCGCCGGCCCAACGGGCAGGAGATGGTGAATACCGGCGTGCCGCGCGGCGCGCCGATGCCGGTCGTGACGCTACCCTTCGACCAGGATCTGGCCCGCGGGACGCAGCGCGCCATGGTGAGCGGCTACGTGCCGGGCCCGACGCCGAGCGAGGCCACCTACGCGGTCGGCGTGCCCGTGATGGTCGACGGCGAGGTCGGCTATATTCTGAGCTTCACCGTCCCCCTGTCGCGCCTGCAGGGCATCCTGTCCCGGGAGGTCGTACCGGGCTGGACGACGGGGATCAGCGACAGGTCGGGCATCGTCCTGGCGCGCCTGCCCGATCCCGAGGCGGTGGTCGGCAAGCAGCGCCTCGCCAGCCTCCGCCAGGTGCAGTCGTCGACGCCCGGGGTCTGGGAGGGCCAGGATCGCCAGCACAAGCCGGTGGTGGTCATCGAGGCGCGCTCGCGGCTCACCGGCTGGATGGTCGCGACCAGCATCCCGCAGGCCCTCGTCGACGCGCGGGTGCGGCGCTGGATCTGGGCCTTCGCGGGCTTCGGCCTGCTGGTGCTGGCCACCTCGTCGCTTCTGGCGGTGAACCTCTGGTCGCGGGTCTCGCGCCCCCTCCGGCTGCTGGCCGCTTCGGGGCCGTCCCTGGCCCGGGGCGAGGCGATCCCGCGCGTGTCGTCGCCGGTCCACGAGATCCAGCGGCTCGGCGTCGTGCTGTCGGAGGCGTCTCTCCGGCTGCGCACCCGGGAGGAGGAGCGCGACCGGGCGCTCGCCGAGACAAAGCGCGGCCTGAGCGCCCTGAGCGAGTCCGAGGCGCGCTTCCGGCACATGGCCGATTCGGCGCCGGCCCTGATCTGGATGACCGACGAGACCGGCGCGGTCAGCTTCGCCAACCTCCATTTCGAGCACCTGTTCGGGCTGCCGGCCGCACGGTTCAACGACGACGGCTGGCACCAGATCGTGCATCCCGACGACCTGGAGAATTTCCGCAGCGCCTTCACGGAGGCGTTCGAGGCCCGGATCCCGTTCCGCACGGAGGCGCGGGTGATCGACCGGACGGGCGCGGTGCGCTGGCTCCAGTGCGAGGGCGTGCCGCGGCTCGACGACGCCCAGAACTTCCTGGGCTACACCGGCTGCAACATCGACATCACCGACACGAAGAACGCCGAGGAGCACCTCCTGCTCCTGATCCACGAGTTGAACCACCGGGTGAAGAACACCCTGGCGACGGTGCAGTCGATCGCGGCCCAGTCGCTGCGCGGGCTGGAAGGCGCCGAGGCCGACGCGGCGCGCGCCGCCTTCGAGGCGCGCCTCCTCGCCCTGGCGCGGGTGCACGACGTGCTGACCCGGGAGAGCTGGGAAGGGGCGGAACTCTCCGCCGTCGTGGCGGACGCGATCCGGCCTCTGGAGGCCGGCGACGGCCGGGCCTCGCGGTTCCAGGTGCAGGGACCGGCCCTGCGGCTGCCGCCGCGGCTCGCGCTGTCCATCGCCATGGCCCTGCACGAGCTCGGCACGAACGCCGTGAAGTACGGCGCGCTCTCGACCGAGGGCGGCACGGTCGAGATCTCCTGGACGGTGCGGCGCCTGGACGAGATGCAGCTCTCGCTCCGCTGGTCCGAGCGCGGCGGGCCGCCGGTGAAGAAGCCGACGCGGACCGGATTCGGCTCGCGCCTGATCGAGCGCAGTCTGGCGCGCGAGCTCGCCGGCGAGGTGGTGCTGAGCTACGAGCCGACCGGCGTGGTGTGCACCATCGACGCCCCGGTGCCGCCGCCGGGCCTCCTCGAGCGCAAGGGCGTCGCCGCCCCGACGCGGATCGCGCCGCTGCCGCTCGCCGGGTAGGCCACACGGCGCGGCGCGCGCCCGTCAGTGGTACGGATCGGCAGCGTCGCGCAGGCCGTCGCCCATGAAGTTGAAGGCGAGCACCGTCACCAGCACGGGCAGGACCGGCAGGAGCAGCCAGGGGTAGAGCTGCACCGCTGCGAGATTCTGCGCCTCGTTGAGCAGCACGCCCCAGCTGGTCACCGGCGGTCTGAGTCCGAGGCCCAGGAACGACAGGGCGGTCTCGCCGAGGATCATGGTCGGGATCGACAGCGTCGCCGACGCGATCAGGTGGCTCATGAAGTTCGGGATCAGGTGGCGGCCGATCACCCGGGTCGGCGAGGCGCCCATCAGTTCGGCGGCCTGGACGAAATCCTCCTCCCGCAGCGCCAGGAGCTTGCCGCGCACCGCCCGCGCGAGCCCCGGCCAGTCGAGCAGGCCGAGGATCACCGTGATGCCGAAGAAGATCAGCAGCGGGCTCCAGTTCGGCGGCAGCGCCGCCGACAGGGCGAGCCAGAGCGGCAGCTCCGGCAGGGAGCGCACCACCTCGATCAGCCGCTGCACCCCGGCATCGACGACGCCGCCGAAATAGCCCGCGATGCCGCCGAAGAAGAGCCCGAGCGCGAACGAGATGGCGACGCCCACGAGGCCGATGGTGAGGGAGATCCGGGCCCCGTAGATCATGCGCGAGAACAGGTCACGCCCGAGCTTGTCGGTGCCGAGGAGGAACAGCGTGCCGTTCTCCGGCGGGCAGACGAGGTGCAGGTCGGTGCGGACGAGCCCCAGCCAGTCGTAGCCGTCGCCCCGGCAGAGGAAGCGCAGCGGCTGCGGGGCGGCGGCGTCCACCTTGTAGTCCCGGCGGAACGTGTCGAGGTCGAGATGGGCCCGGTAGGGATAGACGAACGGCCCGACGAAGCGGCCCTCGTGGAACAGGTGCACGCCCTGCGGCGGCGCGTAGAGGAAGTCGCCGTTGCGGCGGGCCTGTCCATAGGGCGCGAGCTGCTCGACGAACGGCACGGTCGCGTAGAGCGCGAGCAGGATCAGGGCCGAGGCCACGGCGAGGCGGTGGCGCAGGAACTTGCGGAGGATGAGCCGCCACGCGGAGGCCGTGGCGACCGGGCTCTCGGTCCGGGCCTCCGGCTCGAAGGGCGCCGGATCGACGAAGTGTCCGGATGCGGGCAGCGCGTCGGTCATCGCGGGGCCGGTCATCGCAGGCCCATGCGGATGCGCGGATCGAGCCAGACCAGGATCAGGTCCGAGATCAGCATGCCGACGAGGGTGAGGGCCGCGACGAACATCAGGATGAACCCGGCCATGAACTGGTCCTGGCTGCGCAGGGCCTCGAGGAGCAGCGGCCCGACAGTCGGCAGGCTGAGCACCAGGGAGACCAGCACCGACCCCGAGACGAGGTGCGGGAGCAGGTTGCCGATATCCGCGACGAACGGGTTGAGCGACATCCGGAACGGGTATTTCAGCAGCGCCTGCAGGGGCGGCAGGCCTTTGGCGCGGGCGGTCACCGTGTAGGGCTTGGCCAGCTCGTCGAGCAGGTTGGCGCGCATGCGCCGGATCATGGCCGCGGTGCCGCCGAGGCCGATCACCAGCGTCGGCACGATCAGGTGCGCCAGGAGCGAGCGGACCTTCTCCCAGGTCCAGGGCTGGTTGGTGAGGGCCGAATCGTAGAGGCCGCCGATCGACAGCCCGAACCACCGGTTGGCGTAGAACAGCAGGATCAGGGCGAGCAGGAAGCCCGGCACGGCGAGGCCGACATAGCCCAGCAGGGTGACGACGGCGTCGCCGAGCGTGTTCCGGTGCGTCGCGGAGTAGATCGCCGCCGGGATCGCCACGAGGTGGACGAACACCACCGCCGTCAGATTGATCAGCAGGGTCAGCCACAGGGCGTCGCCGACGACGTCCGCCACCGGCTTGTCGTACTCGAACGACCAGCCCCAGTCGCCCTGGAGCAGCCCGGAGAACCCGACCGATCCTGGCAGCACGCCGATCCACATCAGGTACTGCTGCCAGACCGGCCGATCGAGCCCGTACTGCTTGATGAGCAGCTCGGCCTTCGCCACGGAGCTCGCGTCGCCGGTGGCCCGCAGCTCCATGATCCGGTTGGTCAGGTAGTCGCCCGGCGGCAGCTTGATGATCACGAAGACGAGCGCCGAGATGACCAGCAGCGTCACCGCCATCGTGACGACGCGGCGGAGAATCTGGACGATCACCGGGCCTCCGCGCGCTTGTCGGCGCCGGTCTCGGTGCCCTTGTCCCAGAACAGCTCGTCGAGGCGCTGCACGCCGATCATCGCGGTGGGCTCCCAGGAATAGAGGGCGCGCTTCGGGAGGTTGATCAGGCGATCGGCGCCGACCACCGGCTGGAGCGCGCCCGCCACCGTGCCGATCACCCAGGTGTTGTGCGCGTGGTTCATCAGCATCTCGCGCCAGATCGCGGCCTGCCGGCCGGCATCGTCGGTGTGGCGCCACTCCCGGTCGAGCTCGATGAGGCGCTGGACCTCCGGTACGTCGCAGGGCTCGCCGCTCTTGCCGCGGCTCTCGACGTTCATGCTCCACAGCGGCCAGGAATAATGCTCCGGCTGGGCCGGGCTCAGCTCGGTCGGGGGCATGATCGCGGTCGGGACGGCGAGGTCGAGGCCCTGGGCGGCGACCATGACGGTCACGCCCGCGATCGAGCGCCGGTGCAGGTTCGTGCGCTCCTGCGGCTTGGTGATCAGGCGGATCCCGACCTCGCGCCAGAACTCCGTGATGAGCAGCAGCGCGTCGAGGACCATCTCGGCCTCGCCGTCGCTCTCCACCACCAGCTCCAGGGCGCGACCGCCCGGGAGCAGCCGCGTGCCAGACCCGTCGCGGGCCGTCAGCCCGATCTCGTCCAGAAGCTTGGCGGCCCGGGCCGGGTCGTAGGCGGCGTTGAGGGTCCGCATCTCGGGCTCGAACAGCGCACTCTCCGGCACGATCGTGTCGTTGCCCTCGGTGCCCAGGCCGAACAGGAGCGTGTTGTTCAGGGTGCGCCGATCGATGGCGAGCGACAGGGCGTGCCGGTAACGCACGTCGCGGTTGAGCTGCCGCCACGCCGGATCCGTCGTGGTCAGGTTCGGGTAGAGCGCGATCTCCGAGCCGCGGGCCACGGGCCACAGGTTGGTGCGGTAGCGATGCGCCGCCTCACCCTCCTTGAGGCTCGGGATGTCGGGCATCATCAGCCCGCGGAACATCAGGTCGGCCTCGCCGGCATTGGTCTTGGCGACCAGAAGGCCCTGCGAGGCCACGTCCATCACGATGGAATCGACGTAGGGGAGCTGCGTGCCGGCCGTGTCGACCCGGTGGTAGCTGCGGTTGCGCTCGAACCGGAACCGGGTGGCCGGCGAGCGGGTCCGCGGCACCCAGCCCTGCAGGGTCGGGCAGTCCGGGTTGTTGAGCTCGTAATTGTCGTCGAGGCGATTGTGCAGGGCCGCCCAGCTGCGGAGCTTCAGCGCCTTGGCCTTCGCGTCGGCCGCCTCCTTGCCGACGTAGCGGGCGTGGTACGGCTTGAGATAGTGCGACGGCCGGTAGATCAGCGGGTCGCGCGGCGCCGCCAGGGCCGGCAGGAACATCGGGTTCGGCCGGTCCCAGCTGTAGCGGACGGTGACCGGATCGAGGAACTCCACCACCGGGAGCTTGCCGTCGACCCGGAAGAAGGCCGCTGGCCCGTCGGGGCTCAGGGCCTTCTCGTTGGCGACATCCTCCCAGTAGTAGCGGAAATCCTCCGCGGTGAACGGGTGCCCGTCCGACCAGCGGTGGCCCCGGCGGAGCGTGAACGTGAAGCGGCCGCCCTCGACGTCGACGCGCTCCAGCACGTCGGGCCGCAGGTTGAGGTCGGCATCGTAGCCCACGAGGCGGGTGTAGCCGTAGACCGACAGGTACCGGACGTCCCGCGCCCTGGCGATCAGCGTGCGGATGGTACCGCCCGCGCTGCCGAGGCGGCGTCCGTGGGCGGCGAGGTCGGCCACGTAGGGGGTGGTCGGCGGGCCGGGCGCGTCGGCCGGCGGGGTGTCGGCGAAGGCCCGCAACGGCGCGCGCGACCAGATCAGGCTGGCGCCGAGCCCGGCGAGCAGGGCGCGGCGGGACACGGTGCTGTCGTTCCCGCGCCGCAGCGGGAGAGCGGACGCGGTGCCGTCCCGGATGTCCGAGGCCTTCATGAGCTGCCCCGCAACGTCACGGAGGTGAGCCGCGCGGGCGAGTAGCCGGTCGCCCTGTGCAGGTCGTCGAAGGCGTGGGACCGTGTGATCAGCCCGGCGGCCTGCCGCACCAGGGCGTCGTCGGCCGGCTGCTCGAAATGGCGGCCGTTCCGCGTCCACCGGATCGGCTCCGGGCTGCGCTCGGGCCCGGTGATCATCGCGATGGTCGGGTGCGCGGGGCCGCCATGGGCGTGGATCCGGTGCCCGGCCGCGTCGTCGTCGAACAGCAGCCGGGTCAGACCGCGCGCCCGCGCCTCCACGACCCGTCGACCCTGGGCGACGTGGTCGTCGAAGAACGCCACCGTCCGCGCCGGGTCGAGCATGGACCAGTCGGCGGTCGACCAATCCGCCGTGCTGTAGCGGGCCTGCCGGTCGCGGTACTGCAGGCCCGACAGGTCCGGATCGTGGCAGAAGATCTGCGCTTGCGGGCGGGCCTGCCGGATCACCCAGGTCGTGAGCCCGCGGAACACGCCCGATTCGATCACGAAGTCGGGCTTCAGCGCCCGCATGGCAACGTAGAGCTGCAGCGCGCCGTTGAAGCCGCTGCCGCCGCGCCGCTGCCGGACGGGGGCGGTGGGTATCAGCGCCCAGAATGCCCGGACCTGCTCCAGCACGTCGCCGTCGGGGATGAGGCCGGCGGCGGCGAGATCGCGTTCCAGGATGGCGGCGGCCGATTCGAGCAGGGTGGCGACTTCCCGCGGCGAGGTCGGCCGGTGGGTCCAGTCGGGGGCGGCCGGGACGAGGTCGTAGCCCAGTCGGTCGAAGAACGGCGACAGCACCTTGCGGCGCAGGCGCTCCAGCATGACGGGCGGCCGGGCCTGCATCACGCGGCCTCCGCACTGTGGGCGGCGCTGAAGCGCACCCGGTGTCCGGTCTCGACCGGGCGCATCGCCCCGGCCTCGTCGGGGGCCAGGCGGAACGGCTCCTCCCAGCGGGTCGGGTCGTTGCGGTCGGAGGCGACGGCCGCGAAGTCGAGGGGATGGTCCAGGCTCGGATCGGGCACGGCAGCGAGCAGCGCCCGCGTGTAGGGATGGACGGGCCGGCGGAACAGGGCCGCGCGGGGCGCCTCCTCGACGATGCGGCCCCGGCACATCACGCTGATGGTGTCCGCCATGTAGTCGATCACTGCCAGATTGTGGGAAACGATGAGGTAGGAGAGGCCCAGCGCGGCCTGGAGATCCTTGAGCAGGTTCAGGATCTGCGCCTGGACCGAGACGTCGAGGGCCGAGACCGGCTCGTCGAGCACCAGCAGCCGCGGCTTCGGGGCGAGCGCCCGGGCGATCCCGATGCGCTGCCGCTGCCCGCCCGAGAAGGCGTGCGGGTACCGGCCGAGACCGCTGGGCTCCAGGCCGACCATGGCCATCAGGGCGCGGCAGCGCTCCCGCCGCTCCGCCGCCGGGACGCCGTGGATCTCCATCGGCTCCGACAGGATCTGCCGGACGGTCATGCGCGGATCGAGGGACGCGTAGGGGTCCTGGAACACGAACTGGACCGTGCGGCGATAGGCGAAGAGGGCGTCGCCGCTCAGGCCGTGGACGTCCCGCGGGCCGCTACCGTCGTCGAACAGGATCCGCCCGGAATCCGGCCGGAGCGCCCGCATAATCATCTTCGAGACCGTGGTCTTGCCCGACCCGGACTCTCCGACGAGCCCCAGCGTCTGGCCCGCCGCCAAACTCAAGGAGACGTCGGACACGGCGTGGACGATCCGCGGCTTCTGCCACAGCCGACCGGCGCGCAGCGTGAAGCTCTTGCTCACCCCCTTCACCTGCAGGATCGGCCCGGCCAGGGGCGCGGGCGCCTGGCCGGGCGGGATCTCGGCCTTGGCCGGGCGGATCGGCGTCAGCCGCTCGCCGGGCGCCATGTCGAAGCGCGGGACCGCGTGGAGGAGCGCGCGGAGATAGGCGTGGCCCGGCGCGCGCATCACCGTGTCGCGCGGGCCTGCCTCGACGAGGCGTCCGCGATAGAGGACGGCGACGTCGTGGGCGATGTTGGCGACCACGCCGAGGTCGTGGGTGATCAGCAGGATCGCCATCCCGGTCTCCTCCTGGAGCCGGGCCAGCAGGGCGAGGATCTGGGCCTGGGTGGTGACGTCCAGCGCGGTGGTCGGCTCGTCGGCGACGAGGAGGGCGGGTTTCAGGATCAGCGCCATGGCGATCATGGCGCGCTGGCGCAGGCCGCCGGACAACTCGAACGGGTAGGTCCGCAGGGCGCGGTGCGGGTCCGGGAAGCCGACCCGGGCCAGCGCCCCCTCCGTCCGGGCATCGGCCTCCTTGCGGTCGGCCCCGGTGTGGATGCGCAGCGCCTCGCCGATCTGGTCGCCCACCGTGTGGAGCGGTGACAGGCAGGTCATGGGCTCCTGGAAGATCATGGCGATGCGCTGGCCACGGATCGCCCGCATCGCCTCGCCTTCGGAGGGGAGCCGCGCGATGTCGGCTTCGACCTCGCCGTCCCGGAACAGGATCTGACCGCGGGTGATGGCGGCGGAGGGCGGCAGGATCCGCAGGATCGCCTGGGCGGTCACCGACTTGCCCGAACCGGACTCGCCGACCAGGGCGAGGGTGCGGCCGCGGTGAACGTCGAGGGACAGGCCGTGCAGCGCCTCGAACGGACCGCTCTCCGTGCGGAACGCGACCGCGAGGTCGCGGATGGACAATAGCGGGCTCAACCCGTCCTCGCGATCTGTGAGACCTGAGACTTAGATGCCGCCGGCCCCTTGTCCATCGCGGACGCGCCGAAGTGCGCCCGAACATCCACGACCTGTATCGCCGGGTGCCGCAGGAGGTTGGCCACGAGCGCGCCGACGAAGTCCCAGACGGCCTGGTCGTGGACGCGGTGGTGCGTCAGAAGGCCGAGCGGCCGCTCCGGCGCGCCCGCGATGTCGGCGGCGAGGCCGCGCAGCAGGGCCTCCGGATCGCGCAGGGACCGGCTGCCCCGCCAATCGATCGGATCGAGGGTGGCATCGAGCCGGCGCAGACCCGGGATCGACGGGCCGGGCATGGCCGAGAGGCCGCGATAGCCGAGATCCGGCAGGGCGGAGGCAAGTTCCGGCGCGACGCGGTTCCACGGCGGTACGAAGACAGGCAGCAGCGAGCCTTCCGGCAGACGCTGCCGGGCGATCCGGAGGCCGGCAGCGGCGTCGGCAACCAGGGTGTCGAGAGGGCGGTGCGCGCCGAACTCGGCCCGCTTCTCGCCCGGCGGGGCGTGGTTGTGGTGGGCGAGGCCGTGGACGGCGACGGATACACCGGCAGCCGCTTCGAGCCGCCGCGGCAGCGAGGCGTCGATGCCGGCCGGGATCGCGGCGAGGAGGAGCGGGACGCCGTGGTGCTCGGCGAGACCGATGAGGCGGTCGAGGTCCGGACCGCCCGCGACCGCGTCGTCATCGCGCCAGAACAGCGGCACGCGCAGGCCCCGCGCCGCGACGGCGTCGAGAGCACGGCGGAGAGCGTCGAGGGCCGGCTCGGAGGGCTTAGCCCGGACGGGGCGCGATCGCTCGCCCCCGCGGAGGGATTCGACCAGCGCGACCGTGCGCGCTGCGCCGTCCCGATCGATCCCGGGATCGCCGGGCGCGGGGAGGACGCCCCGCGACGCGATGGCCTCCACCAGGGTCCCGGGCGTCAGCTCCGATTCCGGCAGCACCCGGGCGAGTCCCCGGGCGGCGAGGCGCTCGGCGCGCAGGCGCTGCTCGGTCTCGCCGCCGGCCTCGAAGGGCACGAGGACAGCGGGTGTGCCGGTGGCGAGGAGATCGACGGCCGTGTTGTAGCCGCACTGGCTGACCGACAGGGCGGCGCCGGCCAGGAGCGCGCGATAGTCCGGCTGGGCGCGACCGAGGATGCCGGGCGCGAGACCGTGACCGATCTCGGACAGCTCGGCCTCGGGGACGCCGTGGCCGGCCAGGATCCGCCAGCCGAGATCCGGCCGAAGCCGGGCCGCGCCTGCGGCCGCGCGCAGCAGGACCAGCCCGGCCGGTCCGGATCCGGCGGCGACCACCACGCCGGAGCGGCGCGAGGCCGGGGCGGGCACGGTCCCCTCGTCCACGTATCCGGTGTAACGCACCTTCGCGGCAATGGCCGCGTCGAGGGGCCACGAGGCCTCGAGGGGGATCAGGGCCGGGTCGCCGTGCACCAGCACGGCGTCGTAGAGGTCCGCCACCCGCGCGTGCGCCTGGGCGATCCGCTCCGGCTTGGTCGAGGCCACGAGGACGTCGCGCACGGAGGCGAGGACGAGCGGGCGCGGCCGCCGGGCGCGGGCCGCGTCCACCAGGGCGAGGAACTCGGCCGCCAGGGCGCGCCGGCCGAACGGGAACAGCTCGGTGATCACCGCGTCCGGCTCGAAGGCCGCCAGGGTGTCGACCATCAGGGCCCGGCGGCGTTCGAGGAGCGCCGGCCCGGCCAGGCGTCCGTCGGGGTCCAGCAGCGTCGAGAAGTCCGTGCCGGCGATCCGGAGCGGCGGCAGCTGCACGCGGCGCAACCCGTCCTGTCGGACCATCGGTGCCGGGACGCCGCCCGAGACCAGCATCGTCTCGTGGCCGGCCGCCGCGAAGGCGCGGGCGATGGCGGCCGCGCGGGTGAGGTGCCCCGCGCCGAGCAGATGCGTGACCGCGATCAGGACGCGCACGCGGACAACTCCGATTCGCGGGCGACCGCGCCCTGCGGCAGACCCGCGGACGCGCGCAGCCGGCCGGCGATCAGCGCGATCGCCGCTTCCTCGGAGAAGTCCTGCACGAGCCGGGCCAGGGCAGCCGCGCCGAGTCGCTGACGGAGGCCCGGATCGCCCGCGAGACGGACCAGGGCCTCGGCCAGCGCCGCCGGCTCGCCGGGCGGCGTCAGGACGCCGTGGACACCGTCGGTGATGAATTCCGGCGTGCCGGCGAAGGCGGTCGCCAGGATCGGCAGCGCTTGGCTCGCGGCCTCCATCAGCACGTTCGGCAGGCCGTCGCGATCGCCGCCGGGGGCGGGCTTCGTCGGCAGGACGAAGAGGTCCGCCGCGCGCATGGCCTCGATCACCGCGGGCTGCGCCAGGGCGCCGCGGAAGCGGACCCGCTCCGCCAGGCCGCAGGCAGCGACCCGGGCCTCCAGGGCTTCGCGCCGCTCGCCGCTGCCGATCAGGTCGAGCCGCCAGTGCAGGTGCGCGGGCAGGGCGGCGAGGGCGTCGATGAGGTCGTCGTGCCCCTTCTTGGCGACGAGCCGGCCGACACAGAGGAGCCGGAGGGGGCGGTCCGGGTCCGTCCCGTCGCGCGGCTCGCGCGGCGGCGGCGCGTCGGGGAACCGGGCGAGATCGAGCCCGTGATAGGCGAGCAGCGTCCGGCCCGGGGCGACGCTGTCGAGTCGGGCGAGGCCATCACGGGTGCAGGTCACGCCCCATTCGGCGTCGCGCAGCTTCTCGGCCAGTTCCCAGTCGGGCGTGGTCCAGATGTCCTTGGCGTGCGCCGAGAAGCTCCACCGGCGCCCGGTCAGGAGCGCGGCGTAGCGGGCGACGCTGGCCGGCGTGTGCAGGAAGTGCACGTGGATATGGGCGACCTCGGCCGGCAATTCCCGGGCGAGGACCAGGGCCTGCCCGAGGCGCCGCAGCCGCGACGCCGTCGGGTCGCGCCGGAGATCGCGGGCGAACAGCGCCAGGAGCGCGGGCAGGTTCGGCCGCCGGAGCGCGGCGCCGAGGCCCCGGAGCACCCGCAGCGGCGCGTCGCGCAGGTACTCGGGCAGGTAGGCGGCCTCCGCGCGGATCTGCGCGTGCATCGGATGGCGGGCCCGATCGGTCGGGCGCCGGAGGGACCAGATCTCGAGAGCCAGTCCGCACCGTTCCAGCGACAGCAACTCCTGCGCGATGAAGGTCTCGGAGAGCCGCGGATAGCCCTTCAGCACCACGGCGACCCGCTTGGCGCTCACGAATAGGCCTGCAGGTACGGCCGGGCCGCGACGTCCGCGCCGCCGCGGGCGGTCAGCGCCCGGACGCGGCGCGCGACCGCGTCGAGGCCGTCGAGGAGACCCGGCACCAGGACCCGCGACGGCGGGTCCTGTCCCGGCAGGTCGCGAAGCGCCGCCGCCATGCGCCCGGGCGCCCGGCCTTCCGCCTCCATCAGCACCCGCGCGAGGCCGAGCCGCTCGGCCGCCAGCGCCCGGATCGCCTGTTCCCGCCGCGGCTCGGTCCGGGGCACGAGGATCGCCCGGCGGTCGAAGGACAGGATCTCGCAGAACGTGTTGTAGCCCCCCATGGCGACGACGCCGGCGGCCTTGCGCATCAGGAACTCGATCTCGCTGTCGAAGGTGATGGCCGCGATCCGGTCACCGAGGCGGCGGATGCGCGCCATGAACCCGTCGCGGATGCCGGCATCGAGGAAGGGACCGAAGGCGATGAGCGCGGGCAGGGGGATCGCGGGATCGGCCTCGTAGGCGGCGATCACCCAGTCGATCAGGGCCGCCCCGTCGCCGCCGCCGCCCGGCGTCACCAGGATGAAGGGGCCGTTCGCGATCGGGGGCTCCTCGCGGCCGGCGCGGCGCTCCGGGAGGTCGCGGCGGAGATAGCCGGTGTAGATCAGGCGCCCGTCGATGCGGGCGGCCATCTCGGGCTCCATCGGCAGCGCCGCCAGGGGCTCGTGGATCCGGCTCAGCCCGTACACCCAGATCTCGTCGTAGAAACGCGCCATCGTCTCGGCCGCGCCCTTGCGCTCCCATTCGGGGACGAGGCGGTCGGCGTCGTCGAGGACGTCGCGCAGGCCCAGGACGAGGCGGATGTCGCCGGCCGCCGCCCGCTCCAGCACCGGCAGCAGCTCGCCGTGGAAGCCGGCCGGTTCCTTGTCGACGATGATCAGGTCGGGCCGGAAGGCGTCGCAGGCCTGGGCGATGATCGCGGAACGCTGCGCGACGGTGCGCGCCAGCGGGGTCGCGCCGTCGAGGCTGGCATAGCCGCCGTCGGCGAACTTGGTCACCGGCGGCAGCCTGACCGTCCGGACGCCCGCCGCGAAGGCGAAGCGGTCGACCACCGGGGAGCCCGAGACGATCATCGCCCGGGCGCCGCGGTTGCACGCCACGATCGCGTTGGCGATCGCCCGCGAGCGGCGCAGATGGCCGAGCCCGAAGGTATCGTGGCTGTAGATCAGGACGCGCGGGGCCGGAGACGCCTCGTCCAGTCGCATCGATGTGATCGCCCCGGTTTGACGGCGCGAGGATCGCAGCCGCCGCCCTCTTGCACAAGCCGGGCCGGGCCGCAAACACCCCTGTTAACGGGCCCGGAACCGCGCGCGCCTAGGCTGCCGCGGAATCCGGACGCGGAAATCCTCCGTCATGCCAGCGCCCATCGAGACCCGCGTGCCGGGCTCACCGACAGCACGCGCCGCCGCGCTCCGGTCAGATCTCGCGCATCTCCTGAGCAGCGATGACCGGCTGTTCGCCTTCGGCAGGCGGGCGGCCTGGGTGCTGCTGCCGTTCGGCCTCGCCATGGTCCTCCTCGTCTACGGGACCGGCCCGGACCCGCGGCGCAACTGGTACGGCGACCCCCTCGGCAACGACTTCGTCCAGGTCTGGGTGGCGGGCCGCTCGGCGCTGGAGGGGCGGGGGGCGGACCCCTACGACCTGCCGGTGCACTTGGCGAACCTGAAGGCGGCCTGCGGGCAGGCGTGCCGGTTCGCGTGGCACTATCCCCCGGTGTTCCTCCTGCCGGCGGCCGCGATGGCACTGCTGGATCTGCAGCCGGCCTACCTGCTCTGGACCGCGCTCTCCCTCGCCCTGTTCGCGCTCGCGATGCGGGTCGCGGCCGGCCGGCGGGACGCGGCCCTCGTCGCGCTCGCGCACCCGCTCGTGCTCTGCAACCTCGTCTACGGCCAGAACGGCCTGTTCACCGCGTCGCTGCTCACCCTCGGCGCGGTGCTCGTCGATCGCCGACCGTGGCTCGCCGGGCTCTGCTTCGGCCTGCTGGCCTACAAGCCGCACTTCGCGGCGCTCGCCCCCCTGCTGCTGCTGGTGACGGGACGGCGCGCGTGCCTGGCCGCCTGCGCGTCGACGGTGCTGGCCCTCTGCCTCGCGTCGCTGGCGCTGTTCGGGACGGCGCCCTGGACCGGCTTTCTCGGCACGCTCGGGGACACGAACCGGATCATCCTGCAGAACGCGGCGGCGAGCCTCAACCTCAACGCCAGCGCGTTCGGCGCGGTG
The DNA here is from genome assembly GCF_053345715.1 of Methylobacterium sp. D48H. NCBI lineage: Bacteria > Pseudomonadati > Pseudomonadota > Alphaproteobacteria > Hyphomicrobiales > Methylobacteriaceae > Methylobacterium > Methylobacterium sp. D48H. The sequence goes on from NZ_JBKFAP010000002.1 coordinate 134,914, forward strand.
CGCCTGCTCGGCGGCTCGATGGCCGCCGCCTGGACGGCGCAGGGTCTCGTCGCCGTACTGGCGCTCGGCCTCGCCTGCCGCGCCTGGTCCCGGCCCACAGACCCGACGCTGCGCGCGGCCGCGCTCCTCGTCTCCGCGCCGCTGCTGTCGCCGTACCTCCCGGTCTACGACCTGGCGCCCCTCGTGCCAGCCGTGCTCCTCCTGGCGCTCGCCGCGCACCGCGCCGGCGGCCTGCGGCCGCGCGAGCGGGCCCTGCTCTGCGCGGTGCCGCTCTTCGCGGTCGTCCGGGAGGCGGCGGCGCTGACCGGCTTCTCCCTCGGCCTCGTGCTGAGCATGGCGACCTTCGCCTGCATCGCGGAGCGCGTCATGCCGCGGAGCGTCACCCCGAGCCGACGGCGATCCGGGACGGGCGCCGCCGAGGCCCTCACGGAGCCAGCGGCCGCGGGATCCGGAAGGGCAGCATGAGTCGCACCATCGGGTTGCGGAACCGGTCGAGCGACAGGCTCTCGTGCATGGCCCGGACCGGCTCGCCGCCCAGGGTCGAGGCGAGCAGCGAGCGGGCGTAGAACGGCGTGTCCTCGTAGGTCGCGAGCACCCGCGAGCGGCCACCGTCGCTGCGGGTCTCGCGCGGCATCCGCCAGAAGCGCGTCGCCGGGAGCGCCGCGCCGGGCGGCGGCCGGATCTCGCGGCGGCTGCCGTCCGCGGAGAACCGGAGCGACAGGTTCTGGCCGCCGCCGTCGCGGTGATGGACGTCGTAGAGGATCGCCGCGCCGTCCGGCAGGTCGGCCCGGCACCATGTCCACCGCGAGAAGGCGGCCTCCAGCGGCTCGTCGCCGTCGTTGGTGTCGAAGTAGCCGCTCCCGCTCCAGCGAAGGTCCGGCGCGTCGAAATCCACCTCGACCCGCGAGGAGGGCGACATCGGCCACCAGCGGTGGCGCCCGGCCCGGTCGAGATGGAACGGGCCGCCCGTGAACCCGCGCGGCTCGAGGCGCACGGTGCCGCGGATCCTCCGGGGCAGGGGCGCGCCGCGCTCGTCGATCCGCACCGTCAGCGCCGTGCCGTCCCAGTGCATGGCGCTGGGTCCGACGGCGATGTGGTCGGCGCTGCGCGACAGGCTGGCGGCGCGGCGCTCGGTCATGGCGAAGCGGCCGCGGTCGCCGTAGAGCACCACGTTCATGGCGCAGTGGGCGAAGGGGTCCTTCTCGGCGCTCCAGGCGTAGTAGGGCGAGAACACGCTGCCGATGAACGCGATGATCGTGAGGCCCTGGCGGCCGTCGTCGCTCACCGCATCGACGTACCACCACGCGTAGCCGCCCCGCGCGACCGCGCCATCGAATCGCGGTCGTCCAGGATCGCTGCCGCTGCCAGCCGCCCCGACTGCGCCGCCATCGGCACGCCCGGGCCGGGATGGATCGAGCCCCCCGCGAGATAGAGGCCCGGCACCGCCGTCCGCGCGCCCGCGCGCTTGAAGGTCGTCGCCCATCCCTGTGCCGCCCGACCGTAGAGGGCTCCGCCCGTCCCGGGGAAGAGGGCGTCGAAGTCCCGCGGCGTCGTCGTGACCGCCGACGACGTGAAATCCAGGGTGAGCCCGCAGGCCTCCAGCCGGCGGATCAGGTTCCTCTCGCATCTCTCGATCTCCGGCGGCTGAAGGGGGCGCTCCCGGCCATCCGCCGGAGCGTTGACGAGCAGGAGCAGGCGTTCCGGCCCCCGCGGCGCGGCGCCCGCCGCGTCCCGGTCCTGGGCACAGACGTAGACGGTCGGGTCGTCGGGCAGGCGGCGGGCGCGCAGGAGCGCGTCGAACTCGGCCCGGTAGTCGCGCGAGAAGAACACCGTGTGGTGCGCCAGCGGGAAACCCGCCGGCACCGCCTCCGCGCAGAGCGTGACCGCGGAGAGCGAGCGCTCGCCGGGCGCGAGCCGCTCGCCGGCGGCGGCCGCCTCGGGCCCGAGCAGCCCCGCCCCCAGGGCCGCGCAGTCCGCGTTGCAGACGACGTAGTCGGCAGCCACAGTCGTGCCGTCGCTAAGGCGCACGCCGGTGACGCGGCCGCCGTCCGTGAGGATCCGCGCGACCTCCGCGCCGTACCGGAAGGTCGCGCCGCGCTCCGCCGCCAGATCGGCCACCGCCCGCGCGAGGCCGCTGAGCCCTCCCGCGACGGTCCAGACGCCGGCCTGCTCCACGTGGGCGACGAGCATCAGCGTCGCCGGTGCCGTGAAGGGCGAGGCGCCGCAATAGGTGGCGTAGCGGCCGAACAGCTGGAGCAGTCGCGGGTCGCGAAAGTACGCCCCCAGCGCCGACCAGAGCGTCGTGAAGGGCTGGATTCGCCAGAGATCGCCGAGGCCCGAGAGCCCGACCCGCTGCGCGAGGCCGGCGGGACCCGTCCGGCCCTCGCGGATGAACGGCCCTTCGAGGGTGCGGTAGACCTCGGCCGAGCGGGCGCAGAAGCGCCGGTAGCCGTCCGCCTCGCGCGGTCCCGCGAAGGCCGCGATCGCGTCCGCCGACGCGTCGATATCGGCGAAGAGGTCGAGACGCTCGTCCCGGCTCCAGGCGTGACGGGCGAGGAGCCTTGCCGGTGACAGGGCGACCCGGTCGCCGAGATCCGCCCCGCACTCGGCGAACAGCTCCTCGAGAACCCAGCGCATCGTGAAGACGGTCGGACCGGCCTCGACGGCGCGGTCCCCGACCGGGACGGCGCGCATCTTCCCGCCGGGCTGCGGCGCGCGCTCGAGGATTGTCGTCTCGAAGCCGGCATGGGCGAGCCGCAGGGCGGCGGCGAGGCCACCGATCCCGGCACCGATCACGACGACGCGCTCCTGCGCCACGGCCGCTCCGAACTCCCCCACCACGGGATTGATCTACCCTCCGCAAAGTGTCAATAAGAAATGACACCTGTTGCTGACAACCGCATACAACACGGGAGGCAACGATATGGAGTCCGGTCGGCGGATCGAGATGGCGCTGGATCGCGCCGTTGCGCACGCGGAGGCGCCCGGCGCCCCGCCCCTTCTGGCGGAGGCTCTCCGCTACGCGGTGTTTCCCGGCGGCCATCGGATCCGGCCGCGCCTCTGCCTCTCGGTGGCCCGCGCCTGCGGCGACGACGACCCGGCGGGGTCCGTGGCGGCCGCCGCCGCTATCGAGCTCCTGCACTGCGCCTCACTGGTCCACGACGACCTGCCGTGCTTCGACGACGCGCCGATGCGGCGGCAGAAGCCATCCGTCCACGTCGCCTTCGGCGAGCCGATCGCCGTCCTGACCGGCGACGCCCTGATCGTCCTCGCCTTCGAGACCCTCGCGCGGTCCGTCGGGCCTCATCCGGCGCGCCTCGGGCGCCTCGTCGGACTCCTCGGTCGCGCAGCGGGGTCGCCGTCCGGCATCGCGGCCGGGCAGGCCTGGGAATCGGAGGCGCATATCAGCCTCAGCGACTATCAGCAGGCGAAGACGGGCGCCCTGTTCGCCGCCGCGACCGTGGCCGGCGCCGCGGCGGCGGGCGCGGAGCCGGAGCCCTGGCGCCGCCTCGGCGAGTGCCTCGGCGAGGCCTATCAGGTCGCCGACGACCTGCGCGACGTCGCCTGCCGGCAGGAGGAGATCGGCAAGCCCGCCGGGCGCGACGCGACGCTGGGCCGCCCCAACGCCGCCGCCCTGCTGGGTACCGGCGGCGCGATGGAGCGCCTGTCCCGGCTGACCCGCGAGGCGATCGCGGCGATCCCGCCCTGTCCGGGCGTGGCCGCGCTCACCGCCGAGATCGAGGCGCAGGCGCGGCTATTCCTGCCCGCGAGCCTGCGCGCGGTGGCGGTCTGAGCGCCGGATCGCTCCCCGGAACCGGCACGGTGCCGCCCGTTCCGCCCGCGTGGGCGGACAGGTGGCTCGCGTGGCGCAACCGCCTCGTCGCCAGCCCCCGGTTCCAGCGCTGGGCAGCGGGTTTTCCGCTGACGCGCCGCATCGCGCAGCGCAACACGCGGGCGCTGTTCGACCTCTGTGCCGGCTTCGTCTACGCGCAGATCCTGACCGCCTGCATCCGCCTCGACCTGTTCGCGATCCTCGCGGAGGGCCCGCAGACGGTCGACGCGCTGGCGCGGCGGCTCGACCTCACGCCCGACGCGGCACGACGCCTGCTGCGCGCCGCCGAGTCCCTCGGTCTGCTGCGCGCCCTGTCGAATGACCGATTCGGGCTGGCCGACCTGGGCGCGGCCCTCGTCGGCAATCCCGGCATCGCCGCCATGATCGAGCATCACGCGCTGCTCTACGCGGATCTCGCGGATCCGGTCGCCCTGCTGCGCGGACAGGCCCAGCCGACCCGCCTCGCGGGCTACTGGCCCTACGCGGCCGGGGCGACGGGCGACGCGCGCACGGTGGCTCCCTACAGCGGCCTGATGGGTGCCTCGCAGGCGCTGATCGCCGAGGATGTGCTCGACGCCTGCGACCTGTCGCGCGTCCGGCACCTCATGGATGTCGGCGGCGGCGAGGGCGCCTTCCTGCAGGCCGTGGCGGCGCGGCACGCCGGCCCCCGCCTGACCCTGTTCGACCTGCCGGCCGTCGCCGACCGCGCCCGAGCGCGCCTCGACCAATCCGGCCTCGGCGACAGGATCGCCTGCCGCGGAGGCGACTTCCACGGCGGGCTGCCCGCGGGCGCCGACACGATCACCCTGGTGCGGATCGTCCACGATCACGACGACGCGCCGGCCCAGGCACTGCTGCGGGCGGCCTACGCGGCGCTGCCGTCGGGTGGCACGCTGCTCATCGCGGAGCCGATGGCCGGGACGCCCGGCGCGGAGCCGGTCGGCGACGCCTATTTCGGCTTTTACCTCCTGGCGATGGGCTCCGGCCGGCCGCGCCGGGCCGAGGAGCTGCGCGCGATGCTCGCGGCCGCAGGTTTCACCGCCACGCACGAGCATCCGACACGTCGCCCCCTGCTCGCGCGGGTGCTGAGAGCTCAAAAAACAGGCCGAGCCAAGTAAGTGTGACTTGACGCTGATCGGTGTCTATCTAGGATGACACATAGCGGCTTCGCACCAGAGAGAGTCGCAACGCAAAGGGTGGACACTTCCAGCCATGGACGCTCTGGCCGTCATTCTGGAAAACCCGGAGCACCTCTCGGTTCAGCGCCTGGCCCTGACGCCGCCCACTGACGCGGACGCGGTCGTGGCGGTGTCCTGGAGCGGGATCAGCACCGGCACCGAGCGCCTGCTCTGGTCGGGGCGGATGCCGCCCTTCCCGGGTATGGGCTACCCCCTGGTGCCGGGCTACGAATCCGTCGGGACGGTCGTGGAGGCGGATGCCGGCGCTTCGGTCCGGGTCGGCCAGACCGTCTACGTCCCGGGGGCCCGGTGCTTCGGCGCCGTTCGCGGCCTGTTCGGAGGCGCCGCGTCCCATCTGGTCGCACCGGCCGCCCGCCTCGTGCCGGTGGACGAGGCCCTCGGCGAGCAGGCCTGCCTCCTGGCCCTCGCGGCGACCGCCCATCGCGCCCTCGGGCGCCTCGCCCCCGGCGCGGCTCCGCTCATCGTCGGGCACGGCGTCCTCGGCCGGCTGCTCGCGCGGCTGACCCTGGCGGCGGGCGCCGCGCCCACCGTCTGGGAGACGGACCCCGTGCGCGCAGCCGGCGAGCACGGATACACCGTCGTCGCACCCGACGCGGATCCCCGGCGCGACTACGCGACGATCACGGATGTCAGCGGCAACGCCGCCGGCCTCGACGACCTGATCGCCCGGCTCGCACCGGGGGGCGAGATCGTCCTCGCCGGGTTCTACGAGGCGCCCCTCAGCTTCGCTTTCCCGCCCGCCTTCATGCGCGAGGCCCGGATCCGGATCTCGGCCGAGTTCAGGCCCGAGGACACGGTGGCGGTGACGCGGATGATCGAGAGCGGCCGGCTCTCCCTCGACGGGCTGATTACCCACCGTGCCCCGGCGGCACAGGCCCAGGACGCCTACCGCACCGCGTTCGCGGATCCGGGCTGCCTGAAGATGATCCTCGACTGGAGGGACGCCGCGTGAACGTTCAGCTCAATAAGGCTGCCCTGTCCCAGGCGACCCAGCTCCGCGCCGAGGCCGCGATCGAGCCCGATGCCGTGTCCACCGCACCGGCCAAGAAGGAGACGCAGATCATCGCGATCTACGGCAAGGGCGGCATCGGCAAGTCGTTCACCCTCGCCAATCTCAGCTACATGATGGCCCAGCAGGGCAAGAAGGTCCTGCTGATCGGCTGCGACCCGAAGAGCGACACCACCTCGCTCCTCTTCGGCGGCAAGGCCTGCCCGACCATCATCGAGACGTCGACCAGGAAGAAGCTCGCGGGCGAGTCGGTCGCGATCGGCGACGTCTGCTTCAAGCGCGACGGCGTCTACGCCATGGAGCTCGGCGGTCCCGAAGTCGGGCGCGGCTGCGGCGGCCGCGGCATCATCCACGGCTTCGAGCTTCTGGAGAAGCTGGGCTTCCACGAGTGGGGCTTCGACTTCGTCCTCCTCGACTTCCTCGGCGACGTGGTCTGCGGCGGCTTCGGCCTGCCGATCGCCCGGGACATGTGCCAGAAGGTCATCGTCGTCGGCTCGAACGACCTGCAGTCGCTCTACGTCGCCAACAACGTCTGCTCGGCGGTGGAGTATTTCCGCAAGCTCGGGGGCAATGTCGGCGTCGGCGGCCTCGTGATCAACAAGGACGACGGCACCGGCGAGGCCCAGGCCTTCGCGGAGGCGGCCGGCATCCCGGTCCTGGCCTCGATCCCGGCCGACGAGGACATCCGCCGCAAGAGCGCGAATTACGAGATCATCGGCAAGCCGGACGGGCGCTGGGGCACCCTGTTCGCGGAACTCGCCGCCAATGTCGCGGAGGCCGCGCCGCACCGCCCGACGCCGCTCTCGCAGGACGGGCTGCTCGGCCTGTTCTCCAGCGAGACCACCGGCCGCGACGTCGTGCTGGTTCCGGCGACCCACGAGGACATGTGCGGCGTCGCCCACGTGTCCAAGCCGTCCCTCGAAGTCGTGTACGACGAGGTCTGACGCGCATGGCCGTCTCCCTCGACATCGCCGATCTGCGGGCCCGCAAGGCGCCGGCCACCGTCGACCTCGCCGCGGCGCAGAGCGACGGCCTGGGTTGCCACGCCGGCAAGGACGCGATGGTGGCGGCCGCGGAAGCCGCCGGCATGTCGGAGACCCTGGCACAGCTGCGCGAGGATTATCCCCAGGGCCCGCACGACCAGCCGCAGAGCATGTGCCCGGCCTTCGGCTCGCTGCGGGTCGGTCTGCGGATGCGCCGCACGGCGACGATCCTGTCGGGCTCGGCCTGCTGCGTGTACGGCCTGACCTTCACGTCGCATTTCTACGGGGCGCGGCGCAGCGTCGGCTACGTGCCGTTTAACTCCGAGACGCTCGTCACCGGCAAGCTGTTCGAGGACATCCGCGAGGCGGTCCACGCGACTGCGAAGCCGGAAGATTACGACGCCGTCGTCGTCATCAACCTCTGCGTCCCGACGGCCTCCGGTGTGCCGCTGCGCCTGCTGCCGAAGGCGATCGACGGCGTCCGGGTGATCGGGATCGACGTGCCGGGCTTCGGAGTCCCGACCCACGCGGAAGCCAAGGACGTACTCGCCGGCGCCATGCTCAAGGTCGCCCGCGCGGAGGCCGAGCAGGGGCCCGTCGCCGCCCCCCGCGGTGGCCGTTCCGAGCGCCCGAGCGTCGCGCTGCTGGGCGAGATCTTCCCGGCCGACCCGGTGCTGATCGGATCGCTCCTGGAGCCGCTGGGACTCTCGGCCGGCCCGGTCGTGCCGACCCGGGAATGGCGCGAGCTCTACGCGGCCCTCGACTGCGCGGCGGTCGCGGCGATTCACCCGTTCTACACGGCCTCGATCCGCGAGTTCGAGGCGGCCGGCCGCCCGATCGTCGGCTCCGCTCCCGTCGGCGTCGACGGGACCGCCGACTGGCTCGACCGGATCGGCGAGGCCTGCGGCGTGCCCCGCGCCACCGTCGAGGCGGCCAAGAACCGCATCCTGCCCGGCATCCGCGGCGCGCTCGGCGCGATGCCGATCAAGGGGCGGATCACGCTCTCGGGCTACGAGGGATCGGAGCTGCTCGTGGCGCGCCTCCTCGTCGAGAGCGGCGCCGAGGTCCCCTATGTCGGCACCGCCTGCCCGCGCACGCCCTGGTCGGAGGCGGATCGCGACTGGCTCGAGTCTCGCGGAACGGAGGTCCGCTACCGGGCCTCCCTCGAGGATGATCTGTTCGCCTTCGAAGCGCTGAAGCCCGATCTCGCCATCGGCACGACGCCGGTGGTGCAGCGCGCCAAGGAGCGCGGCACCCCGGCGCTCTACTTCACCAACCTGATCTCGGCGCGCCCGCTGATGGGCGCGGCCGGCGCCGGGTCGCTCGCCACGGTGATCAACGCCGCCCTCGGCAACAGGGCGCGCTTCGACGCCATGCGCGACTTCTTCGAGGGCGTCGGCACCGGCCACGCCGCGGGCGTCTGGCAGGAGGTGCCGCAGAAGCGCCAGGGCCCGAAGATCGAGGGCCCCAAGAAGCCGATCGGGGAGATGGCCTGATGCTCATCCTCGATCACGACAGGGCCGGGGGCTACTGGGGCGCGGTCTACGTCTTCACGGCGATCAAGGGCCTGCAGGTCGTCATCGACGGCCCCGTCGGCTGCGAGAACCTGCCGGTCACCTCGGTGCTGCACTACACCGACGCGCTGCCGCCGCACGAGCTGCCGATCGTGGTCACCGGGCTCGCCGAGGAGGAACTCGGCCGGCACGGCACCGAGGGCGCCATGAAGCGCGCCCACGCGACCCTCGATCCGGGCCAGCCCAGCGTCGTGGTCACCGGCTCCATCGCCGAGATGATCGGCGGAGGCGTGACGCCGGAGGGCACGGGGCTCCAGCGCTTCCTGCCGCGCACGATCGACGAGGACCAGTGGCAGGCCGCCGACCGGGCGATGCGCTGGCTCTGGCAGGAGTACGGGGCGAAGAAGTTCGCCAAGAAGGGCATCCCGGCCCGGCCGGAGAAGAAGCCCGGCGAGAAGCCGCGAGTGAACCTCATCGGCCCGGCCTACGGCACCTTCAACATGCCGTCCGACCTCTCCGAGATCCGGCGGCTGGTCGAGGGGATCGGCGCCGAGGTGAACCTCACCTTCCCGCTCGGCGCGCACCTCGCCGACGTGCCGAAGCTGGTCAACGCCGACGCCAATATCTGCCTCTACCGGGAGTTCGGGCGGCTGCTCTGCGAGGATCTGGAGCGCCCGTACCTGCAGGCGCCGATCGGCATCCTGTCCACGACCAAGTTCCTGCGCTCGCTGGGCGCGATCCTGGGCCTCGATCCCGAGCCGTTCATCGAGCGGGAGCGGCACACGACGATCAAGCCGGTATGGGATCTCTGGCGCTCGGTGACGCAGGACTTCTTCGGGACCGCCAGCTTCGGCATCGTCGCGACCGAGACCTACGCGCGCGGCGTGCGCCATTTCCTCGAAGACGAGATGGGCCTGCCCTGCCACTTCGCCTTCGGGCGCTCGGCCGGTCTGAAGCCCGACAACGCGGCCGTCCGCGCCGCCGTCGCGGCCAAGCCGCCGCTGGTGCTGTTCGGCTCGTTCAACGAGCGGATGTACCTCGCCGAGTGCGGAGCCCGGGCGACCTACGTGCCGGCCTCGTTCCCCGGCGCGATCATCCGGCGCCACACCGGGACGCCCTTCATGGGCTACGCCGGGGCGACCTACCTGGTCCAGGAGGTCTGCAACGCCCTGTTCGACACCCTCTTCCACATCCTGCCGCTCGCCCGCGACATGGACAAGGTCGAGGCGACGCCGGCCCGGCGCCACGCCGAGCTGCCGTGGGACGAGGCCGCCCGGCAGGCGCTCGACGCCCTGGTCGAGGCCCAGCCGGTGCTCGCCCGGATCTCCGCGGCCAAGCGCCTGCGCGACGCCGCCGAGCGGGCTGCCCGGGACACCGAGGCCGCCGCGGTAGCGCCCGCTCACGTGGCGCGGGCCCGGGCCGCCCTCGCGGGAGGAGTGCCCGCATGAGCCGCCTTTCCGTTTCACCCAGAGGAGACCTGACGATGCGAACGATGGTCCCGACCGGCCGCCAGCACCAGGAAGCGTTTCAGTTCCGGCTGATCCTGGCGGCGACCTACCCGTTCTTCCTCGCCGCCGCGGCGCTGAACCGGTTCCGGCCCAGCCGCGAGACGGCCCGCCCGGGCCTGGCGCCGGCGCGCCGCTCGGTCTTCGGCGAAGCCCGCGCCATGGCGGTTCAGGCGATCCCCTTCGCCTTCATGGGCTGAAACGCCCCTGAGCGAGACGCTTCCGTCCGGTCACGCGGGGGAAGTCGGGCCGTGACAGCCGAAAGGCATCGCGGCTGAACCCGTCGCGCCTCGCCAGAGGCGCGGCCAACACACGGAGGTCTGAACGATGGCGAGTGGACCCGTCACAACAGAAAGACCGAGCAGCCTGTCCGGGCTGACGGAACCGGAAGCCAAGGAGTTCCACGCGATCTTCCTGACGAGCTTCCTCATCTTCACGGCGATCGCCGTGGTCGCCCACATCCTTGTCTGGCTGTGGCGTCCGTGGCTCCCCGGACCGCAGGGCTACGCCTCTCTCGAGGGCGTTCGCGATGCGGCCCACGCCCTCGTCACGATGATCGGCTGAGGAGGATCGGATGCACAAGGTTTGGTTGCTCTTCGATCCGCGGCGCACGCTGGTGGCTCTGTTCACCTTCCTCTTTATCCTGGCGCTGCTGATCCACTTCATCCTGCTCTCGACCGACCGGTTCAACTGGCTGGACGGCCCGAGAAACAACAAGGCGGCCCAGAACACCATCACGCTCGCGCTGCCGCAGATGCCGGCCTGAGTGCCGGTCCGGACCGCGGCGCGCGAGGGCCGCGGTCCACCCATATTTCCTCTTCTCCGGCCTGACTGAGGAGCAGCCGCCATGGCGATGCTGAGCTTCGAGCGCAAATACAGGGTTCGCGGCGGCACCTTGCTCGGAGGCGACCTGTTCGACTTCTGGGTCGGGCCGTTCTTCGTCGGTTTCTTCGGCGTCGTCGGCATGTTCTTCACGGTGCTGGGCACCGCGCTCGTCATCTACGGCGCCGCGATCGGACCGACCTGGAACATCTGGCAGATCAACATCGCGCCGCCCGATGTCAGCTACGGCCTGAGACTCGCGCCGCTGAAGGATGGCGGGCTCTGGCAGATCATCACCATGTGCGCGCTCGGCTCGTTCGTCTCCTGGGCGCTGCGCGAGGTCGAGATTTGCCGCAAGCTCGGGATCGGCTACCACGTCCCCGCGGCCTTCGGCATGGCGATCTTCGCCTACTTCACCCTCGTGGTGATCCGGCCGCTGCTGATGGGCGCCTGGGGCTACGGCTTCCCGTACGGCATCCTCAGCCATCTCGATTGGGTGTCCAACACCGGATACCAGTATCTCCACTTCCACTATAATCCGGCTCACATGCTGGCCGTGACGTTCTTCTTCACGACGACGCTGGCCCTGGCGATGCACGGCGGCCTGATCCTGTCGGCGACCAACCCGAAGAAGGGCGAGACCGTGAAGACGCCCGAGCACGAGGACACCTTCTTCCGCGACACGATCGGCTACTCGATCGGCACGCTCGGCATCCACCGCCTCGGCCTGTTTCTGGCCCTCTCTGCGGGGTTCTGGAGCGCGGTCTGCATCGTCATCAGCGGGCCGTTCTGGACGCAGGGCTGGCCGCAATGGTGGGGCTGGTGGCTCAACCTGCCGGTCTGGCGGTGACGGATCGGACGCGATCGGACGCGATCGGAACGAGGGGACTAACGTGGGTCGCCGCCGCCCAGTGCGCGGCACTCCGGGGGAGGGCAGGCCATGGCCTATTACCAGAACATCTTCACGCAGGTTCAGGTGCGCCCGCTCGTGCCGGATCAGGGCGTCCCGGTCGCGGTCGACGAGCGGGTCGGCAAGCCGTTCAACAGCTACCTGTTCGGGCTGATCGGCAACAGCCAGGTCGGGCCGATCTACATCGGCTACATCGCGGCTCTGTCGATCACATGCGGGGTGATCGCCTTCGAGATCATCGGGCTCAACATGTGGGCCTCGGTGAACTGGGACCCGGTCCAGTTCGTCCGGCAATTGCCGTGGCTCGCCCTCGAGCCGCCTCTCCCGAAGTACGGCCTGAAGGTCCTCCCGCCCCTGAACGAGGGTGGGTGGTGGCTCATCGCCGGCTTTTTCCTGACGGCCTCGATCCTGCTGTGGTGGGTCCATCTCTACAAGCGGGCGCGGGCGCTCGGCCTCGGCCTGCACGTACCGTGGGCCTTCGCGTCGGCGATCTGGCTCTACCTCGTCCTCGGCTTCATCCGGCCGGTGCTGATGGGCTCGTGGTCGGAAGCCGTGCCGTTCGGCATCTTCCCGCACCTCGACTGGACCGCGGCCTTCTCGCTCCGCTACGGGAACCTCTTCTACAATCCGTTCCACATGCTCTCGATCACGTTCCTCTACGGGTCGACGCTGCTGTTCGCGATGCACGGGGGCACGATCCTGGCCTGCTCGCGCTACGGCGCGGAGCGCGAGATCGACCAGATCGTCGACCGCGGCACGGCCACCGAGCGCGCCGCCCTGTTCTGGCGCTGGACCATGGGCTTCAACGCCACGATGGAGTCGATCCACCGCTGGGCGTGGTGGTTCGCCGTGCTGACGACGCTGACCGGCGGCATCGGCATCCTGCTCACCGGGACCGTGGTCGACAACTGGTACCTCTGGGCCGTCAAGCACGGCGTCGCGCCCTCGTACCCGCAGGTCTACGGCCCGATCGTGGATCCCGCCCATCTCGCACCCGGCATGAAGCCGTGAGGAGGCCGTCATGAAGACGATTCTGGCGGTGGCCGGCGGCGCACTGGCCCTCTTCCTCACCATCGCGATGTTCGGCGGCGCCGGCTGGACCCACCCGCCGATGGCGAACAAGCAGACCGGCTTCCGCGGGACGGGCATGGACCTCATCCGCACCCGCGCCGGCAACGAGGCGCTCGCCGCCGCGAACGTCGCCCCGACCCCGGCCGATCCGGCCGATGCGGGCGGCGACAAGGCCTCGGCCGTCTACCAGAACGTCCAGGTTCTGGGCGATCTCTCGGCCGAGCAGTTCAACCGGCTGATGGTGTCGATCACCGAGTGGGTGGCCCCGCAGCAGGGCTGCACCTACTGCCACAGCACCGAGAACATGGCGTCCGACGAGCTCTACCAGAAGCGCGTCGCCCGGCGGATGCTCCAGATGACCCAGTACATCAACTCGTCCTGGAAGGAGAACCACGTCCATCAGGCGGGCGTGACCTGCTACACCTGTCACCGCGGCAATCCGGTGCCGGCCAATATCTGGTTCGATCATCCGGTCCAGGGGGCGGGGCGCTTCATCCCGCGCAACAACAGCCAGAACCTCGCCTCCGCAGAAGTCGGCAACACCTCGCTGCCCTACGACGTCTATCAGGCCTTCTATCAGCACAAGGAAACGTCGGAGGACGCGGTCCGGGTCAACGCCACCACGGCGCTGCCGGAGACCAAGGGCAAGCCGATCCAGGACGCCGAGAAGACCTTCGCGATCATGATCAGCATGTCGCAGTCTCTCGGGGTCAACTGCACCTTCTGCCACAACACCCGATCGGTGGCGCAGTGGGACACCAGCACGCCCAACCGCGTCCATGCCTGGTACGGCATCCGGATGGTGCGTGACCTGAACCAGGATTATATGGAGCCGCTGAAATCGACGTTCCCGCGGAACCGGCTCGGGATCCTGGGCGACGTGCCGAAGATCAACTGCGCCACCTGTCACAACGGCGCCAACAAGCCGCTCAACGGCGCCAACGTGATCGAGCCCTATCCGGAGCTGTCGCACCCGACGATCGCCGTGAGCCTGCCGACCGGCGAGGCCAAGGACCCGATCCCCGGGACCGAGACCCCGACGCCGAAGCCCTGATCCGCCCCGGGGCGGCCGGACGACCGGCCGCCCCGCCCAAGCTACAGGGAACCTCCGTGGGGTAGAGGCGTCGATACCGGCGGCCAAGCTCGGCCCTCAGGAGGCGTCCGTGACCATCACCATCTCGAACCTCCAGCCGCTGATCGCGATCCTCGCCGGAATCCTGATCCTGGTGATGCCGCGGCTGCTCAACTACATCGTCGCGATCTACCTGATCGTCGTCGGCGTGATCGGGCTCGGAATCCTGCATTGACGGGCCGCGCCCGCGCCGCGACGGCGCGGACCTGACAGACCGCTCGAGCCGTCAGCCGTGCACGCACAGGGCCATCGCGCGTTCATCTTGCGTTGCGCTGCGGGATGGTCCAACCCCGCCCATCAGCTCGGCCGGCGCCGGGCACCAGATACGGACGGGATCGACATGGCGACCGGCAGCGCGAAGTGGGTCTATGCCTTCGGCGACGGCAAGGCGGAGGGCAAGTCGCAGATGCGCGACCTGCTCGGCGGCAAGGGTGCCAACCTCGCCGAGATGTCCAACCTGGGCCTGCCGGTCCCGCCGGGCTTCACGATCACCACCGAGGTCTGCACCTACTTCTACGATCACGGCAAATCCTATCCGCCGGAGCTCAAGGATCAGGTCGCGGAAGCGCTCGCCCAGGTGGGCAAGCTCACCGGCCGCAAGTTCGGCGACGCGACGAACCCGCTGCTCGTGTCGGTCCGCTCGGGTGCGCGCGCCTCGATGCCCGGCATGATGGACACGGTCCTCAATCTCGGCCTCAATGACGAGACCGTCCTGGCCCTCGCCAAGGAGGCCGACGACGAGCGTTTCGCCTACGATTCGTACCGGCGGTTCATCACGATGTACTCGAACGTGGTGCTCGGCGTTGAGCACCACGCCTTCGAGGAGGCGCTGGAGCAGTACAAGGAGGGCAAGGGCTTCGACCTCGACACCGAGCTCGGCGCCGGCGACTGGAAGACCCTCATCCAGACCTACAAGAAGATCGTGCGCGACGAGCACGGCTCGGACTTCCCGCAGGGCGCGGACGACCAGCTCTGGGGCGCGATCGGCGCCGTGTTCAATTCGTGGATGATCCCCCGCGCGAAGAAGTACCGGGAGCTGAACAACATCCCGGAGAGCTGGGGCACGGCCGTCAACGTGCAGGCCATGGTGTTCGGCAACATGGGCGACACGTCGGCCACCGGCGTCGCCTTCACCCGCAACCCCTCCACCGGTGAGAAGGCGCTCTACGGCGAGTTCCTGATCAACGCGCAGGGCGAGGATGTCGTGGCGGGCATCCGCACCCCGCAGAACATCACCGAGAAGGCGCGGGAAGAGGCGGAGAGCGACAAGCCTTCCATGGAGAAGGCCATGCCGGAGAGCTTCGCGGAGCTGACCCGGATCTACGGGATCCTAGAGTCGCACTACCGCGACATGCAGGACATGGAATTCACCATCGAGAAGGGGAAGCTCTGGATGCTCCAGACCCGCAACGGCAAGCGCACGGCCAAGGCCGCCCTGCGCATCGCCGTTGATCTGGCGGGCGAGGGGCTGATCTCGAAGGAGGAGGCGATCGGCCGCGTCGAGCCCGGCGCCCTCGACCAACTCCTGCACCCGACCATCGACCCGAAGGCCGACCGCAAGGTCATCGCCTCCGGCCTGCCGGCCTCGCCCGGCGCGGCGACCGGCGAGATCGTGTTCAATTCCGAGGACGCGGAGGCCCACCGCAAGGCCGAGCGCAAGTGCATCCTCGTCCGGATCGAGACCTCGCCCGAGGACATCCACGGGATGCACGCCGCCGAGGGCATCCTCACCACCCGCGGCGGCATGACCAGCCACGCGGCCGTGGTGGCCCGCGGCATGGGCAAGCCCTGCGTCTCCGGCGTCGGCTCGATCCGGATCGACTACAAGGCGCAGACCCTGACGGTCGGCGGCACGACGCTGAAGGCCGGCGACCGGATCACCATCGACGGCTCCACCGGCCAGGTGATCCAGGGCGAGGTGAAGATGCTGGAGCCCGAGCTGTCGGGCGACTTCGCCACCCTGATGGAGTGGGCCGACGCGATCCGCGGCATGAAGGTCCGCGCCAACGCCGACACGCCGACCGACGCCCGGACCGCGCGCAACTTCGGCGCCGAGGGCATCGGCCTCTGCCGCACCGAGCACATGTTCTTCGAGGGTGACCGCATCATCGCGGTCCGCGAGATGATCCTCGCCGACGACGCCGAGGGCCGGCGCGCGGCGCTGGCGAAGATCCTGCCCTACCAGCGGCAGGACTTCCTGGAGCTGTTCACGATCATGTCCGGCCTGCCGGTCACGATCCGCCTCCTCGACCCGCCGCTCCACGAGTTCCTGCCGCACACCGACGCCGAGGTCGCCGAGGTCGTGAAGGCGACGGGCGTCTCCGAGGAGAAGATCCGGCACCGGACGCGCGAGCTGTCCGAGCACAACCCGATGCTCGGCTTCCGGGGCTGCCGCCTCGCGATCGCCTTCCCGGAGATCGCCGAGATGCAGGCCCGCGCGATCTTCGAGGCCGCCGTCCAGGCGGCCGCCGATACCGGCAAGGCGGTGACGCCCGAAGTGATGGTGCCGCTGGTCTTCACCCGCGCCGAGTTCGACATCGTGAAGGCCCGCATCGACGCCATGGCGAAGGCCGTGGCCGAGGAGAAGGGCGCGACCCTCGACTATCAGGTCGGCACGATGATCGAGCTGCCGCGCGCGGCCCTCAAGGCCAATGAGATCGCCGAGACCGCGGAGTTCTTCTCCTTTGGCACCAACGACCTGACCCAGACGGCGCTCGGCATCTCCCGCGACGACGCGGCCACCTTCCTGGGCCCCTATACCCAGAAGGGCATCCTGCCGGCCGACCCGTTCATCACGATCGACCAGGAAGGCGTAGGCGAGCTGGTGCGCATCGGCGTCGAGCGCGGCCGCAAGACCCGGCCAGACATCAAGCTCGGCATCTGCGGCGAGCACGGCGGCGATCCCGCCTCGGTCGGCTTCTGCCAGGAGGTGGGACTCGACTACGTGTCCTGCTCGCCCTACCGGGTGCCGATTGCCCGGCTCGCGGCCGCACAGGCGGCGCTCGGCAAGGTCGCCGGCAAGGAAGGCTGAGACCAGTCCGGGGGACGCCGAGCACGTCCCCCTTTCGGCTATCAACCGTCCGTATGAGGATCAGTGGAAAAATTCGCCTTTCGGTCGAACTCGCCTCTTTTTGAGGCGTTCTTCGATTGAACGGGTACGCCCTACGTGCGCCTAATCGGCCCGCGTCGGGTTCAGCATCGCCCGTCAGAAGCGGCCGCCACCATGTCCCACAGCCCATCGCCGCTGTGCCTCGCTGAGACCGAAGCGGTCGCGGCTGTTCCGAGCGTCGCCGTCCGCGCCTATCTCGCTCTCGTCGCCGGTCTCGGCGGTGTCGTCACGGCCGTGATGCTGATGATGTCGGTCGCGGCCAACAGCGGCAGCGAGGCGGAGCGCATCTCGGCGACGCAGGAAGACAGCTACGCGACCACGCTGGTCGGCGCGCTGGCGGTCAACCTGTCCAAGCCTCTGCGCTGAGTGCGTATCCGGCGTCGACCGCCCCGGGTGGCCCGGTCCACTGCGCGGCTCCGATGCGGACGTCCTGACGACGACGGTCGAATCACCGCGCCCCCGACACGGCCCGCGCGGCCGAGCCGGTGAAACGGGTCGGCAGATCGTCGCCGGGGCTGCGTGGACTGAAGCGCGTGGTGACCCGATCGGGCGCGGCGCCGACCACCGCGTCGGGCGCGGCACCGCGCAGGCGCGTGGCGGCCACGTGCACGGGCGCGGCGCGGCTCGCGGGGGCAGCGCCCGGGCCGGCCGATACGGAGTCGAACAGGGCGCGCAGTTGCGCCTTGGCATCCGCGTCCGGAGCCACGAGGGAGCGGGCGCGAGCCGGAACCGCCGCCGCCGGCTTGTCGAGGGCGCGGATCTCGGCAGCCGGCGCGAAATTGGCCATCCCGCGCTCCAGCGCCGCGAACTGCACAGGGCGGGGCGGCGGCAGGGGCATGTTCAGGCTCGCCGCGACGGCGGCCATATCGGCGGGGCGCCGCGGCGGGAGCGGTGCCGTGACGGCGGTCACGGTATCGTCGACGGCGACCGGCTGACTGGCGGTCAGGAACGCCTTGGCGTCGGCGGGCCTGATGTCGGAGGGCTTGGTCTCGGCACCTTTCGCCTGTGCCCGCTCGGCGAGCGAGCCGCGCAGGGCGTCGTCGGCCGCGGGCGCCGCGTAGGCGAGGGCCGCGCGCGCGCCCGCCGGATCCTGCGGATCGGCGCTCGCCACGGCGACGACGGGCGCGCGGCGCGACTTCCGCGCCGTCTCCACCGGGGCCGGCACCGGCGCGGGTTCCGGTGCGGACCGGCCGCCGCCGAACAGGCTGGCCAGGAAGCCGAACAGGCCGGGCCCGTCCTCCTCCTCGCCGCTGGCCATCTGCGTCGTGAGGCCCGCCACGGTACCGCCGCGGGCCAGGATCTCGGCCTTGGCCTCCTCGTAGCGAGGGAAGGGGCGGTTGTCGCTCGGGAGCAGGACGGTCTTGCCGTCCGGGAACAGGCGGGCGAGCTGGTCGTGGGTCATGCGCGGCCACATCCGCACCGAACCCACGTCGAGGTGCACGAAGGGCGTTCCGGCATGGGGGTACCAGCCGACGCCGCCCCGCTGCATCCGGAGGCCGACCTCCCGGATCCGGTCGATCGACACGTCCGGCAGGAAGAAGTCCATCGCCTTGCCGAGCATGTGCTGGCTGTACTCGGCCACCATCCTGGAGCGGCGGCGCAGCATCGCGTTGGTGCCCGGGGAGCGGTAGGCCGACACGACGTGGATCGGCTGCGTCGCGCCGACCTGGCGATAGGCCTCCCAGACCGTATCGAACAGCCGCGGGTCCATCTTGGTCGGCTCGTTGACCCGCCAGTCGCGCAGGAGCCAGTTCAGCTGCTCGAGGGCCGCGCGATCGTAGCGACCATCGCGCTTGAACGTGATGGTCGCGCTCTCCTGCGTGTGGGTGTGGTAGATCGACAGGGAGCGGGTGTCGCCGTTGGCGACCGCGTCCTCGGTCTCGGCCGTCCCGGCGATCAGTCCGAGCGCGAGGCCGGACAGGGCGAGAGTGACGTGGCGAAGGGCGCGCGGGAGACTGGGCACGACGGTCCTGATCCTCTCCCGACAGCCTGACCCGACGCCTGTTGAACCGGGTTCGCGACCGAAACGGCTAAGGCTCGACCGTGGCGAAATCGTGCCCGGCTGTGCGGCCGCGCACCTGAAAGTTGCTGGTGGCGCGGGTGGGCTACCACCACCCGCGCGGCGCCGCCTGCTGCGGCGCGGGCGTCCAGAGGCCGGGCTCGCCGTATTCCGGCGCACTGTCGGCACGGGCGGCGCGACGCTGGGCGCGGCGCGGCGTCTCCGCCTCCTCGTAGCGCCCGCCCGGCCACGCGTCGGCATCCGCGACCGGCCGCTCGGGCGCGCGGCGATGGACGGTCCGGGGCGCGGGCGGCTTCGGGGCGCGCTCGGCCTTGCGCCGCGGCGGCTCGTCCGGGAGCCGCGCGATCGCCGGCCCGCCGCCGCCGGGCAGCCCGAGGGCCGCGCGCATCGGCGCGTCGTAGCCGTAGAGATCCGGCAGGGTGCGGTAGGCGCCGCCGTCGTCCACGAAGGCGGTGAAGTAGGCGAGGTGGACCGGCAGCTTCTCCGGCAGCCGGATGGTGCGCTCGCCCTTGCCGATCAGCTTCTTCAGCCGATCCGCGGACCAGTTCGGCAGCACCGCGTCGGCGAGGCGGAACGGGTCGTCGACGCGGACGCAGCCGTGGCTGAAATCGCGCTTTGCGGCGGAGAACAGCGAGCGGTTCGGCGTGTCGTGCAGGTAGACCGCGTGCTGGTTCGGGAACATGAACTTGATGAAGCCGAGCGCGTTGCGCTCCCCCGGGGGCTGACGCAGCGAGATGTGCCCGCCGCGACGGACGACCTCGTAGCCGCCCCAGGTCTTGCCGCCGTAGCCGGCGAGCTTCGGCGCCATCGTCTTCAGGATCGACGGTGGGACGTACCAGGACGGGTTGACGACCGCATACTCCATCATCCCGGAGAACAGCGGCGTGCGCGATTCCGGCTTGCCGACGATGACCCGCGCCTCGTCGCGCATCACACCGCCCCGGTAGGCGCGCAGGCGATACTCCGGCACGTTGACGAGGATGTAATCCGGCCCCAGATCGCCCGGGAGCCAGCGCCACCGCTCCATGTTGACGATGAGTTCGGCCTCACCGCCCGTCGGGCGCGCCGTGCGGCCGGCATCGGCGAGGGCGAGCACCGTCTGGACGTTCAGGACGCCGTTCCCAGGGAGACCGCGTCCGCGCTGGAACTTGGCCACCGCGTCGGCGACCACGGAATCGTACTCCTCCGGCTCGCCGGGCCCCCTGTCCAGGGTCGCGGCCGGACGGCTCTCGAGGTTGAAATGTGCCCGCAGCAGCGGGACGCGGGCATCACGCATGCCGACGCGCAGGGCCGGCCCGGCCGGGAGGCGCAGCGGCTTCACCGCGGTCGGCGCAGGCCCCCGCAGGCTGGCGAGCCGCGCCTTCAGCGCGAGATAGCCCGGAGTCGCCGGGTTGTAGGCCTGCAGTGCCTCGCCGGCTTTCGCGCCGGCCTCGTCGAGCTTCGCCAGGACGTCGTTGCCGGCCGGCAGATCAAGGTGCGGGGTGATCAGCCTCGAGATCGAGGCCAGGTTGATCCGGCCGCCGCGGGCGTCCCGGGCATAGAGAACCGCCGCCGCGGACAGGCGCAGATCGGCGTCGGCGACCGCCTTCTCGTCCGGTTTGTCGGCGAGCGCCGGGACCGTGTAGGCGCGGGGGTCGAGCCCGTCCTCGGCGGCGGCCGCCAGCCGCGCCGACACCGCCTTCGCGGCGTCGGTCCAGGCCCCGCCGGAGATCCAGAGCGGCTTGAAGCTGCGGGCCTCGTAGAAGCTCCGGATCGCGTCGCGGTCCTTGCCGGCGAGGCGGAGCAGCAGGGGCGCGGCATCCGCGAACCGGGCGAAGATTGCGGCGCCGAGCGGGTCCGTCGGGGCGACCGGGGCCGCCGCGGCGGGAGCCGGGGACGGCTCGGCCGCCGGCGCCTCAGGCTTGTAGTCGGGAAGGGCGGTCGCGGCGGGCGCCGACGGGTCCGCCGGCGCGGGCGTCGCCGGCCCCGGCGCGGCAGCGGGCGGGGTCGCGGGGACATCGGTGGCCGGCTGGTCCAGCGCGGCCGTCGCGGCGCGGAGGGAGCCGGCCGGTGCCAGCGTGCCGCCGAGAAGGGCGGCCAGCGCGATGAGGCTGGAGCGCGGGACGCGCATCGTGATCTCCCGGGGCGCGGCGGCAGGACCGCACGCTCAGATTGTGATTATCCGCGCAAGCGTGGCTTTGAGCAACCGCAGTTATCGCGAATAGAGGCTCGGTCCTGCAGATGAATGTGTCATTTCTAATGCTGCTCAGCTTACGATCCGCTCAATCATCTGCCGGCGCGATGCAGCAGGGCCGAGAATTTCAGCGACCGTGGCCGAAACGAATGTGCGCGGTGCGCTAGCGCACGCCGCGCTCGATCAGGCCGCGTCCTCGGTTTTATCGTCCTCCTCAAGCCCCAGATCCTTGAGCTTGCGGTAGAGGGTGGAGCGTCCGATGCCGAGACGGCGCGAGACCTCGGACATCCGCTGCCGGTAGAACTGGAGCGCGAAGCGAATAATCTCCGCCTCCAGGACGTCCATCGGCTTCATCTCGCCGGTCTCCTCGGCGACGAGCGACATGGCGTGCGGGTCGCGGACCTCGACGCGGACGATCTCCCGCACCGGTTCGGGCGCGTAGGCCGGCATCTGCGGCTGGACCGGCGCTGCCGGGATCCGCACGTCGAAGCCCTCGACCTGCGCGGCGATCTGGGGGAATTCGGAGACGGTCAGCTCGTCGCCGTCCGCCAGCACGACGGCGCGGAACAGGGCGTTCTCCAGCTGCCGGACGTTGCCCGGCCAGGGATAGCGCGTGAGCAGGGCCATGGCCTCCGGGCTAATCGCCCGCACGCGCTTGCCTTCCTCGGCCGAGAACCGCGCGCAGAACGAGCGGACGAGGTCCGGGATGTCCTCGCGGCGCGCCCGCAGGGGCGGCAGCGTCATCGGGAAGACGTTCAGGCGGTAGTAGAGATCCTCGCGGAACTTGCCCTGCTTCACGAGGTCGAGCAGCGACCGGTTCGTCGCCGAGACGAGCCGGATGTCCACCCGCACCGAGCGCTTGCCGCCGACGGGATCGACCTCGCCCTCCTGGAGGGCCCGGAGCAGCTTCACCTGCGCGTCGAGGGGCAACTCGCCGATCTCGTCCAGGAACAGGGTCCCGCCCGAGGCCTCGACAAACTTGCCGGCGTGCTTCTCGGTGGCGCCGGTGAACGCCCCCTTCTCGTGGCCGAACAGGGTGGATTCCACCAGGTTCTCCGGGATCGCCCCGCAATTGACGGTCACGAACGGCTTGCCGCGCCGGTCGCCGGACCCCTGGATCGCCCGGGCCAGGACCTCCTTGCCGACGCCGGACTCGCCCTCGATCAGAACGGGGATGTTCGACTTCGCCGCCCGCTCGGCGAGGCGGATCACCCGCTCCATGTCGGGGCTCTTCGAGGTGAGATCCTTGAAGGTGAGCGCCCCGGAGGCGCGGCGGCGCATGCGGCGCACCTCCTCCTCGAGCGTGTCGACCCGCAGGGCATTCTTGATCGAAACCTGGAGCCGCTCCGCGCCCGCAGGTTTGACCACGAAATCCACGGCGCCGGCCCGCATGGCGCTGACCACCGTGTCGATGGAGCCGTTGGAGGTCTGGACGATGACCGGCGTGGCGAGGCCGCTCTTGCGCATCTCGGCCAGGACACCGAGCCCGTCGAGCCCCGGCATCACGAGGTCGAGGAGCACGACATCCGCACCCTCGGATCGCAGCAGGGTCAGCGCGTCCGCACCGGTCTCGGCGATCCGCGCCTCGAAGCCGAAACGGCGCACGGCCGCCTCGGCCAGGCGCCGCTGGACCGGATCGTCATCCACGATGAGCACGGTGGCGGACATGGCGGCTCCCTGAACGGCGCGCGAAGGCCGGACACGCGACGCGGGCTCGACCCGGTCGCGGCCTTCCGATTCGGCGACTGTTTCGTTTCGAGCCGTAGGGTGACCGACAGTCGTAAAGTGCCGCTTAACGACGTTTGCGCCGCGTCGTCACCGATCGCGCGCCGGTCCGACTGTCCCTCCGCGTTGAACGCGTGGCGGCGCGCTCGATATCAGGGTACGGGGCCGGGGCCCTTGGAGAGGATTGCACACCATGATGCCGAGCCACACCGCCTCGCCGGTGACTGTCCGCCTGCCGGAGGGCGTGAGTGCTGCGCGCGCCGCTGCGAAGGCTGCCGACCTCGGCCATCTTCCGGAATGGGACCTCACGGATCTCTATTCCGGCCTCGATGATCCGAACTTCTCCGGCGACATGACCCGCGCTGAGGAGAAGTGCCGCCGCTTCTCCGAGACCTACGCCGGCCGGATCGCGGAGCTCGCCGCAGGCCCGGACGCGTCCGCGCGGCTGGCCGAGGCGGTGCGCGCCTACGAGGGCATCGAGGACCTGCTGGGCAAGCTCATGTCCTTCGCGGGTCTCGTCTATTCCGGCGACACCACCGACGAGGCGCGCGCCAAGTTCTACGGCGACACCCGCGAGCGGCTGACCAGCGCCTCGGCGGATCTCCTCTTCTTCGCCCTGGAGCTGAACCGCGTCGACGATACGGCCATGAACGCCGCGATGGCCGAAGGGCCGCTCGCCCACTACGCCCCGTGGATCGAGGACCTGCGGCGGGAGAAGCCGCACCAGCTCGACGATCGCACCGAGAAGCTGTTCCTCGAGAAGTCGGTCACGTCGAACGCCGCCTGGGACCGGCTGTTCAACGAAACGATCGCCGCGCTGCGCTTCACCGTGCAGGGCGAGGAGATGCCGCTGGAGCCGACGCTCAACAAGCTTCAGGATCCGGACGGCGCGGTCCGCAAGGAGGCGGCCGGCGCGATCAGCGCGGTCCTGCGCGGTCAGCTGCGGGTGTTCACGCTCATCACCAACACGCTGGCGAAGGACAAGGAGATCAGCGACCGCTGGCGCGGGTTCAAGGACGTCGCAGACGCGCGCCACCTGTCGAACCGGGTCGAGCCCGAGGTGGTGGAAGCCCTCGTCGACGCCGTGCGGGCGGCCTATCCCCGCCTGTCCCACCGCTACTACACGCTCAAGGCGAAGTGGTTCGGGCAGGAGGCGCTGCCCTACTGGGACCGCAACGCGCCGCTGCCCCGCGTCGAGCAGCGCACGATCCCGTGGACGGAGGCCCGCGACACGGTGCTGTCCGCCTACGACGCCTTCTCGCCGAAGATGGCGGGGATCGCGCGGCGCTTCTTCGACGAGCGCTGGATCGACGCACCGACCCGTCCCGGCAAGGCGCCGGGCGCCTTCGCGCATCCGACCGTGCCCTCCGTCCACCCCTATGTGCTGGTCAACTACCAGGGCAAGCCGCGGGACGTGATGACGCTGGCGCACGAGTTGGGCCACGGCGTCCACCAGGTGCTCGCCGGGCCGAACGGCGCCCTCATGGCGCCGACGCCCCTGACGCTGGCCGAGACGGCGAGCGTCTTCGGCGAGATGCTGACCTTCCGTCGGCTCCTCGCCGCGACCACGGACACGACCCAGCGCCGGGCCATGCTCGCCGCCAAGGTCGAGGACATGATCAACACGGTGGTGCGCCAGATCGCCTTCTACTCGTTCGAGCGGAAGGTCCATCTCGCCCGCGCCAAGGGCGAGCTGACCACCGATCAGATCAACGCGCTGTGGCTGTCCGTCCAGGCAGAATCGCTCGGTCCGGCCATCACGCTGGATTCCGGCTACGAGCCGTTCTGGGCCTACATCCCGCACTTCATCCACTCGCCGTTCTACGTCTACGCGTACGCGTTCGGCGACTGCCTGGTGAACTCGCTCTACGGCGTCTACGCCCGGGCGGAGGACGGCTTCGTGGACCGCTACTTCGCGTTGCTCGCGGCCGGTGGCTCGAAGCCATACGGCGAGCTGCTCGCGCCCTTCGGCCTCGACGCCAAGGACCCGGGCTTCTGGCAGATCGGGCTCGGCATGATCGAGAGCATGATCGTCGAGCTCGAGAGCATGGAAGGACAGGCCTGAGCCGAGCGCCGCGGACCCCGTCGGCCCCCGCGGCGCAGGGACCCACGCCCCTGGTTCGCGGCCGGGGGCGGCTTATCTGCGCATCATCGTCAGACAAGCAGATCGAGTGATGGCCGAGACCGACCGCGAAGCCAACCGCTTCTCCGCCCGCGCCGGGCGCTACGCCAGCGTGGGCGCCAACGTCGGCGGCGTCGCCGCCCGGATGGCCGTGGCACGGCTGTTCGGAAAGGAGGGCACCACCAACGCCGCCGCCCTGGCGCAGGCGCTGGGCGGCCTGAAGGGCCCGATCATGAAGGTGGCCCAGCTGCTGGCCACCGTTCCGGACCTGCTCCCGCCCGAATACGCGACCGAGCTGCAGAAACTTCAGGCGGACGCCCCGCCGATGGGCGCGGCCTTCGTCCGGCGCCGGATGCAGTCAGAGCTCGGCGCCGGCTGGCAAGAGCGCTTCGGCAGCTTCGACCTCAAACCCGCCGCGGCGGCCTCGCTGGGCCAAGTCCATCGCGCGACCACCAAGGACGGCGAACGTCTCGCCTGCAAGCTCCAGTACCCGGACATGCAGTCGGCCGTGGAGGCCGACCTGAAGCAGCTGGAGGTCGCGTTCGCGCTGCACCGCCGGATGAACACGTGGCTCGACACGCGCGAGATCGCGAAGGAGATCGGCGCCCGGGTGCGCGAGGAGCTCGACTACGAGCGCGAGGCCAAGCACGCGGCGCTCTACGGGGCCGTGCTGAAGGACATCGCGGCGGTGCGCGTGCCGCGCGTCTTTCCGGAGCTCTCGACGAAGCGTCTGCTCACGCTCGGCTGGCTCGACGGGGACAAGATCCTGGGCTTCGCCGACGAGCCGGTCGAGGTGCGCAACCGGATCGCCCAGGCGATGTTCAAGGCGTGGTGGCACCCGTTCAGCCGGGCAGCGGTGATCCACGGCGACCCGCATCTGGGCAATTACACCGTGTTCTCGGACGCCGGCGAGGCCGCGGGAATCAACCTGCTGGACTACGGCTGCGTCCGGATCTTCCATCCGCGCTTCGTCGGCGGCGTCGTGGATCTCTACCGCGGCCTGCTGGAGAACGACGATGCCCGCATCGTCCACGCCTACGAGGTCTGGGGATTCAAGGATCTCGACAAGGAGAAGATCGAGATCCTAAACATCTGGGCCCGCTTCATCTACGGGCCGCTGCTCGAAGACCGTACCCGCACCGTCGCCGACGGCGTGAAGCCGGGGGAGTACGGTCGCCGACAGGCCTTCCAGGTCCATCAGGCCCTGAAGGAGCGCGGGCCCGTGACTGTCCCGCAGGAATTCGTCTTCATGGATCGCGCGGCCGTGGGGCTGGGCGCCGTGTTCCTCCACCTCAGATCTGAGCTCAACTACCACCGGTTGTTCGAGGCCGAGATCGAGCATTTCTCGCTGGACGAACTCACGAAACGCCAGGGCCGGGCACTCACCGAAGCCGGTCTGCCGAAACCGGCCTGATTCGACGCGAAGATCCACCGGGAGAGCGATCAACTTGCGTGCGTCCGATTGCGGCAGGTAAACGCTTGAGCTACATCCGACCGCGACCGCAAGAAGTCGCGTCTTAGGGAAACGAGCGCACGATGGCCGAGAGTGACACGGTGGCCGGGCACACCTACAGCCCGGCGATGGACGCGACGACGCACGAGCAGACCTATCGCGGATTTGTCCGGTTCGTCGAAATCGCCACTGGCGTCGTCATCTGCTGGGTGCTGGCCCTCGCCATCGGCGGGATCCGCGAGGCGTGGCTGCTGGCCATCGTCGGCGTGATCGCCTCCGGAGCCGCGGGCGCGGTGGGCGCCCTCGCGCCGGCCGTGGGGTGGAAGGCCCCGCTGGTCGTCGGCATTCTCCTGGTCCTCTACCTGTTCTTCGCCTGAGAGGGCCGTGGGCGGCGGCGTCGAGCGTCGCCGCGGATGACGAACCCGCTCGCGTTCGCCGAGCGGGACGCTGACACATTGTTGGCAATTAAATTGGGCGCAAGTTACATTCCGGCCGCATCCATCGCGGTATCGTAGATCCGCCTCTCGAAAAGCTGCGCCGGTTCGCGCATTCGAAAGGCCGAGCTTTTCCAGGGGAACCCTCGCATGCGCATTGCTGTGCTGTCCGAGACGGACTCCGCGGAGCCGCGCGTCGCCGCGGTTCCTGAGACCGTCAAGAAGTTCAAGACTTTCGGTGCCGACGTCGTGGTGCAGTCCGGGGCCGGCCAGAAGGCCGGCATCCTGGATTCCGAGTACGAGGCCGCCGGCGCCAGCATCGCCGGGAGCGCCGCCGATGCCGCCGGGGATGCCGACCTCGTGCTCAAGGTCCGGCGCCCGAGCGCCGAGGAGCTGCCGCAGCTGAAGCGCGGCGCCACCGTGATCGCGATCATGGACCCCTACGGCAACGAGGACGCCCTCAAGGCGATGGCCGAGGCCGGGATCGACGGCTTCGCCATGGAGCTGATGCCGCGCATCACCCGCGCGCAGGTGATGGACGTCCTGTCCTCGCAGGCGAATCTCGCCGGCTACCGCGCGGTCGTCGACGGCGCCGCCGAGTACGGGCGGGCCATGCCGATGATGATGACCGCCGCCGGCACCGTGCCGGCCGCCCGCGTCTTCGTCATGGGCGTCGGCGTGGCCGGCCTCCAGGCCATCGCGACAGCCCGCCGGCTCGGCGCGGTCGTCACCGCCACCGACGTCCGGCCCGCCACCAAGGAGCAGGTCGAATCGCTCGGCGCCAAATTCGTCGCCGTCGAGGACGACGAATTCAAGCAGGCCGAGACGGCCGGCGGTTACGCCAAGGAGATGTCGGCCGAGTACCAGAAGAAGCAGGCGGAGCTGGTCAAGGGTCACATCGCCAAGCAGGACATCGTCATCACCACCGCGCTGATCCCGGGCCGGCCAGCGCCGAAGCTGGTCTCCGAGGAGATGGTGGCGTCGATGAAGCCGGGTTCGGTCCTCGTCGATCTCGCGGTGGAGCGCGGCGGCAACGTCGCCGGCGCCAAGGCCGGCGAGGTCGTCACGAACGATCGCGGCGTGAAGATCGTCGGCCACGTCAACGTGCCGGGGCGGCTCGCCGCCACCTCGTCGAGCCTCTACGCGCGCAACCTCTACGCCTTCGTCGAGACCCTGATCGACAAGGAATCGAAGGCGCTGGCCATCAACTGGGACGACGAGCTGGTGAAGGCCACGAACCTCACCCGCGACGGCTCGGTCGTCCACGCATCCTTCCAGCCCAAGACCGATGGCGCAGCCTCGGAAGCCGCCTCCGTGGGGCTGGCCAAGTCGGAGGCCAGCAAGGCGTCCGGTGCGGCCACCCCGGCAGGCGCGCAGTGAAGCCTGGCCGAGAGGAGTAGCAGAATGGCAAACGTCATCGTCCCTCCCGATCAGGCGGCCGATCAGGCCCGCGTGCTGGCCGACGCCGCGCGCGCCGCGGCCGCGGTGGCGCGCAACGCCGCCGACCAGGCGCAGGTCATCGCCGACGGCATGGGCCACGGGCTCAGCGCCGCCACCGGCGGCGCGGTCGATCCGACCGTGTTCCGGCTCGCGATCTTCGTGCTGGCGATCTTCGTCGGCTACTACGTGGTCTGGTCGGTGACCCCGGCCCTGCACACCCCGCTCATGTCGGTGACCAACGCGATCTCGTCGGTGATCATCGTCGGCGCGATCCTGGCGGTCGGCGTTCCGCTGATCGAGAAGGGCACGGGCCTCGCCCGGTTCTTCGGCTTCATCGGCATCGTGCTCGCCAGCGTGAACATCTTCGGCGGCTTCCTCGTCACGCAGCGCATGCTCGGCATGTACAAGAAGAAGGGCTGAGCCGGTGTCAGAGAACGTCTCCTCCCTTCTCTATATCGTCGCCGGCGTCCTGTTCATCATGGCGCTGCGGGGGCTCTCGCACCCCACGACCTCCCGGCAGGGCAACCTGTACGGCATGGTCGGCATGGGGCTCGCCATCCTGACCACGCTGGTCGGCCACCCGCCGGCGGGTGCCGGCGCCTGGATCCTCGTCCTGCTGGGCTTAGGGCTCGGCGGCGGCGCCGGCGCGGTGATCGCCAAGCGCGTGCCGATGACCGCGATGCCGCAGCTCGTGGCGGCCTTCCACTCGCTGGTCGGCCTCGCGGCCGTCTTCGTGGCCGCGGGCGCCCTCTACGCACCGCAAGCGTTCGGCATCATCGAGAACGGGCACTTCCACAAGCAGTCGCTGTTCGAGATGGGTCTCGGCGTGGCCATCGGCGCCATCACCTTCACCGGCTCGGTGATCGCCTTCGCCAAGCTCGACGGGCGCATGTCCGGCAAGCCGATCATGCTGCCTCAGCGCCACCTCATCAACGCGCTGCTGGCCGCCGGCCTCGTGCTGCTGATCGCCCTGTTCATCGGCACCGAGTCGAAGGCGATCTTCTGGCTGATCGTCATCGCCTCGCTGGTGCTCGGCGGCCTGATCATCATCCCGATCGGCGG
This sequence comes from Methylobacterium sp. D48H, assembly GCF_053345715.1. NCBI lineage: Bacteria > Pseudomonadati > Pseudomonadota > Alphaproteobacteria > Hyphomicrobiales > Methylobacteriaceae > Methylobacterium > Methylobacterium sp. D48H. The sequence continues at coordinate 164,429 of NZ_JBKFAP010000002.1, forward strand.
CGCCGACATGCCGGTGGTCGTGTCGATGCTCAACTCGTACTCGGGCTGGGCGGCGGCCGGCATCGGCTTCACCCTGGGCAACCTCGCGCTGATCATCACCGGCTCGCTGGTCGGCTCGTCGGGCGCGATTCTGTCCTACATCATGTGCCACGCGATGAACCGGTCGTTCATCTCGGTGATCCTCGGCGGCTTCGGTGGCGACACCGCCGCGGCCGGCACCGGCCAGGTCGAGACCCGGCCCGTGAAGCAGGGTTCGGCCGACGACGCGGCCTACATCATGAAGAACGCCGAGCGGGTCATCATCGTCCCGGGCTACGGCATGGCGGTCGCCCAGGCGCAGCACTCCCTGCGCGAGATGGCCGACATGCTGAAGAAGGAGGGCGTCGACGTGAAGTACGCCATCCACCCGGTGGCGGGCCGCATGCCGGGCCACATGAACGTGCTGCTCGCCGAGGCCAACGTGCCCTACGACGAGGTCTTCGAACTGGAGGACATCAACGGTGAGTTCCCGCAGGCGGACGTCGCCTTCGTGATCGGCGCCAACGACGTCACCAACCCGGCCGCCAAGACCGACAAGGCCTCGCCGATCTACGGCATGCCGATCCTCGACGTGGAGAAGGCCAAGACCGTGCTGTTCATCAAGCGCGGCATGGGCTCCGGCTACGCGGGTGTCGAGAACGAGGTGTTCTTCCGCGACAACACCATGATGCTGTTCGGCGACGCCAAGAAGGTCGTGGACAGCGTGCTGAAGTCGCTCTGAGACCCAGGTCTCCGGCAGCGTCGAGGGGCGGGCAGCGATGCCCGCCCTTTCTCGTTGTGGCGATCGGGTTCGCCGTCGCTGTTGCGGCGGGGCGCAAGATTCCCCGCGCCGGCCGGTGTAGGGTGGCCCCGTGTCGTCCGCTCCGCTCCTCGCCGAATTGCCGCCCTTCCTGGGTGTGGCCGCCTCCGTGACCGGCCGGCGCTGGCAGGAGCGCTGCGGCGGCGCGGCCGTCCAGAATCACATCGCCAAGATGGTCCAGGCCCACGGCCTGCCGGAACTGCTGGCCCGGGTGCTCGCGGGACGCGGGATCGTACCGGAGGCGGCGCCCCGCCACCTCGCGCCGCGCCTGCGGGACCTGATGCCGGATCCGGACACGCTGCTCGACATGGAGGCGGCCGTCCGCCGACTCGTCCGGGCGGTGAAGCGCGGGGAGACCGTGGCGGTCTTCGGCGATTACGACGTTGACGGCGCCGCGAGCGCGGCCCTGCTCGCCGGATACCTCCGCGAGCTGGGTTTGCGCGCGCCGATCCACATTCCCGACCGGATCACCGAGGGCTACGGACCCAACATCGCGGCGATCACCGCGCTCGCGGCCGAGGGCGCGACGCTCCTCGTCTGCGTCGATTGCGGGACGAGCGGCCACGCGCCCCTGGAGGAGGCCGAGAAATCCGGCCTGGACGTCATCGTCCTCGACCACCACGCGGCCTCCGAGGTGCTCCCGCCGGCCCGCGCCGTGGTCAACCCGAATCGCCTCGACGACCTCTCGGGCCTCGGCCATCTCTGCGCCGCCGGCATCGTGTTCCTGACCCTGGTCGCGCTGAACCGCGCCCTGCGGCAGGACGGCTTCTTCGGCGGCCATCGTCCCGAACCGCAGCTCACCGACGCCCTCGATCTCGTCGCCCTGGCGACCGTTGCCGACGTCGTGCCCCTCACGGGCCTCAACCGGGCCTTCGTGACCCAGGGCCTCACGGTGATGCGCCATCGCGGCCGCACCGGGCTCGCGGCGCTGCTGGACGCCGCCTCGCTCGGCGAGCCGCCGGAAGCCTGGCACCTCGGCTTCGTCCTCGGGCCGCGCATCAATGCCGGGGGCCGCATCGGCGATTCGGCACTGGGCGCCCGCCTGCTGACCACGGCGGACCCGAGCGAGGCGGCCCGGATCGCCGCCGACCTCGATCGTCTGAACCGCGAGCGCCAGGCGATCGAGGCGCAGGCCGTCCAGGAGGCCGAGGCCGAGATGGACCGGGCGCTGACGCTGGATCCGGCCCGCACCGTGCTGGTGACCGCCAGCGCCGAGTGGCACCCCGGCATCGTCGGCCTCATCGCCTCGCGGTTGAAGGAGCGCTTCAACCGCCCGGCCTTCGCGTTCGCGATCCGCCCGGACGGCACCGCCACGGGCTCTGGGCGCTCGATCCCGGGCGCGGATCTCGGGCTCGCGGTCCGCGCCTGCGTCGAGGCCCGGCTCGCCAGCAAGGGCGGCGGCCACGCCATGGCGGCCGGCGTCACCGTGCGGGCCGACGACATCCCGCGCTTCGAGGCGCACCTGGCGATGCTGCTCGGGGCGAGCGTCGCGGTGGCCCGCGCGGCCGACGCCCTGCTGATCGACGGCGGCCTGAGCGCCGGCGGCGCCACCGCGGAGACGGTCCGGCTGCTGCAGCAGGCCGGCCCGTTCGGCCAGGGCGCGCCGGAGCCGCTCTTCGCGCTGGGCCGGCATCGCCTCGTCGATGCCGGCGTGGTCGGCTCGAACCATGTCAGGGCGCGACTGCGCAGCCGCGACGGTCAGGTGGTCGGGGCGATCTGCTTCCGCGCGGCCGAACGGCCGCTCGGCCTCGCCCTCCTGAACGGGATCGGCCGAGAGATGCACGTGGCCGGGACCCTGTCCTGCGACCGCTGGCGCGGCGCCGAGCGGGCCCAGCTCCGGATCGTCGATCTCGCGCGGTCCGAACCCTGAGACGCCCCGGCGTCAGGTCCCGGCCATCACGAGCGCCCAGAAGCGCTTGTACCGCGTCGTGGGGGCATCGACCCGGGCGATCCCGATCCTGCGGATCTGCGGTAGCAGCATGTTCTTGTTGTGCTCGGGGCTCGCCTTCCAGCGGGCGAGCACCTGTTCCAGGGTCTCGGATCCGGCGCTGAGATTCTCGGCTGCCCAGGATCTCGCGAGACCGGCCGACGCCATGCGCGAGGTGAAGCTGCCGCCGACATCGTGGCTGAGCTGGCCGCGGCGGGCGTTGTTACCGGCCTGGAAGGCCGCCGCCTTCACGAGAGCCGGATCGACCACGACCGGGCTCAGGCCGTGCTGGACCCGGTAGGCCGAGATCGCCGCGGCGGCCGCGACCTCGTCGAGCACGGCGGTGTGCGTCGCGTTCTCGCCAGAGGACTCGGGCAGGACGGAGAGACCGCCGCACCCGGCGAGGGCCAGCAGGAGGGCGGCGGCGATGGCGCGACTGAGTTTGGGCACGGTCCGAACGGCGTTGCGTGAGACGGGATCGCTTCCCTCCGGCGCGGTTGCGGCGAAAGCGCGGCGCGCGGCGCGCCGGCAGGATCCCGCCGACCGGCGTGGCGCCAGAGCCACGCCTGGCCGCGGATCAGGCCGCGAATTCAAGCTGCGGATTCAGGCCGCCAGGGCGCTGCCTTTGAGCATGGAGGGCGCGAAGGCCCGCAGGAGATCCGGATCCAGATGCCCGGCGCTGTCCGTCATGATCGACAGCGCCTCGGCGGGCGAGGCGGGCTGCCGATAGGTCCGCCGCTCGGTCAGCGCGGAGAACACGTCGCAGATCGTCACGATCCGCACGAGGTCGGAGATCGCGGGGCCGGACAGCCGATCGGGATATCCTTTCCCGTCCAGACGCTCGTGGTGGTGGCGGACTACGTCGATCACCGCGTCCTCGAAATCGCCGTGCGCCCGGAGCAGATCGGCGCCGATGTCGGGATGGCGCTGCATCAGCCGCAATTCCTCGGCGTTGAGCGGCCCCGGCTTGTTGAGGATCTCCACGGGGATGCGCGCCTTGCCGATGTCGTGCAGGAGCGCCGACCGCACCAGCAGTGCGAGATCGGTCTGACCGAGCCCGATCTGCGAGCCGAACGTGGCGGCATGGCCCGCGACGCTTAGGGTGTGCTGATAGACGCCGATCTCGTGGCGCCAGACCTCGGCAAGCCACTCGGAGATCCCGACCTCGGAGATGGCCGCCAGAACGAGCTCGGTTCCGCGATCCGCGTCGGCGCGCTGCAGCCGGGCCCCGAGGGCGGCGCTGTCGAAGATCTCGGCGACGACGGCGGTCGCGCCCGAGACGCGCTCCAGGAGCCGGCGCTGCCGCAGCTCTGCGGACCGCGTCGCCTCCTCGATCATGGCGAAGACGTTCGCCAGAACGAGTTGCCGGGGCGAGGCGGCCGGCAGCTGACGCAGATAGCGGGTAGCCGGCATGGGTTCGCCACGCACGAGGACGAGGCGCGGAACTGGCGGTCCGCGGTGGGGGAGGGTCGACTGCACTTTGGCGGTCTGGGCCGGCGGCAGGTCGAGGATGACGAGGTGCGGGCGGCCTGACGGTAGCGGCGCGCCGGGCGGGATCGCCCAGCAGTTCATCACCAGCGCGATGGCACGCTCAAGGGCCGATCGTTCGGACGGGCGGTCCGATACGAGGAGGACGAAGGGGCCGTCCGAGAAAACCGAGGCTGCGCCGAGGGCCAACGCGGTAGCTCCTCGCCCGCACGGTCAACGATCGGTTCACCCTACGCGTAAAATTTGAGGAAAGCGTTACCCCTACGCACTCTCTGGTATCGCGGATCCAGCTCTGACTTCAGGCGAGCTTGGCGTTCGCGACGTCGGCGGTCGGCTCGACAGTGTTCCGTGCCCGGTCGGCGGAGAGGAAGTCCGCGAACTTGACGGTGAGCAGCGCCTGGCAGGCGGCGAAGGCGACAAAGATGACGAGGAAGCTGGCGAGCATCGGATTCTCCGGCGCGGTCTGGAACCGCCTCATGTTGCGACGCAATGCGTGCCATGCTGCTGCGCAACTTGGTATGCCAGATTACGAATACCGATTATGTCGAACATGCATGAGGCGCGCAGATCGAGCCCACAAAGTCCGGATTGTTGCCCAGTCATGCATAAAAATGCACAACTGACCGGCTTTGAAAGGTCGTGGCCTGCCGAACATGTTCTGCAGTGCATCAACGCTTGCGCGCGATTTATATTTAGGCACGTGCTGAGCTCGTGTGATAGCCGGGGCGGCGATCGAGGGGTCTTCCCGAGCGCCGCTCGCGCCCTTGGCCCATCATCATGCCGCAGAGGCACGAGGTGTCGTCCGCGCCGGACGATCCGTCAGGCGAGGACTGAAGGGTCGCTCAATCCAGATAATCGCCGTAGGTGTCGACGTGCTGCGCGAGGCCCAGACCGTGCTCGCGCACGAGTCTCTCGGCCAGATCGGCATCACGGGCTTCGAGCGCCGAGATGATGGCGACGTGCTCTCGGATGGAGCGCTCCGCCCGATCGCCTTGCCGGAGCGCGGTGCTGCGGATGCCACGAACGTGCATGAGCAAATTGCTGGTCAGATCGGCGATCGCCTCGCAGTGACCCAGCGCGATGATCCGCTGATGAAATCGGATGTTCGCGTCCGAATACTCGTCCATGTGTTCGGACGGCTGGCCCTCGAAGAACTCGGGGAAGGATTCGCGCAGCGAGCGGAGCTGGCCGTCGGTGGCGCGCGCGCAGGCGAGCCGTGCCGCCATGCTCTCCAGCGCTGTCCAGGCGTGGATCATGCTGACGATCTCGCGCTTGTTCTTCTTGATCACGAAGACGCCGCGCCGGGCCTCGGAGCGGACGAAGCCTTCCTGCTCGAGAACCGTCAGGGCCTCCCGCACCGGGGTGCGGCTGACACCGAGATCCTGCGATAGCTTGCGCTCGTCGAGCCGCACCTCGTCCGGACGCCCGTAGATGTCCATGTTGGTGATGGCCGTCTTGAGCGCCTCGTAGGCCAATGTCCGGAGACTGGAGCTGGCGACGATGGGCTTCACGCTCAGCGGTTCGGAATTCGACATCCCTCGTCCAGTCAGCTCACACGCATGATGTCTCGCACGCATTCTCTGTCGTGCGCTCTTAAACGACCTAACCCAAACCTTTGCAAGATCCTAGTCGAACGCGGAACGGTCCCACAGACCTGTGACCATTGCCGGCGCTTGGCACCTGAAAAATTGGCCGCGGCGCGACCATCACCCGTCGCCTAGCGAGGCACGTTCGGAAAGGCGTTTTAATCCCCAGTCGCGAACCTGTGTTTTTTTGCAGGTTTGATTGACACCCCGGGATTAAATCAGCACCATCTTGCTGGCATACCGTCGACCATCGGACATCAAGGCCGACTCGGCGCCGGATGCTGCTGTACTGCAGAGATTATTTGTCTGCGGGCCAAGAATTATTCGAAGAATTCCGATCACGTTGTTCTGACAAGCTGCGCCGTGGCAGGGCATAAGCCCGGCTCGAGCGCGAACGCCGACAAGAATACTGCCAAGAGGGAACGGTATGTCCGAGATCGTCAAACCGGTTGGGCGCGGCCGCTGGCTGCAACTCGCCTTCGGCGTCGTCTGCATGTGCATGATTGCCAATATGCAGTACGGCTGGACCTTCTTCGTGAGCCCGATGCAGGAGCGGCACGGCTGGGATCGCGCGGCGATCCAGGTGGCGTTCACGCTGTTCGTCGTCACCGAGACGTGGCTGGTCCCGATCGAGGGCTGGTTCGTGGATAAGTACGGTCCGCGCATCGTCACGCTGTTCGGCGGCCTGCTCTGCGCCGTCGCGTGGGTGATTAATTCCTACGCGGACTCGCTCACCGTGCTCTACATCGCGGCCGCGATCGGCGGCACCGGTGCAGGCGCGGTTTACGGGACCTGCGTGGGCAACTCGCTGAAGTGGTTCCCCGACCGCCGCGGCTTGGCCGCCGGCATCACCGCCATGGGCTTCGGCGCGGGTTCGGCACTCACGGTCGTGCCGATCCAGGCGATGATCAAGTCCCAGGGCTACGAGGCGGCCTTCTTCTACTTCGGGATCGGGCAGGGCGTGATCGTCATGCTGATCGCCCTGTTCCTGCGCGCGCCGGCCAAGGGCCAGGTTCCGGAAGTCGCCCGGGTCAGCCAGTCGAAGCGGGACTACAAGCCCTCCGAGATGGTCCGCACCCCGATCTTCTGGGTCATGTACGCGATGTTCGTCATGATGGCCGCCGGCGGCCTGATGGCCACCGCGCAGCTCGGCCCGATCGCCAAGGACTTCAAGATCGCCGACGTCCCGGTCTCGCTCCTGGGGATCACGCTGCCGGCGCTGACCTTCGCGGCCACGCTCGACCGGGTTCTCAACGGCGTGACGCGCCCGTTCTTCGGCTGGGTCTCCGACCATATCGGCCGTGAGAACACGATGTTCCTGTCCTTCGCGATCGAGGGCCTGGGCATCTACGCGCTGAGCCAATTCGGCCAGAATCCGATCGCCTTCGTGCTGCTGACCGGTCTCGTGTTCTTCGCGTGGGGCGAGATCTACTCGCTGTTCCCGGCGACCTGCGGCGACACGTTCGGCTCGAAGTACGCGGCGACCAATGCCGGGCTGCTCTACACGGCCAAGGGCACCGCGGCGCTGATCGTTCCCTACACCAGCGTGCTCACGACCATGACCGGAAGCTGGCACACGGTATTCCTCGCGGCCGCGGCCCTCAACATCCTCGCGGCCCTGCTGGCGCTGTTCGTCCTCAAGCCGATGCGCGCCGCCTACACCAAAAAGCCCGAGGCGGGCCTCGCTCCGGTGCTGGCGCAGTAGCAGGCCCCGATCGCTCGGCGCCGCGGCGCCGAACCGAAGCGAATGAGCCCGGCGCCGTCTTTACGGCGCCGGGCTTCCTGCATACCGGGAACCGGGCCTTCCGGAGATCGGGCATGGACAGGGACGAGCGGATCGCGCGCGAGGGCGTCGTGGCAGCGGCGCGGGCACTCGACGCACAGGGGCTGAACCGCGGCACGTCGGGCAATGTCTCGGTGCGCTTCCGCGATGGGCTCCTGATCACCCCGTCGGGCGTGCCCACGGATCGGATCGAACCGGACGATGTGGTCCGGATGGGTCTCGACGGCACCCACGCGCCGGATCGGAAGCCGTCATCGGAATGGCGCTTCCACCGGGACATCCTCGCGTCCCGTCCGGAATTCCACGCGGTGGTCCACGCGCATCCGGTCTACTGCACCGCCTTCGCAATGTGCGGAGAGGCCATCCCGGCGGTCCACTACATGATCGCGGCCTTCGGCGGCCCGACGGTACGCTGCGCGCCCTACGCGCCCTACGGCACCGCGGAACTCTCGGACCTCGCCCTCGCGGCGCTCGTCGACCGCAACGTCTGCCTCCTCGCCAATCACGGCATGATCGCGGCCGGGGCGAGCCTGGAGAAGGCCCTGTGGCTCGCCGTCGAGCTGGAGACGCTCTGCCAGCAATACGCCGTCGCGCGGCAGATCGGGACGCCGATCATCCTGTCCGACGACGAGATCGGCACGACGGTCGAGCGCTTCCGCGGCTACGGTCTGAATGCGGCGCGGCCGACCGCGCCGGAGACGACCTGAGGCGCGGCTGACCTAACGCCCGAGAAACTGACCGACCGCCAGCCCGGCCTCCCGGGCGTACTCGGCGGCCGCGACCTTCTTGCCGCCCTCCGCCTTGACCTTGCGGATCTCGAGGCGCCCGCCCTGCGCGCAGACGCTGAAGCCCTCGTCGTCGACGGCGATCACCTCGCCGGGCTTGCCGACGACGTCGGCGAGCTTGCGGATCCGATGCAGGCCGCAGTCGAAGATATGGAGCTTCTTGCCGTCGTGCGTGGTCCAGGCACCGGGCGCCGGGTTCGCCGCGCGGATCAGGTTGTAGATCTGCTCGGCGTGGGCTGACCAGTGGATCTCCGCCTCGGCGCCGCGGAACCAGCCCTCGTAGCTCGCGGCGTCCTCGTCCTGATCGATCTCGACATGCTGGCCGGCCACGACGAGGTCGGCCGCCTCGAGCATGGCCTCGACGCCCATCGGGAACAGGTTGTCGAAGTAGACGTCGCCCAGGGTCGCGTCGGCGCCGATCGGGCAGGATTTCTGCAGGATCACCGGCCCCTCGTCGAGGCCGTCGGTCGGCCGGAAAATCGTGAGGCCGGTCTGCAACTCGCCCCGGGCGATCGGCCAGTTGATCGAGGACGGGCCCCGGTAACGCGGCAGCAGGCTCGGATGATACTGGATGGTGCCGTGCTTCGGGATGTTGACGAAGCTCTGCGGCGCGAACTGGAGCACGTAGGCCATGATGCCGATATCGGCGTTCAGGCCGCGCATCGCGTCCTCGGCCTCGGGGCTCTTCAGGCTGGGGAACTGGAAGACCGTCAGCCCCTTCTCGACGGCCGCCGTCTTGAGGACATCCGGCTTGGCGCCGGGCTTCTCAGGCGCGCAGAACACCGCCGCAACCTCATCGCCTCGTTTGAGGAACGCCTCCAGGACCGCTTTTCCGAAATCCTGTTGACCGATGAAGGCGATGCGCATGCAGGCTCCTGGGTGTCATCCGGACCCTGAGCGGGGCCGGGGAGAAACAAACCGAACGCGGGCTCGGCGGCGCGACCGTGCCCCGGCTGTCGAACGGCGTCACCCGGAATCCGGGGCCGCGCTTCACGCACGCCCCCGGATTGTAACATCGGCGATCCGGGATCTCGCCCCCGGATCGCCGGAGACCGATCACTCCGCCGCGATCTTCTGGACCGCGCCGATCGCGCCGGACTCGGCGATCTCGCCGACCTCGGCCTCGGAGTAGCCGAGCACGGAGCGCAGGATCTCGTCTGTGTGCTCACCGAGGAGCGGCGAGCGGGTGACCTCGCTCGGGCTCGCCGACAGCTTGATGGGGTTGCCGACCGTCAGGTACTTGCCGCGGGTCGGGTGATCAACCTCCACGATGGTGCCGGTCTTCCGCAGGGACTCGTCCTCGGCGATCTCCTTCATCGACAGGATCGGCCCGCAGGGGATGTCGTACTTGTTCAGGGTGTCCATCACCTCGAACTTCGACACCTTCATCGTCCACGCCTCGATCCGCGTGAAGATCTCGTTGAGATGCGGCAGGCGGGCCTTCGGGGTCGCGTAGTTCGGATCGGTCTTCCAATCCGGCTCACCGATGATGTCGCAGATCGGCTCCCAGACGGCGGCCTGGGTGATGACGTAGATGTAGGAGTTCGGGTCCTGCTCCCAGCCCTTGCAGCGCAGGATCCGGCCCGGCTGGCCGCCACCGGAATCGTTGCCCGCACGCGGGGTCGCCTCGCCGAACGGGATGCCCTCGCCGAACTGGCTGTACTCCCTGAGAGGCCCGTGCGCGAGACGCTGCTGGTCGCGGAGCTTCACCCGGCAGAGGTTGAGCACGCCGTCCTGCATGGCGCAGTCGACCTTCTGGCCGAGGCCGCTCTGGGTCCGGTGATAGAGCGCCGTGACGATGCCGAGGGCGAGGTGCAGGCCGGTGCCGGAATCGCCGATCTGCGCGCCCGTCACCATCGGGATTCCGTCGCGGAAGCCCGTCGTCGACGCGGAGCCGCCGGCGCACTGAGCGACGTTCTCGTAGACCTTGCAATCCTCGTAGCGGCCCGGACCGAAGCCCTTCACGGAGGCCAGGATCATCCGCGGGTTGACCTCGTGGATCTTCTCCCAGGTCAGGCCCATGCGGGCGAGGGCGCCGGGCGCGAAATTCTCGACCAGGACGTCGCATTCCTTGATCAGCCGCCAGAGGACCTCCTTGCCCTTCGGGTTCTTCGAGTCGAGTGTGATCGACCGCTTGTTGTGGTTCAGCATCGTGAAATAGAGGCTGTCCACGTCCGGGATGTCCTGAAGCTGCTGACGCGTGGCGTCCCCCGCGCCCGGCCGCTCGACCTTGATGACGTCGGCGCCGAACCAAGCCAGGAGCTGCGTACAGGTCGGGCCGGATTGAACGTGGGTGAAGTCCAGGATGCGGACGCCTTCGAGGGCCTTGGTCATGATCGGTCTCGGAGCTGGAGTCGGTTTGGGGATGTCGGAGGGCGGCTCAGGCCGCGCGGGATATCGGTTCGATGCCTGCACGGGCCCGTGACGCGCGTGCCGCGACTGCGGGGCAGGGGCCTTCCATCCTCGAACGGATCATGTCTGTTCTCCCTCCCACAGCGCGGTCCCGTCGTATCGCGACACCGTCACGCGGACCCGGGGTGACGAGTCCGCCAATTTGTATACCACATGCCATTTGCCGGATGCGAGTGCCTATTGTGGACACCTCCGGCAGCGGCCGATGGCCGACCGTAAGCCGGTGCGGGATCGCGCTCAACACGCTGCACAGCGTGCATGGGGTCCGGGGCGGCGACCCCTTGGCATTCGCCGACAGGCGGTCCATGATTTCGCCAAAATTGCCCCAGCCGCGGGATGAAAAACGCGCCGCGGAAGTGGGTGAAACGATGCAACGCTGCACGAGGAACGCCCATGCTCGCCAGCACCAGCCTGATCAAGTCGTCCTGGATCGCCGTCGACGTCGCCCACGACCGCGCCGAGCGCGTCCTGGTGGTCGAGACCTACATCGCCGTCAGCCCGCTCGAACCGAATTACGACGCCGCGCAGTACGAGCGGGTGCTCGCCTGCGTTCAGAAGGTGCTCAAGACGCACCCGGAGATCGACCGCGCGTCGATCCTGAGCATGCATCGCGGCTCCGGCTGTACGGCTCTGTTCCGCGACACGCCCGCGAAGCAGCCCGCGGCGGCCTGAGGCGTTCAGGCCTCGCCGCTCTCGGTCGGTCGGGACAGGTCCGGCGGCTCGAGGGCGACGCGGGCCGCGTGGAACCACCAGAGCGGGATGTCGCGATTGGCCTTCGCCAGTTCCGACGCCCATCCCTCCTTGGGCATGACGTCGGCCCGGTCGGCGAACAGGCGCAGCGCCGCCTCCGCGCGTTCCCGTCGGCAACGCTCCTCGATCGCCCGCCGCTCGGCCTCGGCGCGGGCGTCGGTCTGCTCAATGAGGCGCCGGGTCGCGAGATCGTCGGCGTCGAAGGCGAATTGCTGCCAGAACGCCTCGGCTTCCCGCGCGACATCCCGCTCGCGGCGCAGCGTCGCGAGCGCTTCCTCCGCGGTGTGCCGCGCCGTCTCGGCGGCCTCGGCGCGGGCGACGAGGCGGTTGTTCGCCTCCAGCAGCTCCCGCTCGCGCTCGGGCGACATCCGCTGCCGGCGCAGCACCCGCAGTTCCTCCTCGTCGGCATGGCGGGCGGCCATCAGGTCCGCGAGCGGACCGGCCGCCAGGGCGTCGGCGGATCGGCGATAGCGCTCGCGCAGGCCCGGGTGGCGGGCCTCAAGGTCCGTGTCGGTCCAGGCAGCGCGATCCTCCCCGTCCGTCCGCTCGCAATCGTACAGAGCCTGCGCCAGGGCTTCGCGCAGGTCGTCCGGAAATCGTGCCGCGGCGTGTCCGTTCATGAACCTGCATTCGCGTTGAGCGATCGACAGAACCTAGAACGCGCGCGCCCGCCGGGAGAGACCGTCGCTGTGTGACGAACGCGTTTTTTTTCGACGCGGCTCGGCCGCGCGGCGGCGGCGATACGCGCCTGTCCACCGAGGCATTCCGGCCGGGATGCCAGCGTCGGCGTCATCCAGCCTCTGGCGCGCATCCTGTCTGCCGGTCTCGTCTGACGGGAGTCGCGGTGCATCATCGCTGACCCTGCTTGCCTGAGCCTGTGTGGCGCGCACCGGGATGCTGATCGCGGTGGCCGATCCGTTCTGGTCCCGGCGCCGGGCTCGGTGCTCGCCGACGCGGCTCGATGTTCGGGAGCTTCATGCGTCTCGGAATCGCGATAGCGCCGACGGATCACCCGGGATACATCGCGAGAAGGCTCCTTCACGCGTCGATCGCAGTCGATGGTCCATACTGGCTACAATCCGGCGCTGGTCGCCCTGTCGATCGGCCTCGCGGTCTTCGCGTCCTACACCGCGCTGGACCTGGGCGCGCGGATCCGCGGGCCCGTGTCGGGACCGCGCTGGCCGTGGATCGCCGGCGCCGCCCTCGCCATGGGCGGGGGCATCTGGTCGATGCACTTCATCGGCATGCTGGCCTTCGAGATGGGCCTGCCGGCCGCCTACGATACCGGGCTCACGCTCCTGTCCCTCGCGATCGCCGTCGCGGCGACCGGCGCCGCCTTCCTGTGGGTTGCGCGCGTCGGCGAGGGGACCGGCAGCCTTCTCGTCGCCGGCCCGCTGATGGGCCTGGGCGTTGCCGGCATGCACTACACCGGCATGGCGGCGCTGCGGATCCCCGGCGACCTCGCCTATAGCCCGGCGATCATCGCGCTCTCGGTGGCGATCGCCGTGACCGCGGCGACCGCCGCCCTGTGGCTCTCCTTCCGGCAACACGGCGTCTGGCAGAAGCTCGTCGCGGCCTGCGTGATGGGCCTCGCGGTGGCGGGCATGCACTACACCGGCATGGCGGCGGCGACGATCACCGCCGAAGCGGGCGGCGCCCACGCCGCCCACGCGGTGACCGGCGCCCCGGCTCAGCAGAACCTCGCCCTCTACGTCGCCGGTGCCACGTTCCTCATCCTGTTCCTGGCGATGCTCGCCTCGTCGCTGGACCAGCAGCGCGTGCAGCGCGAGCTCCAGGCGAGCGAGGCGCGGTTCCGGGCCGCTGTGCAGGCCGTGCGCGGCGTGCTCTGGACCAACGATGCGGCGGGCCGGATGCTCGGCGAGCAGCCGGGCTGGAGCGCGATCACCGGTCAGACGCGGGCGGAGTATCAGGGCTACGGCTGGGCCGACGCGGTCCATCCCGACGACATGGAGGCCTCCGTCGAGACGTGGAACGCGACCGTCCGGGCGCGGCGCACCTACGTCCACGAGCACCGGGTCCGGGTGCGCGACGGGACGTGGCGACACTTCGCGATCCGTGCCATCCCAGTCCTCGACGCGCGCGGCGAGATCCGCGAGTGGGTCGGCGTCCACACGGACATCACCGAGCAGCGTCAGGCCGAAGCCGACCTGCGCGAGTCCAACGAGGAGATCCAGCGCTACGCCTACATCGTCAGCCACGACCTGCGCGCGCCGCTGGTCAACGTGATGGGATTCACGAGCGAGCTGGAGGCGACACGGACCGAGGTCGCCGCGGCCCTCCGGGATCACCCGGCTGCAGAGCGGCTCGACGCCGATTTCGGCGAGGCGCTCGGCTTCATCAAGGCGGCGGTGAACCGGATGGAGGGTCTGATCGCCGCCATCCTCAAGCTCTCGCGAGAGGGCCGGCGACAATTCTCGCCCGAGGCCCTCGACATGACGAGCGTGCTCCGCGGCGTGGCCGATGCCCAGCGGCATCAGGCGGAGGCGGTCGGGGCCACGGTGACGATCGCCCGCGACCTGCCCGAGATCGTCGCCGACCGGCTCGCGATCGAGCAGGTCTTCGGCAACCTGCTGGACAACGCCGTGAAGTACCTCGACCCGAGCCGGCCCGGGCGGATCGCCGTCACGGCCAAGGCCGTGGGCGAACGCGGCGTCTGCTTCTCGGTCGCCGACAACGGCCGGGGGATCGCCGCGCGGGACCATGCCCGCGTCTTCGAACTCTTCCGCCGGTCGGGCGCCCAGGACCGCCCGGGCGAGGGGATCGGTCTCGCCCACGTGAAGGCGCTGGTGCGCTCGTTCGGGGGCCGGATCGAGATCCGTTCAGAACTCGGTGTGGGCACGACGTTCGACGTGACCTTGCCGCACGGGACGGCTACAGCGGTCCGGATCGACCCCGAACCGGCGCCCATCGCCGCCTAATGAGCGTGGAGCGGCCCGTGCACCCCGTCAGCATCGTGATGATCGAGGATGACGAGGGCCATGCGCGCCTGATCGAGCGCAACATCCGACGCGCCGGCGTCAACAACGACATCGTGCCGTTCCGCAACGGCACTTCGGCGCTGGACTATCTGCTCGGGCCGGACGGCTCCGGCGAGGCAAGCGCCCGACGGCACCTGCTGATCCTGCTCGACCTCAACCTGCCGGACATGACCGGCCTCGACATCCTCGAGAAGGTGAAGGCGAACCCGCACACGCGTCGGTCCCCGGTGGTGGTCCTGACCACGACGGACGACAGCCGCGAGATCCAGCGCTGCTACGACCTCGGGGCCAACGTCTACATCACCAAGCCGGTGAGCTACGACGGCTTCGCGAACGCGATCCGCCAGCTCGGGCTGTTCTTCTCGGTCATGCAGGTTCCGCAGAACCCATGACCGCTCGGCGTGCCAGCGGGGACGGCACCGCCGCGGCGGCACGCATCCTCTACATCGACGACGATCCCGGCCTCGGCCGCCTGGTCCGGCGCGCCCTCGAGGCGCGCGGCTACGCGGTCGAGCTCTGTCCCGACGGCGCGGCGGGGCTGGCGCGGCTCGCCCGGGGCGGGATCGACGCCGTCGCCCTCGACCACCACATGCCGGGACAGACGGGCCTCGACCTGCTGCCCGAGATCCGCGCGCTGCCCGAGGCGCCGCCGGTCATCTACGTGACCGGCTCCGAGGACAGCCGCGTCGCCGTGGCGGCCCTGAAGGCCGGAGCGGTGGACTACGTCTGGAAGGACGTCCAGGGTCAGTTCCGCGAGCTGCTCGGCGAGGCCGTCGCCACCGCCCTCCGGCAGGAGAGCCTGCGGCGCGACAAGGAGCGGGCCGAGGCCGAGATGCGCGAGGCGCGCGACCGCGCCGAGCTGCTGCTGCGCGAGGTCAACCACCGCGTGGCCAACTCCCTGGCCCTCGTCGCCGCCCTGGCGCACATGCAGCGCAACGCCGTCACGGACCCGGCCGCCAAGGCGGCGCTCGACGAGATGCAGGCCCGGATCTCGGCGATCGCCGGCATCCACCGCCGCCTCTACACGTCCGACGACGTCGAATCCGTCGAGCTCGACGCCTACCTGCAGAGCCTGGTCGAGGAGTTGCAGGCCGCCATGCGGGCGAGCGGGCGCGACCACGCGATCCGCCTTCGTGCCGCGCCGGTGCGGCTCTCGACCGACAAGGCCGTGTCGGTCGGCGTGGTCGTGACCGAACTCGTGACCAACGCCTACAAGTACGCCTATCCGGTCGGCACGTCGGGCGAGATCCGCGTCGCGGTCGAGCGGGACGCCGCCGACACCGTGCTGCTCGCCGTCGAGGATGACGGTATCGGCTGGACCGGGGAGGGCGAGGTCCGCGGCACCGGTCTCGGGTCGCGCATCGTGCGCGCCATGGCATCGAACCTCCGCTCGGCCCTGTCGTACGCCCCCCGAAGCGCGGGGACGCGCGCCGTCCTCGCCTTCCAGGCCTGAGCGTCCGGATCTAGCCGCCGGCTCGCCCGGCGATGCGGTCGAGGGCCTCGAGCATCGGCGCCAGGGCGTCCTCGTCGAGTTGCTGGAAGCCCAGCGCCCGGCTCATGAACAGACCGAGGATGGCGAAGTACAGGACCGAGCCCTCGCCCGGGGTCGCGCCCTCGATCCGTCCGAGCTGGTCCAGCTGATCCGCGACGAACGCCTGAAAGTCTTTCTGCGCCTCCGGTGACTCCATCGATGCCAGCAGGAGTGCGCGCGCCGCTTCGTTGTCGTCGCAGTAATGCCCGCGGATATGCGCCACCATCGCCCTGGGAAGCTGCGACGGGCCGGCCGGTATCTCCCGCGCGCAGGCGTCGATCTCCGCGCGCACGTCCGCGAGCTTGCGGGCGACCAGCGCGCCCACCAGGGCGTCCTTCGACGCGTAATGGTGCAGGACGCCGCCTTTGCTCAGCCCGGCCTCGGCCGCGACCGCGTCGATGGTCAGCCCGCGGACGCCTCCCTTCAGGAGAACGGCCGCGGCCGCCTCCAGGATGATCTCGGGGCGCGCCGCCAGTCGCTGTCGCTTCGCCTGCATCACGGACCTGCACTAAAAACCGTCTGGACGGTATGTAACGGATGGCGTAGGAACGCGCCACGCAATTCGCACGAGTCGCGCCGACACGGTCGATCGCATGAACCGCATCGCTTTCCTTCCATCGGCTTCCGCGCTGCTGATGTTAACCGCGCTCGGGTCGATCGGGTGCGCCCAGGCCGCGCCCGAGACGGCGCTCGACTCCGCCGTGGCGCGCGTGCGGGTCGTGCAGGCGCGTCGCACACCGATGGCGCTCGACGTGGTGGTGACCGGCGACGTCCAGGCCCAGGCGCAGGTCAACGTCTCGTTCCGGACGAACGGGAAGGTCGCCGAGCGGCGCGTCGAAGTCGGCGACCACGTCACGGCCAATCAGGTCCTCGCCGTCCTCGAACCCCTGACGCAGCAGGCGAATCTCGACAACGCCAAGGCCGCCCTGGCTTCGGCCGAGGCGCTGCTGACGCAGGCGAAGATGTCGTACGAGCGCCAGAAGCAGCTCCTGGCCGGCGGCTTCACGACCCGCTCGACCTACGACAACGCCGAGCAGGAGCTGCGCACCACGCAGGCGGCGGTCGACTCGGCCAAGGCGGCGCTGGGAACCGCGCAGGAGCAGTTCTCCTATACCGAGCTGCGCGCGGGCGTGTCCGGCGTGGTGACGAGCCGCAGCTTCGAGGTCGGCCAAGTGGTCCAGTCGGGCCAGACCGTGCTGGTCGTCGCGCAGGACGGGCCTCGCGACGCGGTCTTCAACGTCTACGAATCGCTGCTGGCCCAGCCGCCGGCCGGCGACACCGTCGCGGTGGCGCTGCAGTCGGACCCGTCCGTCACCGCGGTCGGGACCGTGCGGGAGATCTCTCCCACCGTGGATGCCGCCAGCGGCACGGTGCGGGTCAAGATCGGCCTTAAGTCGACGCCCGCCGCCATGGGGCTCGGCGCCGTCGTGATCGGCCGCGGGCGCTTCGCGCCGCACGAATCGGTGATCCTGCCCTGGTCGGCGCTCTACCGCTACGACGGGAAGCCCTCGGTGTGGGTCTACGATCCGGACCGGAAGACCGTCTCGGTCCGCGCGGTGGAGATCGATCGCTTCGGCCCCGATATCATCGCGCTGAAGCGCGGCGTCGAGCCGGGCGAGCGCGTGGTCGTCGCCGGCATCCAGTTCCTGCGTCCCGGCCAGACGGTCGCGGCCGCCGAGATCGGAGACCGCCCATGACGGCGCGCGCGTATCTCGTCCTGGGCCTCCTCGCGACGGCACTGGCCGGGTGCAACGGTCACGGCGAGGAGGGAGGCGAGGCCGCGGCGGCCCCGGTCCGTCCGGTGCTGACGCAGGTTGTCGTACCGAGTGACACCGTCACGTTCGGGCCGTTCGCCGGCACGATCGAGCCGCGCTACCAAGCGCAGCTCGGCTTTCAGATCCCCGGGCGCATGGTCGCGCGGGACGTGACGATCGGCGACCTCGTCACCCGCGGCCAGCGCCTCGCGGCCCTCGACACCATCGTGACCCGTTTCGACCTGACCCGCGCCGAGGCCGACTTGGCCGACGCGAAGGCGCAGGCCGAGAACGCAGAGGCCGCGGAGTCGCGGACCCGGCGCCTGATGACCGGCAACGCCGTCTCCCAGGCGACGCTCGATCAGGCTGTCGCCAAGCGCGAGACCGCCCGGGCCCGGGTGGATCAGGCGATGGCGAGCCTCCAGAAGGCCCGCGACCAGATGGGCTACACTGAGCTGAAGGCCGAGTTCGACGGTGTCGTGACCCAGCGCCTCGCCGAGGTCGGCCAAGTGCTCAGCGCCGGCCAGGGCGTCGTGACCGTGGCGCGGCCCGACGTCCGTGAGGCGGTGGTCGACATTCCCGAGGCCCATGTCGGGGCTCTGCCGTCGGACGGCGTGTTCACCGTCGCGCTCCAGAGCGCGCCGGAGCTGACGGCGCGCGGGCGCGTCCGCGAGATCGCGCCCCTCGCCGAGTCGGGGACGCGGTCCAAGCGCATCCGGATCACCCTGGACGATCCCGGCCCGGCCTTCCGGCTCGGCGCGACCATCAACGTGTCGCTCATGCGCAAGGTCGCGCCCACCGTCCTTCTGCCCGCCTCGGCGCTGCTTGAGGACGGTGACCGCCGCTCGGTCTGGGTCGTCTCGCCCGACGGGAAGTCGGTAGCGCGCCGCGACGTCACCGTGGCGGCGCGGGACAACGCCGAGGACGGCCGCGTCGCGGTCGTCGCCGGCCTGAAGGCCGGCGAGCGCGTCGTGGTCGCGGGCGTCCACGTCATCAAGGAAGGCCAGGCCGTGCGCCTGACCGACGGCGCCGTCTGATCCGACCGCACGGGGTTTTCGCGTGAAGGACTTCAACCTTTCCGACTGGGCGCTCGGGCACCGCTCGTTCGTCTGGTTCCTCATGCTGGTCTCGCTGATCGCGGGCCTGATGGCCTACACCCGCCTCGGCCGTGAGGAGGATCCGCCCTTCACCATCAAGACCATGGTGGTGCAGACCACGTGGCCGGGCGCGACCATCAAGGACACCCTCGATCAGGTCACCGACCGGGTCGAGAAGGAGCTCCAGCAGCTCAACGGCCTCGACTTCGTCCGCAGCTACACGACGCCCGGATCGTCGACAGTCTTCGTCCAGTTCCGCGACACGCTCAAGAAGAACGAGATCCAGCCGGCCTTCTACCAGGTCCGCAAGCGGCTCGGGGACATCAAGGGTCAGTTCCCGGAGGGCGTGCAGGGTCCGTTCTTCAACGACGAGTTCGGCGACGTCTACGGCAATATCTACGCGTTCACGGCCGACGGCCTGACGCACCGGCAGCTGCGCGACTACGTCGAGGGCATCCGCACCGAGGTCCTGCGGGTGCCCAATATCGGCAAGACCCAGCTGATCGGCACGCAGGACGAGACGATCTACCTCGACTTCTCCACCCGGAAGCTCGCCGGCTACGGCATCGATTTCCAGGCCCTGATCAAGGCCCTGCAGGCGCAGAACGCGGTCTCGGCCTCCGGCGTGGTGCAGGCCGGGCCGGAGCGCATCTCGCTGCGGGTCAGCGGCTCCTTCGCCTCCGAGGCCTCGCTCCAGGACTTCAACCTGCGGGTCAATGACCGCTTCTTTCGCCTCGCCGACATCGCCGAGATCAGCCGCGGCTACGAGGATCCGCCCGCACCGCTGTTCCGGGTGGACGGCAAGCCCGCGATCGGCCTCGCCATCGCGATGCGTCCGGGCGCCAACCTGCTGCATTTCGGAGAGGCGCTGAAGGAGCGCATGCGCGCCATCGAGGCCACCCTGCCGCTCGGTGTCGGCGTCCATCTCGTGTCGGACCAGCCCAAGCAGGTCGAGCACGCGGTCGGCGGCTTCACCCAGGCGCTGGTCGAGGCCGTCATCATCGTGCTGGGGGTGAGCTTCGTGAGCCTCGGCGTCCGGGCCGGCCTCGTCGTCTCCGTGTCGATCCCGCTGGTGCTGGCGATCGTCTTCGTCGTCATGCAGATCATGGACGTCACCCTCCAGCGCATCTCCCTCGGCGCGCTGATCATCGCGCTCGGCCTCCTCGTCGACGACGCCATGATCACCGTCGAGATGATGGTGGCCCGCCTGGAGCGGGGCGACACGCTGCGGAAGGCCGCCACCTTCGCCTACACGTCGACGGCGTTCCCGATGCTGACCGGGACGCTCGTGACGGTGGCGGGCTTCCTGCCGATCGGCTTCAACGGCTCCGGCGCCGGCGAGTACACCTACTCGCTGTTCGTGGTGATCGCGGCCTCGCTGCTGGTCTCCTGGGTCGTGGCGGTCCTGTTCGCGCCGCTCGTCGGCGTCACGCTCCTGCCGAAGACCATGAAGCACCACACGGAGAAGGAGGGGATCTTCACGCGCCTGTTCGTCTGGGCGCTGCGGCTCGCCATGCGCTGGCACTGGACGACGGTGGTGGTCTGTCTCGGGCTGATGGCGGCGGCCATCGTCGGGATGGGGCACGTGCAGCAGCAGTTCTTCCCGTCCTCGGACCGGTCCGAGGTGCTGGTGGACCTGACCCTTCCGCAGAACGCCACCATCGCCGAGACCCGGGCGCAGATGGACCGGTTCGAGGCGAACCTGAAGGACGATCCGGACGTGACGAGCTGGTCGTCCTACGTCGGCGAGGGCGCGGTGCGCTTCTACCTCCCGCTCGATCAGCAGCTCGCCAACGCGTTCTTCGGCCAGATCGTCATCGTCACGAAGTCGCTGGAGGTGCGCGACCGCGTGATGGCGCGCCTGCAGACGATCGGCCTGCGCGACTTCGTCGGCACCGACGTGCTGGTGCAGCCCCTGAGCCTCGGGCCGCCCGTGGGCCGGCCGGTGCAGTACCGCCTCAGCGGCCCGAACATGGAGACGGTGCGCCGCCTGTCGCTCGACCTCGCCAACGTGGTGGCGGCCGACAAGCGCCTCGACGTGCCGACCTTCGACTGGAACGAGCCCGGCAAGGTGCTGCGCGTCGAGATTCTCCAGGACAAGGCGCGCCAGCTCGGCGTGACCAGCCAGGACGTCGCCGGCATCCTGAACGGGATCGAGGGCGGGCAGGCGATCACGCAGGTCCGGGACTCGATCTACCTCGTCAACGTCGTCGGCCGCGCCCGCGCCGTCGAGCGGTCGTCGCTGGACACCCTGCAGTCGCTGCAGGTCGGTCTCGCCAACGGCACGGTGGTGCCGGTGCTCGCCTTCGCGCGGATCGGCTACGATCTCGAGCAGCCGATCGTCTGGCGCCGGGACCGCCTCCCGACCGTGACGGTGCGCGCCACGATCCACGACGCGACCCAGCCGGCCACCATCGTGGCCGCCCTGCAGCCCGGTCTCGACGCCTTCATCAAGGCGCTCCCGGAGGGCTACACGGTCCAGACCGGCGGCGCCGTCGAGGAATCCGCCAAGGGCCAGGGCCCGATCGCGGCCGTGGTCCCGGTCATGCTGCTGGCCATGGCGTTCCTGCTGATGATGCAGCTCCAGAGCTTCGGCCGGATGCTCCTCGTCTTCACCGTGGCGCCGCTCGGCCTGATCGGCGTGGTGCCGGCGCTGCTCCTGTTCGACAAGCCGATGGGCTTCGTCGCCATCCTGGGCATCCTGGCGCTAATCGGGATCATCATCCGCAACGCGGTGATCCTGGTGAGCCAGATCGAGGAGTTCCGGGCCGAGGGGATGGCGCCCTGGCAGGCGGTCTTCGAGGCGACCCACCACCGCATGCGGCCGATCCTCCTGACCGCCGCCGCGGCGAGCCTGGGCCTGATCCCCATCGCCCGCGAGGTGTTCTGGGGGCCGATGGCCTTCGCGATGATCGGCGGGATCCTGGCGGCGACCTTCCTGACGCTCCTGTTCCTGCCCGCGCTCTACGTCGGCTGCTACCGTATCCGCCCGGAGACGGGCGGCGCGCCGGCGGCCCACGCCGGCTGATCGGCCGGCTCACGCGATCGCGGCGCCCGCGGGCGCTGCGAGAAACGGTCGGCCCGCCCCTCCGCCCCCTCAGGGCGGGCCGACCGTGACGATATTTCACGCGAGCGGGGCCACACCGCCGGAAACCCGACGGTGTTCCGGCGCGTAGGGTGCGACGGAAACGAGGACCGTCTTGCCCATGAACGCCTTCATCGCCGTCGTCCTGGTCTGTGCCAACGGGATCGCCCAGGATTCCTGCACGGACGCCCAGGCGCTCGAGGTCCGCAAGGTCCGGGTCGCCAACGAACTCGGCTGCGCCACCGGCTGGCAGGAGATCATCGCCCGCACCGAGCTGCGCGAGGAGATCGGCAAGACCGCCTACCTGAAGACGGAGTGCCGCCGGGTGAAGGAGCCG
The DNA here is from genome assembly GCF_053345715.1 of Methylobacterium sp. D48H. Classification (NCBI taxonomy): domain Bacteria; kingdom Pseudomonadati; phylum Pseudomonadota; class Alphaproteobacteria; order Hyphomicrobiales; family Methylobacteriaceae; genus Methylobacterium; species Methylobacterium sp. D48H. The sequence continues at coordinate 186,801 of NZ_JBKFAP010000002.1, forward strand.
CGGTGACGCACGCGGCGACCGCTACTTCTCGTACTTGATGTAGGCGAAGCGCGGATCGGTCGGGGTGCCCTCGAGCCCCTGTCCCTCCAGGCCCGGCTGCCAGGAGACGACCTCCTCGATCTTCCGGGCGAGGGCGAAATCCTTGTCGGTGATGCCTTTGGCCGCGTGGTTCATCAGCCGGACCTCGACCCAGGCGTAGGAGGCCGTGATGTCCGGATGGTGCCACGCCGCCTCAGCGAGGTGGCCGACCGTGTTGATCACCATCAGGGTGCTCTTCCAGCCGGACGTCTTGTAGGTGCGCCGGATCCACCCGTCCTCCAGCCGCCAGGCGGGCAGCTCGGCCTTCAGCCGCGCCTCCACGGTCGCGTCGTCCAGTGCGCCCTCGCGTCGCTCGCTCATGATCCATCTCCGATGAAACCGTCGCGGCCGAGGGTGCCGCCGCGGCCGGTTGCGCGCAAGCGTGTTTGCCATGGTGGACGGAAACCGGTGTGAGCCCTATGACCTTTTGGCAATGGCGTCCGGCTCGATCGGCACTCCAGTCTGCCGCCGCTGAAGACTGCGCAATACGATGGGAGAAGGCGTGATGCTGTCACGGCGCGCGATGCTCGCCGGGGGCCTGCTCGGCGGCCTCGGCCTGCGGGCGGCGCGCGCCGACGTGCCGACGATCCGCCTCGGCAGCCTGCCCTTCGGCACGTCCACCTGGGAGGCGGCCGTGATCAAGGCCCGCGGCCTCGACACGGCCAACGGTTTCGAGCTGGACGCGGTCAAGCTCGCCGGCAACGACGCGGCCCGGATCAGCTTCATCGGCGGGCAGGTCGACACGATCATCGGCGACCTGCTCTGGGCTGCCCGCCTCGGCAACGACGGCCAGGCGGTCCGCTTCATCCCGTACTCGACCTCCGAGGGCGGCGTGATGGTGCCGGGCGGCAGCCCGGTGAAGAGCCTCAAGGATCTCGCGGGCAAGCGCCTCGGGGTGGCGGGCGGCCCCCTGGACAAGAACTGGCTCCTCCTCCGGGCACAGGCCAAGGACGCGGCCGGCATCGACCTCGAGCAGGCCGCCGAGATCGCCTACGGCGCCCCGCCTCTGATCACGCTGAAGCTGGAGCAGGGCGCCCTCGACGCGGCGCTGACCTACTGGACCTACTGCGCCCGCCTGAAGGCCAAGGGCTATCGGCAGCTGGTCGGGGCCGAGGACATCATGCACGCCCTCGGGGTCCCGGGCGACGTGGCGCTGATCGGCTACCTGTTCCAGGACGCCACCGTGAAGGAGAAGCCCGCGGCCGTGGCGGCCTTCGCCCGGGCCTCGCGGGCCGCAAAGGACATGCTCGCCTCCGACCCCAGCACGTGGGAGATCGTGCGCCCGCTGATGGCGGCGGAGGACGAGGCGACCTTCGAGGCCCTGAAGCACGATTTCCTGGCCGGCATTCCGCGCCGCTCCATCGCGGAGGAGCGCGCCGACGCCGAGAAGCTCTACGCGGTGATGGCGCGGCTCGGCGGCGCCCGCCTCGTCGGAAAGGGCAGCGCGCTCCCGCCGGACCTCTACTACACCGGCCGCAATGGTTGAGGCGGCCGCCCGGCGGGCGCGCGTGTCGACCGTCAAGACTATCAGGATCATCGGGACCGCATGGGCGCGCTGACCCGTATCGCGTCCCTGGCCGTGCTCCTCGCCGCCTGGCAGTTCGCCGCGATGGAGGCGGGCTCCCGCCTGCTGCCGGCGCCCCTCGCGGTGCTGCGCTTCATCGTTCAGGAGGCGGAGCGCGGCGACCTCGCGCACAACGTGGGCATGACGCTGCTCCGCGTGGCGATCTCCTTCACCGTGGCGATGGTCCTCGGCGTCCTCCTCGGCGTCGCGCTCGGACGGTCCAAGGCCGCCGACCTCACCCTCGACACGCCGCTGCTCGTCCTCCTGAACACGCCCGCCTTGGTGATCACGGTCCTGGCTTATGTCTGGGTCGGCCTCACCGAGACCGCCGCGATCCTGGCGGTGGTGCTCAACAAGCTGCCGAACGTCGCGGTGATCGTGCGCGAGGGCGCGCGGAATCTCGATCCCGGGCTCGACGAGATGGCCCGCGCCTACCGACTCGACCGGCGCAGCTGGGCCCGCGACATCCTGATCCCGCAGCTCCAGCCCTACATGGTCACGGCGGCGCGGTCGGGCCTCTCGCTCGCCTGGAAGATCGTGCTGGTCGTGGAGCTGCTCGGGCGCCCGGACGGGGTCGGCTTCGCGATCAACTACTACTTCGTCCAGAGCACCGACGTGGCGGCCATCATCGGCTACAGCCTCGTCTTCATGGCCGTGATGATCGGCATCGACGTCCTCCTCCTCCAGCGGCTCGAAGCCTATGTCCGTCGCTGGCGCTGAGCCCGTCCTCCAGGTCGCGATCGCGTCGAAATGGTACCGGCCCGCCCGGGCCGAGGCGGTCGAGGCCGTCCGGAACCTGACCTTCGGCGTCGGCGCCGGGGAGATCGTCTGCCTGATCGGGCCGTCGGGCGCCGGCAAGACCACCACCCTGCGGATCCTGCTCGGCCTCGACACCGCGTTCGAGGGCCGCGTCTCCGGCGCGGACCGGGCGGGCATCGTGTTCCAGGAGCCGCGGCTCCTGCCCTGGCGCAGCGTCGAGCACAACGTCCGCCTCGGCCTGCCCCGGGCACGGCGCGGGCGCGATCTCGACGATCTGTTCGCGCGGCTCGGCCTGACGGCGTGGCGGACGCGCTACCCGAAGGCGCTGTCGCTGGGCATGCAGCGGCGCGTGGCGCTGGCGCGCGCCCTGGCCGACGGCCCGCGCGTCCTCGTCCTCGACGAACCGTTCGTGTCCCTCGACGACGCCGCCGCCGCGGAGCTGCGCGGCCTCGTGGTGGACACGGTGGACCGGGCCGGCATGAGCGTGCTGATGGTGACGCACAACGTCGCCGAGGCGATCGGGATCGCAGACCGGCTGCTCCTCGTGTCGCGGCGCCCGGCCAGTCTCATCGCCGACGTCCGCCTCGACCGGCCGCGCCGGGAACGCGACCGCGCCTGGGCCGAGGCGACGCGGGCGAACCTCTCCGCGCAGCATCCGGAGATCATCGCGCAGTGACGCGTGTCGCGCCGGCCGTTCGGCCGATGCCATCGGTCCAGGTCGGCCACTGCGTTCAGCGCGCCTCCCGAACGGATCGTTGAACCTCCCTCCATCTCAACCTCGGACGATCCCCGGCCAGGCAGGCCATCCCCCCGCGGGACCCGATTGGCGTAGGGGCGCCCGAGGGAGGTGCGGATCAGTATCGGCGGGTGGTTCGCGCGGGCGGTCCTCGGCGGTCTCGCGCACGCGGCGCGGGAGGTGCTGGAACGCGGCACCTTCAGCGACGCGGCGGAGGCCGTGTCGGGCGGTGGGGCGAAAGCCTACAGGGCTGAAGAGCCGCGGCAGGCGCGACCGCTCGGGATCGCTGCCGCACGGCGGGCGATCCTGTGGAGAGCGGGCGCCGATCGACCCGGATGCGCGAATTGCGGCGAAGGACCGGGCGGCACGGTTTGTCATCGCGTCGCGATACGGACGAGAACGCCGCCGCTATACCGGTGCCCTCGTCGCACCGGCCCACCCGAAGTCGGCCCCGCGCCGCGATGAACGCCGGACCGGCCGGCCGCGGAGCCTTGTCGAATCCAGAGCGTCCCGATGTCCCGCACGTCCCCCTCGGCCATCGACCGCGCCCCCGTTGCCGACCTGTCGGGGACCGGCAATGTGGTCAGGCTGGCCGTCGCGCAGGCCCTCGCCGGCGCGAACTCGACCGTCGTGTTCGCGACAGGCGCGGTCGTCGGCAACATGCTCGCGCCGAGCAAGGTTCTGGCCACATTGCCGATCTCGATCTTCGTGGTCGGGATGGCCGCCTGCGCCCTTCCGACCGGCAGCATCGCCAGGCGCCACGGGCGCCGCACCGTCTTCATGGTCGGCACCGGGTGCGGCGTGCTCGTCGGCCTGCTCTCGGCCTGGGCGATCGTCGCGGCCAGTTTCTGGCTGTTCTGCGCGGCGATGTTCCTCGGGGGCGCCTACGCGGCCGTGGTCTTCTCGTTCCGCTTCGCCGCCGCGGACTGCGTTCCGGCCGACCGCCGCCCGCGGGCGCTGTCGGCCGTCATGGCCGGCGGCGTCTTCGGCGGGGTGATCGGGCCGCAGCTCGTCACCCACACCATGGACCTGTGGCCACCCTACCTGTTCGCCGCCACCTTCCTGGCCCAGGCCGCCGTCGCCGCCGCGGCCGCCCTGATCCTGGCGGGCGTTCGCCTGCCGCGGCCGTCCGCCGAGTCCGTCTCGGGCGGACGACCGCTGGCCGTCATTCTCGCGCAGCCGCGCTTCGTGATCGCGGTGATCTGCGGGGCCGTGTCCTACCTGCTGATGAACTTCGTCATGACGGCCGCCCCGCTGGCCATGCGCCTGTGCGGCCACGCGCAGGAGGATGCCAATCTGGGCCTGCAGTGGCACGTCATCGCCATGTACGGCCCGAGCTTCTTCACCGGGCGACTGATCACGCGCTTCGGCGCGTCCCGCGTGGTGGCGACCGGCCTCACCTTGACGGGGGCGGCCGCGCTCGTCGGACTCGCGGGCGCGGACGTCGGGCATTTCTGGCTGTCCCTCATCCTCCTCGGCGTCGGCTGGAATTTCGGCTTCGTCGGCGCCTCCGCGATGGTGCTGGACTGTCATCGCCCGGAGGAGCGGACGCGGGTGCAGTCGATCAACGACTTCATCGTGTTCGGAATGGTGGCGGTCGGTTCGTTCTCGTCGGGGGGCCTGCTGACGAGCTACGGCTGGGACACGGTTCTCTGGGTGTCCTTCGCGCCCTTGGCGCTGGCCGCGACGGCGCTCGCGCTCACGACAGGGCGCGGCGCGAAGGCGTGGTAGCCTGGATCGTCCCTCGCGGTCGCAGAGCCCGTCGATGACCCTCGATCAGTTGCGCATCTTCGTGGCGGTCGCAGAGCGTCAGCACGTCACCCGCGCGGCCGAGGCCTTGAACATCGTGCAGTCCGCGGTCAGCGCCGCGGTGTCCGGGCTGGAAGAGCGCCACGCGGTGAAGCTGTTCCACCGGGTCGGCCGCGGGATCGAGCTGACCGATGCCGGTCGCGTCTTCCTCGAAGAGGCCCGTGCGGTCCTCGCCCGCGCCGAGGCGGCCGAGCGGGTCTTGGCCGACCTGAGCGGCCTGCGGCGGGGAAGCCTGCGCGTTCACGCGAGCCAGACCATCGCCAGCCACTGGCTGCCCCGCCATCTCGTCGCGTTCCGGGCCGCCCATCCGGACATCACGATCCGGCTTGCCGTGGGCAACACCGCGGAGGTGGCGCGGGCGGTCGCCGATGGTTCGGCCGAACTCGGCTTCGTCGAGGGCGAGGTCGAGGATCCGGTTCTGGCGAGCGCGGCGGTCGCGCAGGATCGGCTCGTGCTCGTCGTGCCGGCCGGCCACCCCTTCTCGGCCCGGGAGACCCTGACGGCCGCCGATCTCGCGGGCCACCCGTGGGTGCTGCGCGAGGCGGGTTCCGGAACGCGCTCCGCCTTCGAGGCGGCGCTCGCGGCGGCGGGGCTGGCGCTCACGGATGTGACGGTGTCGCTCGAGCTGCCCTCCAACGAGGCCGTGCTCGCCGCGATCGAGGCCGGGGCCGGTGCCAGCGTCCTGTCGGAGGCGGTCGTGGCGGGCAAGCTGGCCGCCGGCGCGCTCGTCGCGCCGCCGTTCCCGTTGCCGGCACGGACCTTCTGGATGCTGCGCCACAGGGAGCGGTACCGGAGCCGCGCCGCGGACGCCCTGCTCGGCCTGATCCGGGACGGGGCGCCGTGAGCGGCGCAGTCAGGGCCGCGGCTTCAGCGCGGCGAGATAGTCGATGATGGCCTGCCGGTCGGCGGGATCCACGCTGGCCTTGTAGCTGTGAATCATCTTGTCGACGATCCCGCTCCACTGCGCCTTCGACAGGGGGGGCTGCGTGAGGATCATCCCGGCCGAGTGACAGGCGAGGCAGGTGTTGCTGATCGCCTCGGCGCCCGGTCCCGCCGGGAAGACCTGATCGGACGTGGGCCATTCGACCTGCTGCGACGTGAAGCGCATCGGTTCCGGCGCGGCGGCCGCGGAAACGGGGATCAGGGCGAGCGCGGCCAGGCAGCGCGCTGTTGGCGGCAGGGACATGAAACTCCTCCTCAGGCGACCTGGAGCGTCACGGTCTCGACGCCGGTCTGCATGAAGCCCGCGCCGTTCCAGACCGGGTCCATCGGCTGCGCGAGTCCGTTCGTGTTGGTGCAGCGGACCTTGACGGCGCGGGTGCCGGTCGCGAGGGCCGGCAAGCCGACGTCGAAGCGGCGGAAACTGTAGGCGCCCGCGTCGGCCCCGAGCCGCGTCGGCGCCCAAGACGCGCCGCCGTCGGTCGAGATCTCCACGGACCTGACCCCGCAATCGCCGCCGAAGGCGATGCCGCGCACGGCCACCGGCGCGCCGGCCGCGACCCGGGCGCCGTCCTGCAGATTCGTCACGAAGGCGCGCGGCACCATGCGGTCGATCGGCACCGTCTTGAAACCGGTCTGGCCGGGCCGGACGTTGGCTCCCGGCACGTCCGGGATGCGGTAGGCGGTCTCCATCCAGTACTGATCGTCGGGCCTGTCCAGAACCTCGATGTCCGACAGCATCTTGACCCAGTAGGTCGAGTACCGGCCCGGAACGACGAGGCGCAGCGGGAAGCCGTTCAGCAGCGGCAACTGCGCGCCGTTCATCGCGTAGGCGATCATCACCTCGCCGTCGCGGGCATGGTCCAGGGCGAGGGATTTCCGGAAGTGCGGCGCGTCGCTCACGACCGGCTCATCGAGGCCGGCGAAGCGCACCTGTACGGCCCCGGCCCTCACGCCCGCGCGGTCGAGCACGTCCTTCAGGCGCACGCCGGTCCAGAGGGCGTTCCCCATCGCGCCGTTGGCCCACTGCGCGCCGGGGACCCGCGGCACGAACAGGCCTCGCGAATTGCCCGAGCACTGGTTGACCGCCGCGATCTCGAATCGCGGCATGTCGGCGAGTGCGTCGAGGGACAGCGACAGGGCCGTCTCGACGTGGCCGCGCACTGTCAGACGGAAGGACGGCACGTCGATCGCGGTCGGGATCTCGGCCCAGTGCCAGCGCACGTAGAAGCGGTCGTTGGGGGTGTACACGCCCTCGTCGAACACCGCGAAGGGTGTCTCCAGCAGCGGCGGCCGGGTGCGCTGCAGGATCATCGCGCCCTTCCCGGGGAAGGCGGTCGTGATCGCGCGCTGCTCGGGACCGCCGGGCAGGGGGAGTCTGACCGTGCCGGCGGCCCAAGCCGGGGCGGCCGCAGCGAGGCCTCCGAGGCCGAGGCCGGCCAGCACGGCACGGCGGGGAAGGGCGGATTGGCTCACGGCGGTGTCTCCTCAACAGCGTGGGGTAACTCGATGACCGTTGCTCTGCGGTTTGCAGATCGCGGTTCCACGGTCCGATTTCTCTCCTGACGATCCTCGAACCGGGCTTGGGCATCGCGCGATGCCGGAAGGTGGATCAGGTGGAGGCTGACGGCGGTGAGCGCGGCGAGCGAGGGTGTGGGTCCGGGACTCGGCCGACGATCGCGGCCTCGACCGCCTCGGGCCAACGGCTCCGAGGCTGACCGCGAGGCGGGAGCCAAGCCTGGCTACGGAACCGCGGATGCGGCACGCGATCGAAAGAGGGTTGGACCTGCTCGACACGGCTCGGCTCCAGAACAGGGAGCCACCATCCCTCTCGCCGAGTGTTCAATCCAACAGAACTTATCGAACGAACTGATCGCGATTCCCGATCGTTCCGGGTGGCAGTGCGGCGAGCTTCGAGAACGCGGTCGGCACGACAGCCCCCGCGTCGGGGCAGTGCCGGCCGCGCGATCTCAGCCTCTGCGGCCCGCCTCCGGATCCTCGGCCTCGGGCAGGGCGACGTAGATCATCACGCCGAGGACCGTCATGGCGAAGCGAAAGGCGGATTGCTGGCCGTTCCAGACCTTCGACATCCACATGCCGAACCACTCGGCGCCGATGCCCAGGAAGCCCGCCTGCCAGACCAGGAAGCCAACGCTCAGGCCGGCGATCGCCCAGGTCTTGGCCCGGTCGAAGTCGCCGCGCGGAGCCCGCAGCCGCGCCAGCATCAGCGCGACGCCGATCCAGAGCAGGAGCGCCGTGACAGCCTCCCCGGCGACGATCATCGCGAAGGCGCCGCGCTGCAGTGCCGGATCGGTGATCGCGCGGTCGGCGATGCCCGAATCCGGCAGGATCGTGTCCATCGACAGCACGTGCTGCACGAAGGCGAGGTTCACCGCCGGCTCCGTGACGTTGCCGTACACGACCAGCGTGCAGGTCAGTGCCAGGGCGCCGACGAGGGCGGCCTTCGAGAGGCGGACGGCGAGCATGGGCGGCCCTTCCAGATATGCGGGCGTCGCCATCGGAGCCGGGCCACGGCCTCGGCCGATCGCGGTGCCCCTCAGTTCGCCTTCGCCTCGACCTCGAGCCGGTCGAGGACGGCGGCCGGTGAGCGCGCCGCGCCCAGGTCGATGAAGCCGATCCCCGCCGGCTCCTTGGACTTGGCGTGCACCACGAGCTTGCCGGGTTTCATCACGAACTGGCCCATGGCGGCGCCGATCCCCTTGGCGGCCGCGCTGTTGCCCAGGATGATCGGCACGCCGAGCAGGCTGGCGGTGACGTATTCCTTGCGCAACTCGTCCGGCTTGAGGCTGAGATCCTTCGACTGCGCGGCCAGGAAGCGCTCGAACAGGCCGGCATTCTCGACCGTCAGGTTCAGGGTCTTGGCGCTGCCCGAGAACATCACCATGGTCGCCGCCGGCAGGGTGCCGGAGAACAGTTCGGGCCCGATGCCTCCGAGCGTGCCGGACAGGCGGACGGTGCCGATGTCCCGCCCGGAGATCGTGACCTCGCGCAGGGCGAGGTCGCGGGCCTTCTCGTCCAGGCTCGCGTCGGCCACGAGGTCGAGGTCGAGGTCTCGGTAGCCGTAGGCCGGCAGCAGGCCGAGGAGCGGCGCGCCCGCGAGCAGGTCGGCGGGCAGGCTCAGGCCGGTGAGGCTGATGCGGGTCGCGCTGGGCACGCCGTCGGTCAGCGGGCCGAAGGCCAGGGCCGCCTCGCGCAGCGCGACGCGGGGGGACGGCCGCGGCGACACCGTGACCGCCAGGGGATCCACGGTCCTGTCGGCCAGCCTGGGCTCGGGTGTCCGCGCCGACCGGCCCGGATCGGGCAGGGCGCCGCGGGCCGGGGGCCGGACGTCGCGGGGGGCCGCCCGCTCGGCCTCCGCCTCGGGCGGCAGGTCGATCGACAGGTCGGTGAGGGTGAGCGTGCCGAGCTTCGGCGTCAGGCGACGCATCTCGACGTCGGAGAAGCCGGCGCCACCCGTCGGCTCGGCGGCGATGCCCTGGAGGGTCGCGACGGTCGGCGCCAGGGAGGTCCCCAGCGCGGCCACGCGGCCGACATGGATCCGCAGCGCGCCGCGGGTCATCGACAGGTTGTCCAGGGTGGTGCCGCCCTCGGAGCCCGAGGAGGTGTAGGCGGCCCGGCCGATCTCGAACAGCACCGGCCCCTTCGGATCGGTGTCGCTGACGCTCAGGCCCTGCATCTCCAGGCTGCCGACCGAGGTGGCGTCGATGAGATCGGCGGCGGCGGCGGCCAGCGGTCGGCGGTCGCTGGCGCCGTCGAAGCCGTTCGCCACGATGGCGAAGGCACCGCTCCAGCCGTCCGGGACCTGCCGGCCGCCGAGGTCGCGGCCGTCGAGGCGGGCGATCTTCACGGTGGTGCCGCGCGCGTCCGAGTAGGTGACGTCCGAGACCTGGATGGTGCCGTAGACGCGCTGGACCGGTCCCTTGCCGTCGCCGGGCACCGTGTAGAGCCGGCTGAGCGCGGCGAGATCCAGCTCCGTGGCGCGCACCTGACCGTAGGTCCCGGACCCGCGGTTCGGCCCCGCGACGGAGCTGACCGTCGCGCCGGCCGCCGTCAGCTCGCCGACGCGGCCGGCGCGGATGTCGCGGGCGACCACGTCGCGGTAGGTCACGGTCTGCCGGTTCTCGCCGGGACCCGCGTTCTCGGAGACGAGGACCGGGACGGTCAGGCTGCCGGCGTCGAGCCGGGCGAGGCGCTGCTCCCAGGGCACGTTGGAATCCGGGCGCAGGATCGCCGCGAGATCCTCCTTGGAGAGGCGGGTGCCGCTGGCCGTCAGCTTCGGAGCCTTCAGCAGCGTGCCGCCCAGCGGGATCACCACGTCGTTGACCGTCACGTCCTGGACGGCGGCGGCGCCCTCCTGCGCGGCGAGCGGCGCGGGCGCGAGGCCGAGAAGGGCCAGCGTGACGGCCGCCGCCCAGGCCGACCGGAGGCGGAGACGGGCCTTCGGGTGGTTCATGGCAGCGTCCGGACCAGGGCTCTCGCGGGGATGCCCTAGCCGTGCCGTGTTTTGCCGGGCGAGGCAATCGCGCGCGCCGGCCCGGGCGATCGAGCCGGGAAAGGTGTCGTACGGACGCAACGGCGCGGCGGCGCCGGGCCGGGCACTACAACGAGAAGGAGGTGCCGCAGCCGCAGGAGGCGGTGGCGAGCGGGTTCTCGATCTTGAAGGACTGCCCGATCAGGTCGTTCACAAAATCGATGGTCGAGCCGCTCATGTACTCGAGCGAGACCGGATCGACGATCACGGTGGCGCCGTCGCGCTCGATCGCGACGTCCTGCGCCTCGCGGGCGCGGGTGATGTCGAAGGCGTAGGAGAAGCCCGAGCAGCCGCCGCCGTTGACGCTGATCCGCAGCGACGAGCCCGCCGGCTCCGCCACCATGATCTCGTTGATGCGCTTGGCCGCGCGGGCGGTCAGGGTGATCTCAGCCATCGGTCTCTGGCCACGCATTCGTTCGGTGGACGGCGCGCCCGGCCCGTTGCCGAGGGCGCCTCGCCCCACAAGATATGAGCCGCAAGCCCGCGCCGCAACGCGCCGGGCGGGGAGCCGTCATGAGCAGGGTGCGTGAGTTTCAGAGCGGATGCCGTGCGACCGAACGGTGAGCGCTGGCGCGCGCCCTACGCCACCGACCCGGCCCGCACCCGGGGCCGCCTGATCCCGGAGGCCGGCTCGCCGACCCGCAGCGACTTCCAGCGCGACCGGGACCGGATCATCCACTCGACAGCGTTCCGGCGGCTGAAGCACAAGACGCAGGTCTTCGTGCATCACGAGGGCGACCATTACCGCACCCGCCTGACCCACACCCTGGAGGTGAGCCAGATCGGCCGGGCGCTCGCCCGCGCCCTCGGTCTCGACGAGGACCTCGCGGAGGCTCTGGCCCTCAGCCACGACCTCGGCCACACCTGCTTCGGCCATACCGGCGAGGACGCCCTCGACGCCTGCATGGCGCGCCACGGCGGCTTCGACCACAACGCCCAGGCGCTGCGGATCGTCACCCGGCTGGAGCGGCGCTACGCCGGCTTCGACGGGCTGAACCTCGCCTGGGAGACGCTGGAGGGCCTCGTCAAGCACAACGGTCCGCTGCTCACCGCGGACGGCCACCCGACGCCCCGCTACGCCGCCCGCGGCATCCCGGCGGCGATCCTGGAATACGACGCGCTAAATCCCCTCGACCTGTGGAGTCAGGCCGGCCCCGAGGCCCAGGCTGCCTCCCTGGCGGACGACATCGCCTACGCCGCCCACGACCTCGACGACGGGCTGCGCGCCGGCCTGTTCGAGATCCCGGAGCTGCGGGCGGTCCCGTTCCTGGCCGGGCTGCTCGACGAGATCGACCGGCTGCATCCGGGCCTGGAGCCGTCGCGGATGATCCACGAGCTCGCCCGCCGGGTGATCACCCGCTTCGTCGAGGACGTCATCCGCGAGGGCGGCCGCCGCATCGCCGCCCTGGATCCGCAGCGCGTCGAGGACATCCGCAACGCGGATCAGCCCGTCATCGTGTTCTCGCCGGAGATCGCGGCGGCCGACGCCGAGATCATGCGCTTCCTGTGGGAGCGGATGTATCGGCATCCCGGCGTGGTGGCCGTGCGGAAGAAAGCGGACGCCATCGTCAACGACCTGTTCGCCGCGTTCACCGCGGCGCCGGCCCGGATGCCGGAGGAGTGGAGCGCCGGTCTCGACGGGGCCACCGAGGCCCGGGTCGCCCGCCGGGTCGCCGACTACATCGCCGGCATGACCGACACCTACGCGGTCCTGGCGCATCGCAAGCTCTACGCGACGACGCCGGACCTCCACTGGGAGTTGCCCAGCCGGGGCCTGCCCCTCGCCGAGCCCTGAGGGCCCGGCGCGGGGCCGGCGCGTGTCAGCAGCCGCAGCCGCAGGTGAAGCTGCCGTAGCACCCGCCGTAGCCGTAGCCACCATAGGCGGCGGGATAGCCGTAGCCGTAGCCGCCGTAGGCGGCCGGGTAGCCGTAGCCGTAGCCGCCATAACCGTAGCCGCCGTAGACGCTGCCGGCGGCGAGCCCGAGCCCGAGGCCGATCCCCGCGCCGGCCAGCCCGTAGCCGAGGGCCCGACCGTAGCCGCCGCGGTAGCCGTAACCGTAGCCGCGCCCGTAGAAGCCGCGGGCCGCGTAGCCACCGCGGTAGCCGTAGCCGCCGCGGTAACCGCCCCGGAATCCGCCGCCATGGAATCCGCCACCATGGAATCCGCCGCCGCGGAACCCGCCCGCCTCGGCACTCGGCGCGGCCAGGATGAGCGCGCAGAGCGCCGTGCCCGCAATCGTCAAGGTCTTCATCAGTAACTCCGCGATCGGCCTACTCACGATCGCCGACGATGACACCGTGTCGTCTCGTTCGAGACAAGACGGACACTGGGCGATCCGTATTCGTCGCGCGGGATAACCCGTCGGCGACGCGCACGTGGTTACCGGAGCGATGCCGCGATCGCGGATTCCGCGGGCTCGGTGCGCGGCCCGGCGCCGTGACACCCTCCCGCCCCCTTGCTAGACCGCCGGGGCGGGCGCAGGCCGGACGGGCCGGGCGACGAGACCCCCGCGCGAGCGAGATCGAGACCCATGAACATCTTCGCCCTGTTCGAGGCGCGCGTGCGCGAGGCCGTGGAGGCGCTGACCCGCGCCGGCCACCTGCCCGAGGGCCTCGACCTGGGCCGCGTGGTCGTCGAGCCGCCCCGCGACGCGTCGCACGGCGATCTCGCCACGAATGCCGCCCTGGTGCTCGCCAAGGAGGCGCGGACCAATCCGAAGGCGCTCGGAGAGGCCCTGGCGGAGGAACTCCGCGCGGACCCGCGGATCGTCGAGGCGAGCGTCGCCGGACCGGGCTTCATCAACCTGCGGCTCGACCCGGCGATCTTCCACGCGGTCGTGCGCGACGCGCTGACGGCGCCGGAGGCGTTCGGCCGCGCGCGGCTGCCCGGCGGCCCGATCAACGTCGAGTACGTGTCGGCGAACCCGACGGGGCCGATGCATGTCGGGCACGGCCGCGGCGCGGTGTTCGGCGACGCCCTGTGCAACCTGCTCGTCGCCGCCGGCCGGCAGGTGACGCGGGAATACTACATCAACGACGCCGGCGTTCAGGTCGACGTGCTGGCCCGCTCGGCCTTCCAGCGCTACCGCGAGGCCCTGGGCGAGCCCTTCGCGATCGCCGAGGGCCTCTACCCGGGCGACTACCTGAAGCCCGTGGGCGCCGCGCTGGCCGAGACTCACGGCCGCGCGCTCCTCGACAAGCCCGAGGCGGAGTGGCTGCCCGCGGTGCGCGAGACCGCGCTCGGCATGATGATGGAGATGATCCGGGCCGACCTGGCGGCGATCGGCATCCGCCACGACGTGTTCTTCTCCGAGCGCACGCTCCAGGAGAGCGGGGCCGTGAAGTCCCTGCTCGCGGAACTGCGCGCCAAGGGCCTCGTCTACGAGGGCCGCCTGCCGCCGCCCAAGGGTCAGCTGCCGGAGGATTGGGAGGACCGCGAGCAGACGCTGTTCCGCACCCGGGAATTCGGCGACGACAGCGACCGCCCGCTGCTGAAGTCGGACGGCTCGTACACGTACTTCGCCTCCGACATCGCCTACCACCGGGCCAAGTATCTCGCCGGCGCGACCGAGCTGATCGACGTCCTGGGCGCCGATCACGGCGGCTACGTGAAGCGCATGCAGGCTGCCGTGAAGGCGGTCAGCGACGGCAAGGCCACGCTCGACGTCAAGCTCTGCCAGCTCGTGCGGCTGTTGCGCGCAGGCGAGCCGGTCAAGATGTCCAAGCGGGCCGGCGAGTTCGTGACCCTGCGCGACGTGATCGAAGAGGTCGGCCGCGACGCGATCCGGTTCATGATGCTCTACCGGAAGAACGACGCGACCCTGGATTTCGACCTCGCCAAGGTCGTGGAGCAAACGAAGGACAACCCGGTCTTCTACGTCCAGTACGCCCATGCCCGCGTCCGCTCGGTGCAGCGGCAGGCGCGCGAGGCCTTCCCGGACGCCGACCTGTCGGCCGCGGCGCTGGCCCGTGAGGCGGACCTCTCCGTGCTGAGCGACCCGGGCGAGATCGAGATGATGCGCCTCATCGCGCAGTACCCGCGGGTCCTCGAATCCGCGGCGCTGGCGCACGAGCCGCACAGAATCGCCTTCCACCTCTATGAACTGGCCTCCGCGCTGCATAGTTTCTGGAACAAGGGCAAAGACTTGCCGCAATTACGGTTTGTTAATGCAACCGACCGAAAGTCGACGTGGGCCCGGCTGGCGCTCGTCGAAGCTCTGCGGAGCACGCTGGCGGCCGGCCTTGCGATTCTCGGTGTGACCGCGCCGGACGAGATGCGATAGGCCCGGGTGCATCGGGCCGGTCTTCGGCGTTGATGTGAGGATGCTGCCATGACGAACGCTTCGCGCGCTCAGGTCGATTTGGACGCCCTCGCGCGCGATCTGCGTCAGGAGAAGGGCCAGGCGCCGCAGGCGTCCGGCAAGGGCGACCCGCTGGCGGAACTCGCCCGCATCGTCGGCCAGGACGACCCGTTCCGGGCGCTGCTCGCGGCCCGCGACGAGATGCGCGCTGTCGCGCCCGCCGCGCCGCAGCAGGCCGCCTGGAATGCCCGGGTCGAGCCGAGCTTCGCCCCGGAACCCGCCAAGGCCACGCCGGCCGACGCGTTCGACCAGTATCTCGCCTCGGTAGAGCAGGACACGCACCGCGAGGGCGCCGGCTACGCTCCGGAGAGCGGCCCGACCTCGACCGGCGACGAGGAGACCTACGCGGACAGCCGCGCGCTCCGGCGCGCCAATCCGCGGCGGCGGCTCGTCTCGGTGGGTGCCGGCGTCGCCGTGGTGGCGCTCGCCGTCACCGGGGCGCTCACCTACAAGGGCCTGAGCAATTCGGGCCACGGCGGCGTTCCGGTGGTCCAGGCCGATTCCACGCCCCTCAAGGTCGCCCCGAAGGTCGCCGACGGCGTCGAGATCCCGGATCAGAACCGGCAGATCTACGACCCGAAGGGCAAGAAGGACGGCCAGATCAAGATCGTGAACCGCGAGGAGCAGCCCCTCGACGTGGCCGAGGCCGCCCGGGCGGCCCAGGGCCCGTCGCAGCCGAGCGGCGCCCAGGGCGGCACGACGCCGGGCAGCGGCCCGTTCGAGGCGTTCGGGGAGCCGCGCCGCGTCCGCACCGTCGCGGTCAAGCCCGAGGCACCGCCCGCGCCGCCGCCGCGCGAGCAGCAGGCCGCCGATGCCGGGCCGGCCCCGATCCCCACCATGGTCCTGCCGAGCGACGAGCCGCCCGCCCCGCCGGCCCCGAAGTCCAGGCCCGTCCGCCAGACCGCCGCAGCCATGCCGGCGACCACGGCCACGCCCGTCGACGCGCAGCCGGAAGCCGCGGTCGAGCAGCCGGCGCCCAAGCCGGTGGCCGTGAAGCCGCCGCCGAAGGCCGCCCAGCGCATCGCCGCCGTCGCTCCGGCCGGGGCGGCCGCGCCCGACACCACCGCCAGCACCACGACGGACGACGACGCCGTGAAGTCCGGCCCGGTCAGCGGCTTCTCGGTCCAGCTCGGGGTGCGCAGCTCCGCCGCCGAGGCCAAGGCCGCGTTCCACCAGTTGCAGGCCAAGTACGCGCAGCTCGCCGGCAAGCCCGAGCTGATCCGGCAGGCCGAGGTCAACGGCAAGACGATCTACCGCGTCCGCGTCGGACCGCTGGAGAAGGCCCAGGCCGCGAGCCTGTGCAGCGCCCTGCAGGGCGCGGGCGGCCAGTGCTTCGTGGCCAAGAACTGAGGCCCTGACCGGAGGCCGCGCACGGGACAGCACCCCGTCCGCGGCCTTCCGCGTCTGGCCTCCGCGTCGGGCGTCCGACCGAGTCCCGGCGGCAACAGGCGCGGCCCCATCGCGCCGTCCCTGGTCCCGGGCCGCGGTTTGGTCTTGCCGGCTCCCCGTTCCCGCCCGACTCTGTCGCAATCGATTCGCGCCGTCCGGCGGTTCCGCCGCCGTTCTCGCGCCGTCTTCGCGCCGCAACCGAGCTGTCCCCGAGTCGTTCCAGATGACCTCCCGCGCCCTGATTCTCGGCTGCACCGGCCCGTCGCTCACGGCGGAGGAGAGGGCCTTCTTCCGGGACGTGAAGCCCTGGGGCTTCATCCTGTTCAAGCGCAACATCGGGACGCCCGACGAGGTCCGCGCCCTCACCGGGGCACTCCGGGACTGCGTCGGGTCCGACCGGGCGCCGATCCTGATCGATCAGGAAGGCGGCCGGGTCCAGCGGATGGGCCCGCCCCACTGGCCGGCCTATCCGGCCGGCGGCCGCTACGGCCGCCTGAACGGCAGCGCCGCGACCGTCGCCCGGCTCGGCGCGCGCCTCATGGCGCACGACCTCGCCGAGGTCGGCATCAACGTCGACTGCGCCCCCGTCCTCGACGTGCCGGCGCCGGGCTCGCACGACATCATCGGCGACCGGGCCTACGGGACGAGCCCGGAGCGGGTCGCCGAGATCGGACGCGCCGTCGCCGAGGGCCTGATGGCCGGCGGCGTCCTGCCGGTGATGAAGCACATCCCCGGGCACGGGCGCGCCACCTGCGACAGCCACCACGGCCTCCCGGTGGTCGACGCGACCCGCGCGGATCTCTCCGGGCAGGATTTCCGCACCTTCCGCGCCCTCGCGGACCTGCCGATGGCGATGAGCGCGCACGTCGTCTTCACCGCCATCGATCCCGACCGGCCGGCGACCCAGTCGGACACCGTCATCCGCGACATCATCCGCGGCGCCATCGGCTTCGACGGCCTGCTGATGACCGACGACCTGTCCATGCACGCGCTGACCGGCACGTTCCGCGACCGGACGGAGCGCGCCTTCGCGGCGGGGATCGACATCGGCCTCCACTGCAACGGCGCGCGCGACGAGATGCAGGCTGTGGCCGAGGCGGCGCCCGAACTGACCGGCGAGGCCGCACGGCGCGCCGCCGCCGCGCTGGCGCGGCTCGACCCCGCCGGCGACGGGCTCGACGTCGCGGAAGCCCGCGACCGCTTCGCCGCGGCCCTCGCCGCCGCCTGACCTGAGACACCGCGCGGCGATCCATCGCGGCCTTCCACCGGCCGTGGCATCGCCTCTGCTTGTGTTCGGGCGGCGCGATCCCTAGGTTCGCCCCGAAATCCTCAACCGGACGTGGCGTCACGCTCCCGCTTCTTCGGGGCGCCCGCAGGAGGTTGCCATGGGCAGCATGAGTATCTGGCACTGGGTCATCGTCGCGGTCATCGTGATGCTGCTCTTCGGACGCGGCAAGGTGTCCGACCTGATGGGCGACGTCGCCAAGGGCATCAAGGCCTTCAAGAAGGGCATGGCCGAGGACGAGACCCCGCCGGCGGCCCAGGCCGCGCCGCCGCCGGCCGAGCCGGTTCGCACCATCCCGCACACCGCCGAGACGAGCCCCGGCACCGCGATCCCGGCGAGTCATATCCCCGGCGGCGAGCGCAAGCCGGTCTGACGGCGAGCTTGACTGTAGGACTGTCAGAGCGCGCGCGCTCGTGTAGAGCCTGACGGGGTCCGGCCGCCGTGCCGGATCTCGGGGCAGCAGGACCGTCGACGACATGCTGGACATGAGCTGGGGCGAGGTGATGCTGATCGGCGGCGTCGCCCTCATCGTCATCGGGCCGAAGGATCTGCCGAAGGCGCTGCGCACCGTCGGGCAGATCACCACGAAGCTGCGCCGCATGGCCGGCGAGTTTCAGATGCAGTTCAACGAGGCGATCCGCGAGGCCGAGCTCGACGACGTCCGACGCGAGGTCGACGGCATCCGCAACACCGTCCGCACGGCGGGCTCGACCTTCAATCCGGTGCAGACGATCCGCGACGAACTGAAGGGCGCCGTCGAGGGCCGGGCCAAGATGGGTCCGGAGAAGATGGGACCGGAGATGCCCGGCCCCGAGACGACCCCGGTCGAGACCCGGTCGCTGGCCGACGCCACGGCGCAGCTGAAGGCCGAGCAGGAAGCCGCGGCGGCACCTCACGCCGCCGATACGCATCCGGTGACGCCCGCCGGCGCGTCGGACCATGGTGCGACGACCGAGGTCGCGGAGGCGCCCCTGCCCGTGCCCGGCTCAGTGGACGATCCGTTCGGCCCACCGCTCGACCCGCCCGCCGCGCATCCCGCCACCGAAGAGTCTAAGAACGGCACGGCTGCCCGATGATCAGCGAGGCGGACGAGGCCGAGATCGAGGCGTCCCGGGCGCCCCTGCTCGAACATCTGATCGAATTGCGGTCGCGGCTGATCAAGTCGCTCATCGCCTTCGTGCTGATGTTCTTCGCGTGCTTCTTCTTCTCGCGCGATATCTACAACGTGCTGGTCTATCCCTACGTCTCCATCGTGGGTGCGCAGAACGCCGAGCTGATCGCCACGCACTTCCTCGAGCAGGTCTTCACCAACATCAAGCTCAGCGTCTTCGGCGCGGCCTTCCTCGCCTTCCCGGTGATCGCGACGCAGATCTACGCCTTCGTGGCACCCGGCCTCTACCGCAACGAGCGCAAGGCGTTCCTGCCCTACCTCGTGGCCACCCCGATCTTCTTCCTGCTCGGCGCGCTCGTGGTGTTCTTCCTGGCGATGCCGCTGCTGATCAAATTCTCGGTGTCGCTCCAGCAGGTGGGCGTCGCCGGGGAGCCGACGATCAAG
Organism: Methylobacterium sp. D48H; assembly: GCF_053345715.1. Taxonomy (NCBI): domain Bacteria; kingdom Pseudomonadati; phylum Pseudomonadota; class Alphaproteobacteria; order Hyphomicrobiales; family Methylobacteriaceae; genus Methylobacterium; species Methylobacterium sp. D48H. The sequence goes on from NZ_JBKFAP010000002.1 coordinate 205,828, forward strand.
CTGCTCCCGAAGGTCGACGAGTACCTGTCGCTGATCATGACGCTGATCTTCGCGTTCGGCATCGCCTTCCAGCTGCCGGTGATCCTGACACTGCTCGGCCAGATCGGGATCATCGACGCGGCGTTCCTGCGCGAGAAGCGCCGCTACGCGATCGTGCTGGTCTTCGTCGCCGCCGCCATCCTGACCCCGCCGGACGTCATCTCGCAGCTCTCCCTCGCGATCCCGATGCTGCTCCTCTACGAGGCCTCGGTGTTCTCGGTGGCGCGGGTCGAGAAGCTGCGCGCCGCGCGGCGCGTCGAGGAGGGGCTGGAGCCCTGAGCCGGCGCGCCGGGCTCAGTCCGGCGCGCGCAGGCGGTAGCCGACGCCGGTCTCGGTGAGCAGGTAGCGCGGGCGCTCGGGATCGGGCTCGAGCTTCTGGCGCAGCTGCCGGATGTAGACGCGCAGGTACTGCGGGTCCGACGAAGCCGGCGCGTGGCGCATGAGCTGCGCGTGGGTGAGCACCTTGCCGGCGTGCTGCACCAGCACGCGCAGGAACTCGTATTCCCGCGGCGACAGCTTCACCTCGCGCTCGCCGACGCGGACGATGCGGCGGACGAGGTCGACCGAGAGGTCCTCGACCCGGAAGACCGGCCGCTCCCCCTGCATGGCGAGGCGATGGCGCAGGGCCGCGCGGATGCGCGCCAGCAACTCGTTCATGCCGAAGGGCTTGGTGACGTAGTCGTCGGCGCCGAGATCGAGAGCCTCGACCTTGCCGCGCTCGTCGTCGCGGCTCGACAGGATCACGACCGGCAGGTCGGGCCAGCGCTCGCGGATCGCCGCCAGGAGGGCGTGGCCGGCCATGTCGGGCAGGCCGAGGTCGAGGATCGCGAGATCCACCCCGCCGGTCTCCAGGGCGGCGAGGGCCGCGGCCCCGTCGGCCGCCTCGACGACCGCGTAGTCCTGCGTCCCGAGACCGGTGCGGAGCAGCCGGCGGATCGGCGGCTCGTCGTCGATCACCAGGATGCGGGCTATGCTCACGCGTTCCGTCCCTCGTGGCGGTCTCGGGCGGCCTATTCGGGCCGCAACAGCACGTGCCGCTTCTTGCCGAAGGAGAGCTTGATCACCCCGTCCGCGGTCACGTCGCCGCGGCCGAGGACGGCCTTCTCGTCCGTGACCGCCACGTCGTTGACCCGCAGGCCGCCGCCCTTGATCTGACGGCGCGCCTCGCTGGTGGACGGCACGAGCTTGGCGACCTCCGGCCCGAAGGCGGTGAGCACGCCGAGGCCCGCCTCCAGGGCGGCGGACGGCACGGTGACGCTCGGGAGGTCGGCGGCCAGCGTCCCCTCGACGAAGGTCTTGCGGGCGGTCTCGGCGGCGGCCTCGGCGGCCTCGCGGCCGTGCATCAGCGCGGTCGCCTCCGTGGCCAGCACCATCTTGGCCGCGTTGATCTCGGAGCCGGCGAGGGCGGAGAGGCGCGCGATCTCCTCCATGGGCAGCAGGGTGAACAGCTTGAGGAAGCGGGCCACGTCCGCGTCCTCGGTGTTCCGCCAGAACTGCCAGTAATCGTAGGGCTTCAGCATGTCCGGGTTGAGCCAGACGGCGCCGGCCGCGGTCTTGCCCATCTTGGCGCCGGACGACGTGGTCAGCAGCGGGCAGGTCAGGGCGTAGAGCTGCGGCGTGCCCATGCGGCGGCCGAGATCGATGCCGTTGACGATGTTGCCCCACTGGTCCGATCCGCCCATCTGCATGACGCAGCCGTAGCGGCGATTCAGCTCCACGAAGTCGTAGGACTGAAGGATCATGTAGTTGAACTCGAGGAACGACAGCTCCTGGTCGCGCTCCAGGCGCAGGCGCACGCTGTCCATCGACAGCATGCGGTTCACCGAGAAATGGCGGCCGACGTCGCGCAGCATCTCGATGTAGTTGAGCTTGGTCAGCCACTCGGCGTTATCGACCATCACGGCGTCGCCGGCCGCGTCGCCGAAACGCAGGAACCGGTCGAAGGTCTTGCGGATCTCGGCCTTGTTGGCGTCGATCTGCTCGACGGTGAGGATCTTGCGGGTCTCGTCGCGGCCGGACGGGTCGCCGACCCGGGTCGTGCCGCCGCCCATCAGGGCGATGGGCCTGCCCCCAGTGGCCTGCAGCCAGTGCAGCATCATGATCGACAGGAGGTGCCCGACATGGAGCGAGGGCGCCGTGCAGTCGTAGCCGACATAGGTGGTCAGTCGGCCCTCGAGGGCCGCGGCGTCGATGCCGGCGAGGTCCGAGGTCTGGTGGATATAGCCGCGCTCGGTCAGGATCCGCAGGAAGTCGGATTTCGGCGCGAAGCTCTCGGCGGTCATGGATGCCATCTCGGGTCGCGCGCTGGCGCGACAGGCCGAGGCCCCGCATGCTAGCTCGCGCTGGGTTCAGGATACGGCGCGCTCTTAGCAGGGCGTTGGCCGAAAGGCACGGGGCAGCACGGCATGGCGATGATGCGCGCGATCGGACTGATGAGCGGCACCTCGCTGGACGGCGTCGACATCGCGCTGATCGAGACCGACGGCGAGCGCGTCCACGTGGTCAAGGGCCACAACAACTTCCTCGAGCCGCTGGGCCCCACCGGCTACCGCGGCTACGCCGACGACGAGAAGGCGCTGCTGCGCGCGGCCACCAAGGACGCCGAATCCGTCCTCCATCCCGCCGACCGGCCGGGGCGTCTGCCGGAGGCCGAGGCCTTCGTCACCCTCGCCCATGCCGAGGCCGTGGAGCGCTTCCTGGAGGAGCACGGCCTGAATGCCTCCGAGATCGACGTGATCGGCTTCCACGGCCAGACCGTGATCCACCGCCCGGACCAGCGGATCTCGATCCAGATCGGCGACGGGCAGGCGCTGGCGACCCGGCTCGGCATCCCGGTCGTCTCGGACCTGCGCCGGGCCGATATCGAGGCGGGCGGGCAGGGGGCGCCGCTGGTGCCGGTCTTCCACAAGGCGCTCGCCGAGGCGTCGGGCTTCGACGGGCCCTTCGGCATCCTCAACATCGGCGGCGTCGCCAACGCGACGCTGATCGACTCGAAGGGCGGCGTCATCGCCTTCGACACCGGTCCCGGCAACGCCCTGATCGACGAGTGGATGCAGGAGCGCGAGGGCAAGAACCTCGACGATGGCGGCCGCACCGCCGCCCGCGGCCGCCCGGACGAGCAGCTGCTCGCCTGGCTCCTGACGCACCCGTTCTTCTTCCGCAAACCGCCGAAGTCGCTGGACCGGAACTGGTTCTCGCACAAGCTCGCCGGACAACTCTCGACCGAGGACGGCGCCGCGACGCTCACGGCCTTCACAGCCCGGGCCGTGGCCCGCGCCCTCGATCACGCCCCTGAGGTCCCGACCCGCTGGATCGTGGCCGGCGGCGGCGCCCGCAACGGCGAGCTGGTGCGGCTCCTGAACTACCACCTGCGCGCCGAGATCACGACCGCGGACGCGATCGGCTGGTCCTCCGCCTATCTGGAGGCGCAGGCCTTCGCGTACCTCGCGGTGCGCTCGCTCAAGGGCCTGCCGATCACCTTCCCGGCGACCACAGGCGTACGCGAGGCCATCACCGGCGGGGTGCTGGCGCGGCCGTGAGCCTCGGCTACGCGCTCCGGCGGATCGTCGAGGAATACCCGCTCGCCCGGCTCGACCCGCCGGCCGGCCACCCGCTCGCCGCCGTCATCCGCAGGGGTGCGCCGGACGAGCTGCGCGCCGCCCTGGAGCCGATCGACGGGCCGTTCCTGGTGAAGGGCAGCCCGGGGCGCGGGAGCCGCTGGGCCGCGATCCCCTGGATCGCCGTGTTCGATCCCGCCGTCACCACCAGCGCCACGCGGGGCTACTACCTCGTCTACCTGTTTCCGGCGCACCGCGAGGCGGTGCACCTGTCGCTGGCGCAGGGAACGGTGGCGGCGATCCGCAGCCACGGTCCGGCGGCGGCCGGTGCCCATCTTCGCGCCAGCGGCGCCGCGCTCAGGACGCGGCTGTCGGACTTCGCCGAAGCGCTGCCGAACGCGACGATCGCCCTCGGCAGCGCGGGCGAGTTGCCGGAGGGCTACGAGGCCGCCCACATCCTCGGCCTCACCTACGCCCTCGCCGATCTCGGCGACGAGCGCCGGCTGCGCCGGGATCTCGCGGCGGCGGTCGCGGCGTACCGGGCGCTCAAGGCGCGGGGCGGGCTCGATCTGCCCGGTTCGCGGAAGGCCCGGTGAGGCTGCCGGGCGCTCCGACCCGTCGCCGCGCGCGGGTCTGCCCGGCCGCCCTGCACGGGCCGCGTTTGTGCCCCCGCCGCTCCCGCGCTAAGGCAGCCGCGCCATGTCGCACAACACCTTCGGCCACCTGTTCCGCGTCACGACCTTCGGCGAGAGCCACGGGATCGCGCTCGGCTGCGTCGTCGACGGCTGCCCGCCCGGCCTGCCCCTGGAGGCCGAGGAGATCCAGGCCGAGCTGGATCGCCGGAAGCCCGGCCAGTCGCGCTTCACGACGCAGCGCCGCGAACCCGATCAGGTCAAGATCCTGTCCGGCGTCTTCGCGGACGACCGCACCGGCGGCCGCCAGCTCACCACCGGCACCCCGATCGCGCTGATGATCGAGAACACGGATCAGCGCTCGAAGGACTACTCGGAGATCCGCGACAGCTACCGCCCCGGCCACGCCGACTACACCTACGACGTGAAGTACGGCATCCGCGACTACCGCGGCGGCGGCCGGTCCTCGGCGCGGGAGACCGCCGCGCGGGTCGCGGCCGGCGCGGTGGCGCGCAAGGTCATCCCGGGCGTGACCATCCGGGCGGCCCTCGTGCAGATGGGCCCGCACGCCATCGACCGGTCCCGCTGGGACTGGGACGCGGTCGGCAACAACCCGTTCTTCTGCCCCGATGCCGAGACGGCGTCCTTCTACGAGACCTATCTCGACGGGCTCCGGAAGGACGGCTCGTCGGTCGGCGCCGTCATCGAGGTCGTCGCCGAGGGCGTGCCGCCCGGTCTCGGCGCACCGGTCTACGGCAAGCTGGACGCGGACCTGGCCGCCGCGATGATGTCGATCAACGCCGTGAAGGGCGTCGAGATCGGCGACGGGTTCGCGGCGGCGGCCCTGCGCGGCGAGGACAACGCGGACGAGATGCGGGCCGGCAACGGCGGCCGGCCGCGCTTCCTGGCGAACCACGCGGGCGGCATCCTGGGCGGCATCTCCAACGGCGAGCCGGTCGTGGTGCGGTTCGCCGTGAAGCCGACCTCCTCGATCCTGACCCCGCGCCGCTCCGTCACCCGCGACGGCGGCGAGGTCGATCTCGTCACCAAGGGCCGGCACGATCCCTGTGTCGGCATCCGCGCCGTGCCGGTCGCGGAGGCCATGATGGCCTGCGTGCTGGCCGATCACTATCTGCGCCATCGCGGACAGGTCGGATCCCGGCCCTGATCCGGGTCCGTCCCAACGATTCGAGAATGCCCGTGCCCCACTGCACCGTCACAGAGGCCATCGCGGCCTTCGCCCGCGGCGAGATCGTGGTCGTCACCGACGACGACGACCGCGAGAACGAGGGCGACCTCGTCGTCGCCGCCTCGCTCTGCACGCCGGAGAAGATGGCGTTCATCATCCGCAACACCTGCGGCATCGTCTGCGCGCCGATCACCCAGAGCGAGGCGCGGCGCCTGCACCTCGCCCCGATGGTCGCCTCGAACGACGCGCCGCTGGGCACGGCCTTCACGGTCACGGTCGACGTCAAGCACGGGCTGACGACCGGCATCTCGGCGGAGCAGCGCTGCAACACCGTGCGGGCGCTGGCCAACGGCAACATGGGCGCCGGCGACTTCGTGCGGCCCGGCCACGTCTTCCCGCTGATCGCCCGCGACGGCGGCGTGCTCATGCGCTCGGGCCACACCGAGGCCGCCGTCGACCTGTGCCGCCTCGCCGAGCTGCCGCCCGTGGGCGTGATCTGCGAGCTCGCCAACGACGACGGCACCGTGATGAAGGGGCCGCAGATCGAGACCTTCGCCGAGACGCACGGCCTCAAGCAGGTCTCGGTGGCTGACCTGATCGCCTATCGGCAGGCCCGCGATCGTCTGGTGGAGCGGGTCGGACACTTCCCGGTGCGCTCGAACCACGGCGACCTGAACGCTTACGTCTTCTCGACGCCCTTCGAGTCGATCCAGCAATTCGCGTTCGTGATGGGCGAGATCGGCGACGGCCGCGACGTGCTGGTGCGCCTGCACCGCTCCAACGTCGCGGCCGACGTGATCGGCGGCGGCAAGCAGATCGACGCCGTGCTCAAGCGCTTCGCGGCGGCCGGGCGCGGCGTGCTGGTCTATCTCCGGGACGGCACCGCGGGTGTCCCGGTCAAGAGCGTCACCGACGAGGGTACGGAGGCGCTCCGGGCGCGGCAGTGGCGCGAGGTCGGGCTCGGCGCCCAGATCCTGCGCGATCTCGGCGTGGTCTCGATCCGCAATCTCGCCACCTCGTCCCGCTCCTATGTCGGCCTCTCGGGCTTCGGCATCGAGCTCCTGGGCGACGAGCCCCTGGAGGGCTGAGGCCCGGAAGAGCGCCCCGGTCAGGCGCGGCGCAGGACGGTCCAGACCGCCGCGCCGGCCATGATCGCCGCGGCGCCGCGGTTCAGCCGCGCGCGAAAGGCCGGCCGCCGGAGAGACTCGCGCGCCCGCGCCGCCAGCGCCGCGTAGGGCGTCATCACGGCGAAGAGGATCGCGGCCGTGATGACGACGAGGGTGACGCAATCCGCCGCCGTCACGCCCCGCAGATCGACGAGCGTTGGCAGGATCGCGAGGTAGAAGACGATCGTCTTCGGATTGCCCAAGGTGATGGTCAGCCCGGCGACGAAGCTGGTCCACGGCCGGTCCCGCGATTCCCCCTCGACCCGGGCTGCGGCTCCGGCCGCGCGCCAGAGCCGGAACGCCAGGTAGGCCAGGTAGAGCGACGCGCCGTAGCGGACGACGACGAAGACCGCCCCGAGCGCCTCCGCGATCAGCGACAGGCCGAAGATCGCGGCGGCGAGATAGGTCAGGTCGCCGAGGATCAGGCCGAGCGAGAAGGCCATCGCGGCGCCGAAACCGGCGCCCAGGGCCCGGGCGACGAGGGCGACGACGCCGGGCCCGGGGATCGCGGCAGCGACCCCGAGGGCCAGCGCGTAGGTCAGGAAGCCCGCGAGCGTCATCGAGCGGAGCCCGCGGCCGGGACGGGAATGCTCCGCAGGGGTGGGCGCAGACGGCTCCGTGGCGGCATGGCGGCGATCTCCTCCGAGACGCCGATTATCGCGTGCCGCCGGACGACCGCAACGCAGCTGCCGTCAGCGGCCCATCAGCGCGTCGACGTGGGCGGCCACCGACTTGCCGAGGCCCTCGAGGCTGTAGCCGCCCTCGAGGATCGAGACGACCCGGCCGCCCGCGCAGCGCTCGGCCAGGTCCATCAGGCGGCGGGTCGCCCAGCCGAAATCCTCGGCCTCCAGCCGCAGGTTGGCGAGCGGGTCCAGCCGGTGCGCGTCGAAGCCGGCGGAGATCACGATCACGTCCGGGCGGAACGCCTCCAGGCGGGAGAGGATGCCGGTCTCGAACGCCTCGCGGAACACCTCGCCGTCGTCGTTCGGCCGCAGCGGCACGTTGACGATCGTGTCCTTCTCGCCCCGCTCGGACGGCGATCCTGTCCCGGGATAGAGCGGCATCTGGTGGGTCGAGCAGTAGAGCACCGAGGCGTCGTTCCAGAAGATGTCCTGGCTGCCGTTGCCGTGGTGGACGTCCCAGTCCACGAGCGCCACCCGCTCGGCGCCGTGCTTCTTCCGGGCGTGCAGCGCTGCGATGGCGGCGTGGTTGAACAGGCAGAAGCCCATCGCGCGGGTCCGCTCCGCGTGGTGGCCGGGCGGGCGCATGGCCACGAAGGCGTTGCGGCACTCGCCGCCGACGACGGCGTCGACGGCGTGCATCCCGCCGCCCACGGCCCGCAGCGTCGCCTCGAGGCTGCCCGCCGACAGGATCGTGTCGGAATCGATGCCGACCATGCCGTGCTCGGGCACCGCCGCCACCAGCGCGTCCACGTACTCGCGCGGGTGCGCGAGGGTGACGGCCTCGATCTCGCCCCGGGGCGCCGTGGCCCGCACGAGGCCCGCGAAGCGCTCGTCCTCCAGGGCCCGCTCCACCGCGCGCATCCGGGCCGGTCGCTCCGGATGCCCCTCGGGGACCTCATGATCGAAGCTGGCGGGATGGCTCACGTAGAGGGTGGTCACGAGGGTCGCTCCCGGGGTGCTCGCCTGTCGCGCACCGGCAACAGGAGCCGGCAATGTGCCACGGGCCCAACGCGCGGACTACGGCGGGGTGCCGTTGCCCCCTTATGGTTGCGTGATTCTTCCACGGGACGGACCCGGATCGGCGATCCGCGCGCCCCGTCCGCGGCCGCGGCCGCGACGACCTTCGAGGCGGGGATATGCGCATCATCTCGGGACTCGGCTGCGCCCTGCTGCTGGCGGGCTGCACCTTCAAGGGCGTGCCCGATCCGGCGCTCTCGGCCCGCGACGCCGAGTACATGGCCCTGGTGCCCGAGGCCGAGTTCGATCCGCACTTCGCCCGCTACGAGATCGCCGACCCGACCCGGGAAGCGCCCGGCACGATCGTCGTCGAGACCAGGGAGCGCCAGCTCTACCTCGTCCTGCCGAACGGCCGGGCGATGCGCTACGGCGTGTCGGTGGGCGACGAGGCGTATGGCTGGACCGGCACGGCCCGGATCGATCGCAAGGCGGAGTGGCCGGCCTGGAACCCGCCGGCCGAGATGATCCGGCGCTGGCCGCACGTCCACGCCATGCAGGGCGGCCCGATGAACCCGCTCGGCGCCCGCGCCCTGTACCTGTCGGACCGCGGTCGGGACACACTCTACCGGATCCACGGCACGAACGAGCCCGAGAAGATCGGCCAGGCGGTCTCCTCGGGGTGCATCCGGATGCGCAACATCGACGTGGTCGACCTCTACAACCGGGTGCCCGTGGGAGCCACGGTCATCGTCCGGTAACGCAACCGGTCAACGTCCCAATAAGCCTGCTTGCTCGGGGGGTGTTTACCTGAACTTCCGTTCAGATCTCGCCATTAACCTCTGGAAGGGGAGCGGTCCCGTAAGTTGAAGACACACAGGGACTAGAGCCGACCGCAACAAAGGTCGGGGAGGCAGGCGATCATGACCACCATTTCCGTTCAACAGTTCTGCAACCATGCTGTCTCGGCCGGCACGATCAGCGACGAGGACCTGCTCGTCCTGAAGCGCGAGGTTCTCCCGGACGGCCTCATGAACCGCGAGGAGGCCGACCTGCTGATCGCCCTCGAGCGGGCGGTGATCGGTTCCGACGCCTTCGCCGACTTCCTGGTCGCCTCGGTCGTCGACTTCGCCGTGTGGGGCTCGCGCCCGACCGGCTACATCGACCGCGACGTCGCCGCGTGGCTCGCCGCCTCGCTCAGCGGCCGCGACGGCCCGAGCGCGGTGGGTGCCCGGATCGCCATGGAAGTCGTCCGCGAGGCCGAGAGCAGCGCCGAATCACTGGTGGCCTTCGCCCTCGAGGCCAACCGTCGCGTCCGCGACACGGTCCAGGCCCCGCGCATGACCTTCGCCCTGGCCGCCTGAGCCTCAGACCAAGGCGCAGCTTCCGTCCGCGGCGCAACTGATCTATCGGGACAGTCAAGCCGGTGCGCAATCCGGCGATCTCGAAAGCAGTGCGCCAGCGATGTTCGACAAGATCCTGATTGCCAACCGGGGTGAGATCGCCTGCCGGGTGATCAAGACGGCCCGGAGGATGGGCATCAAGACCGTAGCGGTCTACTCGGATGCCGATCGCGACGCCGTGCACGTCGCCATGGCCGACGAGGCCGTGCATATCGGGCCCGCTGCCGCCTCCGAATCGTACCTCGTGATCGAGAAGATCGTCGAGGCCTGCAAGAAGACCGGCGCCCAGGCTGTCCATCCGGGATACGGCTTCCTCTCCGAGCGCGAGGCCTTCCCGAAGGCGCTCGAGGCCGCCGGCATCGTGTTCATCGGCCCCAACCCGGGGGCCATCGCCGCGATGGGCGACAAGATCGAGTCGAAGAAGGCGGCCGCCGCCGCCGAGGTCTCGACGGTTCCGGGCTTCCTCGGCGTGATCGAATCACCCGAGCACGCCAGGAAGATCGCCGACGAGATCGGCTACCCGGTGATGATCAAGGCCTCCGCGGGCGGCGGCGGCAAGGGGATGCGCATCGCCTACTCGGGCGAGGAAGTGGCGGAGGGCTTCGCCCGCGCCAAGTCGGAGGCGGCCTCCTCCTTCGGCGACGACCGCGTCTTCATCGAGAAGTTCATCACCGACCCGCGCCACATCGAGATCCAGCTGATCGGCGACAAGCACGGCAACGTCGTCTACCTCGGCGAGCGCGAGTGCTCGATCCAGCGCCGTAACCAGAAAGTGATCGAGGAGGCGCCGTCGCCGCTCCTCGACAAGAAGACCCGCCGCAAGATGGGCGAGCAGGCCGTCGCGCTCGCCAAGGCGGTGAACTACGATTCGGCCGGCACGGTCGAGTTCGTCGCCGGGCAGGACAAGTCCTTCTACTTCCTGGAGATGAACACCCGTCTGCAGGTCGAGCATCCGGTCACCGAGATGATCACCGGCCTCGACCTCGTCGAGCTGATGATCCGCGTCGCGGCCGGCGAGAAGCTGCCGATCACCCAGGACGACGTGAAGCTGAACGGCTGGGCGGTCGAGAGCCGCGTCTACGCCGAGGACCCGACCCGCAACTTCCTGCCCTCGATCGGCCGGCTGACCACCTACCGTCCGCCGGAGGAGGGCCAGCAGGGCACGGCGATCATCCGCAACGATACCGGCGTGGAGGAGGGCGGCGAGATCGCCATCCACTACGACCCGATGATCGCCAAGCTGGTCTCCTGGGCGCCGACCCGGGCCGAGGCGATCGCCGCGCAGGGCGAGGCCCTCGACGCCTTCGCCATCGACGGCATCCGCCACAACATCCCGTTCCTCTCGGCGCTGATGGCCCATCCGCGCTGGCAGGAGGGTCGGCTGTCCACAGGCTTCATCGCCGAGGAATTCCCCGAGGGCTTCACGGCTCCGGAGCCCGCCGGCCCGGTGGCGATCCGCATGATGGCGGCGGCGGCGGCGATCGACCACAAGCTCAACCAGCGCAAGCGCGGCATCTCCGGGCAGATGCGCGCCCCCGGCCTCTTCGCCTTCGAGCGTGAGCGCGTGGTGATCCTGGCGGGTCACTCTTTCCCGGTGACGGTCGAGCCGGAGGGTGAGGACATCCTCGTCACCCGCGACGACGGCACGGCGCTCACGGTGGCGAGCGCGTGGCGCCCGGGCGAGCCGGTCTGGATCGGCACGATCGGCTCGGAGCGCGTGGCGATCCAGGTGCGCAGCCTGCTCAACGGCGTGTTCCTGCAGCACGCCGGCGCGGCCGCCGAGGCCCGGGTCTACACCCGCCGCGAGGCGGAGCTCGCCGCCCTGATGCCGGTGAAGGAGCAGGCCGGCTCGGGCAAGCAGGTGCTCTGCCCGATGCCCGGCCTCGTGAAGCAGATCCTCGTCACCGAGGGCCAGGAGGTGAAGAACGGCGAGCCGATCGCGGTCGTCGAGGCCATGAAGATGGAGAACGTCCTCCGCGCCGAGCGCGACGCGACGGTGGGGAAGATCCACGCCAAGGAGGGCGACAGCCTCGCGGTCGACGCGGTGATCCTGGAATTCGCCTGATCGCGGGGCACGCGTCGCGCTCGCGGCCGTGACTGCGGTTCACAACGAGCAGACCAAGCTGCTGGCGACGGCGCTGAACAACATCGCCGTCGCGTTCGCGGTGATCGGCTTCGTCACGCCGATCACCGCCATGAGCTTCGGGATCGCGAATGCTCCGGTCCTACGGCCGGCGACCGCCTTCTTCGCGGCGATCTGGCTTTGCGCGGCGATGGGCTTACATTGGATCGGGAGGCGCGTGCTTCGGAGCATCAGACCATGAGTTCGGGCGAGATCTTCGTGACATTCGTGATCCCCGCCATCACGCTCGCGCTCGCCTATGCGGCGATGCGGGCGAACGAGTGGTCTGTGCAGCGGGACGAGCGCGAGTCGGGTCAATAAGTCCAAAGCTCGGCCGACGAATCGCGGCTGCATGCCCCTCTATTTCGCCTACGGCGCCAACATGGATGCCGCCGCGATGGCGCTGCGCTGCCCGGTTTCGCGGCTGATCGGCGGCGGACATCTGCCGAACCACCGCTTCATCATCATGCGCGAGGGCTACGCGTCCGTCGTGCCCGATCGAAGGCGCACCGTCTGGGGCGTCCTGTGGGAACTCGCTCCCGACGACATCCCGGCCCTCGACCGCTACGAGGGCGTCGCCGGGGGGCTCTACACCAAGGCGGCCCTGCCGGTCCGCACAGGGGAGGGCGTCAAGCGCGCCCTGATCTATCGCGGATGCTCGACCGCGCCCGGCCGTCCGAGGCCCGGGTACCTGGAGGCGGTCGTCGCGGCGGCGCGCGCGGCGCAGCTGCCGCCCGCCTATCTACGGGAACTCGGCACCTGGGCCCGCGGCCTGCCCGCCTGAGCGTCGCGCAGTTGGTACGCGACATGCTTGCCCACGAGCGAGCTGGAGGGCGAGCGGCAGCACCGCGCCCGTCCGGCCATCCGTGATTGCGCGGCGCGCCCGTCGGTCAACGACGATCGGCGTGCGTTCGCGAGGGAGAGTTGTGCATGTCGTATCTGGCGCCCGCCGATTTCGTGAAGAAGGCCGTCGATGCCGGTGAGGCGAAGGTCTTCATGGCTACCAAGGACACGTTCATCCGGGCCTACATGGCCGGCGCGATCCTGGCGCTCGCCGCCGCCTTCGCGGTGAGCGTCAACCAGGCGACCGGCCAGCCGCTGGTCGCGGCGCTGCTGTTCCCGGTCGGCTTCTCGATGCTGTACCTGCTCGGCTACGATCTGTTCACCGGCGTCTGCGTGCTCACGCCGCTCGCCCTCGTCGACAAGCGCCCCGGCGTCACCGTGGCCGGCGTCGCCCGCAACTGGGTGCTGGTCTTCTTCGGCAACTTCGCGGGGGCCCTGACCACCGCGGTGATGATGTCGATCGTCTTCACCTTCGGCTTCGCCACCGAGCCGAACGCCGTCGGCAAGCTCATCGCCGGGATCGGCGAGGCGCGCACCCTCGGCTACGAGAAGTACGGCGCCTCGGGGATGCTGACGCTCTTCGTCCGCGCCATGCTGTGCAACTGGATGGTCTCGACCGGCGTCATCGGCGCCATGCTGTCGACCTCGGTGCCCGGCAAGGTCATCGCGATGTGGATGCCGATCACGGTGTTCTTCTTCATGACCTTCGAGCACTCGGTGGTGAACATGTTCCTGTTCCCGTCGGCGATCCTCATGGGCGGCCACCTGACGGTGATGGACTACCTGCTCTGGAACGAGATCCCGACGCTGATCGGGAACATCGTGGGCGGCATCGCCTTCACGGGCCTCATGCTCTACTCCACGCATGTCCGCACCGGCGCGACGCGGATCCCGGCCCTCGGCGCCGGCATGCGTCGCCCGATCGCGGCCGAGTGAGGCCATCCCGGCCCGCGCCGCCGGCGCGGGCCCTTCCAGGCGAGACCGCGCCCGCATGAGCGAGACCCGGACGATCTCCGTCATCGTCACCGGTCGCGTCCAGGGCGTGTCCTACCGGGCCTGGACGCAGTCCGAGGCCCGCGCACGCGGCCTCTCCGGCTCCGTGCGCAACCGCGACGACGGCACGGTCGAGGCGGTCTTCAGCGGCGCGCCGGAGGCCGTGGCGGAGATGGCGGCCCTGTGCCGGTCGGGTCCGCCGGGTGCGCGCGTGACCGACGTGGCCGCGCGGGACGGCGGCGACGTGCCGCGCGACGGCGAATTCCGGATCCTGCGCGACTGAGATCGCCGCCGCGGGTTCAGCGCGCGCCCGCGGACTGGTATGGCGGACGGCCCCTTCGCGTATCCGCCATCCGGAGACCATGACCGACCTGTCCGCCGGCAGCGCCGCCTTCTCGCATCTCGATCTCGCGGCGCTGCTCTACTTCGTCCTCGCCTGGATCGCCTACGGCCTGTCCGTCGGCCGGCTGCGCGGCAGGATGGTCTCCCTCAGCCAGATCATGAACGGCCACCGGGCCAACTGGGCGCGCCAGGTCATCGGCCGCGACAACCGGGTGGTCGACACGCAGATCAACGCGTCGCTGCAGAACGGTACGGCCTTCTTCGCCTCGACCTCGCTCATCGCGCTGGGTTCCGTCCTGACCCTGTCGCGCTCCGGGGACGACGTCCTGAACCTGTTCGCCACGCTGCCCTTCGGGACGGTGGCCAATCGCCTGACCTGGGAGTTGAAGGTCGCCGGCCTCGCGCTGATCTTCGTCTACGCGTTCTTCAAGTTCGCCTGGGCCTACAGGCTGTTCAATTACACGGCGATCCTGCTGGGCGCCGTGCCGCACAAGGGGTCCGGCACGAGCGACGTCGAGATGCTGCGGGCGGTGCGGCGGCTCGCGGCCATGAACGTCAGCGCCGGGCGACACTTCGCCCGCGGTCAGCGCGCGTTCTTCTTCGCGCTGGCCTATCTCGGCTGGTTCATCAGCCCCTACGTGCTGTTCGTCTCGACGACGGCCGTCGTGATCATCATGTGGCGCCGCCAGTTTGCCTCGGAGATCCGCAAGGCGCTCCTCGAAGCCGGGGAGGGGCCCCACGAGGGACCGCTCGAGGCGCCGCTCCTGTCGCCCGCCGAAGAGGCCCGCACATGACCGACCCACGACCCGACGACGCCGCGATCGAGACGGCGATGCTGCGCCTCGTGGCCGAGCGCGGCGCCGACAAGACCGTCTGCCCCTCGGAGGTCGCCCGCGCCCTCGGCGGCCCGCACCCGGACGGCTGGGGCCCGCTGATGCAGCCGGTGCGCCGGGTCGCGGTGCGGCTCGCCCATGCCGGGCGGATCGCGATCCTGCGGAAGGGGAAGCCCGTCGACCCGGACGATTTCCGCGGGATCTACCGCCTGTCGCTGCCCGCCTCCGGCGCGGCCCCGTCGGGATCCGGGCCCGGCAGCCAGTCCGGCGTGTAGCCGGACAGGCGGTAGGCGACGAGGCCGATCCACTCCTTCACGGCCAGGTCGAACTGGAGCAGCCCGTCCGACGCGAAGCCGTGGAAATGCGCGACGTCGCCCCAGCCGCGAGTCCGGTAATCCACCGGGAAGGCATCCACCGCGAATCCGGCCTGGCGGAAGCAGCCGACCGCCCGGGGCATGTGCCAGGCCGAGGTCACGAGCAGCCAGCGCTCGCCGGGCTTCGGCTGGACCAGGGCCGCCGAGAAGGCGGCGTTCTCGTGGGTATTGCGCGAGCGGTTCTCCAGGATGAGGCGCGTCCGCGGCACGCCGATCACGTCCGCCTGCCGGCTCACGATGTCGGCTTCGGCCATGCCGCCCGCGATGAAGCCGCTGCCGCCGGAGAAGACCAGCCGCGCCGCCGGGTAGCGCCGGGCGAGGTCGGCGAGATAGATCGGCCGCTCGCCGGCATCGTTGACGACGATCTGGCGACGCGCCTCCGAGAGGCCCGTCTCGATGCCGCCGCCCAGCACGATGATCCCGGCCGGGGCCGGCCCGTCTTCCGGATAGGCGGGGAAGCGCTGCTCGAGGGGGATCAGGGCCACGTCCGACAGGGGCGCCAGCCCGGCCGCGCCGAGCAGCAGGGTGCCGAGCAGCGCCAGGCCGAGGCCGACCCTCCGCCACCGCGTCACCGCCGCGACGGCGATCCCGAGCAGGATCGCGAAGATGCAGAAGTTCGACGGGGTGATCAGGAAGAAGATCACCTTCGAGACGGGGAAGAACACGGTGCTCAGGCCGGCTTCGTCTCGGCCTCGAACCGGGCGAGCGCCGCGGCGTCCGGCGGAAGGAGACTCGCGAGGTCGGCGCCGCGCTCGACCTCGCGCTGGATCCAGAGATCGAGGCGCTGCTGCTCGACGGCCTCCAGGGCGACCCGCTCGGCGAGCGCCGCCGGCACGGCGACGAGGCCGCTCAAGTCGCCGACCAGGATATCGCCGGGATGGATGGCGGCGCCGCCGCAGGCGACGCGCTCCTGCGTGCCGACCAGGGCCAGGCCCCCTGTGGCCGCGGCCGGCCGGCACCAGGCGGGGAGGCCGATCTCCTCGGGCAGGGCTGCGTCGGTGATCAGACCGACGGCGCCGCGCTGGGCGAGGCGTGCCGCCAGGATCGCTCCGAAGGGCAGGGCGAGGGCGGAGGCCGCGGCATCGATCACGACCACGGCGCCTTCGGGGACGGCATCGATGGCCGCGGCGAGATCGCCCGCGGCGTCGTCGCGGGCCGGGATCATCCGCATCGTGTAGGCGGGCCCGACCACGGTTCCGCTCCCCCGCGCCGAGAGCCCGTGCGGCGTGCAGGCCTTCACCCCGGCCCGCGCCAGGGCGCGGGCGAGGCTCGCCGGTGTCACGGCGGAGAGCGCGTCGCGCAGGGTCGGGTCGATCGCCATCGGGGGCTCCGTGAAAGGCCGGTCCCGGTCCGGGCGGCGCGGTCGGGGAAGGTGGATCGCGCGGGCGTGCCGGCAAGGCTCCGGGCGCCCGCGGCGGCCGTCAGGCGATGGGCTCACCGAGCGCCCGGGCGGCGCCGGGCCGGGCGGCGATCCGGTCGTACCAGCGCCGCAGCGCCGGGCGCTCGATCCGCTCGGCCGGAAGGTTCAGCCAGCGATGCGCCGCGCAGCCGAGGGCGATGTCGGCGATGCCGAAGCTGTCGCCGACCGCGTAGGTCCGGTCCGCGAGATGGCGGTCGAGGATCTCCGCCATGGCCTCGCTCTTCTTCAGCGATGCGGCGATCAGGCCGCGGTCCGGGTCGGCCGCGCGGTAGAGCTGCCAGAAGGCGTCGCGCATGGCCGGCGTGAAGCTCGTGGCCTGCCAGTCGAGCCACTGCTCCGCGTGGGCGCGCGCCCGGGGGTCAGCCGGCAGGGCCAGGGCCGGGCTCACCGCCGCCAGGTAGCGGAGGATCGCGTTGGATTCCCACAGGACGAAGCCGTCCTCCTCCAAGGTCGGGACGAGGCCGTTCGGGTTCATCGCGCGGTAGCCGGGGTCGTCGACGACCCCGTGGGCGCCGCCGGCCTCGACCCGCTCATACGACAGGCCCGTCTCGTCGAGTCCCCACACCGCCTTCTGCACGTTCACCGAGGTGAGGCGACCCCAAAGCCTGCGCATAATCGAAGAGTCTCCGTCACGCCTTCGGCGGGTAGGCGTGGTCCTGCCCGCCCGGATCGGTCACGCGCACCCCGTCGGTGGTGTCGCGCAGGTAGCCCGGTCCAATCGGCACCTTGCCGTGGCCGCCGGGAATGTCGAGCACGTAGGTCGGCTGGGCGAGGCCGGAGAGGCGGCCGCGCAGGGCGCGCATCAGCGCCTGCCCCTCGGGCACGTCCGTGCGCAGGTGGGCCGTCCCGGGGGCCAAGTCGCCGTGGTGGAGATAGTACGGTTTGATCCGGTTCTCGACGAGGACCCGCATCAGCGCCTCGAGGGTCGCGGCCTCGTCGTTGACGCCGCGCAGGAGCACCGACTGGCTGACCAGGGGAATGCCGGCATCGACCATGCGGGCGCAGGCGGCGCTGGCGGCGGCGGTGAATTCCCGCGGATGGTTGGCGTGGACGGCGACGAAGACCGCGCGCCCGAACCGCTTGAGCGCTTCGACGAGGGCGTCGGAGACGAGATCGGGCTTCACCACGGGCACGCGCGTGTGGACCCGCATGACCCGGACATGGGGGATGGCGGCGAGGCGCTCCGCGATGGCGCCGAGGCGGCGCGGCGAGAGCGCGAACGGGTCGCCGCCGGTGAGCACCACCTCCCAGATCCGCGGATCCTGCGCAATGTAGGCGAGGGCGGCGTCGAGTTCGGTGTCGGTGAGGGTCCCGAGCCCGTCGGGTCCGACCATCTCCCGGCGGAAGCAGAAGCGGCAGTAGACCGGGCAGATGTGGAGCGGCTTCAGCAGCACGCGATCCGGGTAGCGGTGCACGATCCCCGTCACCGGGGCGTGGGCGGCGTCGCCGATCGGGTCGGCGCGCTCCTCCGGCGTCGCCACGGCTTCCGCGGCGCGGGGCACGAACTGGCGGCCGATCGGGTCGTCGGGGTCCTGCGGGTCGATCAGCTCGGCCATGTCGGACGTCACCGAGACCGCGTAGCGCGCGAGGACGGCGCCGAGGGCCTCGGCCTCCGCCCCCGAGATCAGGCCGGCGGTGAGGAGGTCGTTTGCGCTACGCAGGACCCGGTTCATGGCCGCGTCTCCGCCACGGGAGTCCAGATCACGTCCTCGACCCGGGTAGCCCCGCAGGCCAGCATCGCCAGGCGGTCGAAGCCCAGGGCGACTCCCGACGCCTCCGGCATGACGGCCAGCGCCGCGAGGAACTCGTCGTCGATCGGGTAGCGCTCGCCGTAGACCCGCTGCTTCTCGGCCATCTCGGCCTCGAACCGGCGGCGCTGCTCCGCCGGGTCGGTCAGCTCGCCGAACGCGTTGGCCAGCTCGACGCCGCAGGCGTAGAGCTCGAACCGTTCGGCCACCCGCGGGTCGTGCGGCGCCGGACGGGCGAGGGCGGCCTCGCTGATCGGGTACTCGCACAGGATGGTCGGGCGGCCGAGGCCGAGATGCGGCTCGATCCGCGCGACGAGGACGCGGGAGAACAGGTCGGCCCAGGTATCGTCCGGGGCGACCCGGAGGCCGGAGGCCGCGACGGCGGCGGCCAGAGTCTCGCGGTCCGTCTCGCCGCCCGGCGCGACGCTCGCCAGCAGGTCGATCCCGGCGAAGCGGTCGAAGGCCTCGGCCAGCGTCAGGCGCTCCGGCTCGGCGAAGGGGTCCGTCTGCCGGTCGCGGAAGGTGAAGCGGCGGGCGCCGGCGGTCTCGGCCGCGCCGGCGAGCAGGTCGGCGCAATCCGCCATCAGCGCCGTGTAGGGGGCGCCGGCCCGGTACCACTCGAGCATCGTGAACTCGGGATGGTGCAGCGGCCCGCGCTCGCGGTTTCGGAACACCCTGGCGACGCTGAACAGTCGTGGCTCGCCCGCCGCCAGCAGCTTCTTGCAGGCGAATTCCGGCGAGGTGTGCAGGTACAGGGGCGTCCGGGCGCCGCTCGCTCCGACGGCCTCGGTGGCGAAGGCGGACAGGTGCGCCTCGTTGCCGGGCGAGACCTGCAGGCAGGCGGCCTCGACCTCGACGAAGTCGCGGTCCGCGAACCATGCGCGGAACGCCGCGAGGACGCGGTTGCGCAGGAGCAGCGCCGGGCGCCGGTCGGCGTGGCGGCCGGCCGACCACCAGGGGGAAGCGGATCCGCTCACGACCGGTTTCCGCGCCGGGGCGGGATCGGCCGGCTCCGACGGGCACGCGTCGCGTTCTTAAGCACTCTCATCCTCGGCCCTGACTGGGTCCGGAC
This sequence comes from Methylobacterium sp. D48H, assembly GCF_053345715.1. Taxonomy (NCBI): domain Bacteria; kingdom Pseudomonadati; phylum Pseudomonadota; class Alphaproteobacteria; order Hyphomicrobiales; family Methylobacteriaceae; genus Methylobacterium; species Methylobacterium sp. D48H. The sequence goes on from NZ_JBKFAP010000002.1 coordinate 225,198, forward strand.
CGCGGGGACGCGCCGCGGCCGATGCCGGTTGCCATCGACGGTCCGCGCCCGCCCGCTGGCAACCGCGGCGCAGATGCGATAGTGGCGGGGTCCGAGATGCAGCGCCCGCGCTTGGCGCGTGCCGGCCCCCATGTCAATGCAGGACGCAATTCCGTGAAGGTGATCGCCTCAACGCTCCGCAAGGGCAACGTCGTCGAGAAGGACGGCAAGCTCTACGTGATCCTGTTCGCCGAGAACATCCACCCCGGCAAGGGCACCCCGGTGACCCAGCTCGACATGCGCCGGATCACGGACGGCGTGAAGGTGTCCGAGCGCTACCGGACGACCGAGCAGGTCGAGCGCGCCTTCGTGGAGGATCGCGAGCACACCTTCCTCTACAGCGACGGCGAGGGGTTCCACTTCATGAACCCGGAGAACTACGAGCAGATCGCGGTGCCGCAGGACGTGGTCGGCGACGCCGCCCCGTACCTTCAGGAGGGCATGGCGGTGATGCTCTCCGTCCATAACGGCGTCCCGCTGACCATCGAGCTGCCCCAGCGTGTCACGCTCGAGGTCGCCGAGACCGAGCCGGTCCTGAAGGGCCAGACCGCCTCGTCGTCCTACAAGCCCGCGACCCTGTCGAACGGCGTGCGCACGACCGTGCCGCCCCACATCGCCGCCGGCACCCGCGTCGTCGTCATGACGGCCGACGGGTCCTACGTCGAGCGCGCCAAGGACTGATCCGGTCCGCGCCGGCGACCAACCCTGCGAGGTCGGTCGCCGCGTTCAGCGCGCGGATCGCGCGGCGGCCTCCAGGGTGGCGTAGCAGCCCTGCGAGATCGCCTGCGCGCGCAGGCGCTCCGTCCCGCTGAAGGGGCGACCATCCTCCCGGAACAGGTCCTCGCGGAGCAGCGCCTCCGAGGTGCAGCGGGCCGCGATGCGGCAGAGCGGCGGCTCGCCGCCGGTGCGCGCGCAGATCGTCACGTAATCGGCGCGGAACGCCCGCAGCCCGGCGCGCGGATTGGCGCCGACCACCGTGACGAGCCCGGTCAGCAGCGCCAGCAGCAGCGGCTGGTGGATGAGGTAGATCGCGAGGCTGTGCCGGCCCGCGAAGGTGGCGGCGCGGCCGAGCCGCGTGCGCGGCGCCCAGGCTCCCAGCCGCGACCGGGCGAGCCGCGGCAGGGCCAGACGACCCAGGACGATGCCGGCCAGCACCAGCCCGAACCAGGGAAAGAGCGGCACGTAGTCGTTCGTCCGCGGCACCACCGAGCCGAGGCCGAGGAAGAACAGGGCCGGCGCGTCGAGGACGGGCGCGTGCACCACGTGCGGCGCGGCGAGCACGGCCGCGGCCGCGACGGCGGTGACCGGGACCGGCAGGAACAGGAACGGCAGCCCGAGCAGGCTCGAGACGGCGATGCAGTGGAGCACGCCGAAGAACACGAAGGCGTCCGGGAACATGACCCAGGTGCCGAGGGTCACGAGGAGCGCCGCCCCGCCGATCCGCGCGAGCCGCAGCAGCGTCGGTCGAAACCGGACCCCGCGCCCGTTCATCAGCACGAGGCCGATGCCGACCAGGACGAGGAAGGTGCCGGCGATCGCCTCGGCGGCGTGCCGCCCCGTCGGCGTCAGCGCGTAGTTCTCCACGGTCAGCCGCAGGTGACCGAGATCCCAGAGCGTGTGGTAGCTCGCCATCGCCAGCAGGGCGGCCGCCCGCGCCGCGTCGATGACCGGCAGGCGGCGCCGCTGCGAGGCGGGCGCGACCGGGGCGGCGGCGACGGGACGGTCGAGGGTGACGTCAACGGACATGATGGTGCACCCAAACCATGTCGGGGCCGCCCTTTCCATCGCGCCGTGCGACGGACGCTCCGACCGAGCCCGAAGCGGGTGCGTCGGCTCTCGGAAACGTGAACGCCGACGCGGCGTGCGCGGGAGTGCCGGGAGGGAGAGCCGGCATCCGGAAAACCCCTCGGCAGCCCCGACGCTTAAACGCCAGTTTCGCCCGAGCCTGCGACCGATCGACTGTTGCGGCCCCGCCTCCTTGCGCCAAGATTGCAACTTGGCGTCACTGTTCTGCCGGCCAAATGGGCTTCCCGGACATCAGGACTTCGTTAATCTTGCTGGGAGAGCGCGCGGCGTGATTCGGTGTAGGTTGCTCGGCCATGTCTGACGAACGCGGATCCGGGCCGGAGAACCCCGAGCGGGGGATTGTCGCCCGAACCGGCGAACTGGGTCAGCACGAGGATGAGGCGCTCGACCTCGTCGAGGTGGCCGGCCGCATCAAGTGGTTCGACGTCTCCAAGGGTTTCGGATTCATCGTGCCCGACGACGGTGCGCCCGACATCCTGCTCCATGTCACGTGCCTGCGGCGCGACGGCTACCAGGCGGCCAGCGAGGGCGCCCGCATCGTCGTGGAGGCCGTCGAGCGGCCCCGCGGCTGGCAGGCCTTCCGGGTCATCTCCCTCGATCAGGCGACGGCGGTGCATCCCTCCGAGCTGCCGATGCCGCGCACGCACGTCACCGTGACGCCGACCAGCGGGCTCGAGACCGCCGTCGTGAAGTGGTTCAACCGCCTTCGCGGGTTCGGATTCCTGACCCGCGGCGACGGGACGCCGGACATCTTCGTGCACATGGAGACGCTGCGGCGCTATGGGATCGCCGAGCTGAAGCCCGGCGAGTCCGTCCTGGTGCGCTACGGCGATGGCTCGAAGGGCGTGATGGCGGCGGAGGTGCGGCTGATCGACGGGACGATGCCCGCGTCCCATTGAGGCCGCGTTTCCCCGGCCCGGCGTACCCCGTCCTATCTCCTTGTCGAAGCTCGGAAAATCCGGAGCCGGATTCCCCTTCGGCATGTCCTGGTCTATCACCGGGCGACGGGCCTCACGGTCCGCGCGCCATCCCACGAGAGGCATGAGCCTGTGAGATCCCTCCTTCGCACCGCCCGGGCGGCCGCCATCGCCTGCCTCGCCCTGACCGCGATCGCCCCGGCGCCCGCCGTCGTGGCGCAGGAGGCCGCCCGGGCCGCAGCGACCAAGTCGGAGCCGCTGACGATCGTCACGAAGGCCGGGCCGAAGCGCTTCGACGTAGAGGTGATGCGCGACGACGCCGCCCGCGCCCGCGGCCTCATGTTCCGTCGGCACATGGCGGCCGACCACGGCATGCTGTTCGACTTCGAGCAGAACCAGCCCGTCACGATGTGGATGAAGAACACCTACCTGCCGCTCGACATGGTGTTCATCCGGCCCGACGGGACGATCAGCCGGATCGCCGCCGACACCGAGCCGCTCTCCACGGCGATCATCCCGTCGGGCGGCCCGGTCGTGGCGGTGCTCGAGCTGAACGCCGGCACCGCGGCGAAGCTCGGGATCGCCCCGGGCGACCGGATCGAGCACGCCATGTTCAAGGCCCGCTGAGGCGCGCCCGCGCGATTCGCGAACGCACCGGGAACAAGCGCCTTGACCACCGCCGATTTCCGCTCCAGTGTTCTGGCAATGTTCCGGTGCGCCGGAAGGCTGGTTCAGGGCGGAGGACCCGATGGGCGACGCGGCTGAGGTCGAACTGTTCGGCAACGACGATTGGTCGGTGCAGGCGGACGGAATCGAGCACCGCCAGACCGGCTACTTCATCGCCCGCTCCGCGCTCGCGACGCGCCGGGCGGAGGGCCTGTGGGACTGGCCGCTGCAGATGGCCGAGAAGCGCTGGTGCCGGCCGAGCCTGTTCCGCGAGGCGTTCCTCGCCGCTCTCGACCGGTTCGGCATCCCGCGGGACGCCGAGCTGATCCGCTCCTTCGCGCTGGGCTACGGCATCCGCGCCGTGATCTCGCCGGCCGCCGAGACCTTCGTGAGCCTGGGCGACATGCTGAAGCCCCGCGAGATCGCCGAGCCGGCGCGCGCCGCCAGCCCGCGGCCCGTCCGGGCCCTGGCGGCCGCCGGCGCCTGAGGGCCCGGCGACGGCGGCCGATTTGACCCGGGCGGCCGCCCGCGGATAGCCCTCAGCCTCGGAACGAGGGAGAGAGCACGATGGCGGATCACGACCGGGCCGGACTCGACGGGTTGATCACGCCGCCCCTGTCGCGACGGGGCTTCGTGATGACGAGCCTGATGAGCGGGCTGACGCTCGCGACCACCCGCGTCGAGGCCCAGGTGATCCACACCGACAGTGCGGGCATCGAGGCCGGCGAGGTGAAGATCCCGGCCGCGGACGGGCCGATGCCGGCCTACCGCGCGGTTCCGGAGGGCGCCGGCCCGTTCCCGATCGTCCTGGTGATCGAGGAGATCTTCGGCGTCCACGACTACATCAAGGACATCTGCCGCAGGCTCGCGAAGGCCGGCTACTGCGCCGTGGCCCCCGAGCTCTACGCCCGCCAGGGCGACCTCTCGACCATGTCGGATCCGAAGCAGATCATCCGCGACGTCATCGCGAAGACGCCGGACGCGCAGTGGATCGGCGATCTCGACGCGACGGTGGCCTGGGCGGCCTCGGCGGCGAAAGGCGACCCGAACCGCCTCGGCGTCATGGGATGGTGCCGCGGCGGGCGCGCCACGTGGCTCTACGCGGCGCATCGTCGCGACCTGAAGGCGGCCGTCGCTTGGTACGGGCCGGTCGGTGGCGAGCGGACCGACATCCAGCCGCGCACCGCCGGCGACGTGGCGGCCGAGATCCACGCGCCGCTCCTCGCCCTCTACGGCGGGGCCGATACCGGCATCCCCGTGGCGGCGGTCGAGGAGGCGCGCGACCGCGCCAGGGCGGCCGGCAAGAGCGTCGAACTCGTGGTTTACCCGGACGCGCCGCACGGCTTCCACGCGGATTATCGTCCGAGCTACCGCCGCGAGGCGGCGGAGGACGGCTGGAAGCGCGCGCTGGCCTTCCTGAAATCGCACGGCGTCGGCTGAATAGTCGGCCCAGGACGCCCGATCGGGCGCGTTCCGTGGTGGCTGTGTTACCCAAGACACGGCCACAACTTCACAATCGTGCAAGGATCCAAGGAGGATCTGTGCCCGCGCGGGTCTGGCCCTTCGCGGCGCTCGGGCGTTGAACCGATCGAAGCGACCGCCGTTCAGCCCCTGTAGAGTGTCCTGGTCCATGAGCGATTCGGTACAGCCTGGCCAGAAGCCCGTGATCCTCGTCGTGGAGGACCAGCCCGACGAGCGCTTCCTCGCGGCCACGCTGCTGGAGGATACCGGCTTCACGGTGATCGAGGCCGAGACCGCCGATCGCGCCCTGGCGATCCTCAACGATCGCGCGGACGAGGTCAGTGTCGTCTTCTCGGACGTCCGCACGCCCGGACCGATCGGCGGCTTCGAGCTCGCGCGGATCATCGGCGTGACTTGGCCGCGCGTGCGAGTCCTGCTGACCTCGGGCGACGCGGGCGACCAGCCGAGCGACCTGCGCGTCTCGGCGACATTCATCCCGAAGCCGTGGCGCGCCGAAGACATCCTCGCCTGGGTGGAGCAGGCGGCCGGGCGACCCTCGGCCGGGTCGGGACCGTCCGTTATCGGACCGGGCGGCAAAATAATCCCGTCCGGCTTGGAAACCTGAGGCGGCCGCACAGTTGTACGCCACTCCGGAGCGCGCCGCGCCCGGACTTCCGCAGTACAACCGATCCCCGATGCCGCCATGAAGATTGTCGCAACCAACCACGCCGATTCACTCCGACGCCCCGGTTCGCGGGATTCGGCGGAATCCGCCGTTCTCGACACGGTCCGGGAGGGGCTGCTCAGTGTCTACGGCACGGCGGATCGCGACCTGCCGGCGGAATTGGCGGCGCTGGCGCGGCAGCTCGACCGTCCGGGTCCCGCGGGCTGCGGCCCGACCTAGCTTCTGCCGCGGAACCTTGACAGGAGACTGCGCCAGCGGGTCGCCAAGACGAGAGAATCTGCTATTCAGCGCATTCTGACCTGCCGACGCAGTGCGTCTCTCAGTCGAGTCCCGGATGCGTCTCACAGTTCTTCGCGGATCGCTCACCGCCGCCGCGATCATGACCCTGGCCGGTCTCGCGTGCGTTCAGGCGGCGACCCCGCCGGCCCAGCCCGCCGACGGCGCGGGCGGTGTGGGTGACCGCAAGGCGACGGTGACCAAGCGGCTGCTCGGGCGCGGCACGGCCTCGACCTACGCGTTCTACGCCGCGGGCGCGGCCCCCGAGACGGGCCGGCCGGTCGCGATCGTCCTGCACGGGTGGGGCGCGGTCAATCCGCAGAGCTACGGCGGCTGGATCGATCATCTCGCCCGCCAGGGCTGGCTCATCTTGTATCCGCGATTTCAGGAGGTGAACCGGACCCGCCCGGCCGACGCCCCGTCCATCGCGGAATCCCTCGTCAAGGCGGCCCTCACCGAGATCGCGATGGACGGCGAGGCGAAGCCCGACCTCGGCCGCGTCGCGATGATCGGCCACCTCGCCGGGGCTCCGCTCGCCATGGATCTGGCTGCCGCGGCCAAGGCCCAGGGCCTGCCGGTGCCGAAGCTGATCTTCGCGGTGATGCCCGGCGGCATCGCCAGCGGGCCAAAATCCCGCGGCATCGCCCTCACCGACCTGTCGGCGATCGATCCCGCGACGCTGATCGTGACCATGGTCGGCGACAAAGACACGCGGGCCGCCGATCTCGCGGCTAAGCGCCTCCTGCGCGAGGCGAGTGCCGTGCCGCTGGAGCGCAAACTCTTCGTGCGGGCCCTGTCGGACGATCACGGCTTTCCGGCCCTGACGGCGACACTCGCGTCCCCGGCGGGGGTGGACACGGCCTATGACGGCGGCGCCATCAAACCGGGACCGGAGCCGAAGGACGCGACCAAGGACGCGGCGAAGCCGCCGCCATTCCGCTGGTCCGCCGACATGGCGCTGTCCGGCGAGCAGCAGACCCTGGTCTCGCAGATCAACCTCGCCCGGGTCGACGCGCTCGATTATCTCGGTTTCTGGAAGACCTTCGACCTCGCCGCCGCGGCGGCCTTCGCCGGGTCGGATGCGGCGGCGCTGAAGAACAATCCGCGCCTCGCCGACATGGAGCGCTGGAGCGACGGCTGGCCGGTGAAGCGGCTCGCCGTCGAGACGCCGCGGCCCACACCGGCCGCTCAGGCCGGGACTCCGGCGCCCGCACCCACCGGACGCAAGCGCTGAGATCGACGCTGCGACAGCTTGGCCTTGGCGCGCGGCTTGCTAATCTCTCCCCGTTCGACACGGAGGGAGATCATGCCCGAGTTCGTCGCCAGCCTGCTCGCCGCCGCGGCCTTCTGCCTGACGTTGCTCGCGCTGAACGCGCTGACACGGCTGCTGATCCAGGCGCATATCGCCCCCTCGGATCTCGGCGAGACCGGCTTCCTGCAGGTCGGCGGCGCACTCCTGATGGCCCGGGCGGCCTACCGGCGCGCGCCCCAGCGCCGACCGGGCTGACGCTCAGCGCAGGAAAGCGCCGAACGAGCGCGGGCCGTTGCCCGTCGGGATGGTCTTCAGCACCTTGAGCGTCTTCGAATCGAGCACACTCAGCGTGTTGTCGCCCCAGTTGGCGACGTAGAGGCGTCCGTCGGGATCGGCGGCGATCCCCTCCGGGTGGTCGCCGACATCGACGTCGGCGATCGGCTTGAGCGTGGCGAGGTCGAACGCCGTGACGCTGCCGGCATACTGGTCCGTCACGAAGCCGCGCCCGCCGGCGAGGGCGATGACGTAGGGCCGGCGGCCGGTCGGGATGCGGCCGATCTCGCGCCCCGTCTTCAGATCCAGCACCGAGACGTCGTCGCCGGTCACGTTGGCCGTGTAGGCGCGCCCCGCCGCGGCATCGAGCGTGATTCCGAACGGATGCTGCCCCACCGGGATGACCTTGGTCTCCCGCCGGGTCGCGGCGTCCACGACCGAGACCGTGTCGCCCTCGCGATTGGCGACGTAGAGCGTCGCTCCGTCGGGGCTGACGGCGATCCCTGAGGGTGAGGCGCCGACCGCGATCACGCCGTCCGGCACCAGGGTGCCGTCGCGCTCGATCAGCACGAACAGGCGGTGCCCGTACCAATCGGCCACGTAGACCGTTCCGCCCCGCGGGTCGGAAGCGACGCCGAGCGGGCCGCCGGGCAGCGGCACCTCCGACAGGACCTTGCCGGCGTCGAGGTCGAGGATCGCGAGGCCGTGCCCCTCCGGGCGCGTGACGTAGGCCCGCCGGCGATCGGGCGACAGGGCGATCCCAGCCGGGGCCCCGTCGACGGGGATGCGGCGCACCACCGTCCCGGCGGCCAGATCGACGATCTCGACCGCGCCGCCGAGTTGGGCGGTGACGACGGCCTCCCGGGCCGGTTCGGCACGGGAGGCCGTCGCCACGAGGACGAGGCCGGCGGCGAGGGCCGCGCGGCCCCGGGCCGGGCTCACGAGCCCTTCTCGACCTTGGCCTTCAGGTTGGCGAGGCTCGCCTTGATCCAGTCGCCGACGCCCTTCTCGGAGGCCTCGTCGTTCAGATCCGGCGGCGGGTCGTTGTTCATGTAGCCGCGATAGAAGGCCGCCTTCCACTCAACCTTCGACTTGGCGTTGCCCTCGGGCTCGACCGTGATCGTCGCCGAGTAGTCGTTCGCCGGAAGATCCTTCACATCGACCTTGTCGATGTAGTAGGAGAACATCTTGTCCTCGGGCTTGTACTTGTTGCTGGTCTCGGAAATCTGATTGCCGTTCTTGAGCGTCAGCACGCGCTTGAACTTGCCGGCCGGGTCGCCGTTGAGTTCCGTCTTGGTGACGTTCTGCATCCAGTCGGCGTTCTTCAGGTCGCCGACCACGGCCCAGACCTTGTCGGCGGGGGCGTTGATCTCGATCGACTCGGTGATCTTGCGCCGGGTCGGGCCGTGGGCCTGCGCGGTCGCCGCCACCAGGGCCGCCGTGGCCGCCAGGGCCAGGGTGATTTTCTTCATCTTGTCCTTCTCCTCCCGCCCTCAGCGGTCGTCGCGATCGAGGACGCGCGCCTCGGGGCCGAGGGCCGCCGCGACCTTGTCCTCGATCCAACCCCAGGCCTCGCGCTCGCGCGGTCCCGCGGTCTTGCCAATGGCGATGGCGAGGTAGGCCATCTCCGTCAACACCTTCTCGGGCTCCAGCATGTGGAGCCGGGTCGAAAGAATGGCGGCCTCGAGGACCGCCGCCTGCGCGCGGTTGAAGCCGATGAACGGCGCGTGCGCGGCGCTGTGGACCATCCGGCCCCGGAAGCGCGGCCGGCTCTCGTGGGCTTCGACGGAGGCGACCGCGAATTCCGCGTGGCCGAAACTGTCGGCGAGGCGGCGGCCCTCGATCGCCGCGCACGGCAGCGTCGGCCACTCGCGCCGGCCCGTCACCGCGCCGGCGATCACGCGGATGTCGCGCGGGCTCGAGGCCGCGAAGCAGGGATTGGCCTCCAGGTTGACGATCGTCGGCGATGGCCGGAACGGCGCGAGGACGTAGCCCTCATCCTCGCCGATCAGCCCGAACGGGACGAGGTGCAGCTCGCCCGCCGGGGACAGGGTGGTGACGATGGTCTCGAGGATCAGCGGCATGGCCTCACGCCTTGTCGGCGGGGACGAGGCGCCCGCAGACCAGCTTCGACGGCGGATCCTGCGGGCGCTCGGGCGCGACCGCGGCGCGCGCCGCGGCCTCCGGGACGGTCTCGGGCTGGCTCGCGTCCGCTTCGGGCCCGGCCAGGCGCGCGTCGCGGGTCCCGGGCGGGGGCGCGTCGGGTCCGGAATGGCGGGTGTGGCCGGCCTTCTTGAAGGCGGTAGCATCCTCGACGTCGGCGTCGGCCGCGCAGCCCCAGTCGAGGGCCTCGTCCTGAACGTAGCGCTTGCCGAGGCGCCACGCCGTCTCGGCCTTGGCGAGTTCGGCGCCGAGATAGAAGGCGTGGGCGCCGTCGCTCGCCACGTCGAGGTCGGGGAAGAAGGCCATCGCGTCGGTGCCGACCCTGTGGATGTCGCGGTTGTAGAGGTGGATCCCGTCCTCGGCGATCACGATCCGGTAATTCGGGTCGCGCACCTCGGCGGCGGCCTGGGCGATCTCGTCGGCGGTCTGCACGAACGGGCGCTTGTCGTGAAGGGCGAGGAGCGCCCGGCCGTAGCCCTTCGGCAGCGCCGAATCGGCCTTGGCCGCGTACATGACCCGCCGGGCGGCGTCGTGCTCCTCGACGGTGCGGCGGGTGTGGTTGGAGACCTGCACGATCAGCACGTTGCGGATCGACAGCTCCGAGCACATCCCGACGAGCAGCGCCGTGACGCCCAGGGAATCGGCCTCGGTCAGCTCGGTGAGGTTGCCGGTACCCATCATCATGTCGATCTCGGGCCAGCGGGCGCGGGTGTCGCGGTAACGCGCGATCGAGTCGACGAAGCCGTGGTGGATCGGCTCGAGGATCGGGTCGGCCAGGAACGGCCGCCCCGCCTTGAGCATGCGCTCGATCGCACGATCGAGGGAGGGCAGGTCGTCCGGCCGCATCGGCACGAGGATCGGCATCGCGTCGGTCTCGAAGGCGAGATCGAGGGTCTCCTCGTTCAGGCTCAGCAGAAAGTCGGCGCCGGCGCCGGCGCCCCGGACCAGTTCCTCGCGGGAGAAGGAATCGACGCTGACCCTCAGGCCGGCGCCCTTCAGCGCCCGCACGGAATCCTCGAGGTGCGGGAACGGGGTATCGGGCAGGCCGCCGAGATCGATGACGTCCGCGCCGCGCCCGGCGAGATCGAGCCCCTTGGCGAGGATCTGGTCGACGCTCATCTTCGACGCGTCCACGATCTCCGAGAAGATCCGGAGGTCGTGCCGGGACAGGTCGACCTTGCGGGCGGTCAGGCCGAGCCAGGCCGGCAGGTCGACCACCTCGTCGGGTCCGCGCTCCACCGGGACGCCGAAATGCGCCGCGAGGTGCTCGGGATTGGCCCGGCACCGGCCCGGCAGGACGATCCGCGTGGCGCCCTCGGGCAGCACGACCCGCCGGCGGATGATCTCCTCGGTCATCAGCGCCGCGACCTTCACGCCGGCATCCGCGATGCTCCAGTGGAGGGTCGGCGGGAGCCCCGCCGCGACCTTCTCGAGCCGCGCCCGGGCGAGGCGGCCGGTGACGAAGACGATGTGCTCGGCGGTGCTCACGCGGCGGCCCTCGTCTCGACGGCGATGCGGCGGTGCGGTCCCCAGACCTCGATCGTCCCCCCGAAACCGGCCGCGAAGCCCGGGAAGGCAGCGTCCACGATCCGGTCCCGCGCCAGCGCGGCGGGGTCGAGGCCCGGCGGCGCGTCGACGGATTTCACCAGGACGCAGCGCTCCGCCCCGACCCGCGCCGCGAGCCAGAGGGCGAGGCTGTCCGAGGTTACGTCCCAGGTCTCCGAAATGTCCGGGTGACCGGCTCGGAGAGTGCGCGGGTTCCAAACCCGTATCCGCGCGGGCGCGGCCTCAGCCCAGGGCTCCAGGCTCTGCACCAGCCGCGGCTCGATCCCGCGGAAGATGCCGGCCGCGTCGCCCATGGCGTCGAGCGCCCGGCGATGGGCCTCGGCGTCGCCGAAGCGCTCCCGCGCCTGCGCGGCCCGGACGGCGTCCGCGAAGGCGCCGCCGCCCGGCACCACGATGCAGCGCCCGTGAGCGCCGTCGCCGATCGCCTCCAGCAGGGCGCGGCGGCGATGCGGATCCGCCTCAAGGCTGCCGCCGATCTTGATGACGCTCGTCACGCCGCGTCCTGCCGGCTCGGCCGCAGGGCGCGCAGGGCCTCGGTCACGCGCAGGGGATCGATGCCGTTGCGGCGGTCGAAGTCCCGGCACAGGCCGCCGCGGAAGCCGAGGTAATCCGGCCGGTGCGCGCAGAGGCCGGGGATGTCGATGACCCGCAGCGACCCAGCGAGGCCGCTCATCAGGCCGTTCGCCCGGCAGGCGGTGGTGAAGGCCGAGAGGTCCGAGGGCGCGGCGAGGTCGGGCAGGCGGGCGCCGGTCTTGCCGGCGGTGTCGATCATAGCGCCCGCGAAGCCAGCCGCCGCCAGGGCGGGCACATGCGGGGCCGCCGGCCCGTCCTCGGCGAACAGCACGGCGATCAGCCGGCCCGGCGCGGCCGCGACGCGATCGGCCAGCGTCGCCGCGTCCCGGATCTCGGCAGGACGTAGACCGACCTTCACCCAGTCGACGCCGGTCCGGGCCAGGGCGGCGACGGATCCGGCCGCCGGATCGGCCACCGCGCTCGTCGCGGCACCGCCGGACACGCGGGCGACGATCTCCCGCACGACGTCCTCGTCCAGGGCGCCGAGCGCCCCGCGCTCCGGGTCCTTGGCGTCGATCAGGTCGGCGCCGGCGAGGCGGGCTGCCTCGGCCTCGGCCGGATCGCGAACGCTGACGAGGAGCCGGGGCAGGGGGTCTTGCTGGATGGTGGACGCGGGCACGAAACACTCGAACTTGAACGGGCCGTCTCAGGACTTCCCGGGCAGCGGCTCGGCGAGCAGGCGGTTCTTGACCACCCAACGCATCGCGTGCGCCCAGGTATCGTCGGTGTCGGCCCGGATCGTCACCTGCCCGCCGCGCACCACCTTGCCGGTATCGGCTTCGGCGATCGCGACGCTCAGGTTGAAGATCTGGCCGGACCCCTTCTCCACATAACCGGTCACGACGAGATCCGCACCCAGGCTCTTGGCGATGTCGGCAGCGCAGCCGTTGCATTTGTAGAGCGGCCCCTCCTTGGCCACGACGTCGGCCTTGGGCGCGGTATCGACGATCTCCAGACCGGCCTTGTCGCGCAGGGCATTGCGCAACTCGTCGGTGACGAGGGCGAGCTTCCGGGCGTCCACCGGCCGCGTCCGGGATCCGTAGGCGGCACCGGGATCGAACAGCTCGACCGGGAAGACGGCGGCCTTCTCGGCGGCGCCGGCCGCACCGGGCAGGGCGGTCCACAGGACGACGCCGCAGGCAAGCGCGGCGCGGAGAGACGTGTGGCGCATCGGCGGGAGCTTCCTCTCGAGGCGTGCGACCGCCCGAGGCGGCGGCATCGTTCCCGCCATAGGTCGGGCGAAGGGACAATTTGGCAATGTACTTCCGCGCCCGCCTAACCCACGACGGTAACGTGAACGTCGGGACGAGACGCCGCGGTTGAGCGGCCTGAGCGGAAGCTGATAGAGGCCGCGCGCATGCACCATCCTGCACCCGACACGGCCCTCCGGCGCAAGACGCGCCCGTCCTGGCTGCGCGCGGCCGCCGTCGCGCTCGCCATGGCCCCGGCGGCGGCGCGGGCCGAGGACCCGGTGCCGGCCGCGGCGGCGCAGCCGGCCCAGGCCGCCGCTCCGCAGGCGCTCGAGACCCATGTCGGCCTGATCTACCGGCTGCAGCCTGCCCCGTCCTCGTATGATGCCGAGGCGGCGCCGGAGGACGAGGGCCTGGCCGGTGCCAAGATGGGCATCGCCGACAACAACACCACCGGCCGCTTCACCAAGCAGACCTACGTCCTGGACGAAGTCGCCCTGACCGACGACAAGCCGGACGCCGTGGCGGCGGCCAAGGAGCTGATCGGCAAGGGCGTGCGCTACCTGGTCCTGGCGCTCCCCGCCGACGCGGTTCTGGCCGTGGCCGACGCCGTCAAGGACACGGGCGCGGTCGTGCTCAACGCGGGGGCGCCCGACGATCGTCTGCGCGGAGCCGAGTGCCGGGTCAACGTGTTCCACATCCTGCCGTCGCGGGCGATGCTCACCGACGCGCTGGCGCAGTACCTGACCGTGATGCGCTGGCGGAAGCTCTTCCTGATCGTCGGCCCGACCGACGCCGACAAGGCCTACGCCGACGCGATGCGCAACTCGGCGCGGAAGTTCGCGCTGAAGATCACCGCCGAGAAGCCCTGGACCTTCGGCCCCCTCGCCAAGGCGCGCGGCGACACGCCGACCCGCGCCGAGGCGATGGTCTTCACCCGGGGCCTCGACTACGACATGGCCATCGTGGCCGACGAGGAGGGCGACTGGGGCGACTACGTGCCCTACCGCACGGTCGATCCGCGCCCCGTCGGCGGCACGCAGGCGCTGACGCCGACGACCTGGTCCCCCGTGCTGGAGACCTGGGGCGCCGCGCAGGCCCAGAACCGGTTCCGGCGGCTCGCCTCCCGGCTGATGCGCCCGCTGGACTATCAGGTCTGGGCCGCGGTGCGGACGGTGGGCGAGGCCGTGACGGCCAAGAAGACCAACGACCCGGCCGTGATCGCCCCGTACCTCGTCGAGCCCGCCTTCACGCTGCCGGCCTACAAGGGCGTGCCGCTGAGCTTCCGGCCCTGGGACCACCAGCTCCGGCAGGCGATCATCGTGGTACAGCCGAAGGCGCTGGTCTCCGTCGCACCCGAGCAGGGTTTCCTGCACCAGCGCACGCCCCTCGACACGCTGGGCGTCGACCTCCCCGAGACCACCTGCAAGTTCAAGTGAACCCGCGGCCTGCGGCGATGGCGAGCGGCCAAGGCCCTCGCAACGCGCGGAAATCGCACTACAAACGTCCCCCGAGAACGTCCGCCCAGGGCGCCGGGCCGTCACAAGGGAAGGAAACCGTATGAGCCGCCGCGTCGTCGAGGCATGTCTGCGTGGGGTCGCCCTCGGTGCGTGGTTCGCCCTGTGCGGGCCGGCCGCCGCCTTCACCGCCTACGTGACGAACGAGAAGGGCAACTCGGTCAGCGTCATCGACACCAACACGATGGCGGTGACGGCGACGTGGAAGGTCGGGCGGCGCCCGCGCGGTGTGACCGTCTCCAAGGATGGCAAGGAGCTGTTCGTCTGCGCGAGCGACGACGACCGGATCGACGTGCTCGACACCAGTTCCGGAAAGGTGGTGCGCTCGCTGCGCTCCGGGCCGGATCCGGAGCAGTTCATCCTCGACGCCTCCGGGAACCCGCTCTACGTGGCCAACGAGGACGACAGCCAGGTCACGATCATCGACATCGAGAAGAACAAGGTGCTCGCCGAGGTACCGGTGGGCGTCGAGCCGGAGGGGATGGGCCTGTCGCCGGACGGGAAGATCCTCGTCAACACCTCCGAGACGACCAACATGGCCCACTTCATCGATACGAAGACATTCCAGGTCATCGACAACGTGCTGGTCGACGCCCGGCCGCGCTTCGCCGAGTTCACCGCCGACGGCAAGTTCCTGTGGGTCTCGGCGGAGGTCGGCGGCACGGTGAGCGTGATTGACGTCGCCCAGCGCCGCGTGATCAGGAAGATCACCTTCAAGATCCCGGGCGTGAACGACGAGGCGATCCAGCCGGTGGGCATCCGGATCACCAAGGACGGATCCAAGGCCTTCGTGGCCCTCGGGCCGGCGAACCGCGTCGCCGTGATCGACGCCAAGACCTACGCGGTCGAGAAGTACCTGCCGGTCGGCCAGCGGGTCTGGCAGCTCGCCTTCACGCCTGACCAGAAGCAGCTCTTCACCACGAACGGCACCTCCAACGACGTCTCGGTGATCGACGTGGCCGCCGAGAAGGTGGTGAAGAGCATCCCGGTCGGGCTCCTGCCTTGGGGCGTGGCGATCTCGCCGAACTAATCCGCGCGACCTCCGGGCGCCGAGCGAGGACGGCCGCGCGCGACGCGGCCCTAGGGTGGAACACGACATGACACGCATGTTTCGAACGGCGGCCCTCAGCCTGGCAGGGCTGCTCGCCGCGGCACCGGCCAGTGCCCTCGACCTGACCAAGAAGCGGGAGAACCTGCCCGACCTCGTCCTGGGCGACGATCAGGGCAACGACTTCGTGGTCGAGAACAAGGACATCACGCTGGAATCCGGCAAGGCCTACCGGCTACGGATCGTCGCCAAGGGGCGCCAGGAATACAAATTCTACGCGCCGGAGTTCTTCCGCTACATCTGGTTCAACCAGATCGTGATCGAGCACAAGGAGATCCACGGCGGCGGCCCACCCGATCACCTGGAGTTCGACGATCCCGGCGAGATCGCCATCGAGTTCGTCGCGATCAAGCCCGGCACCTACTTGTGGTCGGTGCACGGCCTGGAGTCCAAGGGCATGACCGGCACGCTGACGGTGAAGTGATGCGCCTCCTCCTCCTCTCCGCCTGCCTCCTCGCCGCCGGCCCGGCCCTCGCGGCCGACGACGCCGCGTCCTGCGCCGAGGGCATCACGATGATCCGCGATGCCCTCGCCCTAAACCCGCCCGAGACGGCGGTGCCGAAGCTCAAGAAGGCCCTGCGGGTGGCCGAGCGGGAGCAGAAGGAGGGCGAGTTCGACGAGTGCCTCGACGCCGTCTCCGACGCCCGGAAGGTCCTGGGCCGATGAGCGCGACCGAGCCGGCGGCCCTCCTGATCGAGCATGTCGGCCACAAGTTCGGCGCCCGCGCCGCGCTGGACGACGTCTCGATCACGGTGGAGCGTGGCCACTTCGCCGCGCTGCTGGGGCCGAACGGCGCCGGCAAGACGACGCTGTTCTCGGTCATCACCCGGCTCTACAACAACCAGACCGGGCGGGTCTCGATCTTCGGCCACGCCCTGGATCGCGAGCCGTCCCGGGCGCTGGCGCGGCTCGGCGTCGTGTTCCAGGCCCGCACCCTCGACACCGACCTGACGGTCGAGCAGAACCTCCTCTACCACGCGAGCCTGCACGGCATCGCCCGTGGCGCCGCCAAGGTCCGTGTGGGCGAGCTGCTCGACCGCGTCGGACTCGCGGACCGGCGCCACGACAAGGTGCGCACACTCTCGGGTGGCCAGTCGCGCCGGATCGAGATCGCCCGCTCCCTGATCCACCGCCCCGACCTGCTGCTCCTCGACGAGCCCACCGTCGGCCTCGACCTAGAATCCCGGGCCGACATCGTGGCGATCGTCCGCGCCCTGGTGCGCGAGGAGGGGTTGTCGGTGCTCTGGGCGACCCACATCTTCGAGGAGATCGCGGACGACGACGACGCCGTGGTGCTGCACCGGGGCCGGATCGTCGCCCGGGGCCGGGCCGGCGGGATCGGAAGGCCCGGCGAGGCGCTCGCCGACGCGTTCCGCCGCCTGGTCGCCGAGCCGGGGAGGGCGGCGGCATGACGAACCCGACACCGCTCGCCACCCGGATCGGCACCGCCCCGCCGCGCGGCCAGGCCGCGCGGATCGGCCGCCTCGACGCGGTCGGCTACCTGATCTGCCTCGGCGGCATCGTCCGCCGCGAGCTGCTGCGCTTCTTCAATCAGAAGGAGCGGTTCTTCTCGGCGCTGGTCCGGCCGCTGGTCTGGCTGTTCATCTTCGCGGCCGGCTTCCGCAACACGCTCGGCGTGTCCATCGAGCCGCCCTACCAGACCTACGTGCTCTACGAGGTCTACGTGGTCCCGGGCCTCGCCGTGATGATCCAGCTGTTCAACGGCATGCAATCGTCGCTGTCGATGGTCTACGACCGCGAGGTCGGCTCGATGAAGGTGCTGCTCACCTCGCCCTATCCGCGGTGGCTGCTCCTGCTCGCCAAGCTGATCGCCGGCGTCGCCGTGTCGATCGTGCAGGCCTACGCGTTCCTGGCCGTGGCGTATTTCTGGGAGAGCGACATCCCGTGGCTGGGCTACCTCGCGGCCCTGCCGGCCTTCCTGGCCACGGGGCTGATGCTGGGGGCGATCGGGCTGTTCCTGTCCTCGCTGGTCCGCCAGCTCGAGAACTTCGCCAGCGTGATGAACTTCGTGATCTTCCCGATGTTCTTCGCCTCGTCGGCCCTGTACCCCCTGTGGCGGATCCGGGAATCCTCCGAGACCCTCTACTGGATCTGCGAGCTGAACCCATTCAGCCACGCGGTCCAGCTCGTCCGCTACGCCCTCTACCTCCAGTTCGAGCCGGTCGCCTGCGCCGTGGTGCTGGGCGTGGGGCTCGCCTTCTTCGGCATGGCGGTGGTCGCCTACGACCCCGGCCGCGGCATCATGGCCCGGCGCGGCGGCCCGGCCGGCGACAACACCTGATGGAGTCCGCCCAATGAACGTCCTCCTGACCCGCATCGTCGGCCCGGCGCTGGGGCTCGCGATCCTCGCCGGTCCAGCCCTGGCGCAGCCGAAACAGGATCCGGATTGGCCCTGCGTCCAGCGCAAGGTCGCCACACTCAGTCCCGGCCAGTTCTGGACCGGTCCCGACGTGGAGGCCGCCGGCGACTGGGGCAGCGACAACGACGCCGCCGTCCTGGCGCAGAAGATCGCGTCGCGCCGCACCGACCTCTCGCAGGTCGGCCCGCTCCTCGACACGTTCGCGGAGAAGTTCGGCTCCGACAAGGACGCGAAGGACAAGGCCCTGACCCGCGTCTACGCCGGCGTGTTCGAGGTGCTGAACGGCGAGCGCAACAAGGTGGTGGGTGGCATCGCGCGCTACGCGCAGGGCCAGCGACGGATGGCCGAGCGAATCCGCGACGAGGCCGACAAGATCAGTCAGGTGAAGGACGCGCCGAGCGCCTCCGACGCCACGGAACTCCCGAAGGACCAGTCCGAGCTGGAGACGAAGTTCGCCTGGGATCGCCGGATCTTTCAGGAGCGAAGCCAGTCGCTGACCTATGTCTGCGAGGTTCCGCAGTTGCTCGAGCAGCGGCTCGGTGAGATCGCGCGCCTGATTCAGGCACGGCTCTGACCACGCGCCAGCGATCATTGCCAAACTATCCCGGGCAGATTGCCGAAATATCCTTAAGTGGCTGAAATCTTTACCGAAACTGTTGCTGTTTAACCACGTGGCGGCGGCTTCGGTCGGCGCGGGCCGGAAATGAGGCCGAAACGCGTCTCACGTGTTCTTGAACCAATTGTGCGCGTTCCCGGCACCCTCCAAGAAAGACCCAAGCTCGGCAGTCACGAGCACGTGTTTGGGTTTGAGGGGGTTGGGGATGTCACTTCGGGCGCTTCGGAGCAGCCTGGTCGCGTCGGCATCGGTGCTCGCCGGGACGGTTCTCCCGGCAGCGGTGCAGGCTCAGCAATCGGTCACGCTCGGCGAGATCAGCGTCGTCTCGACGTCGCCGGTCGGGTCCGGCGGCGGAAATTCGAGCCAGGCGCAGATCTTCAACGGTCCCGGACCGGTGCCGCCGGCCGGCTCCCTGGGACCGAGCACCGGCGTGCGGCTGCGCGGCTCCGAGCAGCCGCTCTACAAGATCCCCAGCACCGTCGAATCGGTCACGGCGAGCGATATCACGATCGATCGCGCCAGCGACAACCTGACCACAACGCTGGCCCGCCGCACGCCCGGCATCAACATCTCGGACTCGCAGGGCAACAACAACCGCGTCGACATCACCTACCGCGGCTTCACGGCCTCGCCCGTGCAGGGCGTGCCGCAGGGCCTCGCCGTGTATCAGAACGGCGTGCGCATCAACGAGGCCTTCGGCGACATCGTCAACTTCGACCTGATCCCGCCGCAGGCAATCCAGCGCATCGACGTGGTCACCGGCAACCCGGTCTTCGGCCTCAACGCGCTCGGCGGCGCGGTCAACATCCAGATGAAGAACGGCTTCACCTGGCAGGGCACCGAGATCTCGGCCTGGGGCGGCTCGGACGCGCGCACCGCCGGCTATCTCGAGTACGGCAAGGTCTCCGGCCCGTGGAGCGTCTACTTCACCGGCGACGGCCTGAACGACCGCGGCTGGCGCTACGAGAGCCCGAGCACGATCGGCCGTCTCTACGGTGACATCGGCTACCGCTCGCAGGATGCGGAGTTCCACCTGATCGGGCTCGCCGCCCGCAGCTTCTTCGGCGCGGCCGCGGCCACGCCGGTGGACTTCACCCACCGCGACCCGCGGGCGATCTTCACCTTCCCGCAGACCACCACCACCGAGGTCGGCACGCTCCAGCTGACCGGCCGGGTCGACATCTCGCCGACCTGGGACCTCGCCGGCAACGCCTATTTCCGCCGCTTCAGCCAGACCTACGTCGACGGCAACGACGGCAACTTCGAGAACTGCAGCACACGCTCCAGCTTCCGCGGCAACCTCTGCTTCGAGGATGACGGGTTCAGCCCGGCGGCCGGACAGTCGCAGCTCGCCTTCCGCAACCAGTTCCTGATCCTGGGGCAGCAGAACCAGCGCATCCCGTTCCGGGCGGGCATCCCGTACGGCACGCTGGACACGACCCGGACGGAAGCTACAGGCTTCGGCGGCTCGCTCCAGGCCGCCAACCGCGACCGGATCTTCGGCTTGTCCAACACCTTCGTGGTCGGCGGCAGCATCGACGCGGCCAATTACGGCTTCAAGTCGTCCAGCACGCTCGGCGTCATCAACCCGGATCTGTCGATCACAACCAACCCGAGCAACCCGTTCTACGGCAACGTCCCGGGCCTCGGCACGCCGCAGCTACGGACCGCCGGCGCGCTCGGCATCGCGCCGAGCTCGGTCAACGGCTCCAACCTCTACATGGGTCTCTACACCCTCGACACGCTCGACGTGACCGACCGGCTGTCGCTGACCGCCGGCGCCCGGCTCAACTTCGCGCGCATCCAGAGCGAGGACCTGACCGGCTTCTCGCCGGACGTGACCGGCACGCACTACTTCAACAAGATCAACCCGGTCGCCGGCCTGACCTACCGGTTCTTCGACGCGCTGAACCTCTACGGCAGCTACTCGGAGTCGAACCGCGCCCCGACCCCGCTGGAGCTGGCCTGCGCCAACCCGGACCGGCCGTGCCTGCTGCCGAACTCGCTGGTGGCCGACCCGCCGCTCAAGCAGGTCACCGGACGGACCTACGAGGTCGGCTTCCGCGGCCAGCTGCCGAACACCTATGACGGCGGCATCATCACCTACAAGATTGGCGCCTTCCGCACCGATCTCGCCAACGACATCCTGTCGCTGGCCACCCCCGGCAACACCGCCCGCGCCTACTTCGTCAACGTGCCGTCGACGCAGCGGCAGGGCATCGAGGTCGGCGGCGAGTACACGGCCGATTACCTGCGGGTCTACGCCAACTACGCGCTGGTCGACGCGACCTTCCAGTTCAACGGCACCCTGTCGTCGCCCAACAACCCGCTCGCGGATGACGGCGCGATCCAGGTCCGCAAGGGCAACGTCGTGCCGCTGGTGCCGACCCACCAGATCAAGGCCGGGTTCGACTACTTCGTCACGCCCAACTGGCAGTTCGGCCTCTACCTCCAGGCCTTCTCCTCGTCCTATTTCCGCGGCGACGAGTCGAACCTGAACCGCAAGCTGCCGCCGTACTACGTTCTGAACTTCCAGACGAAGTATCAGGTGACGAAGAACCTCGAGGTCTTCGGCCTCATCACCAACCTGACCAACAACCGCTACACCACGTTCGGCACCTACGCCGAGCCGGGCGCGGTGGCGGGCAACCTGCGGATCAGCGATCCGCGGACCACGACCCTGGCGCAGCCCTTCTCGGTCTACGCCGGCATCCGCTACGCCTTCGGCGCCGATCCGGTGCCGATGTCGCCGGAGCCGATCATCCGGAAGTACTGATCCGTCAGCGGCGTCGAGAGGCGGGCGCCTCCCGCGGCCAGAAGGCCGCGCGGGGCGCCCGTCGCGTTTCCGCGCTACCGCATGCGGCCTCCTGTCTCGGGAACGGGCCCGTTCGCCCGGCGTCTCCCCGGTAGCCGCACCGGCGCATCACCGTCCGCTCATGCATGAGGGGTCGGCGCCGGCCGCATCCCGACACCGTGGAGCCTCGTCCCGATGATCATGCGTTTCGCCGTTGCAGCCCTGGCCCTGGCGGCCGCCACGCCGGCCCTGGCGACCCCGTGCGCCGACGAGGTCGACACGCTGCAGCGGCGGCTGGACAGCGCCGGCGCGGCCTCGGTGACCGGCACGACGCCGCCCGGCGGCACCACGTCCTCGAACTCGCCCAAGGCGCTCGACACGCCGCCGGCGCTCACCAAGTCGGACGCCGCCGTGAAGCCCACCGCCGCGGGCGTCGAGGAAGCCAAGAAGCTGGTCGCGCAGGCGCGCCAGCAGGACAAGGGCGGCGACGCCCAGGGCTGCCGCGACACGATCCTGAAGGCCAAGGAGAAGGCCGGCGCGCTGCCGTAGCGCGCTTCCGGCCGGCACCGCTCCGGTGCCGGCCCTTCCGCTCAGTAGGCGTTCTCGGTCTTGAACAGCGCGAACGGCGTGGTCAGCAAGATCTGCAGGTCGAGCAGCACCGACCAGTTCTCAATGTAGTAGAGGTCGTGCTCGACGCGCCGCTGCAGCTTCTCTGAGGTGTCGGTCTCGCCGCGCCAGCCATTGACCTGCGCCCATCCGGTGATGCCGGGCTTCACTTTGTGGCGCGCGAAGTAGCCGTCGACCACTTGGTCGTAGAGCGTGTTGGCGGCTTTGGCCTGCAACGCGTGCGGGCGCGGGCCGACCAGCGACAGGTCGCCCTTGAGCACGTTGAACAGCTGCGGCAGCTCGTCGAGCGAGGTCTTCCGGATGAAGCGCCCGACCGGCGTGACCCGGGGATCGCCCCGTGTCACCATCTTGGCCGCGCCGGCGTCGCACTGATCCACGTACATCGAGCGGAACTTGTAGACCTCGATCAGCTCGTTGTTAAACCCGTGGCGCTTCTGCCGGAACAGCACCGGCCCGCGCGATGTCAGCCGGACCGCGAGGGCGATGACCAGCATGAGCGGCGATAGCGCTAGCAGCATCATCAGGCCGACGCAGCGGTCGAACAGCGCCTTCACCACGACGTCCCAGTCGGCGATCGGACGGTCGAACACGTCCAGCACCGGGACGGAGCCCAGATACGAGTAGCTGCGCGGGCGCAGGCGCAGCTTTGCGGCGTGCGCCGAGAGACGGATGTCGATCGGCAGGACCCAGAGCTTGGCGAGCATCTGGAGGATCCGGGCCTCCGCGGTGATCGGGATCGTGAAGACGATCAGGTCGAGCCGGGCGTGCCGCGCGTAGGCGACGAGGTCGTCGACGTTGCCGAGCTTCGGGTGCCCCGCCACCACGTCCGAGGAGCGATCGGCGTTGCGGTCGTCGAACACCCCGACGATGCGGATGCCGCTCTCGGTCTGCGTCTCCAGGGCGGCGATCAGGTCCTCCGCGGGCTGTCCGCCGCCCACGATCGCGGTGCGCCGGTCGAACCGTCCCGCCCGGGTCTGGGCATCGATGATGCGGAACAGGACGAAGCGGCCGACCAGCAGCATCGCGAGGCCGGTGCCGAAGAAGGTCGCGAGCCAGAGGCGCGAGTAGTGGTCGGCGACCTTGGCCAGCACGAGGCCGGCGGCGACCATCAGGAACGTCATCGACCACGCCGCGATCAGCCGGACGGCGGTCTTGAAGAAGCTCCGGAAGGCGGCGACCCGGTAGCCGCCGGACGCCTGGATCAGCGTCACGGTGATCACCGCGATCATGCCGATCGCGCCCGCGTAGGTCAGCCCGAACGGGACGCGGCCGCGGAGCATCAGCACGTGCAGCAATGCGCCCAAGCCGAAGATGAGCGCGCATTCCAGCCCGCGCACCAGACCGGCCACCACGACGGGCGAGATCGCCGTCGGGCCGGGGACGGCGGCCTCGGCGAGGGGGACGCTGCCCTTGGCCGGGGTCGAGGACGCCTCCATCGGGACGGCGGCCTCGAGAAGATCGCGAATGTCGAACGCGCTCATCGATCGGCTCCCCCCGAGCCTTACGGTCGCTGCCTCGGCGAAACCCTGGCACGGGGCGTTGTGGGAACATTTAAGAGCGCGGGCGCCGCCGCCTTTTCCACCGCGGCGCACAGGCCCCCGTTCCTCTTGCTGCTGGTCTCGTCGTCAGGCGGTCCGGGCCCCGGCGATCGCGCGCGGTGCGGGATCGCGGCGCTCCGCGCGGGCCTCGAAGGCCGCGGCGTAGCCGGAGATCACCTCGCTGCCCATGCGTTCCAGGGAGAAGCGCTGCCGGATCGAGGCGCTCAGACTCTGCGTCCGCTCGGTCAGGGCCTCCGGCGCGGCGTCGAGGACCCGTCGGATCCCCTCCACGAGCGCCGCCGGGTCGCGCGACGGCACGAGGTCGCGCGCGGCCGCGCCGAAGATCTCCGGGATTCCGCCGACCCGGGTGGCGACCAGGGGCTGCGCCGCCGCGGCAGCTTCCAGCACGACGTAGGGCAGCGACTCCGCGAGCGACGGGACGACGAGGATCCGCCCGCGGGCGAGCACGGAGCGGATCGCCTGCGGCGGCTCGAACGCCACCGCGTCGGCGAGGCCGAGCCGCGCCACGGTGTCGCGAAGGATCTCGGCATCCGGTCCCGACCCAACGAGGAGCAGGCGCAGCGCCCGGCCCTCGGCCCGCAGCCGGACCAGGGCCTCAAGCAGGTAGGGCAGGCCCTTAGCCTCCCGCAGCTCGCCGACGTAGAGCAGGTCGAAGGGCTCGGCGACGCGGTCCAGCGGCGCGAACTCGGCCTCGGCGATGCCGTTGTGCACGATCCGCGTCACCCGCTCAGGACCGCCGACGAAGCTCCGATGGCGGCCGGCGACGTACTCGCTCTCGAACAGGAACGCGTCGGTGCGGCGGGCGAGCACCGCCTCGGCACCCATGTAGAGGCGGTGCAGCGGGCTGCCCGGCCGGTAATTGTAGCTGCCGCCGTGCGGCGTGTAGGCGCGGATCGCCGGACCCGCCGCGGCGAGCCGGGCATAGGCGCCGCCCTTGGCGCCGTGTCCGTGCAGGACCTCCGCGCCGACCTCCGCGGCCCTCTGCGCCACGGCCCGGAGGCAGGACCAGTCCGACGGATGCGGATTGCGGCGCATCGTCAGCCGGACAAGGCCGAGGTCCAGGCAGGGCACCAGGTCCGCCAGGGCGCCCGCAGCGCGGTCGCCGCCGGTGCTGGAATCACAGACGAGACCGACATGGTGCCCCGCGGCCGCCTGAAGGCGAGCGAGATCCATCACGTGCCGGAACAAGCCGCCCACCGGCGCGCGGAACACGTGCAGGATCCTATAACGCTGAGCGATGCCAGAGTCGTTCGTCTTCGGGACCACGTTCCAGCTCCCGGGAATATCAGTCCCTAGGTTGTGGTGCACCCGTGGTCGCAGGAAACTT
Source organism: Methylobacterium sp. D48H (assembly GCF_053345715.1). NCBI lineage: Bacteria > Pseudomonadati > Pseudomonadota > Alphaproteobacteria > Hyphomicrobiales > Methylobacteriaceae > Methylobacterium > Methylobacterium sp. D48H. Next base: position 249,993 of record NZ_JBKFAP010000002.1, read on the forward strand.
AATGCAGGTCGCCGCGTCTCGACCTTTCCATCAGGACGGTAACCGGAATTTTACGCGCACGGTCGCAATCGATCCCAACGCTACGTCATCGGCGAGCCGTTCAGGCTGGCCCAGATCGTCCCGTAGTGGCAGGCCGTGGCGGCGAGGACGAAGCCGTGCCAGATCGCGTTCTGGAAGGGCAGGGTCCGCCAGATGTGGAACACGACGCCGATCGAATAGAGCGCTCCGCCCATTCCCAAGAGCCACAGGGCGGTCGGCTGAAGCGCCGCGATCACTGATTCGTAGGCGAACAACCCGCTCCAGCCGAGCAACAGGTAGAGCCCGATCGAGAGGCGATCGAACCGGCCCGGCAGAAACAGCTTCACGGCGATCCCGATGAGGGCCACGACCCAGATCATCGCAAGGAGCGCGTAGGCCCGCGGGCCCGACCCGACGAGGGCCACCAGCGGCGTGTAGGTCCCGGCGATCATCAGGTAGATCAGCGCGTGATCGGCGCGGCGCAGGAGCCATTTGCGCGGGCTCACAGGGTAGAGATTGTAGACGGCCGAGACGCCGAGCATCAGGACGAGGGCCGTGGCGTACACGACAACGGCCGCACGTTCGCCGATCCCGAGATGCGCCGTGACCGCGGTCGCCACCAGGGCAACGGCACCGGCGAGGCCGAGCACCACGCCGAGACCGTGGATCACGCCATCCGCCATGATCTCCCGCGGCGTGTAGTGCCAGGTCAGGGAGAGCGGTCGACCATCCTCCGCGAGAGACATCTTGAAGCCTCCTGCAACGCGTGCAGCTTAAAGCTTGAGAAGTCTTAGTCGTTCCATGTGCAGATTGCTGATGGGGAGTTATCCCAAGGTTCCACTGAAAGCGGTAAAAGTCTCGTGCGGCGCAGCAAGACCGCTGCACCGCACGAGAGCCTAGATGCGGCCGGCGGCGAGCCCCTCGAAGCCCAGCGGCGGCTCGGCGGCTGCGGGCTCGACCAGGCCGGATCCCCGGCCGAGGCGGGCATGGACGGTGGCCATCGTGAGCACCGCCATGGCGAGCACCTGATGCGCGAGCGCCGCCCAGAGCGGCACGGCGAGGAGCAGCGTCGCGATCCCAAGCGCCATCTGGGCGAGGACGAGGATGACGACCCCCGTGGCCCGCCCAGCCGCGCTCTTCGGGCCGGTGAGCCGGGCGTCGACGGCGTGCAGCACCGCCACGACGAAGACGAGGTAGGCCGTCACCCGGTGGTCGAACTGAACGAGGGCGTGGTTGTCGATGAAATTCTCGATCCACGGCCGGATCGCGAACAGGCTGTCCAGCGGCGGGACGAGGTGGCCGTCCATGGTCGGCCATGTGTTGTAGACGAGGCCGGCATGCGAGCCGGCGACGAGGCCACCGAGGAAGATCTGCACCAGGACCAGGATTGGCAGCAGCAAGGCCGTGGCCCGCAGGCGCGCCGGGGCGGGCGCCAGGACGCCGGGGCGCTGGCCCGCGGCCAGCCAGACCAGCCCGGCCAGGATCAGGCTCGCGGTGGTGAGGTGCAGGGCGAGCTTGAGCGGCGCCACGGCCGTCATGCCCGGCTGGAGGCCCGAGGCGACCATGATCCAGCCGATGGCGCCCTGGAGGCCGCCGAGCGCGCCGAGACCGAGCAGGCCGAGGCCGAGCCGCCGGCCGATCCGGCCCTGCCACCAGAACACGATCAGCGGCAGGAAGAACACGAGGCCAATCACCCGGCCGAGCAGGCGATGGCCCCATTCCCAGCCGTACAGCACCTTGAAGGCGGACAATCCCATCCCCTGGTTGAGGATGTTGTATTGCGGCGTGTCCCTGTACTTGGCGAACTCGGCCGCCCAGTCTGCCTCCGTCAGCGGCGGGATCGCGCCCGTGACGGGGCGCCACTCGGTGATCGACAGGCCGGACCCGGTCAGCCGCGTCGCACCGCCGACCGCCACCATGGCGACCACCAGGGCCGCGACCACGTAGAGCCAGGTTCGCACCGCCCCCGACCGCCGGTCGCCCGCGCCGCTCATGTCCATACACGTCCCTTCCGCGGAGACCGGGATGCTCCCCGCGGTGTCCGGGTTAGGGGATGTCCGGTCGCCCATCAACGGCGCCGGCGCCGCAGCCCGCGTCAGCGGGCGCGTTGCCAACCGGGTTCCGGGACGGTAGCCGTCGCCCGTCCGAGCCCGCAGCGCCCTCCGCGGGGCCGGGGGCACAGTCCGAAGGCACGGTCCAGGAACACAGCAATGCGCCGCCGCACCCGGACCCTGATCGGCACTCTCGCCATCCTGGTCTTCGTCTGCCTCTACGGGCCGCTGGCGATGACCCTGGCCGATAGCCGCATCTCGGAGACGCCGGCGGCGGTGCAGGCGGTGATCTACTCGATCCTCGGCATCGCGTGGATCTTCCCGCTGATGCCGCTGATCCGGTGGATGGAGCGACCCGATCGCTGAGGCCAACCCTCGATTTTGCCGCACTCGGGGATCACAAGCCTGCCGTCGTCGCTCGAGACCCCCTCCGTGCACCGCCCGACTCTCTGCCTCAAGCCACTGGCCGCTCTCGTCGTGCTGCTCGCGCCCCTGCCGGCCCTGGCGCAGGGGACACCGCGCTCCATCGGTGAATGCGAGCGTCTCAAGAACGACCTCGCCTACAACCAGTGTCTCGCGATGTTCGGACCGGCGGCCAAGAACGTCGCCGGGGGCTACGCCTCGGCCGATACGGCGGTCGCCATGGCGGCGACGCCCGCGGCGGCCATGGCCGAGCCGATCCCGCAGGTGGAGGAGACGGTCGAGGCCAGCACCAGCCGGCGTCGACGCTACCGGTCCGTGCGCGGCCGTCAATACGCCTCGTTCTCGACCGGCTACCGCCACCGGCGTCGGCGCTAGCGGCCACCGGCGCGGGTCGCTGCCCTAGCGGCGATCCGGAGCTTCGAGCGCCTCGAGGACCCGCGTACCCGGAACCGAACCGTCGCCGGGCCAGACGTTCCAGTCGGCGACCTGATCGAGGGCCTCGGCGAGGCGGCGCTTGTAGACGTGGCGCGGCACCTCCTCGGCACCGAACTGCGACAGGTGGTCGGTGACGAACTGGGTATCGGCGAGCCGGTAGCGCCCGGCGCGCAGGCGGGCCATCAGGTGGACGAGGGCGACCTTCGAGGCGTCGCGGACCTCGTGGAACATGCTCTCGCCGAAGAAGGCCGCCCCCAGCGAGACGCCGTACAGGCCGCCGACGAGCCGGCCGTCCGCGCCCGCGTAGACCTCGACCGTGTGGACGTGGCCGATGTCGAACAGGGCGCCGTAGAGCTCGCGGATCCGCCCGTTGATCCAGGTGCGCTCGCTGTCCCGCCGGGGCGCCGCGCAGCCGTCGATCACCCCGTCGAAATCGGTGTCGCAGCGGACCACGAACTGGTCGGACCGCACCGTCCGGGCGAGGCGCCGGGGAACGCGGAACGTGTCGAGGGGCAGAACGCCGCGCGCCTTGGGTTCGACCCAGTAGAGCGTGGGATCGTCGGCATCCTCCGCCATCGGGAAGATGCCCGCCGCGTAGGCCTTCAGCAGGATCTCAGGGGTGATGTCCACGCGGGCGGTGTCGTGCATGCCGTGAATGTCGCGCGCGGACGGCGCGAAGACCAGATCCCGCGCGCGCCGCGCTCGCCGCAGCCCCGCCCAGGTCCGGTCAGGCTTTCATGCCGCCGTCTTCCAGGAAATGCTCCAGCCAGTGAATGTCGTAAAGGCCGTTCTGCACGTCCGGGTTGCGGACCAGCGTCCGGAACAGCGGCAGCGTCGTGTCGATCCCGTCGATGACGAACTCGTCCAGGGCGCGCCGCAGCCGCATGAGGCACTCGTTGCGGGTCCGGCCGTGGACGATCAGCTTGCCGATCAGCGAATCGTAGGTCGGCGGGATCCGATAGCCCTGGAACGCGGCCGAATCGACGCGGACGCCGAGGCCGCCGGGGGTGTGGTAGTGGGTGATCTCACCGGGCGACGGCCGGAAGGTCTCCGGGTGCTCGGCGTTGATCCGGCACTCGATGGCGTGGCCCTCGACCTTGATGTCCGCCTGGCTCACCGACAGCGGGCCGCCCGAGGCGACCTGGATCTGCTCGATCACGAGGTCGATCCCGGTGATCATCTCGGTCACCGGATGCTCGACCTGGATGCGGGTGTTCATCTCGATGAAGTAGAACCGCCCGTCCTCGTAGAGGAACTCGATCGTCCCGGCGCCGAGGTAGCCGAGCTCCTTCATGGCGTTGGCGCAGATGCCGCCGATCTCGGCGCGCATCGACTCGTTGAGGGCCGGCGAACCGCCTTCCTCCCAGACCTTCTGGTGTCGGCGCTGGAGGGAGCAGTCGCGCTCGGCGAGGTGCACGGCGCCGCCGCGGCCGTCGCCGAGCACCTGCACCTCGATGTGCCGGGGCTTCTCCAGGTATTTCTCGAGATAGACCGCGTCGTCGCCGAAGGCGGCCTTGGCCTCGGACTTGGCCATGCCGATCGCCTGCTCGAGCTCGGCCTCGGAGCGCGCGACCTTCATGCCGCGGCCGCCGCCGCCAGCCGCCGCCTTGACGAGCACCGGGTAGCCGATCTCGGCGGCCACGCGCTTGGCGGTGTCGGCATCCTCGACGCCGCCCTCGGAGCCCGGCACGCAGGGAATGCCGAGCTTCAGCGCCGTACGCTTGGCCTCGATCTTGTCGCCCATGGTGCGGATGTGCTGCGCCTTGGGTCCGATGAAGCCGATCTGGTGATGGGCCAGAACCTCGGCGAAGCGGGCATTCTCCGACAGGAAGCCGTAGCCGGGATGCACGGCATCGGCCCCGGTGATCTCGCAGGCCGCGATGATCGACGGGATGTTGAGGTAGCTGTCGCGGGCGGCCGGCGGCCCGATGCAGACGCTCTCGTCGGCGAGGCGCACGTGCATCGCGTCCGCGTCGGCGGTGGAGTGGACCGCCACGGTAGCGATCCCGAGCTCCTTCGCCGCCCGCAGGATGCGCAGGGCGATCTCGCCGCGGTTCGCGATCAGGATCTTGTCGAACATCGGACCCGTTAGGGCGTCCTGGCGATCCCGGACCGCGCAGGATGCTCTATCCTCTCGTGTTGCGGCGTCGTCCGGGACTGGGCGGCGGGCGCCCGGCGGACGTCCTAGGTGATGACGAGCAGGGCCTCGCCGAACTCGACCGGCTGACCGTCCTCGACGAAGATGGCGCTGATCGTGCCGGCGCGGGGCGCCACGATCTCGTTGAAGGTCTTCATCGCCTCGATCAGCAGCAGCTTGTCGCCGACCGCGACCGTCGAGCCGACATCCACGAAGGCCTTGGCGTCGGGCGAGGGGCGGAGATAGGCGGTCCCGACCATCGGCGAGGGCACGGTGCCGGGCTGCGCGCGGGCCGGCTCGGCCGGGGCGAGGGGAGACGACGCGGCAGGCGCGGGCACCGGAGGCGGGGCGACGGCCGCGAGCGGCGCGGGCGCCGCGACCTGCACGCTCACGGGCTCGAGCCGCCGCGCCACGCGGATGCGCAGGTCGCCCTTCTCGACCTCGATCTCGGACAGGCCGGTCTCGGTCACGAGGTTGGCGAGCTCGCGCACGAGCTCGGGATCGATGGCGTCGTTCTTTGGCATCCGGCCTACTTCGTCTCGCGGCACGTCGGTGCGTCCATCCGGGCTCGGCCCTGGACCCCACCGCGGCCCTGCGGCTGGCGGCTCTTAGACGAAGGCGCCCCGGCGCGACAAGGCTGCGCGGACCGCCTTCGGGGTTCCTCGGCCCGATCCGTCAGCTCAGCAGGAGGCGTGGCCGCACTGACGCACGTCGGCGATGGTCTTGCGCATCGGCTCGACGCCGACGGCGCCCGGGATCACCTCGTCGCCGATGATGAAAGCCGGCGTGCCCGACAGGCCCAGGCGGTCGCCGAGGCCGCGGTTCTCGCTGAGCGCGGCCTTCACCTCGGGGGAGGCCATGTCCTTCTGCAGCTTGGCCGTGTCGACGCCCATGTCCTTGGCGACCTGGATCGCGCGGGCGCCGTTCACCCGGCCCTTGGTCTCCAGAAGCTTCTGATGAAACTCGAACAGCTTGTCGCCCTTCAGCTGCTGGCGCACCGCGACGGCGACCTGGCTGGCCTCCAGCGATTCCGGGCCGAGGACCGGGAAGTCCTTGATGACCACCCGCAGCTTCGGGTCGGATTTGATCAGCGCCTGGATGTCGCCCAGGGCCTTGCGGCAGTAGCCGCAATTGTAATCGAAGAACTCGACCAGCGTGACGTCGCCCGACGGGTTGCCGGCAACGACGTCGTGGGGACCGTTGTGGAGAGCCTCGCGCGACTCCTTGAGGGCGGCGGCCTGGGCCAGGCGCTGCGTCTCGGCCTGCTGCTTCTCGGCCTCGGCGAGGGCCTCTTGGAGCACCTCGGGATGCTTGATCAGGTAGTCCTTGACGATCGCCTCGATGCCGGCGCGCTGCGCGTCGGTGAACGGCGCGGCGGGGGGCGTCACGGTCTGCGCGAGGGCCGGGACGGCGACGAGGCCGAGCGCCAGGACCAGCGCGGGCAGGGGGCGGATGAAGGGCATAGATCCTCGCTTGCGCGGCGGGGCGGCCCGCGCGTGGCGCGAGCGGTAGGGGCTGGGTTAGGCGTTTTCGCGGCGTCCGGTCAATTCCCGCGGCGAGGGCGGCGTGCGCGCCGGCTTGAGGCGGGAAGGGGGAGCGTCTAACCCCCGGAGGCTCCAGCGTCGTCCGGCTCAGAGCAGACCCCATGATCCCGATCTCCCGGCGCGCCGCCGCCGTCCAGCCGTTCCTCGCGATGGATGTCATGGCCGCCGCCGCCGCCAAGGCGCGGGCCGGCAGCGACGTGGTGCGGATGGAGGTCGGCCAGCCGTCGGCACCGGCGCCCCGGGCAGTCATCGCGGCCGCGCAGGGGGCGCTCGCGACCGGCCGCGTGCCCTACACCGAGGCCCTGGGCCTGCCGTCTCTGCGCGCCCGCATCGCCCGGGACTACGCGGAGCGGCACGGCGTCGCGGTGAGCCCGGAGCGCGTGGTGATCACCACCGGATCCTCGGCCGGCTTCATCCTCGCATTCATGAGCCTGTTCGACGCCGGCGCCCGGGTCGCCGTCCCGCAGCCGGGCTATCCCGCCTATCGCAGCATCCTGGCCGCCCTCGACCTCTTGCCGGCGCCGATGGTGCTGCGCGCCGATGACCGCTTCGCGCCGACCGCCGCCCTGCTGCGCGAGACCCACGCCCGCGCGCCGGTCTCCGGGGCACTGGTGATGAGCCCGGCGAACCCCTCCGGCACAGTCATCACGGAGGGCGCCCTGCAGGATCTCTGCGCGGCGGCGCGCGGCCTCGGCCTGCCGCTGATCTCCGACGAGATCTATCACGGCCTCAGCTACGGCGAGCCCACCGTCACGGCCCTGCGCTTCGACCCCGACGCAGTCGTGATCAACTCGTTCTCGAAGTACCACTGCATGACCGGCTGGCGCGTCGGCTGGATGGTCGTGCCGGAGGCGCTGGTCCGCCCGATCGAGCGGCTGGCCCAGAACCTCTACATCTCGGCGCCGTACCTGTCGCAGGTCGGCGCCCTGGCGGCCTTCGACGCGACGGACGAACTCGACGCCGTTCGCGACGGCTACGCACGCAACCGCGCGATCCTCCTGGACGCGCTGCCGGCCCTCGGCCTCGGCCGCGTCCACCCGGCCGACGGCGCCTTCTACCTCTACGCGGACGTCTCGAACCTCACCAACGACGCTTCGGACTTCTGCCGGCGCATGCTTGACGAGGCGCACGTCGCGGCGACGCCGGGCCTCGATTTCGATCCGGACGTGGGCAACCACCACGTCCGCTTCTCCTTCGCGGGCTCGGAGACCGAGTGCCGCGAGGCGGCGCGGCGCCTGAAGGCGTGGCTGCGCTGACAGGTCAGGCAGCCGGCACGAGGGCGCCGACCGCCTCGACCAGCTCAGAGAAGTGCTCGATCACCCGGTCGGGCCCGAGCTCGGCGACCGGGCGGTCGGTGTAGCCGAAGGTGACCGCCACCACCGGGATCCCGGCGGCCTTGGCGGTGTCGATGTCGGTGCGGGAATCGCCTACCATCACCGCGCGGGCCGGATCGCCGTCGGCGCGGGCGATGGTGCCGGTCAGGTGGCGCGGGTCGGGCTTCGACTGCGGGAAGGTGTCCCGACCGCAGATCGCCGCGAAGCGGTGGCCGATGCCGAGGAGGCGCAGCAGCTCGACCGACTGCCCCTCGTACTTGTTGGTGCAGACCGCGAGCCGGAAACCCGCCGCCTCGAGGGCGTCGAGCGCCTCGACAACGCCCGGGAAGAGGTGGGACGTGTCGGCGAGGTGCGCCCCGTAATGGGCGATGAAGGCGTCGAACAGCCGGTCGTGGTCCTCCGGCGAGAGTGGCCGGCCCTCGGCCTCGAAACCCCGCCGGATCAGCGCCCGGGCGCCGGCGCCGATCAGCCCGCGCGCCTGCGAGAGGGGCAGCTCGGCCAATCCCTCGCGCTTCATCAGCACGTTGAGGGTGCCGATAAGGTCGCCCGCGGTCTCAGCGAGCGTCCCGTCCAGGTCGAACACGGCGATCGGGGGCTTGCGCGTCGATTCGGTAGACATGCCTGGGCGGTTCCGTGCTCGGCGGGATCTCGAACGGCGTCGCTATCGGGACCGGGCACCCGGGGCAAGCCGACCGGCGCGGCACGGCGGATGCGCGGATCGTCTCACCGGGCGCCCCAGACTCGCCCGAAAGCGCAGCGAAACGCAGCGCGTACCAGCCCCGGGACCCGCGATGAAACTCTTCCTGCCCCTCCTGGCCGCCTGCGCCGCGCTGCAAGCCCTGCCGGCGGCGGCGACCTCCTTCGAGTTCGTGCCCGCCCCGCAGACCGACCTGAACCGGATGTACCGGGTCGACAAGGTGACCGGCGAGGTGACCTCCTGCCAGTACGGCCTCCAGGAATCGGCGGGCGGCATCGGCCAGACGGTCTGCTTCGGATCGGGAGAGGGCGCCGGGCCGCAGACCCCGTCCGAATACGGGCTGGTGGCGAGCCGGCATACCCGCGAGGCCGGCGTCTTCCGGGTGAACTATCGCACCGGCGAGATGAGCATCTGCTTCGTGCTGGTGAAGAAGGAGCAGGTCGTCTGCACGCAGCAGGGCAAGCCGGGCGCCGAGGGCGCGTCCGACGCGCCGCTGACCGGTCCGGCCCCGGGTCGCGCGGGCGCCAGCGCCACCCCGACCCAGGGCGGCCGTCCGTGACGCGGCCGTGCGGGCGGGGCGTTCCGGTCGGCCCGGTCCCGTGCTAGGGGCCGCCCGACGCCCACGGAAAGACCGGCTGCCCATGACCCGCGCTCCCTCGCTCCCCCTCGCCGACCGGGCCGTGTCCCGGTGAGTGGGCCGGACCTGAGGCGGGCCGCGGCCGCCCGCGCCCTCGACCTCGTCGAACCGGGCATGCGGCTCGGCCTCGGCACGGGCTCCACGGCGGCGGCCTTCGTGGCGCTCCTCGGCGAGCGCGTCCGCGCCGGCCTCGACATCGTCGGCGTCCCGACCTCCGAGGCCACGCGCGCGCAGGCCGAGGGCCTGGGCATCCGCCTCGCGACCCTGGACGAGCAGCCCGAGCTCGACCTGACCATCGACGGCGCCGACGAGGTCGACGACCGGCTGCGCCTGATCAAGGGCGGCGGCGCGGCACTCCTGCGCGAGAAGATCGTCGCCTGCGCGAGCCATCGCATGGTGGTGATCGCCGACGCGGCCAAGCACGTGGCGCGGCTGGGCGCCTTCCCGCTCCCGATCGAGGTCAATCCCTTCGGCCTCAAGGCCACGCACCGGGCCGTCGAGGCCGCAATCGCCGGGACCGGCTGCTCCGGCGAGGTCCGGCTGCGCGCCCTGACGGATGGCAAGCCCCTGGTCACCGACGGAGGCCATTACATCCTCGACGCGCGCCTCGGAGCGATTCCTGATCCGGAGGCCCTCGGCGCCGCCCTCTGGGCCGTGCCGGGCGTCGTCGAGCACGGTCTGTTCCTCGGCATCGCCGACGCCGCGATCCTGGCGGCGGCGCGGGACGGGCAGGCCGAGGTCACCGTTCTCGGCAGCCTCACCTGAGGCGCCGCCCTCCATCGCCGGCCATCCTCGCAAGAAAGTCCAGCATGTCCCGTCGCCTCACCGCCGTGCCAGGCCTCGCGCTCAGCCTCGCGCTCGGCCTCGCGCTCCCGGCGCTCCCCCACGCGGCGGTCGCGCAGCCGCAGAAGGCCGCGCAGGCCAAGCCGGCGGCGCAGCCGGCCGCCGGCGCCCCCGCGGCCAACAGCCCGGCCGCGGCCACCTACACGCCGGCCCACCTCGCCCTGGCCCGCGAGGTGATGCTCAGCTCCGGCATCGCCCGGTCGTTCGACTCGGTGCTGCCGGCCTTCGCCGACCAGATCCGCAAGCAGGCGGTCACCCGTCCCGAGCTGTCCAAGGACCTCGAGGAGGTCCTGGCCTCGCTGCAGCCGGAGATGGAACTGCAGAAGCAGCGCATGATCGACATCGCGGCGCGCACCTACGCGTCGAAGTTCTCGGAAACCGAGTTGAAGGAGATCGCGACCTTCTTCCGCTCGCCCGCCGGCAAGCACTACGTCGAGGCGCAGCCGCAGCTCCTCGACGAGATGGTGCAGGAGATGCAGGACTGGACGCAGGACGTCTCCGAATACGTCATGGTCCGCGTCCGCGCCGAGATGGGCAAGCGCGGACACCAGATGCAGTGAGGGCAGCCGCTCCCGGGGGCGGATCGCCGTGAGAGGTCGTCCATGAGAGCGGCCGGCCGCATGTACGCGGCGGGCGGCGCGCTCCTCGCGGCCATGCCGCTCGCCATGGTGCTGGCCAACCGGTCGAGCCCGCTGGTCGTCGGGCTGGCGGCGCTCGCCTTCCTGGCCGGACGATGGGCGGAGGACGCGTCCGCCCTGCGCCGCGCGCTCCTGTCCCCGCTGCGGACGCCGCTGGCCGGGGCGGCGCTCGCCTTCCTGGCCTGGGCGCTGGTCTCGCTGGCCTGGAGCCCGTTCCCGGCGGCCTCCCTGCGGGTGCTGGGCGAGTTCCTCCCGACGCTGCTTGCCGCATACCTGCTGGCCTGCCTCGCGCCCGGCCGGATCCCGGCCTTCGCGCCGCGGCTCGGCGCGATCGCGGTCGCGCTGGCGGGACTCCTGATCGCCGTGGATCTCGCCTCGGATCTGGCCCTGGAGCGGGCCCTCGGGCGCCGGGTCGCAGCCTTCGTGCACAACCGGCCGGCCCTGACCCTCGACCTCGTGGCCGGCCCGCTGGCCCTCGTCCTCTGGAAGGACCGCGCCCGCGGCCTCGCCGCCGCGACGCTCGCCTTCGCGAGCCTCGGCGTGGTCCGCTCGATCAGCGGCGCCGCCCAGCTCGGCCTCCTGGCGGGCGCCGCGATGGCGACCCTCGCGCTTTCGCTGCCCAGGCGGGTCGGCATAGGCCTCGCCGGACTCGGTCTCGGCCTCGCGCTGATCCTCGCCCCGGTCGAGGGCGACCTCCTCGCCCGCGCCATGCCGGAGGCCGCCCACGAACGCCTCGTTCAGTCCTCGTCCCGGGCCCGGGTCGCGATCGCGCGCAGCTTCGGGGCCGCGGTGGCGGCCGATCCCTGGCGCGGCGCGGGCGTCGGCACCAGCGCGCGCTTCGCCGAGACGCCCGTCGCGCAGACGGTGCCGCCGGAGATGCGCGTCCTCCTCGGGGTCGGGCACCCGCACAACAGCTTCCTGCAGGTCTGGGTCGAGCTCGGCCTGCCCGGCGCGATCCTCGCGGCGCTGACCGCGATGCTGATGCTCGCCCGGATCGCGCGGCTGCCGCGGCCCGACCGCGCGGCGGCGCTCGGCCTCGTGGCCTGCGCGGCTTCGATCGCCTTCGTCGAGCACAACGGCTGGGCCGCGTGGTGGACGGCGGGGCTCGGCGCTGCCATCACCTGGATGCGCGCGGCCCCTCAGGGCGGCGCGATCGAGAGATCCGAACGGGACGGTCCGGCATGAGCGCGTTCGACGTCGACCTCTTCGTCATCGGCGGCGGGTCCGGTGGTGTCCGCGCGGCGCGGATCGCGGCCGGGTACGGCGCGCGGGTGACGCTGGCCGAGGAGTACCGGGTGGGCGGAACCTGCGTGATCCGCGGCTGCGTCCCGAAGAAACTGATGGTCTATGCCGGCCGCTTCGCCGACGAGTTCGAGGACGCCGCGGGCTTCGGGTGGACGGTGGAGAAGCCCCGCTTCGACTGGGGCACGCTCAAGACGCGGCGCGACGCGGAGGTGACCCGGCTCGAAGGCATCTACGACACCAACCTGATCCGCGCCGGCGTCGAGATTGTGCCAGAGCGGGCGGTGATCGAGGATCCCCACACGATCCGCCTCGTCGCGTCCGGCCGCACCATCCGGGCCGAGCGGATCCTGGTGGCGGTCGGCGCGCACCCCGTGAAGGAGCCGGCGGTGCCGGGCATCGACCTGGCGATCACCTCCAACGAGGTGTTCGAGCTGGAGCGCCTGCCGGACCGGATCCTGGTGATCGGCGGCGGCTACATCGCGGTGGAGTTCGCCGGCGTCTTCGCGGCACTCGGCAGCCGCACGACGCTGCTGCACCGGGGCGACAGGTTGCTGCGCGGGTTCGACGACGAGATCCGCGACGCCTTGGCCGAAGCTTACGCACAGCGCATGGACCTGCGGCTCGGGCGCACGCTGCGGCGCATCGAGCGCCGGGACGGCGGCCTCTGCGCGCAGCTCGACGACGGCGGCGAGATCCTGGTGGACGAGGTGCTCGTCGCCACGGGGCGGCGGCCGAACGTCGAGGGCCTCGGCCTCAACCGGGTCGGCATAGAGACCGACGCCGCCGGTGCGATCCCGGTCGACGCCTACTCGCAGACCAAGGTGCCGTCGATCTACGCGGTGGGCGACGTGACCAACCGCGCCAACCTGACGCCGGTGGCGATCCGCGAGGGTCACGCCTTCGCCGACACGGTCTACGGCGGCAAGCCGGCCTGCGTCGACCATCGCCTGATCCCGACCGCGGTGTTCTCGACCCCCGAGATCGGCGTCGTCGGCCACAACGAGGCGGCCGCCCGGGCGATCTACGGCAACATCGACGTCTACAAGGCGCGCTTCCGCCCGATGAAGGCGACCCTGTCCGGCCGCGAGGAGCGGATCTTCATGAAGGTGCTGGTCGACTGCGCCAGCGACCGCGTGGTCGGCGTCCACATCTTCGGCCACGATGCCGGGGAGGTGATCCAGGCGGTGGGCATCGCCGTGACCATGGGCGCCACGAAGGCCGATTTCGACCGGACCATCGCGGTCCACCCGACAGCCGCCGAGGAGCTGGTGACCATGCGCGTCCCGGAGGTCACCAAGCACCCGGTCGGCGTCGGCTGAGACCTGCGCCGCGGCCGGGGCTCGACGCGGTGCGCGACCGAGCCATATCAGGGTCATGGGCAAGCAGGGCACCGGCAAGGGACGACGCGAGGACGACGCGCACGCGCGGCGGCAGGCGATCATCGACGGCCTGCTGGAGGACGCCCTGCGGCCGGCCTTCCACCGGCCGCCGAGCCACGAGGCCCTCTCCCCCGACATCCGGCATGCGATCGACCGCCTCCTCGCCAAAGCTGAGGCGCAGCGCAGCCGCAACCTGACCTACGACGACCTGGAGGAGGCGCTGCCGCCCAGGGACGTCTCGGCCGAGGATCTGGAGGCGATCTTCTGGATTCTGGCCGAGCACGGGATCGAGGTCGAGGACGGCGAGGCCTGACCCGAGACCTGAATCCGGGACGCGCCTGCCCCCCGGTTCACGGCACTCGCCAGTGTAGAGGAACCTCTCTATAAGCCGCGCTTCGCGCGTAGGCGCGATCGCACGAAGAGGTGCGCGGAGAGAGACCATGGGCGAGCGTTGGACACCGAAGAGCTGGAGACATCTGCCGATCGAGCAGGCCCCCACCTATCCGGACGCCGCCAGCCTCGGTGCCGTCGAGTCGCAGATCGCGAGCTTTCCGCCGCTGGTCTTTGCCGGTGAGGCCCGCAAGCTGAAGGCCGCGCTCGGGCGCGTCGCCGCGGGCCAGGCCTTCCTGCTCCAGGGCGGCGACTGCGCCGAGAGCTTCGACGAGCACTCTGCCGACAACATCCGCGACTTCTTCCGGGTGTTCCTGCAGATGGCGATGGTGCTGACCTTCGCGGGCGGTTCGCCCGTGGTGAAGGTCGGGCGCATCGCCGGGCAGTTCGCCAAGCCGCGCTCGTCGCCGACCGAGACCCTCGAGGGCGTGAGCCTGCCGAGCTACCGGGGCGACATCATCAACGGCATCGGCTTCACCGAGGAGTCGCGGGTGCCGGATCCGCGCCGCCAGCTCGAGGCGTACCGGCAATCGGCCGCGACGCTGAACCTGCTGCGCGCCTTCGCAACCGGCGGTTACGCGAACCTCGAGAATGCGCATCGCTGGATGCTGGGCTTCGTGAAGGATTCGCCGCAATCCTCGCGTTACCAGGACGTGGCCGGCCGCATGACCGACGCGCTCGACTTCATGCGGGCGATCGGCATCAATCCGGAGACCCATCCGGAGGTGCGGACCACCGACTTCTACACCAGTCACGAGGCCCTGCTGCTCGGCTACGAGGAGGCGCTGACCCGCGTCGATTCGACGACCGGCGACTGGTACGCGACCTCCGGCCACATGCTGTGGATCGGCGACCGGACCCGGCAGCCGGACCACGCCCACGTCGAGTACGCCCGCGGCATCAAGAACCCGATCGGCCTCAAGTGCGGCCCGTCCATGAAGGCGGAGGGCCTGATCCGGCTCATCGACCTGCTCAACCCGGAGAACGAGCCGGGGCGCCTCAGCCTGATCTGCCGCTTCGGCGCCGACAAGGTCGGCGACCACCTGCCGGCGCTGATCCGGGCGGTCGAGCGGGAAGGGCGCTCGGTCGTGTGGATCTGCGATCCGATGCACGGCAACACGATCCCGGCCGGCCGCTACAAGACCCGGCCGTTCGAGCGGGTGATGCAGGAGATCGAGGGCTTCTTCGGCGTCCACCGCGCCGAGGGCACCTTCGCGGGCGGCATCCACCTGGAGATGACCGGCAAGGACGTGACCGAGTGCACGGGCGGCGCCCGGGCCCTGACGGCAGACGACCTGCAGGACCGCTACCACACCTACTGCGACCCGCGTCTCAACGCGGAGCAGGCGCTGGAGGTGGCGTTCCGCACGGCCGAGCTGGTCAAGGCCGAGCGCAGCCACATCGAGCGCCCGCGCCTCGACGCGGCCGAGTAGGGCAGATCTCCGACCGGTCATCCGACCGGCCAACGACGCGCGCTGTCCCCTCGCGGGGGCGGCGCGCACCGCCGGACACCGCGATGGTCAGGCGATCGCCCGGAGCGTGCCGTTCCAGCGGCGGATGACCGAGGCGACCTCCGAGACGGGGACGGCGCGGCTGAACAGGTAGCCCTGGACCTCGTCGCAGCCCTCGGCGCGCAGATGCGCGAGTTGTGCCTCCGTCTCGACGCCCTCGGCGGTCGTCGTCATGCCGAGGCTGGCACCGAGGCCGATCACCGCCCGAACGATGAAATCGGTCCCGTCCTTCACGCACAGGTCGCGCACGAAGGACTGGTCGATCTTGATCTTGTCGAACGGGAAGGAGCGCAGGTAGCTGAGCGACGAGTAGCCGGTGCCGAAATCGTCCATCGCCACGCGCACGCCCAGCGCGCGCAGGCTATGCAGGATCGCCGTCGTCGCACCGGGATTGGCCACCAGGACCGTCTCGGTGATCTCCAGCTCCAGGCGCCGGCCCGGCAACCCGGTCCGCCGCAGCGCCTCGCGCACGGCGGTGACGAGACTCGCCGAGGTGAACTGCACGGCCGAGACGTTGACGGCGACCTTGAGCTCGTCCGGCCAGCGAGCGGCCTCCTCGCAGGCGCGGCGCAGCACCCACTCGCCGAGCGGCACGATCAGCCCGAGCTCCTCGGCGATCGGGATGAATTCGGCCGGCGAGACGGAGCCGCGGACCGCGTGGCTCCAGCGCAGCAGCGCCTCGAAGCCGCAGATCCGGTCCGTCTCGAGGCTGTAGATCGGCTGGTAGTATACCTCGAACGCCTCCCGGGCGAGGGCGTCACGCAGGTCGCGCTCCATGATCCGCCGGGCCATGAGGCGGGCATCCATGGCCGGTTCGAAGAAGCGGAACGCTCCGCGCGCCTCGGCCTTGCCCCGGTCGAGGGCGACTTCGGCGTTCTTCAGGAGCTTGTCCGCGTCGGACCCGTCGCTCGGGGCGAGGGTGATGCCGATGGTGAGCCCGACGCAGATCGTGTGATGGGTCAGGCTGTAGGGCGCGCCGACGACCGCGATGATGCGCCGGGCGAGGATGGCGGCGTCCTCGGGCCGGTCGACGCCGCGCTGGACCACGATGAACTCGTCGGCACCGAGGCGCGCGACGCAGTCGATCTCGCGCACGCAGGCGGTGAGCCGATTCGCGACCGCGACGAGCAGCTCGTCGCCGATCCCGTGGCCCAGGGTCTCGTTGACCGGCCGGAAGTCGTCGAGGTCGATGGCGAAGACCGCGAAGCCCTGGTCGCGCCCGGCCTGCGCCACGGCCACGTCGATCTGCTGCCCCACCGCCACCCGGTTGGGCAGGCCGGTCAGCATGTCGTGATGCGCCAGGAAGGCGATGCGGGCCTCGGCCCGGCGGCGCTCCGTGACGTCCTCGTAGGTGGCCACGAAGCCGCCATCGGCGGCCTCACGCCGGTCGATGGCGACGATGCGGCCGTTGCTCAGCTCCTGGAAATGCGTCTGCCAAACGCCGTTGCTGAAGGCGTCCCGCTGCTGGCGCAGCAGCGCTTCGAGATCGCAGCCGGGATGGTCGCCGGCCGCGAGACTGGCGCTCAGGACCTCGAGGGCCGTCATGCCAGGTACGACCGTGCCGGGCGGCAGGCCGTAGATCTCGCCGTAGCGCCGGTTGACCACCATCAACCGATGCTGCGCGTCGTACAGGCAGAGCCCCTGGGACATGGTGTCGAGGGCCGCATCGAGGCGCAGGTTGGTCCGGGTCAGGAAATGAGCCTGCTCCTTGAGCAGGCTGATATCGCTGCACACCGCGATGAAGCCGCCCTGCCGGGTCGCGGTGCGACTCACCCGCAGCCAGCGGCCGTCGGCCAACCGGACGTCACCGTCCCGGGCCAGGGCTCCGAAGCGATCCTCCGGGACATCCGAGCGGTGGTCCTGCGGCTCGTGCGCAACCTTCGTCAGCGACAGACCGGCCTCGATGGCAGCGTCGAGCCCGTCGAAGAAGCGCAGGGCCTGCGCGTTGGCCAGGGTGATCCGGCCGTCGGCATCGACCACGACGACGCCTTCCCGTGCTGTCTGCAGCGCGTCCGCCACCTGCGTCTCGGTGCCCCGGCGCTGGCTGCCCTCGCGGAGCGTGAGAGCCCGGATGGTCGACCGCATCGCCGCGACGGCGTTCAGCAGCCGGCTCAACCGGTCGCGGCCGCCGGTGGGGATCCGATCGTCGCGCTGGCCGCCCGCGATCCGTTCGGCCGCCTCGGCCGGCGCGCCGACCGATCCGCCGATGTGGCGGGTGAGCAGCCAGGCGATCAGCCCGCAGGCGATGATCACGAGGGCCGCCGCGATGGCGTGCCACCGGACGACGCCCCGCACGCGCTGCCGCGCAGCCTGTCGGAAGGTGAAGCCGTCGCCGGCCATGACGTTGATCAGGAGATCGATCTGGCCTTCGATTGCGTCGGCCTGCCGTTCGAGAGCCGCCTTCTGATCCGGCCGAACCGTCACGGGATCGAAAGCGCGGCGCAGGCTCTCCCAGGACGCCACGCTGGTCTGGACGGCCTCGGCCGTCCGCGCCGCCCGCTCGGACTGGGCCCGCTCGGCCGCGATGGTGAGATCCTCGGCCAGGATCGCCGAGAGGTCGGTGATGTCCGCATCCCGCTTCGCCACCTCGGCAGCGTCGCCGGTCTGCATCCGCCGGACGAGGGCAGCGCGCATCTTCGCGAAATCGGCCGCCACCGCGCGGGCGAAGCTGATCGAGGTCAGGGATTCGTCGTAGGTCCGTGTGACGAGCGTCCCGACCTGCGTGATCGCCAAGCCAGCCGAGAGCGCGAGCGCGCCCAGGAGAAGACCGACACAGAGGAAGGCGACGCTGACCGCGGCGCGGATCGACGTGATACGGCCCGTCCGCGTCGCGGCCGCGCGGGTGTGCCCGGCTCGGTCCGCGCACGCCGTCGGTGTCTCGGGATCTCGCATCGCACAGGTCGCTGGGTCACACGTCCGGCCAGCGATAAATGTCACTTGTTAAGAGGCAATTAGCTGGCTTGTCTCAGATCACGGATCAGCTGCGCGCGACAGTCACGGAGCAATCGGCGGATCAGGCACAGTCGACCGCCCGATCGGTGAAATCTTCGGCACCGCGCTTGTGCCGGCGAGCGGATCCCGTCGATTGAACGCAACCTTTCATTACGAGTGGCGCGCATTTGAGCAACGGATCCGGCCGGCGCGATGCTCATGTCGCCAGCTCGGCACCGATATACCGACCGGTCTCCGACAGCTCAGAGGCGGTATCCGCGCGCCGGCCGCGCCGTCGCGACGCGGTCCGCGGCCGGCGCGCCCGAGTGATTCCCGCGGTCGAGTGTTTCCCGCGTTCACCGCTGCGCCGAGCGGAGCGGCCCGGGCGGAGGCGGTGACTTCAGGGGCTCGACGGACTGGCCGTCCCGCAGATCCGGGGCGGGGCTGTAGATGATCCGGCTGTCGGCAGGCAGCCCCGAGTCGAGCTCCAGCGTGCGCCCGAGATCGCGCCGGACGCGGATCGTCCGCCACGTCACCCGGTCGTCGTCGCTGAGGGTGGCGACCCTGAGGTCGTTGCCGTCGAACACCGTCGCCTCGGCGGGGATCGACACGCCGGGCTCCGCCCGGGGAATCTTGAGGGTGACGTAGGCGTACAGCCCGGCCCGCAGCGCCCGGTCGGCGTTGGGGACGTCCACCTGGGTGGTCAGCGTGCGCGACGCCGCGTTCAGCGCGACGGAGCTGCGCTCCACGTAGCCTTCGAAGCGCCGCCCCGGCATCTGCGGCACGGTGATCTCGGCCCGCACCCCGGGTTTGACGCCGACGGCATCCTTCTGCGGCACGTTGACGGTGATGCGCAGCAGGCTGTCCTGATCCATGGTCAGCAGCGGCGTGCCCCCGTTGTCGGCGCGGACGAGGTCGCCGACATCGACGTTGCGCACGGTCACGACCCCGTCGAACGGCGCCACGACACGCTCGAAGGCGGTGAGCGCCTTCAGGCGGTCGACCACAGCCTCCTGCGCCTTGATGTTGGCGGTGGCGACCTTCACGCCGGCCTCGGCGGCGGCGAGCGCGGCGGCCTGGCTCAGCACGCCCGCCTTGGTGTTGTCGGCGTTCTGCCGCGAGGCCCAGCCCTGCACGGCCAGGGTGCTGGTGCGGTTGTTGGTGAGGTTGGCGAGGTTCACGTTCGCGCGGGCCTGCTCGACCTGCGCCTGCGCCTGGAGCAGCTGCGCCTTCAGCTGGCCGACCTGCGCCTCGGCCTGCGCGAGCTGCTGGTCGAGATCCGGTGCGGCGATGCGCAGAAGGAGGTCGCCCGCCTTGACCCGGGATCCGATATCGACCCGGCGCTCCGCGATGTAGCCGGTGGCGCGCGCGGCGATCGCCGCCGTGGTGAAGGCCTGGATCTCGCCGGGAAGCACGAGATCGAGGGGGCCCTCGGCCCGCTCGGCGGCCACGGTGCGCACCTGCGGCACGAGGGTCTTGATCCGCTCCAGCGTCGCGGTCGCCTCCACGTCGCGCTGCCAGTGACCGTAGGCACCCCAGGCGAGCAGGCCGAGTCCGGCGAGGCCGACCAGCAGGAACGGGGCCTTGCCGGGCGGCGGAGGGACTTCCGCGCCCGCGTCGTGCGCCTTCATCGATCGGCTCTCCGCCCCGGACATCCCGCAGGGCCACGGTGAGGGTAGCGCCCGGCGGGCCGGCCGGCCAGCGTGTGCATTGGCCGCATCGGCGCGCCGGCCTAACGCGCCGGCCCGGCCACCAGCAGTCGCCGGCTGAGGCGCTTGTGCAGGTGGACCATCAGGGCGATGCCGAAGAGGGGCGTCAGCAGGTTGAGGACCGGGACGATCATCAGGCCGGCCAGCAGGCACCCGGCGCCGAGCGTCCGGACCGAGAAGGCGCGGCGCATCTCGGCGGCCTCGGGGAGGGGCCGGAACCGGGCCGCCGCCATCTCGAAGTACTCGCGGGACAGCAGGTAGGCGTTGGCGGCGAAGAAAGCCGCGATCCCGATGACAGGGACGAAGAAGATCACCAGGGCCGCGAGGTTCACCAGCAGCGTCACACCGGCGAAGCGCAGGGCGTAGAGCATGGCGGTCCCGAATGGCATGGCGCGTCCGGGCGGCTCGTTCGGGAAATCGGTGCGCTCGACGATCTCGGCCGCGTCGTCGAGGAAGAAGCCCGCCACCAGGATCGAGACCGCCGGCATC
Organism: Methylobacterium sp. D48H; assembly: GCF_053345715.1. NCBI lineage: Bacteria > Pseudomonadati > Pseudomonadota > Alphaproteobacteria > Hyphomicrobiales > Methylobacteriaceae > Methylobacterium > Methylobacterium sp. D48H. Next base: position 270,404 of record NZ_JBKFAP010000002.1, read on the forward strand.
AGGTAGGCGAGGGCCACGACCAGACCGAAACCCGCGAGGTAGTAGGCGAGGCTGTCGAGGATCGGGTACTGGGCGGAGATGTGGTGGCTCGCCTGGAAGGCCTGGATCAGCCGGGTCAGGCCGAGCCAGATCAGGAGCAGGAGCCCGACCGTCAGGCCGAGGGACTTCCACAGGATCGCGCGCAGCGGCGGCGAGAAGGTCTGGCGCAAAGCCGCCGCGGCGGACTCGACGAGCATCGGGCGAGAGTTCCGGCCTGCGCCGGAAGCGGCGCTGGCGCGTTGTGGAGCGGTGCGGCGACCGGTGCAAGATCGGGCTCCGTCGCAGGGGCGGCAGGGTGCGGGGAGCACGCGTGCAGGACACGACAGGACAGATCTCGGCGCCGCGGGCGCCCGATCACCCGTGGAGCGACCCGGTCGTCCGGCCCGCCTACAGGCCGCGCCTCGCGCCGCTGCCAGAGAGGCCGGAGGTGCTGGTAATCGGCGCGGGCGCCGCCGGCATCGGCGCGGCCCGCACCCTCGCGGCCCGGGGCGTGCCCGTCGCGGTTCTGGAGGCGCGGGACCGCGTCGGAGGCCGGGCCGTGACGGTGGCCCTCCGCGGCCACGCCCTCGATCTCGGTGCCCACTGGCTCCATGCCGGGCCGATCAATCCCCTGGTGGCGCTCGGCCGGGCGCGCGGCGAGCGGCTCCGCCGGGCCGCGCAGGAGAGCCATGTCTGGGTCGGGGGCCGGCCGGGCCGCGCCGACGCCGTCCGGGCCAACGCGCGCGCCTTCGACCGCGCGGACCGCGCCATGACCCGTGGCGCCGCGCAGCCCGGTCCCGACCGGCCGGCCGCCAGCGCGCTGCCGCCCGGGCTCGGTGCCTGGGGCGACCGGGTCGCGCAGGTCCACGGCCTCGTCTCGGGCCGGCCGCTGGAGGCGGTCTCGCTCCACGACTTCCCCAGCATGGAGTACGGCGACAACTACTTCCTGGCCGACGGCTACGGCAGCTACGTCGCCCGCCTGGCGGACGGCCTGCCGGTGGCGCTCGCGACGCCGGTGACGCGGATCGACTGGTCGGATGGCCGCGTCCGCGCGACAGGCGCCGACGGGACCGTCTACGCCGCCCGCGCGGTGATCGTGACGGTGCCGATGATGGTGCTCCGGGACGGGCCGACCTTCACGCCGCCGCTGCCGAACGCGGTCCGCGCCGCCATCGACGGCTTCACCACCGGCATCTACGAGCACGCGGTGCTGCACTGGCCATCGAGCCCGTTCCGCGGCCGCGACCGGCTGGCGGCGATCCACGGCGGGCGGCGCGCCCCGCCGGGCCTCCTCACCCGCATCGACGACACGCCGTTCCACTACTACGAGCTCGACCTGCACGAGGCGGCGGCGATCGACGCGGCAGGATCCGGTGCGGACGGCGTGCGCCGCCATGTCCGCGCGGTCCTGGGCGAGCATTTCGGCCGGGCGCGGCTGCGCGACCTGACGATCCCCGCTGTGAGCGCGTGGCGCCACGACCGGTGGTCGCGCGGCTCGTGGGCCGTGGTCCCGCCGGGCCACGCGCCGGCGCGACAGGCCCTCCGCGCCGCCGTCGCCGACACCGTCTGGTTCGCCGGCGAGGCGCTATCCCGGGAGCAGTGGGGCACGGTCGGGGGCGCCTACGCGGAGGGCGTCCGGGCCGCCGAGGCCGTGTCCGCCGTCGTACAGACGGGCGCCGGCGAGCGTATCCGGGCGGGCACAGGCTGAAGCGCGCGCGGCGCGGAACCTACCGGAACGCTTGCCGCAGCCGGACAAGACAGGCATCCCCCGGCCGAAACGCGACAGGGGGCGGCGATGGATTGGGTCGAGGGCATCGGCTATCTCGGGACGGCGCTGACCATCACGGCGACGGCCATGAGCACGATGATCCCGCTGCGGATCATCTCGCTCTGCGCGAGCTGCGCCGTGATCACCTACGGCATCATGATCGGCAGCATGCCGGTGGTGCTGACCGAATTGATCCAGATGCCGTTCAACGCCTACCGGCTCTGGCAGATGCTGCGCCTCGTCCAAGACGTGGAGACGGCCGCCGAGAACGACCTGTCCCTGGAATGGCTCCGACCCTTCGGCTCCCGACGCCCGTTCGGCATCGGCGAGGTGGTGTTCCGCAAGGGGGAACTCGCCACCGAGATGTACTACATCGAGAGCGGCGTGTTCCGGATCCCGGAGGTCGACCTCGAGGTCCGCCAGGGCGGGATCGTCGGCGAGCTCGGGCTCCTGTCGCCCGGCAACGCCCGCACCGCCTCGCTGGTCTGCGTCGAGGCGGGACACGCGCTGTGCGTGTCCTACTCGGACGTGAAGCAGCTCTACTACCAGAACCCCGAATTCGGGTTCTACTTCCTCAAGCTGACCAGCGAGCGGCTCTTCCAGGGTGTGCAGGGCATGTCCAAGCCCCAGGCGGTGGCCGGCGACGCCCTGTGAGGCGCCGCCGTCCGCTGCTCAGTGTCCGCCGCTCAGTGTCCGCCGCTCAGAGCATGCTCGGCAGGATGCGGTCCGGCGGCCGGTGTCCGTCCATGAAGGTCTTGATGTTGATGATGACCTTCTCGCCCATGTCGGTGCGGCTCTCGTAGGTCGCCGAGCCCATGTGGGGCAGGAGGACGACCTTGCCCTGGCGGGCGAGCTTGACGAGACGCGGGCTGACGGCGGGCTCCTGCTCGAACACGTCGAGGCCGGCCGCCGAGATCTCGCCGCCCTCGATCAGCCGCGCCAGGGCGTTCTCGTCGATCACCTCGCCGCGGGCCGTGTTGACCACGACCGCCTCGGGCTTGAGCAGCTTGAGGCGCCGCGCCGAGAGCAGATGGTACGTGGCGGGCGTGTGCGGGCAGTTCACCGACACGATGTCGACGCGCGCCAGCATCTGGTCGAGGGATTCCCAGTAGGTCGCGTCCAGCGCGCTCTCGATGGCGGCCGGCACCCGGCGGCGGTTGTGGTAGTGCACCTGCAGGCCGAAGGCGCGGGCGCGCTTGGCGAGCGCCTGGCCGATCCGGCCCATGCCGACGATGCCGAGGCGCTTGCCGGTGATGCGCCGGCCGAGCATCCAGGTCGGCGACCAGCCGGTGGTCCACTCGTCGTCCGGGATGATCCGCGCGCCCTCGGTGACCCGGCGGGCCACCGCGAGGATCAGCGCCATGGTCATGTCGGCGGTGTCCTCGGTCAGCACGCCGGGCGTGTTGGTGACCGTGATGCCGCGCTCCAGCGCCGCCGCCACGTCGATATGGTCGACGCCGTTGCCGAAATTGGCGATCAGGCGGAGGTTCGGGCCGGCCTGGGCGATCAGCCCGGCATCGATCTCGTCGGTCACGGTGGGGACGAGCACGTCGGCCTCGCGCAGGGCCGACGCCATGGCGTCCGGCGCCATCGGCGCGTCCTCGGAATTGAGCCGGACGTCGAACAGCTCGCGCATCCGCGTCTCGACGGCATCCGGCAGGCGCCGCGTCACGACCACCAGCGGCTTGCGCTTCGACACGTCTCTCTCCCCGTCAGCCCAGCGGCCTTGATCACGGCTCGCGCCCGGTGATTCCCGCCCGGACCGCGTCCCGCAAGCGTCCGTTAACCGAACTCGGCCAGACAGGATCGGTCACGGGCGCCGGTTCCGGAGCCTGTTCCGACCCATCGGCCTCTCTACCAGAGGTGGGCCGGAACACAATCGGATGCGGGCCGGTCCGCGTGTCGAACCGGCCCCGCTTTCGACATGTCCGGCGCCGAGCAACGCCACGTCTGGATAGGGAGACGACCATGCGCGTGTCATGCCTCAGCCTCGCCGTCGCGGCGGTGCTGGCCGGCGGCCTCGCGACCGGTGCCCGCGCGGCGCCGCCGACCGGCCCCGAGGCCGGGGTCGGGCCGGTGACCAAGCTGCCGCTGCCGCGCTACGCGAGCCTGAAGACCGATCGCGTCAACCTCCGCGAAGGCCCCTCGAAGGATCACCGGACGCTCTGGGTGTTCCAGCGGGCCGGCCTGCCGGTCGAGATCGTGGGCGAGTTCGAAACCTGGCGCAGGATCCGCGATTCGGAGGGCACCGAGGGCTGGGTGCTGCATTCGCTGCTGTCCGGGCGCCGCACCGCCATCGTGAATGCCGGCCCCGACAAGGGTGTCGAGAAGGCGGCCGTGTCGCTGCGGGCCAAGGCCGACGACGGCGCCGACGACGAGGCCAAGCTCCAGACCGGCGTGATCGGCAGCGTCAAGAGCTGCACCGGCACGTGGTGCCGCATGATCGTCGCGCTGCCCAACAAGCGGGACGTCGACGGCTACATTCGCCAGAATCGCCTGTGGGGCGTCTACCCGAACGAGGTCGTGGAATAGCGGTCCGGGCGCCCCGACGGCGCCCGTCCGTCATTCCGGGCGGCGGCGGCGCGCCAGCTCCCGGCACGCCGCCGCCGCCCGAAAAAACGAAGGCCCGGACGATGCCGGGCCTCGCGTCGCTTGCGTACTGCGTTGGACGCGGGCCTCAGCCCTGGCGGCGGCCCGCCGGACGGCTGCGGCGCAGGCGCACGATCACCTCGACCCCGGCGATCTCCATGCCCTCGGGCGCCTCGGGCAGCGAATCGACCGTGATGCCGCAATCCGGCATGTCGATCACCTGGCTCTCGTCCTCCAGGTAGAAATGGTGGTGCTCGGTCGGGTTCGTGTCGAAATAGGCCTTCGACCCGTCGAGCGCGAGCTGGCGCAGGAGCCCGGCCTCGGTGAACTGGTGCAGCGTGTTGTAGACGGTCGCCAGCGAGACCGGCACCTTGGCGCGCATCGCCTCGTCGTAAAGCATCTCCGCCGTCAGGTGGCGGTCGCCGCGGCCGAAGAGCAGCCAGCCCAGGGACAGGCGCTGCCGCGTCGGGCGCAGGCCGGCCCGACGCAAACGGTCGCGCAGGTCGGACAGCGGACAGCCGCGGCGCGGAGTCCCGTTGGCCTCCAACTGGGGGGCGGGGACCCGGCCGTTGAAGACGGCCTGGAATGGCACCGGTTCGGACATCGCTGGACTGAACGCTCGACGAGGGGCCTGAAGGAACGGATGTCTCCTCAGTATATTGAAGTGGTCGGACAGTCGCAACCCGAGCGTTGCCGCATACCCGCGGCTGCAGGCTTTGAAGGCGCGGCGCCCCGTGCTAACCCGCGCGCCAGCCGATGGGCCGAGTATAGTCGCCCGCGACGCGAAGATCGCGCACATCCGAGGAAACAGCCAACGCAATGCCGCCAGACGCCGAGACACAAGCGCAGGGTGCGAACCGCCGGTCGCACTATTCCTACGAGGATCTTCTGGCCTGCGGGCGCGGCGAACTCTTCGGATCCGGCAACGCGCAGTTGCCGCTGCCGCCGATGCTGATGTTCGACCGGATCACGTCCATCGGGACCGAGGGCGGCGCCCACGGCAAGGGGCACGTGACGGCCGAGCTCGACATCCGGCCGGACCTCTGGTTCTTCCCCTGCCATTTCCAGGGCGACCCGGTGATGCCGGGCTGCCTCGGCCTCGACGCCCTCTGGCAGATGCTGGGCTTCCATCTCGGCTGGCTCGGCTCGCCGGGCCGCGGGCGCGCCCTGGGCGTCGGCGAGGTGAAGCTCGCCGGCCAGGTGCTGCCGACGATCAAGAAGGTCGTCTACAATGTCGACGTGAAGCGGGTCCGTCAGGGCAAGCTCGTGCTCGGCATCGGCGACGGCTGGCTCGAGGCCGACGGCGAGCGCGTCTATCAGGTCCAGGACATGCGGGTCGGCCTGTTCCAGAGCTGAGCCGCAGCCGCCGCGCGTCCGGTTCGCGGCTTGGCCGCAACGCCGGACGGTCTCGGCGGTTGAGATTGTGTCCGCGTCACCTTAGCTGACCGTGACGCGGCCCGGGCGACCGGGACCGCGACGGAGGTAGTGTCACCATCATGCGCCGTGTCGTCATCACCGGGATGGGCATCGTCTCGTCCATCGGCAACAACACGCAGGAGGTGCTCGCCTCCCTGCGCGAGGCCCGCTCGGGCATCGCGCGCGACGCCAGCTACGCGGAGCACGGCTTCCGCAGCCAGGTCTCCGGCGCGCCCACCCTCGATCCCGAGGGCGTGGTGGACCGGCGCGCCATGCGCTTCCACGGCGGCGGGACCGCCTGGAATCACGTCGCCATGGATCAGGCGATCCAGGATGCCGGCCTGGATCAGGGCGACATCTCGAACGAGCGCACCGGCATCATCATGGGCTCGGGCGGTCCCTCGACCCGCGTGATCGTCGAGGCCGCCGGCATCGCGCGGGACAAGGGTCCCAAGCGCATCGGCCCGTTCGCCGTGCCGAAGGCGATGTCGTCGACCGCCTCGGCGACGCTCGCGACGTGGTTCAAGATCCGCGGCGTGAACTACTCGATCTCTTCCGCCTGCGCGACCTCGAATCACTGCATCGGCAACGCCGCCGAGATCATCCAGGGCGGCCGGCAGGACATCATCTTCGCGGGCGGCTGCGAGGATCTCGACTGGACGCTCTCGGTGCTGTTCGACGCCATGGGCGCCATGTCGTCGAAGTACAACGACACGCCGTCCCGTGCCTCCCGCGCCTACGACGCCAACCGCGACGGCTTCGTCATCGCGGGCGGCGCCGGCGTGCTGGTCCTCGAGGAGCTGGAGCACGCCAAGGCGCGCGGCGCCCGGATCTACGGCGAGGTCGCGGGCTACGGCGCCACCTCGGACGGCCACGACATGGTCGCGCCGTCGGGCGAGGGCGCCGTGCGCTGCATGCGCCAGGCGCTGGACGGGCTGAAGGGCGCGCGGATCGACTACATCAACCCGCACGCCACCTCGACGCCGGTCGGCGACGACAAGGAGATCGAGGCGATCCGCGAGGTGTTCGGCCGCGGCGAGGATTGCCCGCCGATCTCGGCCACCAAGTCGCTGACCGGCCATTCCCTGGGCGCCACCGGCGTGCAGGAGGCGATCTACAGCCTGCTGATGATGAACAACGGCTTCATCTGCGAGAGCGCGCACATCGACACGCTCGACCCGGCCTTCGCCGACATGCCGATCCTGCAGCAGCGCCGGGACAACGCGCAGCTCGGCCACGTGCTGACCAATTCCTTCGGCTTCGGCGGCACCAACGCCACCCTGGTCCTGAAGCACGTCGACGCCTGATCGCCCGGCGCGGAACCGCCGGCCGCGGGCCGGCGTTTACCCGCTGTTGAGATCTGGTGGTGGCGATGGGGACTTTCATCTTCGGAACATTGGGCGGCCTCATGATCGCCGGTGTCGCGGCGATCTACGCGAAGCAGGCCGCGCTGGAAGAAGCGGATTCCCACACGGACGGGCATTTCTGAGCCCGACCCACGACGCCACGAACGCCCCGCCCGCCGGCGGGGCTTTTTTTTGCCCGCCGTCTGCCGGTGTCGCGTTTGGATCGCGGCGCGAGCCGCGTTAAGGCAGCCTGCCGCGGTTCGCTGGTCGCGACCGCGATCCGGACCCGCTTCGCGGGTCCGGCGTGCTCGGTCAGGATGTGAGTCGGCATGACGGGTTTGATGGCGGGCAAGCGCGGCCTGATCATGGGCGTCGCGAACGATCACTCGATCGCCTGGGGAATCGCCAAGGCGCTGCACGCCCAGGGCGCGCGACTGGCCTTCACGTACCAGGGCGAGGCCCTGGGCCGCCGGGTGGCGCCCCTCGCCGCCAAGCTCGATTCGGACATCGTCCTGCCCTGCGACGTCGAGGATCTGGCCTCGGTCGACGCGACCTTCGAGGCCCTGGACGCTCGATTCGATGGCGGCCTCGACTTCGTGGTCCACGCCATCGGCTTCTCCGACAAGGCGCAGCTCAAGGGCCGCTACGTCGACGTGACGACGCGCGAGAATTTCGTGCGCACGATGACGATCTCGTGCTTCTCGTTCACCGAGATTGCGCAGCGCGCGGCCAAGCGGATGAACCAGGGCGGCTCGTTGCTGACCCTGACCTACGGCGGCGCGACTCGGGTCATGCCGAACTACAACGTCATGGGCGTCGCCAAGGCGGCGCTCGAGGCCTCGGTGCGCTACCTGGCGAGCGACCTGGGCCCGGACGGGATCCGGGTGAACGCGCTCTCCGCCGGCCCGATGCGGACGCTGGCGGGCGCCGGGATCGCCGACGCGCGGCTGATGTTCAACCACCAGCGGGCGCACGCGCCGCTGCGGCGCACGGTTAGCCTGGAGGATGTCGGCGGTTCGGCCCTCTACCTGCTGTCGCCGCTCTCGGGCGGCGTCACCGGCGAGGTCCACTTCGTGGATGCCGGCTACAACATCATCTCGATGCCGCGCCCGGACGTGCTGCAGGCGCAGGACGAGGCCGGCGTCGTCGGGGACGCCTGAGGCGCCTCACTCCTCCGGGATACGCCCCGGGGGCAGGGGACCGGCCGGCGAACCGCGCTCGCCGCGGACCGAGCGCCGCTCCCGGGCGGCGCGCGCCTCCTCCGCGGTCGGCGGCGCCGAGGGATAGTTCGACGCGAAGGGGTTGGGCGGCGCCCCGCGCCCGGAGCCGCCGAACAGCTTGTCGAGGAAGCCCTCCTCGGCGCTCGCGGGTCGGGCGACCAAGAGAAGGGCGAGGGCGAGGATCGGGCGAAGCTGCATCGTCGTCGTCTGCGTGCCGGGACCGTGCCGGGTTAGGGCCACTTTCCGGCGGATCGGAGGCCGAGTCCCCGTCGCCTGGAACCCCGGCGCGTCCGGCGGGTTCGCGGTCAACGATGAGGGCGCGTACAGGAGGCGTGATGTCCGAGGTAACCTATCGCATCGTCGAGCACGACGGCGGCTTCGCCTACAAGGTCGGCGACGTGTTCTCCGAGACGTTCCCGAGCCGCGAGGAGGCGCTGCAGGCGGCGCAGGCCGCGGCGGCGGAACAGCAGGTCCCCGGGTCGACCGAGGGGATCCGCTATCAGGATCAGGCCGGCGGCTGGCACGATGAGACCGCGCAGGGCAGCGACCGGCCCCGCGCCCGGGTCGTGGAGTAGCCGCGGCGGACGGGACGGACATGCGCGATCGTCCGCAACGGCGGGAAATCTCGTGGCGCGTGCGCGGCGCGTAACCCCGGCCGCGGCGCCGGCCGGTCGCAGGGCGCCCGCCCTGCCGAAGGGCGCGCGGCGGACGACCCCGTCGCCGGAGACGCTGGCGGCGCTCGGCCCGGACCGGCTGATCGCGCTGATCCTCGGCGAGACCGGGCGCAACCCGGCCTTCAAGAAGCTGGTGAGCGCCGCGCTCGCCTCGCTCCAGGGCCCCGAGGCCGTCGCGGCGATCGTCGACCGGCGGCTGACGGCCCTCGAGGGCGCCCAGGGCTACATCGACTGGCAGAAGCGCCGGACCTTCGCGGCCGATCTTAACACGACCGTGACGGTGATCCTCAACGAACTGCGGCCCCTCGATGCGGGGGCTGCGCTCGACCGGCTCCGGCGCTTTCTCGACGGCGCCGACGCGGTCCTGAACCGCGTGGACGACAGCACCGGCGCCGTGCAGGGCGTGTTCGACCGCGCCTCAGCAGCCTTCGTGGAGATCGCCGGCGCCCTGCCGCCGGAGGACGCCGCCCGGGTAGCGGCGCGCCTCGTCGAGCCGTTCGCGGCGGATCCGTTCGGCCCCCTCAGAACCGTCCTCGGCGAGATGATCCCGGCGCTGCCCGAGCCATCCCTCGCGGAGATCGACGACCGGCTCGCCGCCGCCGAGGCGGCCCTGCCGCAGGGTGGGGATCCCCGCCGCGACGCGACCCATCACCGGCAGGCGGCCCGGATCCAGATCCTGCGCCTGCGCCAAGCCGTCGCCGACCGGCGCGGCGACACCGACACCTTCATCGCCCTGGAGCGGGCGACCTTGCCGGGGCGGGAGAACCGCGTGGCGATCGCCCGGCGGCTCCTCGACGCCGGGCGCGCCACCGAGGCGCTGGACTGGATCCGACGCATGCAGGATCCGGGTCTGCGCATCGCCACCCGGGCCGACCTGATCGCCGGCTTCGACCTGCGCGGACCGGAACGGGAGCGGCAGGCGCTGGAGATCGAGATCCTCGACGCGCTCGGCCAGGGCGATGAGGCGCAGGCCCTGCGCTGGGGGCGGTTCGAGCGCGAACTCGACGCGCCGATGCTGCGCACCTTCCTCGCCAAGCTTCCGGATTTCGAGGACGAGGAGGCGCTCCGGCGCGCCCTCGACCACGCCGAGGCCTTCCCGCAGCCGCATCGGGCGCTCGCCTTCCTGGCGGCTTGGCCGGATCTGCGCCGTGCGGCCGCGCTGGTCGTCGCGCGGCCTGAGACCTGGCAGGGCGACCAGTACGCGGTGCTGGCGCCGGTCGCCGAGGCGCTGGCGCAGGATCACCCCCAGGCCGCGACGATCCTGTATCGCCGGCTCCTCGACTCGATCCTCGAGACCGGCCGCAGCGCCGCCTACCCGCACGGCGCGCGCTACCTCGCGGAGCTCGACGCCCTGGCGGGGCGCCTCGCGACCGGCGACGTCGATCCGGATCCGCAGGCCTACCGCGCTGCTCTGCGGCGGGCGCACGGCCGCAAGCACGGGTTCTGGAGCCTCGTGCGCGACTGAACCGGACGCGCGGCCGGCTCAGTCCTCCAGCACGATGGCGTCGACCCGGTCCGGGTAGAAAGCCACGTGGTCGCGGATTGCCGCGACGGCCGGGTACGGGTCGCCGTAGCTCCAGACCGCGTCGGGGCGCCGATCGCCGTCGACGACGAGGTCGAAATAGTGGGCGTCGCCCTTGTACGGGCAGTGGCTCGTCCGCGCCGAGGCGACGAAACAATCGGCGCGGATGTCGCTTCGCGGCACGTAGAAGACCGGTGGGTACCGAGCCTCCTGCAGCCGCAGGGCGTTCCGGGTCTCGGCGACCGCGGCGCCCGCCACGACGACGCGGACGCGGCGGGACTCGGGCTCGACGGTGATCGGGTGGTCCGGTCCGGGCAGCTTCATGGCGTGTTCCCTCCCTCGGGCTTCAACTCGACGGTCCCGAGCGCGTCGGCGAGGCGCGTCTTCGCGGTCCCGGGCCGCAGGGGCTTCTGCTGGGTCTCGTGCGGCGCCCAGCCCGAGAGCCACAGCACCTCGAAGGTCGCCCGCACGCGACCGTCCGGGTCCGAGAATCTCTCGGCGTAGATCTCGGCCATGCGCAGCAACGTCGCCCGCCGCAGCGGCGTCCGCCGCCGCTCGGTGAGCACGTTGGTCATGCCCATGGCCCGCAGGTCGCGCATCAGGCCGAACGGGTCGGCGTAGCGGACCGTCAGCGTGTCGGTATCGGCCACCGGCAGCGCGAAGCCCGCCCGCTGCAGCAGGCCGCCGGCCTCGCGCACCGCCGCGAAGGGCGCCACGCGGGGGCTGACCCCACCCTCGACCTCGCTCTCGGCCTGGGCGAAGCTCTGGCGCAGCTCCGTCAGCGTCGCGCCGCCGAGCAGGCAGCCGACGAACAGCCCATCCGGACGGAGGGCGCGGCGCAGCTGGATCAGCGTGCCGGGGAGGTCGTTCACGGCGTGGAGGGCCAGCAGCGACACGGCGAGGTCCAGGCTCCCGGTCGCCAGCGGCAGCGCTTCGGGATCTCCGACGATCAGGTCGCCGCCCGGCTCCGGCAGGGCCGCGAGGCGGACATGCCGCGCCGCCGGATAGCGGGCGGCGAGCAGCCGGGTCGCCACGGGACGCGGCGTGGCGAGGTCGAGAACAGAGACGAAGCTGCGCAGGACGGCGCCGAGCCGGTCGTCGAGATCCTCGGCGAGGCGGTCGAGGAGGAAGCCCGGGTAGCCGAGGCGCCCGGCACGGGCGAGGCGGCGGCGGGCGAGGCGCGTGTCGAACAGGGCGGCGGGAGCATCCATCGGGGGGCAGATGGCATCTGCGGTCGCGTCGCGCCACCGTCGCCGCGCACGGTCTCGTGAGCTGCGCTAGGATGCTGGAACGACTCGGGAGCGTCGCTGTTCCTGCTGCAACCGGCCCAACGGCCGAGATTCCTCAGGGAGCACACATCATGAAGCGCATGCTCGTCGGGGCCGCCGTGGCCCTCACCACCCTGGCCGCCGCGGGCGGCGCCGAGGCGAAGGGCTGCATCAAGGGCGCCATCGTCGGCGGCATCGCGGGTCACTACGCCGGCCATCACGGCCTCGTCGGCGCCGCGGCCGGCTGCGCCATCGGCCGCCACCGCGCCAACGCTCGCGACCGTCAGGTCGAGCGGCAGCAGATGGCGCCGCAGGCGCGCCCCGTCTCGGCCCAGTAAGCCGGGTCTGCGGGAGCGCGTCGCGCGCATGACGGCCTTCCAGGCCGTCGCCACGGCCCTGCGCGGTCTGCCGCGCGGGGTCGTCTCCCTGATCTACCCGCCCACCTGCGCGGGCTGCGGCGGCGCCACCGCCGATCCGGGCGCCCTCTGTCCGTCCTGCTGGTCGAGCCTGCGCCTGATCGAGGAACCGGTGTGCCAGCGCTACGGTACGCCCTTCGCGGTCGACCTCGGGGTCGGCCCGCTGGTGTCGCCCCGGGCCATCGCGGAACCGCCGGTCTTCGGCCGCGCCCGGGCGGTCGCCCTCTACGATTCCGTGGCGCGGCGGCTCGTCCATCGCCTGAAGTATGAGGACCGGCTCGATCTCGCCGGCGTGATGGCCCGGATGATGGCCGCGAGCGGCCGGACCCTGATCGCCGAGGCCGAGTGCCTCGTGCCGGTACCGCTCCATCGCGGACGCCTGTGGCGGCGGCGCTTCAACCAGTCCGCCCTGCTGGCGCGGGCGATCGCGGATGCGGCGGGGCGGCCGTGCGTCGCCACGGCCCTCGTGCGCGTGCGGGCCACGCGATCCCAGGTCGGCCTGAGCCGCGCGGCGCGGGCCGAGAACCTGAGCGGCGCCTTCCGGGTCGCTTCCGCCGAGCAGCACCGCGTCCGCGGGCGCCGGGTCCTTCTCGTGGACGACGTCATGACCACCGGCGCCACCGGCAACGCCGCCGCCCGCGCGCTCCTGCGCGGCGGGGCGACGTCCGTGGATCTCCTGACCTTCGCCCTCGTCGGCGACATCGCCGGCTGAAGCCTGCTTTCAGCGCCCGGCCTGCACCCGCTCCGGGAAGCCCGCCGCCAGGGTGAAGTCGAACGCCTCCGCGATCCCCTCGTACCAGAGCGAGAACGGCGTCGGACGCGCGAGGTGCAGGGCGCCCTCGGTCTCGCGCCCCTCGTGCTGGAGGGCCGCCCCGTGCTTGGCCGCGAGCCGCAGCATGGGCCCGTTTCCCGACAGGCAGCGGACGTGGAGATCCTTGACGCCGCGATGCCGCGCCGCGCGGGCGATCCGGGCGAACAGGGCGGCCCCGATCCCCTTGCGGCGGAAGGTCTGCTCGACCGCGAAGGCCGCCTCAGCGTGCGGCCCCAGGGCGTAGCGGGACGCCCCCGGCCCCATCGGCCGCAACTCGGCGAGACCGCGCAACACGCCGCCCACGAAGGCGCCGTACATCACGCCCTCCGCGGTCAGCGCCTGCGCGGCGTAGGCCCGGACTCCGGCCTCGCTGACATTGCCCATGAAGCGGCTCGCCCGGGTCTCCGGATCCAGCCGCAGGAAATAGTCGAGGACCGCAGCGCGGTCCGCCGGCCAGAGACGCCGGATGGTGTGGGTCGGCCCATCGAGGGCTTGTACCGCCATGATGAAGCTCCGGTTCGTGCGCGCTGCCGCGCGGGGTGATCCGGACGCTCCTCCCAAGAGACCGCCGGGATGTCGCATCCCCGAATTCATTGTGCAATGCAGCAGAGTGCGGGGCCGGCCGGCCGCGGGCCTGCCATGCGTGGGACCGATGGGAGGCTTCGATGGGACGCCTCGATGGGACGCCTCGATGGGACGCCTCGATGGGACGCCTCGATGGGACGCCTCGATGGGACGCCTCGATGGGACGCCTCGATGGGACGCCTCGATGGGACGCCTCGATGGGACGCTTGCCCGCGGCTGTTCGGCCGCGGGCTTGATTCAGGCCGAGCTTGCGCGGCACTGGAACAGGCCCCGGGTCGTTGACCGCCGATGCGGGTGCAGGGGGTGCCGAACCGGTACCGCGATCAGCAGCGAGGAACCGGCGGCGTGAACGACAGATCCGGCAAGCCCATCGCCCCGTCGCCGGCGGCGCTCGCCGGTGCGGTCTCGCCCGGCCCGGTCCACGAGCGCTACGAGGCGCTGGTCGCCACCGGCGCCATCGAGCGCGATCCCGCCCAGGCGCACCTCGTGCGCGCCCTCGACCGGCTGGTCGTCGACCTCCAGCGCCGCAAGCGGGCCAGCAAGACGAGCGCTCTGGGGTGGCTGTTCCGTCGCAAGGACGAGGCCGAGACGATCAAGGGCCTGTACATCTGGGGCTCGGTCGGGCGCGGGAAGACCATGCTGATGGACCTCTTCCACGAGGCGGCGCCGGAGCCGAAGCGGCGCGTCCATTTCCACGGTTTCCTGGCCGACGCGCACGAGCGGATCCACGCCTACCGTCAGGCGCTGAAGGCCGGCACCGTCAAGGGCGACGACCCGATCGGACCGGTGGCCGACCAGCTGGCCGACGAGGCGACCCTGCTGTGCTTCGACGAGTTCACCGTCACCGACATCGCCGACGCGATGATCCTGGGTCGCCTGTTCAACCATCTGTTCCGGCGCGGCGTCACCGTCGTCGCGACCTCGAACGTCGAGCCAGACCGACTCTACGAGGGCGGCCTCAATCGGGCGCTGTTCCTGCCCTTCGTGGCGAACCTCCAGGAACGCGTGACCGTCGTCCGGCTCGACTCCCGGACGGATTTCCGGCTCGAGAAGCTCGGCGGCGCGGCGGTCTACCATGTCCCCGCCGACGCGGCGGCGCGCGCGGCCCTCGACGCCGCCTTCAAGGCCCTGACCGGCAAGGCTCGCGGCCTCCCGGCGACGGTCACGGTCCACGGCCGGGCCGTGGCGGTTCCCGAGCAGGCGACCGGCGTGGCCCGGTTCGGCTTCGACGATCTCTGTCGCCAGCCCCTCGGCGCCTCCGACTACATGGCACTCGCCCGCGCCTACCACACGGTGATCCTCGACGGGATCCCAGTGATGGGCGAGGCGGAGCGGAACGAGGCCAAGCGCTTCATCACGCTGGTCGACACGCTCTACGACCGGCACGTGAAGCTCGTGGCCTCCGCGGCCGCCGAAGCGCAGGACCTCTACACCGCCCGGACCGGCCGCGAGGCCTTCGAGTTCGACCGGACCGTCTCGCGCCTCATCGAGATGCGGTCGCGGGAATATCTCGGCCAGCCGCACGGCCGGCCGGATTCCGAGGCGTCGGGCGCCACCACCGGGCTGGTGGAGACGTGAGCGCCCCGTCGCGCGCCGGATCGATCTTCGGCCTGCGCCGGCGCAATTGGCGCGGCGCCGGCCCGCTGGGCTGGCTCCTCGGCTCGCCCGTCGCCTTCATCCTGCTGATCGTCGCCCTGGGCAGCGGCACGGCCAATTACGTGACCGGCGAGACCGACCGGGCCGCGACCGCCCGTGCGAACGCGACGATCGCCGGGATCGAGCGCCTGATCTCCGAGGTCAAGGACCTGGAGACCGGGGAGCGCGGCTTCGTTCTGGTCGGCAGCGAGGATTACCTCCGACCCTACACGACCGCCCTCACCAAGATCGACACGGAGCTGACCGGCCTCGGCGCCGCCGCGCAGGAGTCGGTCCGGGCCGGCGGCCCGTCGCTCGCCGGGCTGATCGCGCAGAAGCGCGACTTCGCCGCCCGGGTGGTGGAGGCGCGGCGGAACCGGGGCTTCGACGCCGCCATCGACCTCGTCCGCACCGGCGAGGGCAAGCAGCTGATGGACGCGATCCGCGCCGAGTCGGCGGCCCGGCAGGCCGCGACCCTGGAGCAGCTCGCGACCATCCAGGCGCGCGAAGCGTGGCGCGGACTCCTTCTGTTCCTCCTCTCCGCGGCGGCGGCCCTCGGAGCGATCGTGCTGCTGGCGCGCCTCGCCCTGGTGCGACGGCAGGAATCCCTGCGGATGTCCCGCCTCCTCGACGGGGTGCTGGCCAACGCGCCGGTGGGGCTCGGCTTCCTCGACCGTGACCTGAAGATCCGGCACATGAACCGGGCGCTCGCCACCATGAGCGAGCGCGGCTTCGGGGCCGATCTCGGCGCGCCGATCTGGGCCATGCTCCCGACGCTGCGGGAGGAGCTGGCCCCGAAGCTGGCCGCGGCCCTAACGGAAGGCCTGGTCTCGCCGAACGTGCCGGTGGCGGTGCCGACCCCCTCGGCGCCGGGCGGCGTGCGGCATTTCTCGATGAGCTTCTATCCGCTCCGGGGCGAGGAGAGCGCGGCGGCCGACCAGAGCGTCGAGGGCGTCGGCCTCGTGGTGGTCGACGAGACCATCCGCCACCTCGCGGAGGCCCGGCTGCGCCGGAGCGAGGAGCGCTTCCGCTCGCTGATCGAGGCGAGCGCCGCCATCGTCTGGACCGCCAACCCGGAAGGGAGCCTCCATCGCCGCCAGACGGCCTGGACCCGCTTCACCGGCCAGGACGAGGCCGCCTACGCGGGACTCGGCTTCCTTGACGCGGTCCACCCGGAGGACCGTGCGCATACCCGCGCCGCGTGGACCCGCGCTGTCACCAGCCTGGAACCCTACGCCACCGAGCACCGGATCCGCGCCGCCTCCGGGACCTACCGGCACATGAGCGTGCGCGCCGTCCCGATCCTCGAACCCGACGGCACCCTGCGGGAGTGGGTCGGGACCCACACGGACATCACCGAGCGCAAGGAGGCCGAGGCCGCGATCGAGGCGGCGCGTGCGGCGGCCGAGGCCGCCAACGCGGCCAAGAGCCAGTTCCTGGCCAATATGAGCCACGAGCTGCGCACCCCGCTCTCGGCGGTGATCGGCTATTCCGAGATGGTGCAGGAGGAGCTGGAGGATATCGGCGAGGCCGATCTCGTCACCGACATGAAGAAGATCGAGACCAACGCCCGCCACCTCCTCGGCCTGATCAACGACGTGCTCGACATCTCGAAGATCGAGGCCGACCGGGTCGAGATCTACGCGGAGGATTTCGAGGTCGCCGCCGTGGTGCAGGAGGTCGCGGTCACGGTCGAGGGTCTCGTCGCCAAGAAGGGCAACACCCTGGCGCTGGAGCTGGAGCCGGGCCTGGGCAGCGCGCATACCGACGTGACCAAGCTGCGGCAGTGCCTGATCAATCTCCTGAGCAACGCCGCGAAGTTCACCGAGGATGGCCGGATCACCCTGGCGGTCGCCCGGGCGGACGGTGCGCTGCGCTTCTGCGTGGCCGACACCGGCATCGGCATGACGCGGGAGCAGGTCGGCAAGCTGTTCGAGCGGTTCACCCAGGCCGACGCCTCCACGACGCGCCGGTTCGGCGGCACCGGGCTCGGCCTCGCGATCACCCGGGCCTTCGCCGAGATGCTGGGCGGCTCGATCACCGTGGACAGCCGCGAGGGGCAGGGCACCACCTTCACGCTGACGCTGCCGGACCGTTTCGAGGCCGCCGCGGCCGAGGACGCGGACCCGGCCGCATCGGGAGGCGGCGACCGCGGGACGATCCTGGTGGTCGACGACGACGCCGCGACCCGCGATCTGCTGGCGCGCTTCCTGGAGCGCGAGGGCTTCTCGGTGACGGTCGCCGAGGACGGGCGGCGCGGGCTCGATCTCGCTCGCAGCCTGCATCCGCGGGCCGTGCTCCTCGACGTCACCATGCCGCAGATGGACGGATGGGCGGTGCTGCGGGCCATCCGGGCCGATCCCGAGATCGGCGCGACGCCGATCGTGATGGTAACGGTCCTGGACGAGCAGAACCTCGCCTTCTCCCTCGGCGCCACCGACTACCTGCAGAAGCCGATCGACTGGGGAAGCCTGCGCCAGATCGTCGACCGCTTCCGCCTCGCCTCGGGCGACGGCGCGATCCTCGTCGTCGAGGACGAGGCCGACGTCCGCGAGCACGTCTGCGCCTATCTCGCGCGCGAGGGCTTCCCGGTCCGCGAGGCCGAGAACGGCCTGCGTGCCCTGGCAGCCCTGGAGACGGAGCGTCCGTCCCTCATCCTGCTCGACCTGATGATGCCCGAGATGGACGGCTTCGCGTTCCTCCGGGCGCTGCGGGCCCGGCCTGACAGCCGCGACGTGCCGGTGGTGGTGCTCACCGCCAAGGACGTCACGGCCGAGGACCGGCGCCGTCTGGCCGGTCAGGCCGACCGGGTGCTCGCCAAGGGCTCGACCGGGCTCAAGGAGCTGGCCCGCGAGCTGCGTGCCCTGGTCCCCGCGACGGAGGACGCGCCCGCCCAGGGACCCGAGCCCGGCTGAGCGCCCGCGGACGACGCGCGGTCCCGGTCCCGGATCGGGGATGGTGCCGCGTCAGAGACCCCGGAACGCCAGTATCAGCGCGCCGACGGCGATGCCCCACAGGGCCAGCGTCGACCAGATCGCGCGGTAGCGTTCGTTGCGGGCGAAGCGCTCCAGCCGGCGGGCATCGCCGGTGCCGGCCTCGTCGAGGCGGACCAGCACGCGCTTCAACCGCATGGCAAGGTCCGGGATGTCGCCGACGACGTCGGAGACGACCTTGAGGGCGTCCAGGCCGCTCTGCGCCCGGCCGACCGGCCCCATGTTGCGGGCGATCCAGGCGCGCACGACCGGCTCGGCCGTGGTCCACATATCGAGGCGCGGGTCGAGGGAGCGGGCGACGCCCTCCACCACCACCATGGTCTTCTGGAGCATCACCAGCTCGGTGCGGGTGCTCATGTCGAACAGGGCCGTGACGTCGAACAGCAGGGTCAGGACCTTGGCCATCGAGATCTCGTCGGCCCGGCGCTGGTGGATCGGCTCGCCGATGGCGCGGATCGCCTGAGCGAAATCCTCCACGGAGTGGTGGGCCGGCACGTAGCCCGCCTCGAAATGGACCTTCGCCACCCGGCGGTAATCGCGCAGGATGAAGCCCAGCAGGATCTCGGCGAGAAACCGGCGCTCGTTCGGGCCGAGGCGGCCCATGATGCCGAAATCGACCGCGACCAGCCGGCCCTCGGCATCGACCAGCAGGTTCCCCTGGTGCATGTCCGCATGGAAGAAGCCGTCGCGGATCGCGTGCCGCAGGAAGCTCTGGATGACGGTCCGGCCGATTGTCTGCGGATCGTGCCCCCGGGCGGCGAGCTCCGCGGCGCTGTGCAGGCGGGTCCCCTCGATCCACTCGGCCGACAACACCTCGCGGGCGGTCAGCTCCCATTCCGGCCTCGGCACACGGAAGTCCGGATCGTCCTTGGTGTTCTCGGCGAGCTCGGAGGCGGCCGCCGCCTCCAGGCGGAAATCCATCTCCATCAGCACCGAGCGTGCGAGGATCTCCACCACCTCGCGCGGGCGCAGCCGCTCCGCCTGCGGCGACAGGGCGTTCACCACCCGCGCCATGAAGCGCATGACCTCGAGGTCGCGCATGAAGCGCTCGCGGACGCCAGGCCGCATCACCTTCACGGCGAGGGCGCGCTGCGTGCCGTCGGGATCCTGCACGATCGCCTTGTGGACCTGCGCGATCGAGGCGGCGGCGATCGGCTCGCTGAACGAGACGAACAGGGCGCTCACGGGCTTGCCGAGGGCGGCCTCGACGGTGCGAAGCGCGACCGCCTGCGGGAAGGGCGGCACCCGGTCCTGCAGTTTCTCCAAGTCGAAGGCCGCGCGCATGCCGACGATGTCGGGCCGCGTCGCCAGGAACTGGCCGAATTTCACGTAGGACGGGCCGAGGCGCGTCATCGCCGCAGAGAGCCGGGCCGCCCCGTCGTCGAGGCCGGGCCGCTCGAGGGAGCGGCCGATCCGCAGGGCGAGGCGCAGGTGCGGGGGCAGCTCGGAGGGGTCGACGAGGGCGAGGGCGCCCTCGCGGGCCAGCACGAAGCCGACCCGCGCGCCGCGGAACAAATTGACGGCGGCGCTGATCACCGGTGCTGGCTCCCGTCGCGCGCGGCGGCGGTCAAGAGACCTTCCAGCCCGAATGGATGGCCACGATCCCGCCCGTCAGCGCCCGGTCGGTGACGTGCCGGAAGCCCGCGCATTCGATCATGCCCGCGAAGGCGCCGCGCGTCGGGAACTTCCGGATCGACTCCACGAGGTAGCGGTAGGACTCGGCGTCCCCGGCCACCCGGGCGCCGATGCGCGGGATCACGTTGAACGAGTAGGCGTCGTAGATGCGGTCGAGCAGCGGGATGTCGACGGCCGAGAATTCCAGGCAGAGGAAGCGCCCACCGGGCTTCAGCACCCGCCGCGCCTCGGCCAGCGCCGTCTCGATCCGCGGCACGTTCCGGATGCCGAAGGCGATCGTGTAGGCGTCGAAGGACGCGTCCGGCAGCGGCAGCGCCTCGGCGTTGCCGGTCACGAAGGCGATCCGGTCGCCGGCCTCGTCGACCTTGCGCTCCCGCGCCCGCTCGGCGCCGACCCGCAGCATCGACTCGTTGATGTCGAGGACGGTGACGCGGGTGCGCGGACCGCCCGCGGCCAGCACCCGGAAGGCCACGTCGCCGGTGCCGCCGGCGACGTCGAGATGCGCGAAGGCGCGGTTCTGCGGCGGCCGCAGCATCGAGACGAGCTGCGCCTTCCAGGCCCGGTGCAGGCCCGCCGACATCAGGTCGTTCATGATGTCGTAGCGGCGGGCGACCGAGTGGAAGACGCTGTCGACGCGCCCCTGCTTCTCGTCGAGCGCCACGCGCTCGAAGCCGAAATCCGCGCTCGCGCGCTCAGACGCCCCGTCTCCGGCCTTCATGACGCTCCCAATCCTCGATGGGCGCGTCATAGCGAAGGTCGCGCCCGACCGCCATGCGTCGAAACACGCGGCTGGGGACCGACCCCGGTGCTGCGACGCGCCGAAGACGTGTCTCAGCCGACCCGGGTGCGGAGCGCGTCCGCCACCGCGCTGGCCATGGCGCGCGTGCCCATCGGGTTCGTGCCCTCGCCGGCGATGTCGGCGGTGCGCGCGCCGCCCGCGAGGGCGTCGGTGATGGCGCCGTCGAGGGCGTCGGCCGCGTCGCCGAGGCCGAAGGAGTAGCGCAGGCACATGGCGAGCGAGCCGATCATGGCGATCGGGTTGGCCTTGTCCTGGCCGGCGATGTCGGGCGCCGAGCCGTGGACCGGCTCGTAGAGCGCGCGGCGCAGGCCGCTCGCGTCGACCGCGCCGAGGGAAGCCGACGGCAGCATGCCCAGCGAGCCGGTGAGCATGGCGGCGATGTCGGAGAGCACGTCGCCGAACAGATTGTCGGTCACCAGCACGTCGAACTGCTTGGGCCGGCGCACCAGCTGCATGGCGCAGTTGTCGGCGAGGACGTGCTCGAGCTGCAGGTCGGCGTAGTGCTCGGCGTGCACCTTGGTGACGACCTCCTTCCAGAGAACGCCCGACTTCATCACGTTGTGCTTCTCGGCCGAGGCGACCCGGCCTGAGCGCTTGCCCGCGAGGTCGAAGGCCACGTGGGCGATCCGCTCGATCTCCGCCGTCGTGTAGACCTGGGTGTCGACCGCCCGCTTGGAGCCGTCCTCCAGCGTGGTGATCTCCTTCGGTTCGCCGAAATAGACGCCGCCGGTGAGCTCCCGCACGATCATGATGTCGAGTCCCTCGACCAGCTCGCGCTTCAGCGCCGAGGCCTCCGCCAGCGCCGGGTAGCAGATCGCCGGCCGCAGGTTGGCGAAGAGGTCGAGCTCCTTGCGCAGGCGCAGCAGGCCGGCTTCGGGGCGGTTCTCGTAGGCGACACCGGCCCATTTTGGTCCGCCGACCGCGCCGAGCAGGATCGCGTCCGCGTCCCTCGCGCGTTGCAGGGTCGCGTCCGCGAGCGGGACGCCGTGCGCGTCGAGGGCGCTGCCGCCGACGAGGTCGGTCTCGGTCTCGAAGGTCGCGAGACCGGTCTCCTTGAGGGTGTCGAGCACCACCTGCATGCCGCCGGCGACCTCCGGGCCGATCCCGTCGCCGGGGAGGAGCAGGAGCTTGTAGCTGGCCATGACGGTCTCGCGGGTTCGGTCTCGACGTGCCGGCGGGCTTTATCGAGGCTGCACCGTCATTGGCAAGCTTCGGCGCAGCGCCCGCCCGCACGCCGGGGCGGATCGCGCACCGCGGTCAGAGGATCACGACCCGGCCCGTGCCGATGTCGTAGAAGCCGCCCACGACCTTCACCCGCTCGGCGGCGACGGCCTCCGCGATGATGGGGCCGGCCTGCTCGAGGCGCCGGACGCTGTGCCGGACATTCTGGGCGATGGCCTCGGCGAGGGGATCCTGCGCACGCGCCTTCTCCGCCAGATCGACCGCCGGGCGAATCGCGTCGATCAGCACGGGGAGATGACCGGGAAGGGTCGCGTTGGTCTTCATGACGTCGATCGTCGCCTTCACGGCCCCGCAATCGGAATGGCCGAGGACGAGGATCAGCGGCGCGCCCAGGACCGACACGCCGTATTCGAGGCTGGCGAGACCGTCGGTGGTGACGAAGTTGCCGGCGACGCGGACGACGAATAGATCGCCCGGTCCCTGGTCGAAGATGAAATCCGGGGCGACCCGGGCATCGGCGCAGCCGACGATACACGCGATCGGATACTGCGCCGCGGCCCGCGCGGCGCGACCGGCCGAGAAGTCCCGGTTCGTCGATGTGTTGGCGACGTAGCGGCTGTTGCCGTCGCGCAGCCGCGTGAGGGCCGCCTCGGGCGTGATGGCGTTCGATCGCGCGCCGTCGGGGGCCGCCTCGGCCCGCCGGATCCCGGCGGAAGCCCCCATCACGGTACCGACCGCGGCCGCGGCCAGCAGGCCGCGCCGGGAGAGAGAGGGTCGATGCAGATCGCACACGGTGGACGGTCCCCTTCGCATCTGACGCCGGCAAGGCCCGGCGGACCGCTCGCTCCGGCAGCGCTGAGACAAGCACTGCGAGTCGTATCCCGGCGCGTTCTTCACCACCGAGTCCAAACTTTGCATGAAATCCTGGACCGAAGGCCGGGCGCGCGGCATCCCTTCGGTCGGGATCCGGCTGAGTCGGGGCGCGGATGTTGGACGATCATTTCCGGGCGCGGATCACTTTGCTTCGATCCGAGCGCGATTTCCGCCCGGCGGTCGCCGGTTACTGCCAGGGCATGATCGAACCGGCGCAGATTGTTTGGCCGAGCCACAAGCTGCTCAATCAGATCGGGCGCTACGTGGTCTCGTTCATGCTGATCCACAACGACTACGCGTGGCGCCATCACGGGGGCCCGCGTCCCACCCTGACGGTCCTCCAGGCGATGGTGGGATCGAGCCCGAGGCAGACGGCCGGCTTCGTGTCGGCCCTGAAGGCCGGGCGATTCGTCACCGCGGTGGCGGATCGGGGCGACGGGCGCGTGAAATGCCTGCAGGCGGCGCCGGCCCTGGTGACCGAGATCGCGCGGAGCGGGCGCCTGTTCGTCGCCGCCATGGACGCGGTGACCCGTCGCGACCCGGGCCACGCCGGGATGCTCGACGGACCCGACCGGCTCGGGGAGCTAATGCGCCTTTCGGCCGCCCACGTGCTGCGGCACGGCACGCTCATCGCGGCGTTCCCGCGGGTGCTCCATTTCGCCGGACGGGACTGCGGCTACCCGCTGCTCACGGCCCTGGTCGGAGCCCATTATGCCGCCACGGTGCCCGGCGCGCCGGCGGCGGTGTCGCTCAGCCTGCGCAGCCTCGCCGAGCGGCTGGACGTGTCGCGGGCCCATGTCGGCAACCTGCTCGGCGAGGCCGAGACCGCGGGATGGATCCGGATCGCCGGCGGCCACCTGACCGCCTTCGACCCGACGCTGCTGGCGGAGTTCGAGGTCTGGGCCGCCGGGCAGATGCTGTTCTACGACGATCTCGCGGCGGCGATCCTCGCGGAGGCGCCGGCCGCGCCCGCCCCGGTCCGCTCCTCCGAACGCGCCGGTCTCGCTTGTGTTCCGGTCGATCCGGGGATACCTACGGGCGGCACCGCGCCGTGAGAACGTCCCGCGCGGGTCGCCGACAGGAGAGACGAGCCTTGGCCAGAGCCGGCTCAGCGATCGAGACCGCCCGCGCCGCCTCTACGGCGCTTCGGTCCCGTGCGCGCCGCTCCGGGCTCCTTCTTCCGCTTCTGCTTACCCGCCCCTGAGGGCCGTCCGGGCGCGCGCCTGGGCCTTCAGGGGAGTTCTTTCATTCGCGAATCCGCCCGCGAGGGCACCACGCCGCGCCGCGCCATCACGTGCCGGGCGGCCCGCGACAGGGTAATGCCATGACTACGACCAGCACCGCTTCCGCCCGCGACCGGATCCTGATCTTCGACACGACGCTCCGCGACGGCGAGCAGTGCCCCGGCGCCACCATGACCTTCGACGAGAAGCTCGCGGTCGCCGAGTTGCTCGACACGATGGGCGTCGACATCATCGAGGCCGGGTTCCCCATCGCGTCGAACGGCGATTTCGAAGCGGTCTCGGAGATCGCCCGGAGGACCAAGCGCGCGACCATCGCCGGACTCGCCCGCGCGATCCCCGCCGACATCGCCCGGGCCGGCGAGGCCGTGCGCCACGCCAAGCGCGCGCGGATCCACACCTTCGTGTCGACCTCGCCGATCCATCTCGCGCACCAGATGCGCAAGAGCCAGGACGAGGTCGTCGAGATCATCCTCAAGACCGTGGCCCAGGCCCGCGACCTCGTCGAGGACGTGGAGTGGTCGGCCATGGACGCGACCCGCACGCCGCTCGACTACCTGTGCCGCTGCGTCGAGGCGGCGATCAAGGCCGGCGCCACGACCATCAACCTCCCCGATACAGTCGGCTACGCCACGCCGTCGGAGTACCGCGACATGTTCGCGAACGTCCGCGCGCGCGTGCCGAATGCCGACAGGGCCGTGTTCTCGGTCCATTGCCACAACGATCTGGGCCTCGCGATCGCCAATTCCCTGGCGGGCATCGAGGGTGGCGCCCGGCAGGTCGAGTGCACGATCAACGGCATCGGCGAGCGGGCCGGCAACGCGGCGCTCGAGGAGATCGTGATGGCGCTGCGCACCCGCGCGGACGTGCTGCCCTACGAGACCGGCGTCGAGTCGACCATGCTGACCCGCGCCTCGAAGCTCGTGAGCCACGCCACGAACTTCCCTGTGCAGTTCAACAAGGCAATCGTCGGCCGCAACGCCTTCGCGCACGAGAGCGGCATTCACCAGGACGGCATGCTGAAGAACGCCGAGACCTACGAGATCATGACGCCGGCCTCCGTGGGGCTGACCAAGACCTCCCTCGTGATGGGCAAACACTCCGGCCGAGCGGCGTTCCGCTCCAAGCTGGAGGACCTCGGCCTGCACCTGTCGGACAACCAGTTCCAGGACGCCTTCGACCGGTTCAAGGCCTTGGCCGACCGGAAGAAGCACGTCTACGACGAGGATATCGAGGCGCTGGTCGACGAGAACCTCGCCACGGCCCACGACCGCATCCGGCTGGTCTCGCTGTCGGTCATCGCCGGCACCCGCGGACCGCAGCGCGCCACGCTGCGGATCGCCGACGAGACCGGCACGCGGATCGAGGAGGCGGACGGCAACGGGCCGGTCGACGCGGTGTTCAACGCGATCTCGGCGCTGGTCCCGCATCAGGCGCAGCTGGAGCTCTATCAGGTCCATGCCGTGACCGGCGGGACGGACGCGCAGGCGGAGGTCTCGGTGCGGCTGCGGGACGGCGAGCGCAGCGTCACCGCGCGCGGCGCCGATCCGGACACGCTCGTGGCGTCGGCGAAGGCGTATCTGTCGGCGCTGAACAAGCTGTCGGCCCATTCCGTGCGCGTGCATGCACAGCATGCGGCGGCGGAATGAGAAAAAGCGGCGGCCGGGGGTGGACAGGCCCCGGCCGCGTTGGTATCAGCCCGCCACCCCGGACGGACTTGGTGGCCACCGGGCGGTCGCAGAAGCGATCGGGCGCATAGCTCAGTTGGTAGAGCAGCTGACTCTTAATCAGCGGGTCCTAGGTTCGAACCCTAGTGCGCCCACCAAGACTTAGCCTACTGCGGGCTCATAGGATCTCAATCCCGTGGAGCGCGCGGTGACAAGGCAGACCGGCCGGCAATCTTCATCGCAGCGTTGAAGCGCTCTCCGTCCGCCAAACCTCGACGGGCGAGCGAGGTCCGCGGAAGCTCGCTTCACGGCTGAGGGCTTCGGTTCGCCACGCCATCGCAACGCTTCGAGCATTGAATTCTGACGGTCGACTTCGAAGATGAGCGCGCAAATGGAGGGGACTGGTTCACGATCGTGACCGTCGCACGATGCGCCTCGCCCACATCCACTCGGTCGCGGGCAAGCCGCCGAAAAAGCCCCGCGCGGCGGTGCCGGCGGGGCTGAGGGTCGGCGCTGGATATCCCGATCGACGCTACGCGGCCAACAGCGCAATCCAAGACCCTGCCGCATCCATCCGCTTGGCGCACATCAAGAGGCCATCGGCCGAGCGACGCACTTCGACACGATGATGCACGTGCGGAGCGAAGCGTACATGCACACCGAGGTCGAAGCCGCATCGCCCGTCGCCGTAGCCGGCCGCAGCAAGGTCCGACCGGAACTCGGCCGCCACCGCGAACGCGACGACGGCACCGTCCACCAACACGTCCAGGCACAGCGGGGTGTCCGGATGCGCCTCGTCGCGCGCCCAGCCCCCGACGTGCAGCAGGCCATCGCCCGTCACGACGCATCGGTCCAGCCACGCTCGCACCGGGCCCGGCTCTGCCGCACCGTCCAACGAGACAGCGCGGAGGGCTAAGCGCCCGCGCAGCGCGGCCAAGTCGGGGCCGAGTTCGGCGCGCGGAGCGTAGGGCATGCGCCCGGTGCCGACGTCGAGGGCCTGCACGCCATCGAAGCCTCCGCGCACGCCGGGCGCCGCCAGGAAGCTCTCCGCCGGAGCATTCTCCGCAAGCAGCAGGTCGTGGGTGTCCAACTCGACGTGCCAGTAGGTCAGATCCGCCACCGCCTCGCCACGCGTGATGCTCGAGCCGTTGACCAGATGTCCCGCGGCCGCGAGCAGCCCGTCCAGCCACAGGCAGTGATCTGGAGAAACAAACAGGTCGCGGGCGGGCACGCCCTCGCTCAGTGCGTCGGCCCGGATGCGGACGGGGCGCTCGGCCGGGGGAACCATCGATCCCCGGTACGCGCGGGTGCCGATCCAACGGATCGGGCGCGGCGTACCGGCAACCGTGATGGCGAGATCGCCCACCGCGAGCTGCTCCACCGGCACGTCCGAGATGACCCGATCGCGCAGGACACGGATCCGCGTCCCGGTCACGTAGCAGGGGGCTGGGTTGGCCGGCTGAGAGGGGTTCGTGGGGTTCGGGGCTGTAGCGGCGCGCACGATCGTGCCGCCCTGGCCGTCCGACACCGCCGCGAAGCTGGTCGTGCGGGGGGCCGACAGCACGAAATTCTCGCTCACCTGCCCGCCACCGGAGCGTGTCCCGGTGATGGTGATCGAGCTGTTCGCACTGTTGTAGCTGACGCTGGAGTTGGTCAGCCCGGCGAGCGCGATCTCGTTGCCCGAACCGAAATTGGAGATGGTGTTGGCGAAGGTGCCACCATTGATCGGCTGAGCGGCCACGTTGAGCCCGAGGCGCGCTGTCGCCGTGCCCGACATCGTGCCGAAGGTGATCGTCCCCGTGCCGGCCGAGGTCGGACCGCCGAGCTGAAGGGTGCTCGACACCGCGCCGCCGTTCGAACCGATCGTGGTGCCGCCGGAGTAGGTGCTGACCCCTGTCAGCGTCTGCGTGCCACCGTTGACCGCCACGCCGCCGGTACCGGAGATCGCGCCGCTGTAGCTGGTCGAACCGTTGGTGATGGTCAGGGCCTGCGCACCGAGCGTCGTCCCGCCGGTGCCCGAGAGCGTGGTGATCGAGGCACCGGCCGTCGTCCCCGAGATGTCGAACGTGCCGGCGTTGGCTACGGGTCCGAGATTGTTGGGAGCGTTGCCGAGGACGCGCAATGTCGTGGCGCCGCCGGCGATCCCGAGGCCGCCGTTCAGCATTCCCGTGCTGGGGGTCAGGCTGTTGGTGCCACCCGTGACGTTGATAGCGACGGCCCGGACGGTTGTGCTGCCGCCGGTGAAGCCGCCCGAGATCGTGCCGGTGTTGGTGATGGCGATGTTCGCGCCGGACAGACCAGCTCCCCCCTGGCCCGCGACGCCCGCCGTCCCGCCGTTCGCGGCTCCGCCCAGTCCGCCGTTTCCGCCCGTGATCTGGCCGGTGTTCGTGCCCGTGCTCCCGTAGAGGAACAGTCCGATGCCGCCGTTACCTCCGCCACCGCCGGAAGCGCCGGGACCGCCGGCGGCACCGCCGGCACCGCCGTTCCCGCCGGTGATCTGAGCGCTCGCGATGAAGGATCCGGGGCCGGGCTCCACGAAGCCGTAACCACCGCTGCCGCCGCCACCACCTCCGCCCGTCCCGTTGCCGGCACCGCCCGTTCCACCGGTGCCGCCGGTCCGGGAAAAGGTGAAGCCTACGCCATTCCCCGTGTTGGAGAGGTACTGGCCGTGGCTGCCGCCGCCGCCGCCACCGCCGCCGTCGCCGGGATTCGGACCGGCGAGGCCAGCCCCGCCAGCCCCCCCGAAAAAGCTGGAGCCCGTGTTGGTCGAGTAGGCGCCACCCGTTCCCGACGTGTTGGTGACAGTTCCACCAGCCGCCGCGCCCCCGTTGCCGCCGGCGCCTCCGACCGAGCCCGCGGCACCGCCCGCACCTCCGCCGCTCCCCTGGGCAGAAGCGCCGCCGTTTCCACCGGCCGCGCCGGTGCCGTTCGCCACCTCGTCCGCCCCGGGCTGACCGCCGGTGCCGTTGACCGGATCTGCGCCGCTCCCGCCCTGACCGCCCGACATCGCCGCGTTCCCAACCATCCGTATCGACCCGCCATCCGCAATCTTGCGCGGGCGGGTGCTTGCCGTCAGCGTGACGCCTGTAGGCCCTCGGAGTCGAGGATGCAGCGTCGCCTAATCGGTGATCGCCGGGCTCGAGACAGCGCTTTTTGATCCGTTGTGCTCTCTCCGCGACAGGAGGTCAGACTGATCTGGCACGGAAACTGATTTGATGGCCTTTCATGCCCCTCTGCTGGGAAGAATAGTTATCAACAAGTCGACAGGTTGGTTCGCACGCCACTCTTGCGCCCCAGCGCAGGGGTCGATCCAGATGTGGCCCGTCCGCAGTGCGACATATCTCAGAATGGATTCGGCGAAGCCCCGCGCGACGAATGCCGGCGGGGCTGAGGTCGGCTCAGGGTCGGGAGCTTAGTCTGCGCGCGGGCGGCGCCTCTCCTTCCTATGTCTCGATCGCGCCGATTTCCGAATTGGGCTCGGCCATGCCGTTCCCGATCAGCTACGCATAGAAGGCCAGAGCGTGGCCCGCGCCCGATTCGCCGCGTCAGGCCCGCTCGCCTTCGAGATCACCCCGAGGGGCTTGGCGACTGTCACCCGGGTCAAAGAGAGAAGCGCCTCATTGTGCAGCGGCTTCCAAGTGGCTGCTCGGTCTTCGATCCGAACGTCACGACGGCCCGCGCCTCGGCGAAATGCTCCTCGTCGTGCGGATCCTACCCGAGCTAAGCCAGCACCAACCGCTCGCTCGCCGCTCGCCGGGCATTCGTCGGCGAGAGCAGCACGCCCCGGCCGAAGGTGTCCCGTTTGGTCTGACCGATGGCGCTGCGGTACTGGACGATCCGCTGCCGCGAGCCGCCCGCGCCGGTGCGCAGGCCGAAGACAGGGAGGTCGTCGAACACCACGAGGCGATCTTTTCCGACCGCGAGTTCGCGGCGGCAGCGGTCTGTTCGGCGAGGCGACTTCCGGCAAGCAGGCAGAGCGTCTTCAGCGGTGCCCCGCGTTGGACAATCGGCGGGTCCATCGATTTCAAGAGCGCGCTCAAGCTGTCGGCGACGCCGGCAAGCAGAACATGCGCGTCTCGGCGCCCGGAGCGTCGTCCTCTTACGCAGCGGGTCCCAGGTTCGAACCCCAGCGCGCCCACCGAGCCTTCGAGGACCATGGCCGAACCGCTCGGCAGCGTGCTCCGCCAACCTTTCTTGCCTTCGGCGCGTCCTACGAAGGTGCGGCGCGTTTTCCGATCTCGACGTGGGGGCGCCGTCCCGGTTAGCTGGTGTGGCACGGATCGGAGGGTCAGGAGGGAGCTGTGACAGGAGTTCGGCTGCGCGTGTCCGCCCCAAGGTGTCGTGCCCGCGCCGGTCGCGTCGGCGTAAAGCCCTGCATGTCCGGCGGAGAGCGGGATCGGGAGGGGACATGACGTCCACCGCTCTCGCCGTGATGATGGCCGGCGTGCTGGGGGCCTTCTGCACGATCGTGTTCGCGGTCGACTGGGTACCGGGCTCCGTCGTTGGATTGCCGAACCTGCCGAGCCGGCGCGTGATCGGCCTGTGGGTCTACAACGGCGTTCTCTGCCTCGCCCTGGCTGCTTGGTTGGTGTGCACGTATTTCTGCACCGTCGACGGCTACGACGACATTCCCGCGGTGCGCGACAGCTACTGCAGGCCGCACGCGACCGTGGGCGCGTGACCGGCGCTTCTCCGGGCTCGGCGGGGCGCTGTGGCCCGCACGGGGGGGCCACCCTGAAAGTCGGGTCCGCGGCGGCGCATACGGGTCAGGGCCTGACCAACCGTCCGCCGCGCGGCACGCCGACGGCGCTGGATCGGCCGGCGACGTCCGGCCGGAATGCCCGGCGTGGATCCCTTAGCTGAGCTTGTCGTCGGGCTCCGTGGGCTCCACGCTCGTGCCCAGCGCACCGCCCGCGGGCGGATCGGTCCGACCGCGCTGGTCCCGGCCCGAGACTCCGTCCGTCTCGCCCGCCCGCTGCCCATGCGGGTGCAGCGCGTGACGGTCGGCGCGGGCCATCTCCTTGTGGGTCGGGATGGACCGCCACGGCGCCGAAGCGGTTCCCAGGCGAAGCGTTGAAGGGGACCGCGTGAGGAACACCGCGAGCAGCACCCACGGAATGACGAACACGGCGAACGCGGTGAGGCCCATGGCGATCCTCCGGAGAATTCAGCAGTAACGGTTGAAACTCCGGCAGCTCAGTACTGATCCCGCAGACCTCACTTTAATCGATACTGCACCGCAGCGCGTTCTCCGGCGCGCAAGACGCGGAACACGATCGACCCGTCAGACCGTCGGACCAGTGCCGGCAACCCGGCGCGTGACGCGTGCGCGCGGCACGCCTTCGTCCTCCGAGCCCTGTGCCGGCCGCGGTGGGTGACCTCAGCCCGGCGGCCGCGTGCGGACCGTCGCGAGTTCCTCGCGCAGATAGGGCGACGTGCGGCCGGCCGCGGCCGCGGCGACGATCTCGGGCCGGCCGGCGGCCACGACGGTGCCGCCCTGGTCGCCGCCGCCGGGGCCCATGTCGATCACGTGGTCGGCCCGGGCGACGACGCGCATGTCGTGCTCGACCATGACGACGGTGTTGCCCGCGTCGACCAGACCGTTGAGCTGGACCATGAGGCGGTCGACGTCGGTCGGGTGCAGGCCGGTCGTCGGCTCGTCGAGGACGTAGAGCGTGCCGCCGCGTTGCCCGCGCTGCAGCTCGGTGGCGAGCTTGATGCGCTGGGCCTCTCCACCGGAGAGTTCGGTCGCCGGCTGGCCGAGCCGCAGGTAGCCGAGGCCGAGATCGCGCAGCACGGTGAGCGGCCGCAGCACGGACGGCTCGTCCGCGAAGGCCGCGCAGGCCCGGTCGACGGTTAGCGCGAGCACGTCCGCGATGCTCAGCCCGTTCCACGTCACCGCCAGCGTCTCCGGCGCGTAGCGCGTGCCGTGGCAGGTCGGGCAGGGGGCGTAGACGCTCGGCATGAACAGCAGCTCGACGCTGACGAAGCCCTCGCCCTCGCAGGCCGGGCAGCGCCCCTTGGCCACGTTGAAGGAGAAGCGGCCCGCATCGTAGCGGCGCCGCCGAGCCTCCGGGGTCGCGGCGAACAGCTTGCGGACGGCGTCGAACAGTCCTGTGTAGGTGGCGAGGTTCGAGCGCGGCGTGCGCCCGATGGGCTTCTGGTCGACCTGCACCAGGCGCCCGATCCCGTCCATGCCGCCGGCGATGCGGCCCTCCGACGGGCCCGGCACCTCGTCCAGGGGATCGTCCGGCTCGTCCTCGGTCTTCACCGGCCGGCCGAGACGCTCGCCGACCAGCTCGAGCAGGGCCTGACTGACCAAGCTCGACTTCCCGGAGCCCGAGACGCCGGTCACGGCGGTGAGACACCCGATCGGGAAGGGGACCGAGACGCCCTTCAGGTTGTTGCGAACGATGCCTTCGAGGCGCAGCCACCCCGCGGGCTCCCGCGACGGCCGCGGGGGCGCCTCCACCAGCCCGAACAGGTAGAGCCGCGTCCGGGACGCCGCGACGTCACGCAGGCCCTCCGGCGGCCCGCTGTAGAGGATCGTGCCGCCGTTCTCGCCCGCTTCCGGCCCGACGTCGACCAGCCAGTCGGCGCGGCGCATGGTGCCGATGTCGTGCTCGACGACGAAGAGCGAATTGCCCGCGGCGCGCAGCTCGGCCAGCGCGTCGTGCATGGCGTCCCCGTCGGCGGGGTGCAGACCGGCCGTGGGCTCGTCGAGCACGTAGACGACGCCGAACAGCTGTGAGCGCAGCTGGGTCGCGAGGCGGAGGCGCTGCAGCTCACCCGACGACAGGGTCGTGGTGACACGGTCCAGCGAGAGGTAGCCCAGGCCCAGATCCGCGAGCGTCCCGATGCGCGCGATGAGGTCCGAGGCCAGGCGCTGGGCGGCGAGGCGCTTCTCGATCGACAGGTTCGGCGTGACGCGCACGTCCGGCGCGCCCGCATGGGCCGAGCCACCGGACGCGGCACGCTCGGCGCGGTCCTTCCGGCCCACCGCGCGGTCGAGGGTGGCGGGTGCGGCGTCGGCCTCGGGCTGCCGGTCCTCGGCCGCCGGCCTCAGGGCCTCGGCGAGCGCCGAGAGCGGCATGCGTGAGAGCGCGCCGATATCCAGCCCGGCGAACGTGACCGAGAGCGCCTCGGGCTTCAGCCGCTTGCCGTGGCAGGCCGGGCAATCCTCGCTCACGAGGTAGCGCGCGGCGCGGCGGCGCATCAGCGCGCTCTGCGAGTTGGTGAAGGTGCCGAGCACGTGGCGGCGGGCGCTGGTGAAGGTGCCCATGTAACTCGGCTCCAGGCCGCGGCGGCGGGCGAGCCGCGTCTGCTCCGGGGTGAGGCCGGCATAGACCGGCTCCTGCGGCTGCTCGTCCGTGAACAGGATCCAGTCCCGGAGCGTCCGGGGCAGCGCTTTCCAGGGCGTGTCGACGTCGACGCCCCGGCTGACAAGGATGTCCCGCAGGTTCTGGCCGCCCCAGGCCTGCGGCCAGGCCGCGACGGCCCGCTCGCGGATCGTCAGGGACGGGTCCGGCACCATCGAGGCTTCCGTCGCCTGGTAGACCCGCCCGAGGCCGCCGCAGGATGGGCAGGCGCCCTGCGGCGTGTTGGGCGAGAAGTCCTCGGCGTAGAGCATCGGCTGGCCGGGCGGGTAGGTGCCGGCGCGCGAGTACATCAGGCGCACGAGGCTCGACAGGGTCGTGACGCTGCCGACCGAGGAACGCGCGCTTGGGGTGCCGCGCTGCTGCTGGAGCGCGACAGCGGGCGGGAGGCCCTCGATCGCGTCGACGTCGGGGACGCCGACCTGGTCGATCATCCGCCGCGCGTAGGGCGCGACCGATTCGAAGTAGCGGCGCTGCGCCTCCGCGTAGAGGGTGCCGAAGGCCAGCGAGGACTTGCCGGATCCGGAGACGCCCGTGAACACGACGAGCGCGTCGCGCGGCATCTCCACGTCGATGTCGCGCAGGTTGTGCTCCCGCGCGCCCCGGACCGTGACGTAGCCCGTCCGCCCCGCACCCGCCCGCGCGATCGTCGTGTCGCGCCGGGGTTTCGCTTGGTCCATGAGCAGCCTTCTCGAAGGAGGCCGGCGCCCCCGCGGATCGTGAAATCGGGAGACCGGAGACCGGAGACCGGCGCGGGCGACGGGGCCGTCACCGCGCGGGCCGCCGTGGCGACCCGTATACCGTCCGGCCCACAAACCGAAGCCGGACCGCGCCGGGAACGCGTCAGACAGCTGGCTTCGCGGCGGAGCGACCGGGATAGCACGGTCGCAGGCGTGGACCGTCGCCGCAGCACCACCGGACCGGATCAGGTCACGGGCCTTCTCCTCGCTCCTGGCGATCGGCGGCCCGAGACGTGGGGTGCGGTCGACGGCCTGGCGATTTTCCGAAGGCGGGCGCAGAACGTGTGGGCGCCCCGTCGAGGAACCGAGCATGGTCAACGAGCACGTCGCGATCCGGACCGAGGACGGCGTATGCGGGACGCACGTCGTCGCGCCGGACGGCGCGGGGCCCTGGCCGGCCGTGATCCTGTACATGGATGCCGGCGGTATCCGACCGGCCCTCGTCGACATGGCGCGGCGGCTCGCGACCGGCGGCTATCTCGTTCTGTTACCGGACCTCTTCTACCGCTACGGGCCCTATGGCCCCTTCGTCCCCGCGGACGTGTTCAAAGGCGATTTCCGAGCGATCCTCGGCCCGCTGATGGCGACGACGGACAATCTCAAGGCCGCGACCGATACAGCGGCGCTCCTCGCCTATATCGACACGCGCGACGACGTCGCGGGGCGTGCGGTTGGGGCGGTAGGCTTCTGCATGGGCGGCCGCATGGCTATCACGGCGGCCGGCACGTATCCGGACCGGTTCGCCGCCGTCGCCAGCTTCCACGGCGGCAATCTCGCGACCGAGGAACCCGCGAGCCCGCATCATCTGGCGCCCGCGCTGAGGGCCGAGGTGTATATCGCGGCCGCCGAGAACGACGGAAGCTACCCGTCCGCGATGGCCGAGCGGCTGGAGACGGCGCTTTCGCGAGCCGGTGTCCGGTATGCGGCGGAGACCTATCCCGCCGCGCACGGCTGGATGATGCCGGACTTCCCCGTCCACGATCGCGCGGCCGCGGAGCGCGGCTTGGCGGCGATGGGCGCCTTGTTCGACCGCGCCCTGCGCAGCACGGGCTGAGCGCGGCCGCGTCGCTAAGCGGCCACCGGCAGCCGCAGCACGTCGTCCATCGTGATCGGCCGGCCGGCCTCGCAGCAGAGATGGAGCAGTGTGGACTGGCGGAACCGCAGGTCGCCGGTCACCTCCTCGCCGAGCCAAGCGGGCTTGCTGAAGGACTGATCGGCCCGCGCGAGCTCGACCTCGGCCAGGACCATCCCGGCCAGCGAACCCTGGAAGACGTCGACCTCCCAGGTCAGTCCGTCGTGCGGCACGCAGTAGCGGATCTTCTCGATCACGTTGCCGGTGCACACCTGATCGACCATGGCGGCGCCGTCGGCATGCGGGATCTCGTACTCGAACTCCGCGCGGGCGATGCCTTCGCGCGCGCCCTTGACCGTCAGCCAGGCACGCTCGCCGTCGAGCCGCACCCGGACCTTCCCGCGCGCGAAATGACCGACCAAGCCGTCCTTCAGGTGCCGAATGGATGTGGCCGCGTCGCGCCAGCCCGCGCCTGCCACGAGGAACTTCCGCTCGATCTCTAACCGCATTCACGCGTCCATTGCTTCGGCCGGACGCCTCGTAGCCCATCGGGGCCGCCGAGTCAGGCGGACTGGGGCATCCGGTGCGGACGCGCGGGAACGGGACTCGGCCTCGACGCAGATGTGCCGCTCACCGTTACGGCAGAACGATCGTCAGCCTCTCGGATCGCCGTCGATCCGGCGACGTCGTGCCCGGGCGCGAACCGTGCCGTCGGCGTGACCGAGTCGATGATCGCGGGAGCGTAAGAACAAGCGGCGGCGCCGCGAACGATGGGCCTGCAAAGGAACGCGGCCGTTCCTGCACAATATGTTCTCATCGCTGTCTAAATCGGTACCAATGCTGCAGTGCATTGTGAATTCATGACGGTAAAATTCCGGACGTGTCGTCTTCCCGCCAGAAAGCGTCGCAGAAAGGCAAGCCCGTGAGGGGCCCGCCGGTAGCTTTTCATTGTCATTGATATAAGGCTCGCTCAGCTCAGGGTAATAATCGACGACTGTAAAATGCAATAGATCGCAGAGATCGTAACCACATGGGTCGTATTACCTTAGCGGTCGTGAGCTAGATCTTCGGCTGGAGCTGCGCGAGGGCCTCGCGACCCGGGACCGAGATGATGCACGTCTTCCGGGCCGAGAAGGGCTACATCATCGTCGGTCAGGAGACGGACGGGACCGTCACCCCGGATGCTGTCGGGCTGGCCGGCATGATCGCCAAGGCGAAGACGGATTTCGTCGGCAAGCGCTCGCTCGCCCGGCCCGACGGGGTCGCCTCCGGCCGCAAGCAGCTGATCGGGCTCGTCACCGACGACCCGCGATGCGTCCTCGACGAGGGCGCCCAGGTCGTCGCCGACCCGAACCAGCCGATCCCGATGCGGATGCTCGGCCACGTCACCTCAAGCTACTGGAGCACGAATTGCGAGCGCTCCATCGCGCTGGCCCTCGTGGCGGGCGGGCGCGACCTGCTTGGCCAGACCCTCCACGTCACGACCCCGGACGGCTTCACCACCGCCACCGTGGCCGAGCCGGTGTCCTTCGATCCCAAGGGGGAGCGCATCCATGCTTGAGGCACGCTACCGCACCGCCCGGGCGCTCCCGCTCGGCCGCACCGAAGCGCCCGCGCCGGTCGGCGCCGGCCTCCTGATCCGGCCGGCCGCGGCCGAGGCGCGCTTCTCCCTGCGCCTGCGCGGTTCCCTCGGGTTGGCGGCCGGTTTCCCCCTCGACCGCCCGATCAACACCCTGTCGGGCGACGAGACCCGGTGGATCGCCCGCCTCGGCCCCGACGAGTGGCGGATCGGCGCGCCCGAGACCGATGCCGACATCCTGGCCGCCGCCGCGACCGCCGACCTCGCCGGCCGGGCGCACGCCCTCGTGGACGTGTCGCACCGCAACGTCGAAATCGACGTCCGCGGGGACGCGGCCGCGATCGCCCTCAACGCCGGATGCCCCCTCGACCTCGGCGACGCCGCCTTCCCGGCGGGCAGCGCCACCCGCACGCTCCTCGCCAAGGCCGAGATCGTGCTGATCCGTCGCCCCGGCCCGGTCCCGATATACCGGGTTGCGTGCTGGCGGTCCTTCGCGACCTACGTGTATGGCTTGCTGAAGGAAGCCGCCTTCGGGGCCGGCCCGCTGGAGAGAGCCGCCGCGCGATGATCAGCGCCTTCGATCTGTTCAAGATCGGGATCGGCCCGTCGAGTTCCCACACGATCGGGCCCATGGTGGCCGCGCGCCGCTTCCGCGACCGCATCGCCGGCCGGTCCGGCGTCGCGCGGGTGTCCGCGGAGATCTTCGGCTCCCTCGCCTGGACCGGGCGCGGCCACGGCACCGACGTGGCGATCTTCCTCGGCCTGCTCGGCCACGAGCCCGCGACCGTCGATCCGGACGCCGTGGCGGGCTACACGCGGGACCTGGCCGAGACCGGCGCCATCGGCCTGCCGAGCGTCGCCTTCGACCCGACGAAGGACCTGGTCTTCAACTTCACCGAGGTGCTGCCCCGCCACACGAACGGCATGCGCTTCCGCGCCCATGACGCCGACGGCGCCGTGCTGGACGAGGTGGTCTGCTACTCGGTCGGCGGCGGCTTCGTCGAGGAGGAGGGGGCGGGGGAGACCGGCGGCCCCGGCGCCGTCGCGGTGCCCCACCCGTTCGAGAGCGGTGCCGACCTGCTGCAGATCTGCGCCGAGACCGGCCTCACCATCCCGCAGGTCCAGATGGCCAACGAGCGTGCCCTGCGCACCGAGGCGGAGATCGAGGCCGGGCTCGACGCCGTCCGCGACGCCATGCTGGCCTGCATCAGTCGTGGCCTGCGCATGGACGGCGAGCTGCCCGGCGGCCTCAGGGTCCGGCGGCGCGCGAAGCGCCTGCACGAGACCCTCGAGGCGACCCGCCTCACGAACAGCCGGCCGGCCCACGAGATCATGGACTGGATCAGCCTGTTCGCCCTGGCGGTGAACGAGGAGAACGCGTCCGGCGGCCGGATCGTCACGGCGCCGACCAACGGCGCGGCCGGGATCGTGCCGGCGGTGCTGCGCTACATCGTCGACTTCTATCCCGGCTGGAGCGAGGCGCGCGGCCGCGATTACCTCCTCGCCGCCGCGGCGATCGGCGGCCTGATCAAGCGCCGGGCCTCGATCTCGGGCGCCGAGGTCGGCTGCCAGGGGGAGGTCGGCTCCGCGGCCGCCATGGCGGCCGCCGGGCTCGCGTCCGTCCTCGGGGGCGACGCGCGGCAGGTCGCCAACGCCGCCGAGATCGCCATGGAGCACCATCTGGGCATGACCTGCGACCCGATCGGCGGGCTCGTCCAGATCCCCTGCATCGAGCGCAACGCCTTCGGCGCCAACAAGGCGGTGGCGGCCGCATCCCTCGCCCTCCACGGCGACGGGGTGCATTTCGTCAGCCTCGATCAGGTCATCGAGACGATGCGCCAGACCGGCCACGACATGCAGGCCAAGTACAAGGAAACCTCCCTCGGCGGCCTTGCGGTCAACGTGGCCGCCTGCTGAGCGCGACGTCCCGCGCGGCCTCGCAGGGGACCGTGTCAGGCCACCTGCGACGCCCCCGGCAGCGCGAATGGCTCCGGCGCGTGACCCTCCGCGCGGAGCGCGGCCAGCAGGTCGTCGGGCGCGAGGTTGAGGGTGCGCGTGCTCACCAGGGGATGGACGTTGATCCGCGCCTCCGCGAGCAGGCTGTCCTGGACGAAGATCCGCACGCTGTCCGGCGCGGCATTCAGGGCGGCGAGCGGCGAGACCGCGCCGCTCGCGACGCCGAGCTGCTCGCCGAGCGCCTCGGCACTGGCGAAGGACAGGCCGCCCCGCGCGCCGAGGACGGCCCGGAACGCCTTCAGGTCCACCTGGGCGTCGTGACGGAGCGTGACGAGGAAGTACGTCTTCTTGCCGTCGCGAAGGAACAGGTTCTTGGTGTGCGCGCCGACGATGTCGCCGCAGGCCGCCATCATCGCCTCGACGGTCAGGACCGGCGCGTGCTCGTTGAGCTTGTAGGTGACCCCGAGCGCGCGCAGCCGGGCCAGGAGATCGTCGGAGGTCATAGCCATCGGGTTCCTCATCGGGATTCGCGGGCCGGCGGACCGAGGACGCCGATCCGGCGCAGGTGAGCCAGAATCTCCCGGGCGGCCTCTCCGGTCGCCGCCCTCAGCCGCTCCGCCGCCGAGCCGCCGGACGGCGCACCTTTCACGATTTTCGGCCGGCGGCGATAGGGGCGCTCCTCGAAGACCGGGACGGGGGCCGCCGCCGCGGCCGGGTCGCCCGCAACGGTCTCGATCACGCCGTGCGGCGCCTGCCCGTAGGCGAAGGGGAGCGGCGCGGGCGCGTCGGGATGGATCGTGGCCAGGACCGGACCGCGCAGGCGCACGCGGCGGCGGGCACCGCGGCCGAGGGTCTGGTCGAGGGACAATTCGCCCGCGTCGCCGGGCGCGAGGGCGACGATATCGGGGATCAGGAGGCAGTCGAGGGCCTCCGCGACCGCGTAGGGAACCATCCCGGTCTCGTCGCCCCCTGGCCGCGACGGCCCGCGAGGATCAGGCCGGGCGCCATCCCCGCGAGGCGCGCGGAGAGGGCCGGCACCGGATCTGCCCCCGCCGGCACGCGGACGTGGACGATCCGGGACAGGCCGTGGCCCAGCGCGTCCGCGACGGCGGCCGCGGCCGGCCCGGCGTGGAGGCCCACGGCCTCGCCGAGGCCCGTCGCGAGACGGATCGCCTGGGCCTCCAGCCGCGGCAGGGCCGTCGCGCCCGAGACCGGATGCCGTCCCGCGGAGAGGAGCACGACGCTGGTCACGGGCTGCCCACCGGGCACGCGGCTTCCTCGGCCAGGAGCCGCAGCAGGGCGGGCATGACCGCCTGCGCGTCCTGCACGATGGCGAGGCCCGCCCGCTCGATCATCGCCGCGTGCAGGTCGGTGTTGATCGCCACGACGTGCTCGCAGCCCGCGATACCCTGCAGGTGCTGCGGCGCCCCCGTGATGCCGAGGGCGAGGTAGCAGGTCGCCGCCAGGACGATGCCGGAGGCGCCGACCTGGGTTCGGCGCGGCATCTGCCCGGAATCGCACAGGACCCGGCTTGCGCCCGGGGTCGCGCGGAGCGCCGCGACGAGCTGCCGGAACGCGTCGAGGTCGGTCACCCCGTTCCCCGCGGCGGTGACGAACGCGGCGAGCGCGAGCGGCACCCTGGCCGGATCGGCCTGGACGTGCCGCACCGAGAGGACCGCCGTCCCGGCGAGCGCGGGCTTCGCCACCGCGACCGCCAGCGGCCGAGCCTCCCAGGGCGGCCCAGCATACTCGGCCACCGCGTCTGGGGCGACGGTGGCGAGCAGGCCCGGCGCGGCCCGCTGCTCGACGCTGCGGCCCCGCGCCGGGCGGACCAGCCCGGAGGCGGAGACGCCCTCGGCCTGGGTGAACAGCAGCGCGCCGAGCCGGACCGCGACCCGGCGGGCGACGTCGCCGCCGTCGATGGATTCCGGGAACAGGACGTGCCGCGGATCGAGCGCCGTCAGGGCCGCGGCGATCCGGGCGGCCCGGCCGGCGGGATCGTAGGCGCTATCGTGGAAGGCCCGCACGGCGCCGTCGTCGTCCCGGACGATCGCCACCGAGGTCTTGCCGATGTCGACGACCATGACGTCGCCGGCCTCCGGCACGTCGGGCTCGACGCCGACGTAGATCCAGTGGCGGCCGAAGATGACCGCCATGTCGGCCTTGAAGACTTCGGGGCTCAGGTAGAACTCGGCCGGCAGGCTGTAGCCGCGACGGCGCTCGCACCAGAGACGCTGCAGAGGGGTCGGCGTCACGTCGAGCATGGGACCTCCGGAGCCATTCAGGCCCCGAAACTATCGTCGCCGGACCGGCCGCCCGCTGCCACGCCAGCGACACTCGCTTGGTCAACGGCGACGTGGCGTGGACCGGCCCGTGCCGGGGGCCGGGGCGCCGCTACTCGGCGGCCGACCGCGTGACGGTCTCCGCCCCGTCGTCCACGCCGAAGCGCGCGATGCTGTCCTCCAGCCGCAGCGCGGCGTTGATCAGGGCCATGTGGGAGAAGCCCTGCGGCGTGTTCCCACGCTGCGCCCCGGTGGCCGGGTCGATCTCCTCGGCGAGCAGCCCGACATCGTTGCACCGGGCGATCAGGCGCTCGAAGGCGGCCCTGGCCTCGCTGGTCCGCCCGTCGAGGGCGAGGCAGCCGACCCGCCAGAACGCGCAGGCCGTGAACGTGCCCTCGTCGCCCTCCAGCCCGTCCTCCATGCGGTAGCGGTAGATCAGGTCGCCGACGCCCAGTTCGCGCTCGACCGCCGCCAGGGTCGCGCGCATGCGCGGCTCCCGCGGGTCGAGGGCCCCGAACAGGGCGACGCGCAGGACCGCGGCGTCGAGGTGGTGCGAATCGTAGGCGCCGACATAGGCCCGCTTCTCGGCGTTCCAGCCCTTCTCCAGGTATTCCGACCGGATCTCGGCGGCGATCCGATCCCACTCGGCGATCGTCGCCTCCGGCACGCCCGCGATGTTGCGGGCGATCCGGGCCGCGTCCCGCAGGGCGACCCAGATCATCGCCTTGGTGTGGACCTGCTGGCGCGGCCCGGTGCGCAGCTCCCAGATGCCGTTATCCGCGTCGTGGCGGTGGCGGATGGCGCGGGCGGTGAGATTGTCCAGCACCTCCGGCAGCCGATCGTTGACCTTCTCGGGCGGGTCGTAATCGACCGCCTCGAGGAAGACGCACAGCGCCCGGATCAGCTCGCCGTAGATGTCGTGCTGGTCCTGGCACTCGGCGATGTTGCCGATCACCACCGGCCCCACCCCGTTCCAGCCGGCGAGGTGGCTCAAGGCCTCCTCCGGCGGCATGTCGCCGGCGATGCCGTACATGAGCCGAGTCTCCCGCCCGAAGGTGCCGTCGCGCTCCCGCAGGAAGCGCAGGAACTCGGACGCCTCGCGGACGTAGCCCAGCATCACGAAGGCGGTGACCGTGAAGGCGGCGTCCCGCATCCAGGTGAAGCGGTAATCGTAGTTGCGGTTGCCCGGAACCGCCTCGGGCAGGCCGGCCGTGGCCGCCGCGACGATCCCGCCCGAGGGCGAGTAGGTCAGCAGCTTCAGGCACAGGGCGGACCGCATCACCGCGTCCCGGTAGGCGCCGCGATAGGTGCTCCGGGCGCACCAGCGGCGCCAGTAATCGGCGGTCGACTCCAGCCGCCTTTGAGCGCCGGCGAAATCCTCGATGCAGGCCTCGTCCTGATCCTCGCCGTGGGTCAGGACCAGGTAGGCGGTCTCGCCCTCCGCGAGGTCGAAGTGGACCTCGGCCGCGTCGCCCGCGAGGGTCGGGCACGCGTGCGCGTTGACCCGGACGCGCCAGTCCCCGGCCTCGAACAGGACCGACCCGCCCTCGACCAGCGGCGTGCAGGGGCGACGGGCGTAGTCGAAGGTCGGACGGACCCGGAACACGCCCGAGACCCGGCCCTGCTCGCAGGTCAGCAGCCGGATCAGGCGGCTCTCGCTCTCGCCGTCCGGCCCCTCGTCGGGCTCCGGGCTCGGCGGGTTGACGGGCATCAGGTCGACGAGGCGCGCCCGGCCGGTCTCCGTGGTGAAGGTCGTCTCCAGGATGTTGGTGTCGGGCAGGTAGCGGCGCGCGCTCCCGGTCGGGCCGTCGAGGGCGAGGCTGCACGATCCGCCCTTCTCGTCGTCGAGGAGCTTCACGAACAGCGCCGGCGAATCGTGGCGCGGCCAGCACAGCCAGTCGATGGAGCCGTCCCGGGCGATCAGCGCGCAGGAATGGGTGTCACCGATGAGGGCGTAATCGCTGATGGGCTTCGACACGGGGCTTCCGGATGGCGGCACCCGGTCCGCCGGGCAGGACAGAGTCCTGAGGTAGCAGGGCGGCGCCGGGCGGGGAGTCCCGATCGACGATTCGCCGCACGGCCGCGCGCGATCGCTCCCGGTCGGTCAGGCCCCGGGCCGCGGCAGCATACGGTCGCTGATGATCCGCCGCTGGATCTCGCTCGTGCCCTCGAAGATCGTCGTCAGCCGCGCGTCGCGCCAGTAGCGCTCGACCCGGCGCTCGGTGGTGTAGCCGTTGCCGCCGTGGAGTTGCATCGCCTGGTTGGTGACCCGCACCGCCATCTCGGTGGCCAAGAGCTTCACCATCGCCGACTCGCTTTCGGCGGCCTCGCCCTGGTCGAGGAGGTGGGCGA
The DNA here is from genome assembly GCF_053345715.1 of Methylobacterium sp. D48H. Taxonomy (NCBI): domain Bacteria; kingdom Pseudomonadati; phylum Pseudomonadota; class Alphaproteobacteria; order Hyphomicrobiales; family Methylobacteriaceae; genus Methylobacterium; species Methylobacterium sp. D48H. Next base: position 313,419 of record NZ_JBKFAP010000002.1, read on the forward strand.
CCTGATGCCAGAAGGCCCGCGCCTGCGCGACCTCGGCGGCCATGTCGGCCAGCGCGAAGCGCAGCGCCTGGAAGTCGCCGATCGGGTGTCCGAACTGGACGCGCTCCTGCAGGTAGCTCTGGCAATCCTCGACCGCCGCGCGGGCGACCCCGACGGCCCGCGCCGCCGTGTGCACCCGGGCGATGTTGAGGCCGCGCTGGACGGCGGCGAACCCGCCGGAATCCGCGTCCGCCCCCTGGTCGCCGTAGAGCCCGGTGAGCCGGTCGCTCTCGGGCACGCACACGTCCTCCAGGCTCAGCTCGAAGGTCTGGAAGCCGTGATAGCCGATCTTGTCGATCACCCGGCCGGTCACGCCGGGCGGGAAGCTGTCGCGCTCCTTGAGCACGAGGAACGGCTCGAGGCCGGCCGAGCGCGACTCGCCCGGCTCCGGGTCGCGGGTCCGGGCCAGGACCTCGATGAAGTCGGCGCCCTTGGCGAACCCCGCCCAGCGCTTGGTCCCGGTGATCCGCCACCGGTCGCCGTCGCGCACCGCCCGGGTCTGCACGCCGGCGAGGTCGGACCCGGCATCGGGTTCCGACAGCGAGATCGAGCCGATCCACTGCCCCCGGGCCGAGCGCCGGATCAGCTCCGCCCGGCGGTCCGGGTCGAGGGTCTGGGTGCCGAGGCCCTGGCCGCGGGCCAGGATGCTGCCCACCGAGAGCCAGGCCCGGGCCAGCTCCTCCGAGACGAGGCAGTACTCGAACACGCCGAGCCCGAGGCCGCCGTGCTCCGCCGGGATCGTGATGCCGAACCAGCCCTTCTCCGCCATGGCGTCGATGAGCGAACGCGGCATCTCGGCCTTGTGACGGTCGAGCTCGTCGGCGAGCGGCAGGACGGTGTCGCGGGCGAAGGCGCGGGCCTCGTCCTGCAGCGCTGCCCGCGCCTCGGTGTGCCAGGGCGAGGCGAGTTCCGGCGGCCGCGGCGCGATCAGGTCCTTCCGATCCTCGGTTCCGGTCATCGTTCCCCCCTGTGATGTGACGCCGTGCGGCAACTCAGTTCAGGTCCGTGCGGGAAACACGCGCTTACAAAATGGTTCCGTGCCCCATCTTCGAATAATCGGCGGACGGGGTCATAATAGCTTGATGATGCAGGCCGAACCGCAGACCGACTCCTTCGCGATGAGCGCACCCGCAACACCCCACATCCTCGTCGTCGAGGACGATCGGGAGATCTCGGCGCTGATCGCGCGCTACCTGCGCGGCAACGATTGTCGCGTCACGCTGGCCGGCGACGGCGCCGACATGGACCGGGTCCTGGCGGAAGCGCGGATCGACCTCATCGTGCTCGACCTGATGCTTCCCGGCGAGGACGGCCTGAGCCTGTGCAGGCGCCTGCGCGGCACCTCGCAGATCCCGATCCTGATCCTGACCGCGAAATCCGAGGACGTGGACCGGATCCTCGGCCTCGAACTCGGCGCCGACGACTACCTCGCCAAGCCGTTCAACCCGCGGGAACTGCTCGCCCGCATCCGTGCCATCCTGCGCCGGGTCGCCGCCGAGGCGCCGGACGCCGACGAGCGGCGGCGCCTGCACTTCTCGGGCTGGACGCTGGACGTCTCCCTGCGTCAGGTTCTCTCGCCCGAGGGTGCGCGGATCTCGATCACCGGTGCGGAGTTCGACCTCCTCCACGCCCTCTGCCTCCGGCCGGGGCGGGTGCTGTCGCGGGACCAGCTCCTCGACCTCACCCAGGGCCGGGCCGCGGGCCCGTTCGAGCGGAGCATCGACGTGCTGATCTCCCGGATCCGCCAGAAGATCGAGCGCGACACCCGCAACCCCGAGTTCATCCGCACGATCCGGTCCGGGGGCTACCTGTTCACGCCCGAGGTCACGCGGTCATGAGCGGTCTGGGGCGCCTCCGCGCGCGGCTGCGTCCGAAGACCATCGCGGGCCAGATCGCGCTCCTCGTGGTCGCCGGCATCGCCGTGGCGCACGTGGTCGCCACCGCGGCGTTCCTGATGCTGCACGAGTCGCAGAATCCCGACACGCTGCCGGGCGTGGCCGCGAGCCGCCTCGGCGTTCTGGTGAGACTCATGGACGCCGCCGACCCGGCGGCGCGACCGGCGCTGCTGGCGAGCGGCCGCAGCCTGCCGCTGATCCAAGTCGAGCCCTGGGACGGGACGGTGCCGTCGGGGGCGAAGCCGGCTCCTGACCTGCCGGTGATCCGCAAGCTGCGCTACGGCGCCGGCCGGCCGGTGACGATCACCGACCTCGCCGCGGCCGACCCGGCGCGCGACAAGTCGGACGGCCGCCTCCATATCGGCATCGTCACGCCGGCGGGTGTGCGGGTCCAGGCGACGCTGCCGAACGATCCTCTGCGGGGACCCCGCCAGGGGGCGCTGATCTTCACCGTGGTGTTCCTGGCGCTGACGCTGGCGCTGCTCTGCGTCTGGGCCACGCGCGCCCTCACGGCGCCGCTGAAGCGGCTCGCAGGCGCGGCGGAAGCCTTCGGCGCCCGCGACGACCACGTGGCGCTGCCGGAGGCGGGGCCGCGCGAGGTGCTCGCCGTGTCGCGGGCGCTGGACCGGATGCGGTCGCGCGTCCGCCGCCTGATCGACGACCGGACGCAGATGCTGGCGGCGATCAGCCACGACCTGCGGACGCCGATCACCCGGCTGCGCCTGCGCGCCGAGTTCATCGAGGACGAGAACGCCCGGGCCTCGACCCTGCGCGACCTCGACCAGATGAACGGCCTCGTCGAGGCGGCGCTCTCCTTCGTGCGCGACGGCCAGATCCGCGACGCGAACAGCCACAGCCTCGTGGATCTCGCCTCGGTGGTGCAGACGGTCTGCGACGACTTCTCGGATTTCGGCGCCCCGGTCAGCGTCAGCCGCAGCCGGCACGTCCTGGTCCAGGGCCGGCCCGAGGAACTCCAGCGGGCGGTGACCAACCTCGTGGACAACGCCGTGAAGTACGGCGGCCGGGCCGACGTGCAGATGGAGGCCTCCGAGCGCGGCGTCCGGGTCTGCATCCTGGACAACGGCCCGGGGATCCCGGAGGCGGAGCGCGAGGCGATGCTCCAGCCCTTCGTGCGCGGCGACCGGGCGCGCAATCTCAACGAGGCCAGCGGCTTCGGCCTGGGCCTCTCGATCGTGCAGGCCATCGTCGAGGCCCATAACGGGCGCCTGCGGCTGGAGAACCGCCCCGAGGGCGGCCTCTGCGCGGCGATCGAGCTGCCCCTGGCCGCCCAGGCCTTCGCGGGGCGCGCGGCGCAGAAGCCCGTGCCGCTCCCGGCCGAGGCGGCCTGAGGCCGCCTCGAGTCCCGTCCGCTTCTACGCCGCCCGCACGTTGCGGAGGAACTGCGCCACCTCGGCGCGCAGCTGCTCCGAGCGGGTCGCCAGCGAGTCGGACGCCTGCGCGACCGAGTCCGCGGCCTCGCCGGCATCGCCAGCGACCCGCGCGACCTCGGCGATCTCGAGGGTCATCGTGCCGGTGCCGGCCGACGCCTGCCCCATGCTGCGCACGATGTCCTGCGTGGTGACGCCCTGCTGGTCCACCGCGGCGGCGATGCTGGTCGACACTTGGTTCATCGCCTCAATTTGGGCGGTGATGCCCTGGATCGCCCCGGCCGCGTCGCCCGTGACCGTCTGGATCGAGGCGACCTGACGGCTGATCTCCTCGGTGGCGCGGGTGGTCTGGGCGGCGAGCTCCTTGACCTCGGCGGCGACCACCGCGAAGCCGCGGCCCGCCTCGCCGGCGCGGGCGGCCTCGATCGTGGCGTTGAGCGCCAGCAGGTTCGTCTGCCCGGCGATGGTCGAGACCATGCCGACCACGTCGCCGATGCGCGTCGCGGCGGCGGCGAGGTCGGTCATGGTCTGCTCGGCCCGGCGGGCCTCGCCGACGGCGGTGGCGGACATGCCGGCGGCCTGCTCGACCTGCCGGCCGATCTCCTGGACGGTCGCGCCGAGTTCCTCGGCCGCGGCCGCCACGGTGTTGACGTTGTCGGAGGTCTGCTGCGCGGCCCCGGCGACGCTGGTCGAGCGCTCGGAGGTGCTGGAGACCGCGGCGCGCATCGTGTCCGAGGCGCCCTGGAGCTCCGTGACGGCGCCGGTCAGGCCCTCGACGATGCCGCCGACCGAGTGCTCGAAGCCGTCGGCCAGCTGCTTGAGCATGGCGCGCCGGCTCTGCTCCTCGCGCAGGCGCGCGGCCTCGGTGGTCTGGAGCTGCTGGGCGGCCTCCTCCAGCGACATGTCGCGGATCGTGACCACGGCGCGGGCGATGTCGCCGATCTCGTCCCGCCGCGCGCTGCCCGGCACGTCGGTCAGCGCTTGGCGATCGGCGAGGGCCTTGAGGGCGCGGGTGAGGGCACCGAGCGGCGCCACGATCGAGCGGGCGAGCAGCAGGCCGAGCAGGGCCGTTCCGGCGAGCACGAACAGGCCGGTCAGGATCAGCGTGCGCGACAGGGCCTGGACCGCGTCGATCGCCTCCGCCTGGGTCTGCTCCGCCACCACCGTCCAGGGCGCGCCCAGGACAGTCACCGGCGAGGCGGCCGCCATGTGGGTGCCGTTCTCCGCCGCGAAGTCGACGGGACCGCCGGCCTTGACCCGGTCGGCGGCGAGGCCGATCCCGGCGAGGCCCGCGCCGGCACGCATGCCGGGGTTCAGCGGCGGGTTACTGCGCAGAAGGCCGTCCGCGCCGACCGCCAGGATCTGGCCCGTGTCGCCGAGCCCGGTCCGCTTCGACAGCGTCTGGTCGAACAGGGCCGGCGTGACCCGCATGACGATGAAGCCGATCCGCTCGGCCGCCTGCGCGGTGCCCATGGCGACGTTGGCCCGCTTGATCATGGCGCGGCCGAGGAAGGCGGCCGGGACCCCGTCCACCGGGTAGGCGGCGAAATCCTCGTACAGGACCGCGCCCGGGTCGGCGGATTTCAGGCGCTCGACGAGGCGCGCGAGCGCCGTCCCCGCCAAGCCGTCCTCCGTGACCGCTTTGCCGAAATCGGCGCCCTTCGTCGTGGTGTAGTCGATCCGGCCGTTGTCATCGATGAACATCAGGTCGGCGTAGCCCGGCTGGGCGACGAGCTTGCGCGCCACCTCCTGAACCTTGACGTGCCGGCGGGCATACATCGACGACATGCCGCTGCCGTCGAGGGCGACCCGCGCCTCGGCGGTCTGCGGCGCGCGGAACGCCGCGATGACGCTCTCGGTGTCGGGCTTCGCCGGGTCGAGGTTCTCGAGCAGGTCGGGGAAGTTCGAGACGATCTGCGGGTGGGCCGCCACCGCCAGGAAGTCGGCCTGCGCCCGATCCGCCACCAGCTCGATCGCGTCCCGGCGCGCCGCCGCGGCGAGTTCGAGGCGCTCGTGGGCCGCGGTCATCAGGCCCGCCCGCGCCGAGTACCAGCTGAATCCGCCCATGGCGGTGGCGCTCAGGAGCGCCAGGCCGACGGTCGTCGCGGGAAGGCGCGTGCTCAGCCGCGATAGCGAGATCATGATGCCCCTGTATTCTTTGGTAGATTGGTTTGACGTGAACCAATCGCCCAATCCTTATAAAAATCTCGTAAACACCGATACACCGCTCAAAACTTGAGCGCATGCGGAACATACAACTTAAAGAACAGTCTTGGCACCATGATTCCAAGTTGTGAATGGTCGAGCGCCCGTTCCGGCAAGATTTCGCCGCGCGGGTCGTCACGGACGCCCGCGCGGCATTGAGGGATGCGCGGCATCCGGCCAAGTTTCGGCCAGCCCGTTTCGGGCAGCCCGTCGTCCCGCGGCCGCCCCGGACACACCGTCACGGATCTTGCTGGCCGATCCCGTCTCGCGGTCGGCGTCATCGGCCGTTTATGAGTCCGGGTGGTAGAGCGACCGCGGAGCACGGGCGCTTCGCGACGGCGATGGAGGTGGGATGAGCGGCGAAGACCAGCCGGACCGGGCGCGCAGCATCGCGCTGATCGGGGCCCCGATCGAGGTCGGGACCAGCGAGGCCGGCGCCCTCATGGGCCCGGCGGCCCTGCGCACGGCCGGGCTGGTGCGGGCGCTCGCCGAACTCGGCCACGCGATCGCGGATCGCGGCGACGTCGCCCCGGACGGGCCCGCCGGGACGCGCGGGCTGGACGGTGTCGCCGCCTGGACGCGCGCCCTGTCCCGCGCCGTGGAGGACGCCCTCGACGCGGGGGCGCTGCCGCTGACCGCCGGCGGCGACCACAGCCTGTCCCTGGGCTCCGTCGACGGGGTGATGCGGCACTGCGCGCGGCGCGGCCAGCCCGTCTTCGTCCTCTGGCTCGACGCCCACGCCGACTTCAACACGCCGGCGACCTCGCCCTCCGGAAACGTCCACGGCATGCCGCTCGCCGCCCTGTGCGGCGAGCCGGGCTTCCCGCCGCTCTTCGCCGAGCCAGCGCCGGCGCCCCTGCCGCCCGCCGACGTCCACCTGTTCGGCCTCCGGTCGATCGATGCCGGCGAGCGCGCCCTCGTGACGGCGCGCCGGGTCGGCGTCACCGACATGCGCACGATCGACGAGTTCGGCGTCGTGGCGCCCCTGCGGCGGGTGCTCGACCGCGTCGCCGCGCGGGGCGCGCACCTCCATGTCAGCCTCGACATCGACTTCCTCGATCCGTCGATCGCCCCGGCCGTGGGCACCACCGTTCCGGGCGGCGCCACCTTCCGGGAGGCCCATCTGATCATGGAGATGCTCCACGATTCCGGTCTGGTCCGCTCCCTCGACGTGGTGGAGCTCAACCCCTTCCTCGACGAGCGCGGCCGCAGCGCCCGGGTGCTGGTCGAGCTGGTGGCCAGCCTGTTCGGCCGGCGCATCCTCGACCGGCCGACCCTGCCGATCGAGGCCGTGCCGGCAGAGCCGGCCGGGCGCGCCTGATGCACGGCCCTCTCGCGCCCTCATCCGCGCCCGAGATGACCGCGCCCGCGCGCCAGCGCTCGGACGGGCGCGTCCACCTGCGTGTCGGACTGGCCCGTCCGGGTGGCGGGACGCGCATCCTGGATCTGGCGGAAGCCGGGCCGTCGCGGCTGCGCTTCCCCCGGGGGACCGGCGCGCCGGAGGCGGTCCTCGTCAACACGGCGGGCGGCGTCGCCTGCGGCGACACCTTCGCCATCGACCTCACGCTCGAACCGGGGGCCGAGCTGGTTCTGACCACGACGGCGGCCGAGAAGATCTATCGCTCGGACGGCCCCGTGAGCCGCATCGTCAACACGCTGCATCTGGGGGAGGGGGCCGGCCTCGCCTGGTTGCCGCAGGAGACGATCCTGTTCGATCGGGCCCGGGTGCGGCGGCGCTTCGTGGCAGATCTCGCCGAGGGGGCCGCGCTGCTCGCCGTGGAGGTCGTGGCGTTCGGCCGCGCCGCCCGGGGCGAGCGGATCGCCGACGGGCTGTTCGCGGATTCCTGGCGGATCCGCCGGGGCGGGCGCCTCGCCTACGCGGACGACCTCCTGCTGGAGGGGCCGATCAGCGACCACCTCGCCCGCCCGGCCATCGGCGGCGGCGCCCGCGCCTGCGCGACGATCCTCGACCTCTCCGCCGGGGCGGAGGCGCGCCTCGAGGAGGCGCGGACCCGGCTGGCCGAGGCCGCGTCGCCCGGGACGACGGCGGCGGCGAGCGCCTGGAACGGCCATCTGGCGGTCCGCGCGCTGGGCGACGCGGTCGGGCCCCTGCGCGGGCTCGTCGCCCGCTTCCTCGCGGGCTACCGCGGCCTGCCGATGCCGCGGGTCTGGCAGAGCTGACGCGGTCCGCGCGATCCGGGCCTCGGGGCCGTTGCCTGCGACCGCCGACCTCTGCTAGAGACGCGCACCCGGAGCTGTCCGCCAAGCTCCGGACGGGACGGCAGCGCCGTTCGGGAAGGCCTCGTGGCGGAGTGGTTACGCAGAGGACTGCAAATCCTTGCACCCCGGTTCGATTCCGGGCGAGGCCTCCATCCTTCCCAGACAGATTGTGCCGGCCGTGACGGGCCGGTGCGCGCCCGTCAGGCGCCGTGGACCTCCACCATGAAGGTCTCGATCGCCCGCTGCAGGCTGTGGGTCCCGGCATTGACCCGGGCGGCACTGCCGCGCACCTGCCCGGCCTGCGCCTCGTTGGACGCGGCCGCGGCCTGAACGCCCGCCACGCTCTCGGAGACCTGCCGGGCCTCCGCGGCCGCGCCGAAGATCGCCCGCGCGATCTCCTGGCTGGCCTGCCCCTGCTGGTCGGTGGCGTCCGCGACCTCGGAGGCGATCAGGCTCATCCGGGCGATGGTCTCGCCGATCGTGCCGATGGCGCCGACCGTGCGCCCGGCGGCCCCCTGGATCGCCCCGACCTGCCCGGTGATGCGGTCGGTGGCGAGCGCCGTCTGGCCGGCCAGCGCCTTCACCTCCGCGGCGACCACCGCGAAGCCCCGCCCCGCGGCGCCCGCCCGGGCCGCCTCGATCGTGGCGTTGAGCGCGAGGAGGTTCGTCTGCTCGGCCACCTCGCGGATCAGCGTGACCACGGCGCCGATCTCCTCGGCCGCCTGCGAGAGGCTCATCACCGTCTCCTTGAGCCCCTGCGTGTCGGAGAGGGCCGAGGTGGCGATCGCGCTGGTGTGACGGACCCGCGCCTCGATCTCCCGCGCCGAGGCCGAGAGCTCCTCGGCCGCGCTGGCGATGCTGTCGACGAGGCCCGCGCTCTGCTGCGACGCTCCGGCGACGACGGCCGACTCGGCCGCCATCGCGCCCGCGTTGCCCGAGAGCGTGTCGGCCGCCGCCTGCATCGCCTCGGCCGAGTCGGCGAGATCGGTGACGGCGCGGTGCGTCTCGGCCTCGAAGGTGCGGGTGGCCGCAGCCAGGGCCTCCGCCCGGCTGCGGTCGCGGTCGCGCCGCGCCTGCGCCTCGGCGTCGAGGTCGCGCTTCTCGATCAGCGCCGTCTGGAACGCCGCGATGGCGGCGGCCATCTCGCCGATCTCGTCCCGGCGATGCGTGAACGGGATCGCGCGGCCGAGATCGTTGGCGGCGAGCGCCGTCATCCCGTCCTTGAGCCGATGCAGCGGCCGCCGCACCTGGCTCACGATGATCCAGATCGCCGCGAGGAGGCCGAACGCCAGTGCCGCGGCCGGCACGGCCACAAGGGTGATCCGCGCCCGACGGCGGTCGGCCGCGTCCGCGGCGCGGCGGGCGTTCAGGCGGTTCAGCACCTCCCGTCCGAGAATGCCGATCTCGGCGACCATGCGCTCGCGGTTCTTCACGGTCGCCTCGTCGGTCGCCTGGATCAGCGCGGCCTTGGGCGAGACCGTGAGGCCGAGTTCGGCCGTATCGGTCTGGTAGGCGATGAATTCCTTGACGAAGAGGTCGAACCGCCGCCGTCGATCGGCGGGGAGCTGATCCTCCATGGCCTTGAGGAAGGGCGCCCGCACCTGCTCCACGGTGGCGAGGGCGTCGTGGAGCGCCGACAGCCGTGTGCGCGCCTCCGTCGTGTCCTCCGCGGTGTAGAGGGCCGTGGCCTGCACCACCGCGTGCTCGATCGCCTGCCCCAGGGCGCCCGCCTGAAGGCCGGCGTTCCAGATCCGGTCGGTGGCGGCCGCCCGCTCCTGCTCCCAGTTCGATTGTCGAACCGCGAAGGCAGCGATGCCGATCGCCACCAGGGCCAGCAGCCCGATCACCGCGGAGAGCTTCAGGCCGAGTGAGATGCGCATGGCGACGAGCCGCTTCTGGCCGGAGATTCGTGTGACCGCAGCTATATCGAAGCAAATCTTTTTGAACAGGTAAATATAGCCGGCAAAAACATTTATCTTATACTCCGAAGCTCCGAGATTTTTGCCATCGCGCAGCCCGGCTCAACCTCAGCATCCAGGGGCACATCGGAGGAAGAATTCGCGGATCTCGGCCGGTGCCGGATTGTCAGTTCAGTCTCGCGAGCGCTGTCGGCAGATGCGCCGGCAGGCAGGAGGACTGTTTCGCCCGGACGAAGCTGGATCGCCGCGCGCCCGACCGCGCGGGACACGGGTCGGCGATCACGGCAGGCGGATCTCGGTCCGACCTGGGATGCACGGCTCCGGAAGCGGTAGGGCGGCCACGATCTCGCGACGGAGATCGTCGCGCTGGGCCTCCACGAGGTCGGGGAGGATATCGGCCTCGTGCTCGTCCAGGGCCGCGATCAGGCGGGGATGGTCGGCGCTCCACTCGAAGGCGACGCGCACCTCGCGTTCGGCGTAGGGGTCCTGTGGGTCGAGGCAGCGATGGGTCGGCATAGCGGCAGGGTCGTCACACCGGCGCGCCGGCAGGCGGTTCCCGTAGGAGCGGGAGACGACAGACGGATGACTTCCACCGGCCGCGGACCGGCAGAGCCGGCGACGGGCCTCGGCGACGATGTTGCCGATCAGTCACATTCCGGGCTTCCCGACCTCCGCGGGAGGCGCCACGCGCTGTGTCGGGGGGCGCAGCGCGTCGGTTTGGACGCGGATCGTGCATCGAGGCCCTTGCGTCCCGCCATCCCGGTGTGTAGAGACCCCCTCGTGATCCCCGATAGCTCAGTTGGTAGAGCAGGCGACTGTTAATCGCCTTGTCGCAGGTTCGAGTCCTGCTCGGGGAGCCATCCACTTACCAACATCTTGATCGAACTGAGTTTTCGGCTCTCTCACCCGTCTCGGGTTCTGAGGTTCGGGAACAGCGTTGCCGTTCCGGCATCCGTCAATACGTGCGACGTGCCGTGTTCGACTGGCGCGATGCGGGCGTGCCGGCGCCTCTGCCGACCGGTGCCGTCGCAGATCGATCCTCCACACTCCCCGCGGGATCCGGCGCGCGGTGGCGCCGACGGATGGCGGGATGTTTCGCGCGCTTTCGAACGTCTACGTCGTGCGCCCGCGCCGCCCGCCCCGATGCGGCGCGGCGCGCTGAGCCACGACGACAGGCAAGGCGGTGATCCCGATGTCGGGCGGCATGCTCGGTTCCCTGGCCCTGGCGGCCGTCTTCACGCTGGGGTGCTTCGGCATCCACAGCGCGCGCCGGCATCCGGACGCGGTGACCATCGGCCTGTTCCTCCTGCTCGGCCTGCTCGCGTCCCTGTATGTCGGCCGGCACGTCGGACCGGACGCGCACCATCCCACGTGGCAGCACGAGGCCCTGTACCGCGAGAGCGCGCCGACGTCGCATCCGACGATGTGACGGATGCGGCATGGCGCTGTCGGAGCGCGCGGCGACATCGACCTCGATTGACCGCGACGGCCGTCACGTGTGGCCGATGGCCTCGCGGTGACCTAGTTCCCGGAGCCCTCCTGCGAGAGACCGGCCATGGCTTTCCCCGATGCGAACGAACCCAGCGCCACGTCGATCAGCGCCCTCGAGCTGGTCAATACCCTGATCGAGCGCAAGGAGAGCGGCGAGCCGGTCGACGCCGATATCCTGTCTTTCCTGACCGACATGGAACGGCTCGGGCTCACCGACACCGATGCTTATGCGACGCTCGACGCGTATCGGCCTGGGCCCGCACTGGGTGCGACCGGTGGGGATGACGCGAGCGAGGCGGACGCCTAGCGCCGGCGATACGCCGCGCCGATCCGGCCGGTCGTGATGATGGCACCTTCATCCCCGCCGACGCCGTGGCGTCGGCGGGGATGGTCCGAGCCGGATGCGGCCGTCGTCAGGACGGTCGCGGCTCACCGGCAGCGGTGGCGACGTCCATCCCGGCCGAGATAGGTTCCGCTCTGCGGGTCGTAGGATCGGAACCGGCGCGCGCAGTAACGGTCGTCGTCCGCGACGCGGTAGGTCTCGGTGTCGGCGTAGCCGTACGTGACGGGCGCGTAACCGCCGTAGTACCCGGTGTCGTAGCCGTATCCCGGATAACCGTAGCCGCCGTACAGACCGCCCACGGCGACGCCGAGGCCGAGGCCGCCGAGCCCGTATCCGCCCCGTCCGTAGCCGTAGCCATAGGGGCGGCCGTAGTAGCCGCGGTTGTAGCCGTAATGGCGATGATGACCGTAGCCCCGGTGGGCGCCGAGTCCGTGCCCGAACCCGGGATTGGCGAATCCGCCGCCGACAGCCGGTCGGCCGAAATTGTGGTTGCCGAAGCCGTTATTGGCGAAGCTACCCCCTCCGGCACCGGCAGCCGGCCCGAAGGCGTGATTGCCGAAGCCCCGGTTGGCGAAGCCGCCGCCCGCGGCGCCAGCCCCGACACCGGGACTGCTGAAGCCGCCGCCGCCGACGGCCGCGGCTCCGAAATTGTGGTTGCCGAAGCCGTGGTTGGCGAAGCTGCCCGCCTGCGCCTGGGCTCCGGTCGGCGCCCCGAGAAGAGCGCCGGCAAGGATTGCCGACGCGATCGCTGTGACTGTCGTGTTCATGGTCGCCACTCAGGCTCTGTTGCGTCTACTGTGATCAACGTCGCGCCCGAGACGGCCAATCCCGCTTCCTTTTGTCCCGCGACAGATCGGAGAGCGGCGCGCCGCGCCGCTCGTGAGCCGGAGACCTACGAGTGCTGCTGGGCCTTGAGGCTACTCCGCGCCCCGGACTCGTCCGTCGTCGGGTTCGCGAGGCCGCTCGTGTTGCCGTCGGTGTCGGCGCCCGTCTCGGCAACCACCTGCCGGTTGCCGGCGTGGTCCCGGTACTGCTCGGTCTGGACGTTCTTGCTGTCCAGACCGCGCTCGTCGCTGTGCCGCGACTTGTCGCGGTTGCTGAGCACCATGTTCTCCGGCAGCACGCCTTCGGGCAGGTCCGACATGGCCCCGGATCCGGTTCCCTTGCCCTGGGCGCCGGGACCGACTTTGTGCCGACTGGCATTCGCCATGATCATTCTCCGATGCGGATCATCACGTCTCGGGCACGGCGGCTCGCGGTGCCCGCGCGGATCGGGCGGTCAGCGATCCTGCTGATAGCCCTGGTTGGTGGTGTTCACCTTGGAGTTTCCGGCTTGGCCGACCTTATCCGGATCCTTGGTCTGGGATCCGGCGCGCCCCTGCGTGAGCGGCGCTTCCGTGGCGCTGCCGGGGCCCTTGTCGGACCGGTTGGCCGGCGGAACGGGCGGTGGCTTGGTCGTCATGTGCACCTCGTGGTGACCAGTACGGAGCCAACCCGACAGGGTCCTCATCGTTCCGGGCGCAGTTGTTCCGGCCACGCTCGAGAGCTGAGCCGTGGCGCGCGAATAGAACAACAGACGCACCTCCGCTCATCGCGACCGCGATGGAGCAATTGGTCTACTGTTCTACTTCAGACAATCGCGCGACGACGGCGGCACGTCGCGGCTGTTCGGGAACCGCACGAGACGATGCGAACGGGCCCGGATCTCCGTGGCGGCGACGGCGACACCGCCCGAGAACCGCGCCGTCGCGACGACCGGCGCGCGACCCGACCGGATCCGTGCCGATGCGGAATCTGTCGGCCGGCGCGGCCGGCAGATTCTGCCGCTCGGCCGATCCTGCCGGCCGAGAGCCCGGACCCGCCGCTGAAATCATTGGGAAAATTCTGGAACGACCCGTGCCTGACCACCGTGAGGGCGGTCGCGGAGGCGTACCATGTCGGTCAACACGGTTTCGGGCAGTTCACTCCAGCGGGACCTCGTCAGCGCCCTCAGGCAGGCGCGGGCGGCGAACGTTGCCCGCCTCGATGTCGGCACCGCCGCGACGGCGAACCAGGAGACCGGCAAGCAGGCGGCCGCGGACGACACGGCCCCGTCGACCGGGAGGGCCTCGACGCCGACCCTGTCGAACGACCTGATGGCGTCGCTCCTCCAGCTGCAGTCGGACTTCAGCCAGATGGGGCTGCAGACCGGCGTCACGGCGCCCGCGGAAGCCGCGGCCAACGCCGACGACACGTCGATGACCGGCACCGCCACCGGTACGGCGCCCGGTCAGGCCGCGGGCGGCGCCTCCGCCGTCCATCACCATCGCGGCCATCACGGCCACCGGCCGGTCTCGGATGCCGAGCAGAGCGAGGGTGCTGCCCAGGCCGGCACCGCGACCGACACGTCCGCGAGCACGTCCGCGAGCACGTCCACCACCGCGACCGCCGATACCGCGACGGCGACGGACAGCGGCAGCGACCTGCAATCCTTCCTGCAGCAGGTGACCAAGGCGGTGACCGCCTACGCGGCCGGCGGACCGCTCGGCATCGCGGCCGCGCTGACCAGCACCACCAAGGCCTGACGATCCCGGGCCCGGCCCGCGGCTGGAGCGGCGCGGCCGCCTCTGGCATGATCGGGGGAACCGGAGAGCGCCATGGCCCTGACCGTCCCCGTGATCCTCGGCAGCGTTCGGACCGACCGCATCGGCATCCGCGCCGCGCGCTTCCTGATCGCGCAGCTGGAGTCCCGCGGCCACGCCGCCCCCCTGGTCGATCCGGCCGAGCTGGCGCTCCCGCTCCTCGATAGGATGTACAAGGAATACCCGGCTGGGACGGCGCCGGAGCCCCTGCAGCGCTGCGCCGACCTCTTCCGCCGCGCCGACGCCTTCCTGGTCGTCACGGCCGAGTACAACCACGGTGTGCCGCCGGCACTATCCAACACGCTCGATCACTTCCTCGAGGAGTATTTCTGGCGGCCCTCGGCCATCTGCTGCTACTCGGCCGGCCAGTTCGGCGGCGTCCGGGCCGCGATGCCGCTGCGGGCCATGCTCGCCGAGATGGGCATGTCCAGCATCCCCTCCCTTCTGCCGATCCCCCGACTCCAGAAGGTCATCGACGCGCAGGGCGTCCCCGCCGAGCCCTGGCTCGCGGCGGCGGCCGGCCGCTTCCTCGATGAGCTGGAATGGCACGCCGAGGCCCTGCGGGAGCGGCGCCGGGGCGGCACGCCGTACTGACCCGCGGAGCGCCCTCCGGACGCCGCGGGCCCGGGTCGGACGGTGGCTCGAGCGATGCGGCCCCCAGCATCGCCCCTGCCGGAGCGGAGGTATTCGGACGGCGAACCGGGCCTCCACGCGGGCGTTTCTGTGCGCTGAATCTGTCGAGACGGCGCATTCGATTCTGGAAATGCCCAAATACTCGGCACACGATTGTAGAACAACTGTGCCGGATCGGGCCCGCGAGACGTTGAACCCGCGGAGCGCTCATGTCGCGAGACAGTATTGCGCTGTTGCAAAAAGGTGGCTGCACACAGCCCCGAAGTATGAGAGCTTGGCCGTGTTCCCGAACCCGGACCGATTCCGATGAAGATCGACGAGAGGGCGCTCCTGCAGGAGCGCGTGCGGACGCTTGTCCTGCGCCACGCCCTGGAAGCCGTACTGGACCGCCTCGCGTCGGTGGCGCGCGAGGCCGGGAAAGATGCCGAGACGGAATTCCTGAGCCTGGAGCAGTCGCTCGTCACGGCCGCGCGCGGTCTCGCCGATCGGGCCACCGCCCAGAAGCTGGCGGTGCTGGTCGCCGTCGAGGACGCGGGCACGACGATCCGAGCCGCGTTCGACAACGCCCATGACCGCCTCGAGGCGCTGCGTCCGGCCCATCTCACCCTCGTCGCACCGACGGCGGCCGTCGCCGCCTAGCTGCGCGCGGTCTCGGGCTGAGCCCGGAGCGCCCGGCGCGGACGGGATGCCGGTGCGGCCGCGCCTCGGGCTGGGACGCACCGCCGCGGGATCGTCGAGGATAGCGGGGATCCGGAACGTAGGGACCGGAATCCGGGACCGAACGCCCCGCCGCGCAACCGATACAGGCGGCGTCTCCTGCCGCACCGCTCGAAGATCCGGTCCCCGACTCGCCGTGGCTCACCGGACACGTTCGCGAGGCTCCGCTCCGGCGCGGCCGGGGCTGGCGGAAGCCCGGATCGGGCGGGCGCGTCCGCGACGCGCCCGCCAGCTCACTGCCAGCTCACTGCTTGGCGCGGTTGATGATCGCCCAGAGCGCGTGGGCGACGGGCTCGGTGACGGTGCGACGGTACTTGCGGTGAACCAGTTGCCCGTTGTGGTAGACGTCCTGCTCCACGTAGAGCCGCTCGCCGTCCCAGCGGACGATGTTGTCGGACTCGGTGGTCTCCTCGACGCCGAGATCGCCTCGGAGAATCGAGTTGCCTGTCTGGGTCAGCATACGCGCGTCCTCGTTCACGCAGTCGGTTCTACCCGGGAAGCGCCGCCGCGGCCCGTGCAGCGCGATCCCAGGCAGCCCCCGATGTGGGCAGCATAGGAGGGCATCGGCGGACTTGCCAGCGAGGTGATGGACGCAAGCGCCCGACCGTCACGTCGTCCCCGCCGGCCCCGCGATCCGGGCACGACCTTAACGTTACCCATGTGCGCTTCGGCACGTCCAGCTCGGCCGTAAGGTGCGATCCTTCACAGGCGCACCCAGTCTGTCCGCACGACGCGGGCGGGATCGGCGGCGCGACGGAGGCGTCCATGCTCGCTCGCCCGTTCCGCCTGCTCGCCCCGGCGCTCGCGGCCCTCGGCCTCGTGGCCCTGCGCCTCGCGAGCCCGTTCATCGGGCCGGTGTCGCCCGCGCAAGCGGCCGCGAGCGACGACGCGGGCGTCGTCTTCCGGCACTATCTCTGACGCTCAACCCCGGCGGCTCAGCACGGGAGCGGCGGCCGGCAGCGGGCAAGACGCGCCGGCCGCGGGCCCGAGGATGATGTCGCCCTGGCGCGGGTTGTTGACGGTGAACGGGGCCGTCTCCTGGAGACCGATGAAGCCGCGCCCGATCTGCGGCACGAACAGGTCGCCCCCGAACCGGACGAAGCAGCGGTCGAGCACCGCCTCGTAATCGAAGGTCCGCTGCGTGACCGGGGTTCCGCCCGCGCCCGGCGCACCGCAATAGGCCGCGATGTCGATCTGGCCCGGCCGCGCCAGCCGCACCGGGAGCGACTGGCCGGGCAGCAGCGTGGCGGGCGGGCCGCCGTCCTGACGGGCGACCAGAACGAGGTTCGACCGGTTGTAGACCCGGCGCAGGCAATCCGCCGACGCGCCGGAGACGACCGAGACCGACCCGACGATGCCGAGCACGAGGCCGGCCCATGCGCACGCTACACGCTTCGTCACCGCAATTCCTCCGCCGGCCGGGCGCTCGACCGGCCGAGGCCGTCGATGGTGCCGTCCCTGACTTGAACAGCGGCCAGCTTGGCCGCGCAAGACGAACGCGGCAAGACCCGCCGCGTTCACGCGCGCATCGTAAATTCCCGCGCGCGCCTCGGGATCAGCGGCGCTCGTAGAGGAGGCGGGCCCGGATCGTGCCCGGGATGGCGCGGATCTCGGTGAGCAGCGCCTCGGCATCCGCGTCGGTGGCGTCGGTCTCCAGCACCACGTAACCGACCTCGCCGTCGGTCTGGTAGAACTGCGCGGCGATGTTGACGTGGCCGCGGGAGAACACGTCGTTGAGCCGCCCGAGCATGCCGGGCAGGTTGCGCTGGACGTGGATGAACCGCGTCCCGGTCGGACGGGCCGGGAGCTGCACCTGCGGGAAGTTCACCGCGCCGACCGTCGAGCCGATATCGGAATAGTCCACGAGCTTGCGCGCCACCTCGGAGCCGATCCGCTCCTGCGCCTCCTCGGTGGACCCGCCGATATGCGGGGTGAGGATCACGTTCTCGAGGCCCTGGAGCGGGCTCACGAACGCTTCGGCGTTCGAGCCGGGCTCCACAGGGAAGACGTCGACGGCCGCGCCCTTGAGATGGCCGTCGCGCAGGGCCGCGGCCAGCGCCTCGAGATCGACCACGGTGCCCCGGGCGTTGTTGATCAGGAAGGCGCCGGGCTTCATCGCCCGGATCTCGGCGGCGCCGATCATGTTGGCGGTGGCGTCGGTCTCCGGCACGTGCAGCGAGACGACGTCGCTCTGCGCCAGCAGAGCGTGCAGCGTCTCGACCGGCTCGGTGTTGCCGTGGCGCAGCTTGTCGGTGTGGTCGTAGAACAGCACACGCATGCCCATGGCCTCGGCCAGGGTCGAGAGCTGCGTGCCGATATTGCCGTAGCCGACGATGCCCAGCGTCTTGCCGCGCACCTCCAGCGAGCCCACCGCCGACTTGTCCCAGTGGCCCGCGTGGGCGCCCACCGAGCGCGGAACGATCCGGCGCAGCAGCATCACGATCTCGCCGATCGTCAGCTCCGCCACCGAGCGGGTGTTGGAGAAAGGCGCGTTGAAGACCGGGATGCCCCGGTGGCGCGCCGCGTCCAGGTCGACCTGGTTGGTGCCGACCGAGAAGCAGCCCACGGCCAGGAGCCGGTCCGCCGCCTCGAAGGCGGCCGCGTCGAGCTGCGTGCGCGAGCGGATGCCCACCATGTGCACGCCCTGGAGCGCCTCGTGCAGGGCCTCCCGGTCCAGCGCCTTCGGCAGGCGGGTCAGGTTGGTGTAGCCGGCCGCCCGCATCAGCGCCACGGCGCTGTCGTTGATGCCCTCGAGCAGCAGGACGCGGATCTTGTCCTTCGGCAGGGAAAGCTTGTCGGGCGTCATGGGCGTCGATCGTCTGGCAGCAGGCCGGGCCGGGCGGTGCCGGCAGGCCATGGAGTCGAGCGGCCTGGGATAAGAGGGCGCCGTGTGCGTTGCAACATGGCGCGGTAACGGACCGCCCCGCTTGACCGCAGCCCCGCCCCGGGCCTGCCGCATGGCTCCGCATATCTCATCGGATGCCGGCCGGTCCGGGCGCGGCACGAACGTCGCGGGCACCACTCTGCCAAATATTCGGGCAGTTCAAACCGTCTTGAACTGACCTGATCGACGGAACTCGACCCCGGCTCGCGGCTTATTGGGCCCTGTACTGTAACGACCCGCCTGCCGCTCCGCCGGCCGGCGTCCTTCCTCACGGTCCCCGACGATGCATATCCGCACCGGCTTCTCGATCGCCTTCGACACGTTCGGCCCCACGCCGATGAACCTGCTCCTCAACGTGCGCCCGGAGCGGCGGGGCGACCTCCTGACGCCGGAGGTGATCGCCTTCGATCCGCCGGTCGCGGCGTCGCAGCACGTCGACGCCTTCGGCAACGTCTGCACGCGCATCGTCGCGCCGGGCGGCCGGATCACCATGGCGGCCGATTTCACGATCGCCGACAGCGGGCTGCCTGACGATCAGGCCCCCGGCGCCCGGCAGATCGCCGTTCAGGACCTGCCCGACGAGGTCGTGCCGTACCTGCTCGGCTCCCGCTACTGCGACACCGACAAGCTGTCGGGCATCGCGTGGTCCCTGTTCGGCGGCACGCCGGAGGGCTGGGCCCGCGTCCAGGCGATCGTCGACTTCGCCCATACCCGCCTGCGCTTCGACTACCAGCAGGCCGACGCGACCCGCACCGCCTTCGACGGCTACACGCAGGGCGTCGGCGTGTGCCGGGACTTCGCGCATCTGGCGATCACCCTGTGCCGGTGCATGAACATCCCGGCCCGCTACGCCACCGGCTATCTCGGCGATATCGGCGTGCCGAAGGACCCGGCGCCGATGGACTTCTCGGCGTGGTTCGAGGTCTTCCTCGAAGGGCCCGAGGGGCCTCGCTGGTACACGTTCGACGCCCGCCACAACCGGCCCCGCATCGGCCGCATCGTCATGGCCCGCGGCCGCGACGCCACCGACTGCGCCCTGACGACGAGCTTCGGTGCCGCCCATCTGGTCCGGTTCGACGTCCACACCGACGCGGTGGTCGAGCCGCCGGAGACCCTGGCCCGGGCCGCCTGAGGCGCGCGCCCGCCGCGTCACCCGGCCCCACCCGCTAGATCGCCTCGGCGGTCTCTCGGGCCGGCGCCGGGTTGTTCGCCAGGTGCAGGAACGTCTGGTCGAACTCCGCGACCTCCGTCAGCGCGTCCCAATCCTCGATGGTCAGGATGCCGCCGCTCAGCGTGACGAGCCCGCGTCCACGCAGAGTGCGCAGGACCCGGTTGAGATGGACGCTGGTCAGGCCGAGCGCGTCGGCGAGTTCGGACTGCTTGGGCACCAGCGGGCAGCTCAGGCCGCGCGCGAGCCCGACCGCCTTCTGCCGCAGGTACAGCTCGCAGAACAGGTGGGCCACGCGGCCCAGCGCCTGCCGCCGCCCAAGGCTGGTGATCCGCTCGCGGTAATGGGCGGCGTCGATGAGGCTGTCGCGCCAGAGGGTGCCGGCGAGCCCCGGATTGCGCAGGAGGACCGCGCGCAGGTCGTCGTGCGCGATCAGCGCTACCACGCAGGACGTCAGGGTGGCGAGGTTGTGATCCATCCGGTGCAGATGAAGGCTCTGAAGATCCGGCACGTCGCCCGCGATGTAGAACGACAGGATCTGCCGCCCGCCCTCGGCGAGGGCGGCGTAGCGGTAGACCCAGCCCTGCAGGACGAGGCAGCTTTGGGTCGGCCGGTCGCCGAACCGGACGATGTCGTGGCGGGCCGGCAGGTTCCGGACCGTGTGCGGCAGATCGAGAAGCGCCGCGCGGTCGGAATCGGACAGGCGCGCGATGCTGTCGAGCTTGCGCGCCAGCATCTCCATCGGGGTGTTGTACCCGTTCGGCATCGGGGGCTCAGGCCCCGGATCGCACGGAGCGCGCGGTGCCGCCGCGCCGACGGCCGGCAGCCCGAGAGTCGAGATCAGGACAACCCACGCTTCATCCCCCCTTACGCCCCGGATCGCCGACCGGCGCGGACCTCGGTCGAGCGGGATTGCCCCGTCGGCCGGCGGAAGCGCGACCGCAAACGTTCGACGGCGGACAAGTTTGCCGGATCTGCGGCCAGCGGCAAGACCACCGATATCACCCGGCCCCCGCGGACCGTCCTCCGCCCCGCGAGCCTAAAACCCTAATCGGTTGAAGTCGCAAGGCCGATGCTGTAAGGGACGCGCGTCCTCCCGGATCCGCCCTCGCGCGCTCGTCTTCTGGCGCGCCCGCCGGGCCGCCGGACGGACCGCCCTCGTCATCCGTATCGACGCGTCGGCAAACCGGGTCCCGCGGGACCGGTCGCCTCTCCCGAAAGACTCCGGGAAGGCCGCGGCGAACGGGGGCGCCTGCAACGCGAGCCGCCGACGCAACGGGCCTCCGCCGGGGGCCGTTCAGGAGACAGAATGACCGCAGGTACCGCTCTGGGGCGTGGCCCGAGCCGCGAGGATTTCGCAGCCCTCCTCGAGGAGAGCTTCCTCGAACACGAGATCACCGAAGGCTCCGTCGTCAAGGGTCGCGTCGTCGCGATCGAGAAGGACGTGGCCGTCATCGACATCGGCGCCAAGACGGAAGGCCGTGTCGCGCTCAAGGAATTCACCGGTCCCGGCCGCGAGGGCGAGCTGAAGGTCGGCGACGAGGTCGAGGTATACGTCGACCGGATCGAGAACGCGCTCGGCGAGGCCGTCATCTCGCGCGACAAGGCGCGCCGCGAGGAGAGCTGGGTCAAGCTCGAGAAGTCGTTCGAGAACAACGACCGCGTCACCGGCACGATCTTCAACCAGGTCAAGGGCGGCTACACGGTCGACCTCGACGGCGCCGTGGCGTTCCTGCCGCGCTCGCAGGTCGACATCCGCCCGGTCCGCGACGTCACCCCGCTGCTGGGCACCCCGCAGCCGTTCCAGATCCTCAAGATGGATCGCCGCCGCGGCAACATCGTCGTGTCGCGCCGGACCGTCCTCGAGGAGAGCCGCGCCGAGCAGCGCTCCGAGCTGGTGGCCAACCTCGAGGAAGGTCAGGTCATCGACGGCGTCGTCAAGAACATCACCGAGTACGGCGCGTTCGTCGACCTCGGCGGGATCGACGGCCTGCTGCACGTCACCGACATGGCGTGGCGCCGCGTGAACCACCCGTCCGAGGTGGTCACGATCGGTCAGACCGTGAAGGTCAAGATCATCAAGATCAACCACGAGACGCACCGCATCTCGCTCGGCATCAAGCAGCTGCTCGCCGATCCGTGGGAGGGCATCGCCGCCCGCTACCCGGAGGGCGCCAAGCTCAAGGGCCGCGTGACCAACATCACCGATTACGGCGCCTTCGTGGAGCTGGAGCCGGGGATCGAGGGCCTGATCCACGTCTCCGAGATGAGCTGGACCAAGAAGAACGTCCATCCGGGCAAGATCGTCTCCACCTCCCAGGAGGTCGAGGTTCAGATCCTGGAGGTCGATCCGGTCAAGCGCCGCATCTCGCTGGGCCTCAAGCAGACCCTGCAGAACCCCTGGGAGGCCTTCGCCGAGAAGCACCCGGTCGGTTCCGAGGTCGAGGGCGAGGTCAAGAACAAGACCGAGTTCGGCCTGTTCATCGGCCTCGAGGGCGACGTCGACGGCATGGTCCACCTGTCGGATCTCGACTGGAACCGTCCCGGCGAGCAGGTCATCGAGGAGTTCAAGAAGGGCGACATGGTCCGCGCCCAGGTTCTCGACGTCGACGTCGAGAAGGAGCGGATCTCGCTGGGCGTGAAGCAGCTCGGCGGTGACCCCTTCGCCGAGGCCGGCGAGATCAAGAAGGGTCAGATCGTCACCTGTGAGGTGGTCGAGGTGAAGGATGCCGGCGTCGAGGTGAAGATCGTCGACACCGACATGCAGACCTTCATCCGCCGGGCTGAACTCGCCCGCGACCGCGGCGACCAGCGCCCCGAGCGCTTCGCCACCGGCGAGAAGTTCGACGCCCGCGTCGTCCAGTTCGACCGGAAGGCCCGCCGCGTGCAGGTCTCGATCAAGGCCCTCGAGGTCGCCGAGGAGAAGGAGGCCATGGCCCAGTTCGGCTCCGCCGATTCGGGTGCCTCCCTCGGCGACATCCTCGGTGCCGCCTTCAACAAGAAGCGCTCCGACGACGAGTGAGACACCGGCTCTGCCGCCCAGCCTGTCCGGGCGGCGGAGCCGACGGTTGAGACCCGCGCGGGACCCCGGTCCCGCGCGGGTTTTTCTTTGGGCGCCGGCAATCCAAGGTTGCCAGGAGCGCGCGGCCGGTCCGGTCGTGCCGCCCGACGCGACAGCGACGGGCGGCCCCGTCATTTTCTTCGCGCGCCCCGTATCCAGGCCCGCGGAAAATGCTCTAGAACACCGGCCTCGCTCGGCTCGGGCCGGGCGAGCCGAAGGAAACCAAGGACTTGCCCGGCGCGGGGGTACGCCTCCCGCACCCCGTCGAGGGGCCGGTCGGGGTGCTTTAGGGGAAGCGACAGCATGGCAGCCGATGCCGAACTGCTGATTGACCGGCGGCGCCTGCGCCGCAGGTTGTCCCTCTGGCGCGTGCTCGGCGTCGGCGGCCTCATCGTGGCGGTCGGGGCCCTCGGGTACCGGGTGCGGACGGGCGCGGACGGCGCCTTCGCGGTGCAGCCCCAGATCGCCCGCATCTCCGTCTCGGGCTTCATCGCCGGGAGCGAGGCCACCGCCAAGCTGATGAAGCGGGTCGGCGATTCGGACGCCGTGAAGGGCGTGATCGTCTCGATCAACTCGCCGGGCGGCACGACTACGGGCTCGGAGGAGATCTTCCGCAACCTCCGAGCGCTCGCCGCCAAGAAGCCGATCGTGGCCTTCGTGGACGGCACCGCCGCGTCCGGCGCCTACATCACCGCGATCGCGGCCGATCACATCGTCGCGCGCGAGACCAGCCTGGTCGGCTCGATCGGCGTGCTGTTCCAGTACCCCGACTTCTCGGGCCTGCTGGACAAGGTCGGCGTCAAGGTCGAGTCGGTGAAGTCGTCGCCGCTCAAGGCCGAGCCCTCGGGCTTCACCCCGACCTCGCCGGAGGCGCGCGCCGCGCTGGCCTCCGTGGTGGGCGACACCTACGCGTGGTTCAAGGGCCTCGTCGCTGAGCGCCGCGGCATGGATCCGGCCCAGCTCAGCACCGTCTCGGACGGACGGGTGTTCAGCGGGCGCCAGAGCGTGCCGCTGAAGCTCGTCGACGAGCTCGGCGGCGAGCGGCAGGCGGTGGCGTGGCTGGAGAGCGCCCGCGGCGTCCAGACGAACCTGCCGATCAAGGACTGGAAGCCCGCCTCGGAGAGCCGGTTCTCCCTGTGGTCGGCCGCCGGGATCGGCGCCGACCTCCTCGGCCTGGAAGGCCTCGCGGCGCGGCTGCGGTCCGTCGGCGCCGAGGCCGAGGCCGCCCGGGGCGGGATGCTCGCCCTCTGGCGCCCGGAACCCTGAACGACCGCCGCCGCGCAGCCCGCCCCGATCCCGCGAGAAGATCCCACGCCATGATCAAGTCGGAGCTCGTCCTCAAGATCGCCGAGCAGAACCCGCATCTCTACCAGCGCGACGTGGAGATCCTGGTCAACGCGATCCTCGACACCATTTCCGACGCGCTGGCCCGCGGCGACCGGGTCGAGTTGCGCGGCTTCGGCGCCTTCTCGGTCAAGCGCCGGGAGGCGCGCCGGGGACGCAACCCGCGCACGGGTGCCGCCGTTGCCGTGTCCGAGAAGGCGATCCCCGTGTTCAAGACCGGCAAGGAGATGCGCCAGCGCCTGAACGCCGCCGGGATCGGCGAGAATGCCTCGGCCGCCGAGTAGGAAGGACCTGTGAGCGCGATGATCCGTTTCCTGAAGAGCCTCGTGCTGCTGCCGATCGCCGCCCTGGTGATCCTCCTGGCGGTGGCCAATCGCGCGCCGGTGCGGCTCTCCTTCGATCCGTTCAACGTGGACGCGCCGGTCTTCAGCGTCGATCTCCCGCTCTACGCGATCCTGTTCGGCGCGGTGGCCCTGGGCATCGTGGTGGGCGGCATCTTCACGTGGCTCGGCCAGGGCAAGACCCGCGCGCGGGCGCGCTATCACCGCCGCGAGGCCGTCCGGCACGAGCGCGAGGCGACCCGCCTGCGGGCCTACGCGCCGGAGACCGAGACCTCGGGCGTCTACACGGTCCCGAATACCGGCCGGACGGCCCTGCCGGCCCCGCGCTGAGGCGGCCCCCTCAGCGCCGGCCGCGCGCGGCCGCCACGAAGGCCGCGATCTTCGCCGGATCCTTCACCCCGGGCGCCGTCTCGACCCCCGACGAGACGTCGACGGCGCCGATCCCCGTGCGTGCGAGGGCGTCGGCCACGTTTCCGGCATCCAGTCCGCCCGACAGCATGGTCCCGGGCGGGAGCGCGGCGCCGCGCAGGATCTCCCAATCGAAGCGCCGGCCGTTGCCGCCCGGCAGGGCGGCGTCCGGCGGCGCCTTGGCGTCCAGCAGGATCCGGTCGGCGACCGCCGCGTAGGCCGGCAGGGCCGCGAGATCCGCCGACGTCGCGATGCCGAGCGCCTTCATCACCGGCCGCCCGGTCCGGGCACGGATCGCCGCGACGCGCTCCGGGCTCTCCCGGCCGTGGAGCTGGACCAGATCCGGATCCACCGCCTCGACGGACGCGGCGAGAAGCGCGTCGTCCGGATCGACGAGCAGGATGACCCGCTCGGCCCGGCCGCGGGCCAGGGCCGACAGCGCGGCGGCCCCCGCCAGCGCCACGTGCCGGGGACTGCGGGGGAAGTGCACGAGGCCGATCCAGTCCGCCCCGGCCTCCAGAGCGGCGGTCAGGGTCGCTTCGGTGCTGAGCCCGCAGATCTTCACGCGGGTCGGGGACGGGGAGGAGGCCATCGGCCTCCTATAGCCGATCCCGCACCGACGAGCAGGCCCGCGGCGCGCCGAGCGGTCATACCGGTCGCGCCCGCACCGCCCACCCGGCAGTGCCGGCCGGCAGGGCCGCTCGCCTAGTACAGGGCCGGCACGTAGACGTTCGGGATCGGGAAGCCGCTGAAGACGAGCTTGCCGTCGACGAGCCGCAGGGGCGGGAGCGCCTTCAGCGGCGTCCCGTCGGCCGGCGCGTCCGGGCCGGGGCGCTGGGCCAGCCCCAGGAGCCCGCCGACCAGCTGGCCTACCAGGGCGCCCCGGTCCGAGCCGAAGCGCTGGCCGACGATGCTGCCGACCAGCGCGTCGACGCCGGCCGCCCGCAGGTCGATCTGCCCGGCGGGCCGGTGGGCGGCGTCGAGGGCGAGCCTGCCCTTCGCCTGGACGCGCTGCGCCCCCTTGGCCAGCGACAGGGCCGTCAGGTCCAGGGCGCCGCCCGCCTGACGCCAGCGCTCCAGCTCGCGCGCCACCGTCCCGGTGCGCAGCACGGTCGCCTGCGTCAGGGTCGCGTCCAGGGCCAGATCGGCCGGATCCTGCGTTCCAGTGACGGCGTCGAGCTGCGGTACCGCCGCCTGGTTCAGGCGCAGGCTGACATCCACGGCGCCGTCGGAGTCGAAGCGGCCCGGGCTCGGCCGGGCATGCAGCTCGAGATGCCGCCCCGAGACCGCGATCGGGCCGGGCTCGGCGCCCTTCACGGTGATGTCGGGCTTGTCGACGACCAGGGACGCGCGGCTGAAGCCCCCCGCGGCGCCGTGGAAGCTGCCCTGGAACGCGGTCCAGGACGCGTCGCCGGTCAGCGGGCCCTGCTCGACGTGGAACGGGCCCGCGCTCTCGAAGACGACCAGGCGGGGCTGGTAGATCTGCGCCACCGCCGTGCTCGGGCCGAGCCGGAAGCGCCCGTCGGCGCGCTCAAGGGTCACGGCGCTGCAGCGCAGCTCCAGGCGGAACGGGTAGCCGCCGAGGGATCGGTCCGCGCAGGTCCAGGTGCGTCCGGCGGTCGCCTCGCGGGCGATCCAGCCGTCGATCTCGCTGGCCGCGCGCTCCCGCATCCACAGCCAGCCGGCCGACCAGCCCACGACCACGAGGGCGAGCAGGATGTAGGGCAGGAACAGCCCCCGCCGGGATCGCCGCGCGCCCCGTACCGAAGCTGTCTCAGCGGCACCCTCCGGCCGCGTCCGATCCTGCACCATGCGTTCCGCTCCCCGACCCGTCCCCGCGGGGACATCGTGACCCCGGCTTGTGGCCACGCAAGGGGCGAAACTGGGGCAGCACCACCGCGGGTCGACCGCCGCGGACGCGATCCGTCCGCGCGCGGCGCGTTCCCGGTCAGACCTGCGCCGGCTCGACGGTGTCGACCTGCAGATCCTCGACGATCGCCGTCCGCTCGGCCTCGTTCTCGGCGAGGCGGTGGACGTGCATCTCGGTGGCGCCCCGGCGGCGGACACGGTCGAGCCAGGTCCGGCGCAGATGGTCGCGCGGGCTCTCGCTGGAACTCGCCACCGAGACCATCTCGGCGATGCCGGCGTTGTCCCGGCGGACGGCGATCACCACGGCCTGCGCCATCTCGTCGAGGTCGAAGCCGCCGGCCGGGTGGACACCGACCACGTAGCGCCGGCCGGAGCGGCCGCGCCAGGCCGAGAGCGGGAGCGCTGGGGAGCCGCGCAGACCCGCGGTCGTCTTGAGGCGTTCTTCACGCACATCCTGCCTCCGGGTGCGATCGTCCTTCAGGTCGCGGAGCGCGGCCGACCAGGACAGGGCTCTTTTGTTCGCCATTTGTTCCAACCTAACGCGCGATATCCACAGGCGTCAAGGGCGACGTTCCTAGAGCGAGATGTGGGGACGATGCCCGTTATCCACAAGCCGCCGGGCGCCGGTCCGACGCGGAAAACCGCGCTCGCGAACGGCTCAGCGTCGGGCGTCTGCGGCGGCCGGCGCCTCGTCGGCCGGCACGGCGTGCCCCTCGCCCGCGAGGCCCTGGTGGCCGCCCTCGACGAGGGCGTTCGAGGCCGTCTCGAGCCGCTCCTGGGCCAGAGCCTGGAACTCCTGGCGGGGCAGGCCCGGCGGGATGGGCGGCAGGAACTCGATCACCGCCCGGCCCGGCCGGCGCACGAGGCTGTTGCGCGACCAGAACAGGCCGGTGTTCAGCGCCACGGGCAGGCAGGGGACGTTCAGGGCGGTGTAGAGGTGCGAGAGCCCCTGCTTGTAGGCGGGCGGCGCCCCGACCGGACGCCGGGTGCCCTCGGGGAAGATGATGAGCTGGCGGCCGTCCCGGATCGCCGCGCCGGCGGCGGCGTTCATCAGGCTCATGGCCCGGCTGCCCTTCGACCGGTCGATCGCCACCATGCCACTGCGCGACAGGTACCAGCCGATCAGCGGAATGAGCAGCAGCTCCTTCTTCAGGATGTAGGCGAAGTTCGGCAGCACCGTGCAGAGGGCCAGCGTCTCCAGGGCCGACTGGTGCTTGGCCGCCACCAGCAGGGGGCCAGCCGGGATGTTCTCCAGCCCGCGGAACTCGACCCGCGTTCCCGCGACGACCCGCAGGAGCCACAGGGTGATCCGCCCCCAGGCGCGGGCGAGCCGCAGCACCGACCGGCCGGAGACCAGCATGGGCAGGCCGGCGAAGGCCAGGACCGTCGTGACGGCGTAGAAGCAGACGTTGAAGGCGAGAGAGCGGAGGGCGAGCATCGGGAACCGTGTCGTGGCGGCTCCCCTGTAGCGCGCCCGCGTGTCCGCGGCCAAGGGCGACGTGCCGGGCGGCGTCAGGTCCCCTCGGGGCAATGCCCGTCCCGGAGGAGCCCCGCGCCGCGCCCGGCGACCAGCCAGTAGACCAGGCCGGCGCTGGCACCGACCGCGAACAGGATCAGCGTCAGGCGCGCCTCGCCCGCGAGGAGGGCGGCGTCGCGGGCGCCGCCGGACCGGAGCGCGCCGCGCGTCAGCCAGGGGAGGGCGGCGGTGAGCAGCCCGCAGCCGGCGCCGTACCACAGCAGCCCGCGGCGCCCGAGGATCTCACCGCCGAGGCCGATCACGGCCGGGGGCACGAACAGCAGCGCGAACAGCGCCTTGGCGAGGCCGGCGAGGAGCAGGGCGAGCCCCTCCGGCGGCAGCCCGGCCGAGAGGTCCGACAGGGCCATGTCGAGTCCGGCGAGCGCCCCGCCGGTCAGCCACGCCTGCGCGGCCGGGTCGACGAGCAGCGCCAGGACCAGGACCGCGAGGCCCGTGGGGACGGCGAGCAGGAGGGCGAAGGCCCCGAGAATCAGGCGACCGAGGGCGTGCATGCCGCGAGCCTCTACATCGGGCGCCCCCGCCCGTCGCGCGGAAGCCGCGCCCGATCCTCGCGGATCCGGCGCGGCTTCCAATGTTCCGGGGGGCGTGTGCCGTCAGCCGTGGGCCGGGGCCGCGCCGCCGGGATCGCCGTGCGTGTGCTTCTTCCGGAACCGGCCCAGCCAGATCGAGAAGTGGCGGATCACCACGTAGAAGACCGGGGTCAGGAACAGGCCGAAGAAGGTCGCGCCGATCATCCCGAAGAACACCGCGGTGCCGAGCGCCTGGCGCATCTCGGCGCCGGGGCCGGTCGCCACGACCAGCGGCAGGGTGCCGAGGATGAACGCGAAGGCGGTCATCAGGATCGGGCGCAGGCGCAGACGGCACGCCTCCACCGCCGCCTCGACCGGGCCGCGATGCTCCCGCTGCTCGATGTCGTGCGCGAACTCGACGATCAGGATCGCGTTCTTCGCCGCGAGGCCGATGAGCACGATCAGGCCGATCTGCGTCAGGATGTTGTTGTCCTGCCCCCGGAACTGCACGCCCGCGAGCGCGGCGAGCACGCCGGTCGGCACCACCAGCAGGATCGCGAGCGGCAGCGCCCAGGATTCGTACTGCGCGGCGAGCACGAGGAAGACCAGCAACACGCCGAGGGCGAAGACCGCGCCGGCCGTGCCGCTCGCCGCCTTCTGCTGGTAGGCGATCTCGGTCCAGTCGTACGAGTAGCCGTCGGGCAGCGCCTTCTTGGCGATCTCCTCCATGGCGGTGAGCGCCTGTCCGGTGGAGACGCCGGGCTTGGCCACGCCCTGCACCGGGACCGAGTAGTACAGGTTGAATCGCTGCACGATCTGCGGACCGGTCACGTCCCGCACCGAGGCGAGGGTGCCCATCGGCACCAGGGCGCCGGTGGAGGAGCGCACCTTGATCTGCGAGATGTCCTGCACCGACGTGCGGAACGCCGCGTCGCCCTGCAGGCGCACCTGGTAGATGCGGCCCAGGGTGTTGAAGTCGTTGACGTAGGTACCGCCGAGATCCGCCTGGACCGACGAGAACACGTTGGCCAGCGGCACGTTGAGCATCCGCGCGATGGTGCGGTCGATGTCGAGGAAGAGCTGCGGCGTCGAGTTGTCGAAGGTCGTGAACACGCGCTGCACGTCCGCGCTCTGGTTCGCCTGGGCGATCACCTCGCCGGCGGCGGCCATGAGCGGGCCGATATCCGAGGACTGGCGGCTCTCGATCTGCATCTTGAAGCCGCCGCCGTTGCCGAGACCGCGGACGGGCGGGGGCGGGATGACGATGACCCGCGCCTCCTGGATGTCCGAGGTCGCCTTCAGCACGTCGCCGGTGATGACGGCCGCGCTCCGACCCACTTCCGCGCGCTCCTTCGCCCCCTTGAGGGTCAGGAACATCACGCCGGCATTGGTCGTGTTGGTGAAGGTCGCGCCGTCGAAGCCCGCGATGATCACCGCGTTGGCCACGCCGTCGACAGTCCGGGCCTGCTTGGCGGCGCGCAGGCACACCTCCGTGGTGCGGTCGAGGGAGGAGCCGGAGGGGAGCTGGACGACGCCGATCAGGTAGCCCTGGTCCTGGTCCGGGATGAAGCCCGTGGGGGTCGTCTGCGCGAGGTGGAGCGTGCCAGCGATCACCGCGGCGTAGACCAGCAGCATCACGCCCAAGCCCACGATCCCGCCGGTGAGCACCCGGATCGTCCGGCCGTAGGCGTTCGACGTGGCGTCGAAGGCGCGATTGAAGCCGTTCGCCAGCCAGTTCACGAACCGGGTCAGGAAGAACTTCGGCTCCTTGCGGGCGTGGTGGGGCACCAGCAGCAGCTTGCAGAGCGCCGGCGACAGGGTCAGCGAGTTGAAGGCCGAGATCAGGGTCGAGGCCGCGATGGTGAGCGCGAACTGCTTGTAGAACTGTCCCGAGATGCCCGGGATGAACGCCGTCGGCACGAACACCGCGGCGAGCACCAGCGCGATGGCGATGACCGCGCCGCCGACCTCGTCCATGGTCTTGTGGGCGGCGTCGCCCGGCGACAGGCCCTCGGCCATGTTGCGCTCGACGTTCTCCACCACCACGATGGCGTCGTCGACCACGATGCCGATGGCGAGCACGAGCCCGAACAGGGTCAGGTTGTTCAGCGAGAAGCCGAAGGCCGCCATCGCCGCGAAGGTGCCGATCAGCGAGACCGGAATCGCGATCACCGGGATGATCGCGGTGCGCCAGCTCTGCAAGAACACCAGGACCACGATGACGACGAGGCCGACCGCCTCGAACAGGGTCTTGTAGACCTCGTGGATCGACTCCTCGATGAACTCCGTCGGGTTGTAGGCGATGCGGTACTCGACGTCCGGCGGGAAGTTCTTCTTGACCTCCTCCATCACCTTCTTGACCGACGCCGCCGCGTCGAGGGCGTTGGTGCCTGGCCGCTGGAAGGCGCCGATGCCGACCGCGGGCGTGTCGTTGAGGAACGAGTTGGTCGTGTAGTCCTTCTGGCCCATCTCGACGCGGGCGATGTCCTTGACCCGGACGAGGCGCCCGTCCTGCGCCTTGATGATGACCTCGGCGAACTGCTCGGGCGTCTTGAACCGCGCCTGCGACTGCACGACGAGCTGGAACGCCTCGCCCTTGGCGGCTGGCGGACCGTTCAGCTGGCCGGCGGCCACCTGCACGTTCTGCTCCTGCAGGGCCGCGGTGACGTCGGTGACCGAGAGGCCGTAGGCGGCGAGCTTGTTCGGGTCGACCCAGACGCGCTCGGCGTACTCGTTACCGCCGAAGATCGTGATGTCGCCGACGCCGTCGAGGCGCAGCAGCTCGTCGCGGATGTTCAGGTAGATGTAGTTGGCGAGGTAGTTCTGGTCATAGGTCTTGTTCGGCGAGAGCAGGTGCACGACCAGCATCAGGTCGGGCGAGGCCTTGCGGACCGTGACGCCGAGGTTGCGCACGTCCGGCGGCAGGCGCGGCTGCGCCACCGACAGCCGGTTCTGCACCAGCACGTTCGCGATATCGAGGTTGGTGCCGACCTTGAAGGTCACGGTCAGCAGCATGTTGCCGTCGTTGGTCGACAACGACGTCATGTAGAGCATGTTGTCGACGCCGTTGACCTCCTGCTCGATCGGCGTCGCGATCGTGGCGGCCACGGTCTCGGCGTTGGCACCCGGATAGGAGGCGCGCACCGTCACGGTCGGCGGCACGATCTCGGGGTACTGCGAGACCGGCAGGCTCTCGTAGGCCACGAAGCCGAGGATCAGGAAGACGATCGACGTGACGGACGCGAAGATCGGTCTGTCGACGAAGAAATGGGCGAAACGCATCGGTCAAACCTCTGAGGCCCGCCGGTCTCCCGGACGGGGCCCTGCGTCGTCGGTGCGGGGCGCGCCGCGCGGCGCGCACGAAGGCGTTCGTGTCGAGCCCCGGGGGCTCAGGTCTTGCTCGGGGGCAATTCGATCTTCTCGGGGGTGACCTTCGCGCCCGGACGGACACGGGACAGGCCGTTGACCACCACGGTCTCGTCGCCCTTCAGCCCTGACTGGATCACCCGGTAGCCGTCGACCTTCGGTCCCAGCACGACGTCCTTCTGCTGGATCACGTTCTCGGGCCCGACGATGTAGACGATCCGCTTGTCCTGGTTGGCCGCCACGGCGTCGTCGGGCAGCAGGATGCCCTGGAACGGCTTGGTCGCCGGCATCGAGACGATGCCGAACAGGCCGGGCTTGATGAACAGGTCGGGGTTCGGGACGGTCGCGCGCAGCAGGATCGTGCCGGTGGCGTTGTCGACGCGGTTGTCGACGAAGTCGAGCGTGCCCTTGCGGGTGGGCTTCGCCTCGCCGGACAGGGCGATCAGGATCGGCACGCCCTTGCCCTGCTGGGTCTGGCCCATGCCGATGCCGAGGCTGTTCTGGTACTTGAGGAACGACTTCTCATCGACGGTGTAGCTGAAATAGATCGGGTCGAGGGACACGATCGTCGTCAGCATGGTCTGGTCGGCGCTGACGATGTTGCCCTCGGTCACCAGGCGGCGGCTGATGCGGCCGTTGATCGGTGCCTTCACCTCGCTGAAGTCGTAGTTCAGCTGGGCGTTGTTGAGGGCGGCCTGGGCGCTGTCGACGTCGGCCTGGGCGGTCTGCGAGGCCTGCCGGCGCTGGTCGGTGACCTGCTCGGAGATGTTGCCGCTGCGGGACAGGGTCTGCGCGCGCTCCAGGTCCGTCTGCGAGAAGGACTGGCGCGCCTTGGCGGAGGCCAGGGCCGCCTGGGCCTGCTCCAGCGCCGCCTTGTAGGGGCGCCGGTCGATCACGAACAGGACGTCGCCCTTCTTCACCGTCTGGCCGTCGACGAAGTTGATCTTCTCGAGGTAGCCGGTGACGCGGGCGCGAACCTCGACGTAATCGATCGCGTCGAAGCGGCCGGTATACTGATCCTGCTCGACGATCTGGCGCACCACGGGCTTGGCCACGGTGACCTTGGGCGGCGGGCCGCCCGGCGCCTGCGCGCGGGCCGGAGTCGCGAGGGGGCCTGCCGCGAGAGCCGCGATCAGGCCTGACAAGACGGTGAGTAGGCTGGGAAGCCGGCTGCGCATCGGGTCCTGCTGTCCGTTGGCCGACCGTCCGGTCGCGCCGAGCTTGACGATTGTTCCGCCGCGGGTGCGCCGTAACCCGCGGTCGACGGTGTTGCTTGTGCGCGAACGCACATCACGGTCCCGCGAGCCGGATTGAAACGGCAGATCAGGCGACCGTTTCGCCCGCGCTGTACCAGTCCTTGAAACCGCCCTTGTAGTGTTCGGCGAGGTCGAGCCCGGCATTCTGCGCCGCCATGAGCGCGTGAACCGAGCGGACGCCCGAGGCGCACGAGAACACCGCCCGCCGGCCGTCCTCCGCTACGAGGGCCGCGACCGCCTGTGGGTCGAAGCCGGAGAGCGGGTGCGAGACGGCGCCCGGGATGTGCCCGGCCTCGTACTCGTGCGGCTCACGGACGTCGATGATCAGCATCGAGCCGTCATCGAGCCCCTGCTTGACCGTCTCGCGATCGAGGTCGACCACCCGCATCGGCAGGATCTCCGTTCCGCCCGCTCTCGGCCAGGCTGGCTGACTGACGCTTTTCCTTATTCGTCAGACTCCGGCGGCGCAACGTGCGTCGTCGTCCCGCGGTCGCGGGCCGCGACCGTCGGCCGGCGGGCAGGCGTCTGGGTCCGGCGCGGATCGGCGGTCGCCGTCAGAGCGCCGCGAGGGTCGGCGCCACGGCCGCGAAATGCGCGGGCCAGTCCGGCGGCCGGTACCCGGCCAGACGGCCGGCCAGTTCGGCGCGGAGCGACCCGTCGGGCCGCGCGAGCGCCTCGATCGCCTCGATCCAGCCCGGACCGTCCAGGGGATCGCGGAACAGCGCGAAGCCGTCGGCGATCTCGCGGTGGACGGCGATGTCGGAGGCGATCACCGGCAGCCCCGAGGCCGCGGCCTCGACGACGGGGATGCCGTAGCCCTCGGTGAAGGACGGCATCAGCAGGGCGGTGCAGCTGCGCATCAGCGCCGCCAGACCGTGGGTCGACAATCCCGAGGCCTCGATGACGTGGGCGCGCACGCCGGGGCAGCGCTCCAGCATGTCGATGGCGCTCTCCGCCTCCCAGCCCCGGCGCCCGACCACGACGAGTCGGGGTGCCGCCGCCCCGTGGCGCTCGGCCAGGAGCCGCCAGATCTGGAACAGCAGCAGGTGGTTCTTGCGCGACTCGATGGTGCCGCAGACCAGGAAGGTCGGCCGGTCGGGGGTGAATCGGGGCCCGGTGTGGCCGAAGGCGGTCTCGACCCCGAGATGGCCCACGGCCACCGGCGGCCGCCCGAACCCCTCGGCGGCGAGATGCGCGAGGGTGCGCCGGCCGGTATCCTCCGAATTCACCAGGATGGCGGAGGCGTGCCGCCCGATCGTGCGCAGGCGCGCCCGGTGCCGGTCGGCCTCACCGGACCGGCCGTATTCCGGGTGGGTGATCGGGATGAGGTCGTGGACGAAGAACGCCGCCCGGACGTCCCGCCGGGTATAGAGCCAGTCGAACCGCCGCGGGTCGTCGAGGCGCAGGTGCGAGGTGTGCAAATAGAGCGCGTCCCGGGGCAGGATCGCGACCGACCGGCCGCGCAGCGCGATGTCGACGGTCTTGCGCGCCTGGATCCGCCGCCGGTCGGTGGACCCGGCCTGTGGTGCGGTGACGGGCGGCGGCGCGGCGGCGGGATCGCCGCAGCGGGACGCGAGCCGCCGGTAGACCGGGTCCGACGCGGCGTCCCGATCCTCGACCCAGCCGGCCGCCACGGCCTCGACGATCTCCAGCGCCTGCGCGCGGTCGAGGATGCGCGGCCCGAACGCCGTGGAGACGACGCCGACGCCCGTCTCCGCCCGGCCGAGATAGGCGCGCGCGTAGGCGAGGTCGACGCGGTCGATGCCCGACGGGCTCGCGTGGCGCAGCCGCGTGACGAGGCGCGTGAGATCGAAGGCGATCGGTCGGTCCGTCATGATCCTCTGGCAATCGCGGGGGCGAGGCCTCCCCGTAGCGGGCCTGACCCGCGAGAGCCAGCACATCCGCGCGGCCCGCGCGCGCCGAAGGGCTTGCGCGGGCGCGGCGCGGAGGCTAAGAGCCGCGAGCCCTAGCGGCGTCGGAGTGTAGCGCAGCCCGGTTAGCGCACTAGTCTGGGGGACTAGGGGTCGTGGGTTCGAATCCCGCCACTCCGACCATTAAAGCCTTTGGGCTGAAAGGCTTTTTCTACAATCGACCGACCGGACGCCGGTAAGCCGAAGCGGAACGGACGGTGCACGTGGGGACCATGGGGTGCGAAAACCACCCACGGAATCCCCCACGGTCTGTTCTCGGTTGGTGCGCCGCTCGCGATGGAGGGTAGCCCGAGCCGATGGCCAAGGACCCCGCGACCGTCTCCGAGCTGCGCAAGGCCGCCGAGATCACCGACCAGGAGATCGACGCCGCTGTCGACGCCGTGCTCGCCGATCTGGCGACGGAGACCTACCCACTCGCGAAGGGCTGGACCCTCGACCTCATCGAGACGCTCCGGACGAACACCCGCGCGGCCGAGGCGCTGACCACCGACAAGCCTGCCTGGAAGCGCAACATGGTTCGGACCGCGATCTTGCTGGCGCATCCGGTGAAGGGATGAGCGAGGATGAACCCAACTGCTCTCGGATGGATGATCGCGATCCTGGTGGCCGGACTGGCGCTCGGCTTCGAGGCCTTCAGGCTCGGAGCATTGGCCGGGCTTGGCCTGTACATCCTGGCGCTGGTTGTCCTCGTTAACCCGCGCTTCTGGTGGCCGAGCCGGCGTCGCCTCAGTCGCTGAGGGGATGAGCGAGACCGATCCGACCACGAAGGCCGCAGAGGCGCTGATCGCTGCCGGTCACTCGGTCGAGCCTATGGGCGCCGGCTTCGCGTTCTCAATCGTCGATGGCAAGGGGTTGAGCGGCAGGGAGCTGCTCGCGATGGCAGCGCGGCTCGGCCTCATCGACTCGCCGAGCGACCGGCAATAGGTCTGATCCATGTCAGCAGAGACCGATCCCCCGCCGCCGATAGATCCGGTCGAAGCGCTCAAGCGCATCAGGGCGCTCATCGAGGGCTCGTGCGAGACGACTTACGGGACACGGGCCGAGCCGATCATCCAGATGATCCAACAAATCGTCGATAAGGCCCTGCCGCCGAAGCGGCGCCGCCGGGTGACAAAGCCTTGAGCGACGAGGCCGAGCTTCTACGACATCAGGCCACTACCCAGCGCATGATGCGCCGGCTCGGCGGGTTCGCCCGTGGGCTCGGTCTCGACGAAGCCGCCACGTGGGAGATTGTCGAGCAGATCGCCGCTGATCTGCCGGACCGCGACGATGAGGACCAGCTCGACGCGGCCCGCCAGCGCATGATCGTAGCATCAGCGTAGGCCGGCTGGTGCCGAAAGTCCCATCGCCGCGAGGCGCGCGGCCGCGCCAGGATCTCCGCCCGCGCGTGCTGGCGGCGCTCACATCCGAGCCGTCGACCGCTACCGAGATCGCTGAGCGTGCCGGGATCCCTGGCCGGGAGCGTGGCATGCACGCCGCCCGCACGCTCGCGCGCCTAGAGGCCGACGGTCTCGCGGTGAGCGAGCTGCGCCGGAACGTCACCCGGTGGCGGAGAGCCGGCGACGCGTCCCCTCAGGCATAGGCGACCGGCAACTCGCCCACCTGCGTCGTGTAGCGCGGCGTGCGCATTTCGAACTTCGTGTTCCAGTCGCGCCGGCTCACCAGCCCCGCGCGCGCCGGCACCACCGCGCCCCGGCCCCAGCGCGCGTTGCATGCATCCATCGCCGCCATCAGCGGGCCCGAGCGTGCCCGGTCCAGCGCGCCGATCAGCGCCCGCGGGCTGTGCGACAGCGGCACGAGGTCGTTCGTGACGATCCCGGCCTTGCTGTACCGCCACGGGCGCGCGTCCGGCTCGCGCCAGGTCCGCGCCACGCCGTGCCGCGCCGCCTTGATCAGCGCCAGCGTGTCCGAGCTGTGCTCCGGCAACTGCACCGTGGTCGAGACCGACCGCATTGGCTCCCCCCGGTCGTGCTCGCTCGTGTGGTAGAAGACCGTGACGTGGTTGGTGCCCAGCCCCTCGCGCCGCAGCTTCTCGCCAAGCCGCGTCGCGTGCGCGGCTACCGCTTCCTCCAGCACCGCCCGCTCGGTGATCCGGCTGGAGAACGAGCGTGTGACCGCGCAGCCCTTCCGCCGCGCCGGCACCATCTCCAGCGGCAGGCAGGCCGCTCCGCGCAGCTCGTAGATGATCCGCTCGCCCACCACGGTCAGGCCCTTGCGCACCGGCCGCGGATCGAGGTCGCGCAGGTCCGCCACGCTCTCGACGCCCATAGCCTGGAGCTTGACGAGCGAGGCCCGGCCGATGCCCCAGACCTCGCCGACATCGATCCGGCACAGCCAGTGCGCGTAGGCCGCGGGATCGGTCAGATCGCACACGCCGTCCAGCACCGGCACGCTCTTGGCGATGTGGTTGGCGAGCTTGGCCAGCGTCTTGGTCGGGCCGATGCCGACGCAGGTCGGGATCCCGGTCCAGGTCCGCACCGTGGCGCGCAGGTCCCGCGCGAGCTCAACCCTCAAGGCCGGCGCCACGTCCGAGAGGTTCAGGAAGCTCTCGTCGATGGAGTAGATCTCCACCTGCGGGCTGAACTGCCGGTAGACCGCGTTGGTGCGACCGCTCATGTCGCCGTAGAGGGTGTAGTTCGACGAGAACACCCGCACGCCCTGCGCCCGGCACATCTCGCGGATCTTGAAGTACGGGTCGCCCATCTTGATGCCGAGCGCCTTGGCCTCGCTGGTGCGGGCGATGGCGCAGCCGTCGTTGTTCGAGAGCACGATCACCGGGACGGCGGCGAGTTTCGGGTCGAAGACGCGCTCGCACGAGCAGTAGAAGCTGTTGCCGTCGATCAGCGCCACGGCGCGGCCGCCGCCGATCCGGTCGCGCAGCCGGGCCTCGGGGGTGCTCACGACAGCTGCCCGCGGGCGACGTGCCAGCGGATCGAGAAGCGGACCACGCCCCAGATCACGCCCTCGCCGAGTTCGTCGACCGCGAAAGCGGGGAGGTCCGGATTGCAGAAGGCGAGCCGGGCGACGTTGCCGTCGATCACGAGGCGCTTGCAGCTCATCTGGCCGTCGACCGCCGCGACGACGATGCTGCCGTGGCCCGCTTTGAGGCTGCGGTCGACGCAGGCGAGGTCTCGGTCGTAGATGCCGGCGCCCTCCATGGACGAGCCACTGATCCGCCACAGGAAGGTGGCCGGCGGGTTCGGCACGAGCCAGCGGGGCAACTCCAACGCGCCCTCGAGGAAGTCGTCGGCGGGGGACGGAAAGCCGGCGCACAGCGCCTGCCCGATCAGCGGCACGCGGACGGCTTCAGGGCTGTGGATCAGCAGCTCGTCGATCCGGTTGAGGTGCACCCGCGGCTCCGCCGTGTTAGAACGAATACGGAACAAAGCTGATGGGCCGGCCGGGTTCAATCCGCGGGCGAGATGTTTCTTTCCGAGCGGTGGACGAATGTGAACTCGGGTCGAAAACGCCTGTCGTGGCATAACTTTAAGCGGCCATCGCGGTCGGCGAAGAGCGTTTGAAGGGTCGGGACGAACGGGGGACGAAGATGGCGATGAAGACGGCGTTCGTGGTGCAGCCTTTCGAGGTCCACCGGAAGCGGCTGCGGCCGGCCCGGCAGGAACCCGCGCAGACCGAGAGCGGCGCACTCAAGAAGGCCGAGAACCTCGCGAAGCGGATGCCGGGGGCGGCGGCGCTGAAGGTGGTGGCCGACGACGAGACCGGCGAGCTGGAGGGCGTCACGATCCTCGGCCAGTGGGGCGAGATCCCAGACGACTTCGCTGAAAGCCTGCAGGGCGGCTGACGGCCGGCGCAGCGACTAGAGCAGGCCACCCGATGTCGGCGCGGTCAGCGTCTTCCCGGCTCGGGTCACGAGCTTCGAGAAGGCCAGCGCGGCGGCGGATGCCTGTGCCTCGGACGGGAATGTCCGGTCCGATTCCATCACCGTCAGATGCGTCGCGTCAAGCAGCACCCAGGTCCAAAGGTGGCGGCCGGTCGATCGGATTTCGAAATGCATGGTCGGCTCGGTATGCAAGTGGACATGCCGGCACCTTGCGCTCGGGAAAGGCCTGAGGCGTTAATGGCTTGCCCAGCGCAACATCCTGCGCCGGCTCACATCGCGGTTGCCCCCGACATCCTCGCAGATCACAGGCGCGATCAGCCGCGCCCCTTCGCAGCAAATTCCCAGAGCGGCGGCCCCCAGGTCTGGCCCGGCTTCGTCCGGTAGCCGGAGAAGCGATCGAACACGATCCGGTCCGGCTCGACGCCGACCACCGGCCGGTCGTTGACCATCAGGGCGCCGGCATACTCCACACGCAGGAAGCCGTGCTCCGGATGAACGCCAAACAACTGCGGCGCGGTCCAGCCGAGCCGGTGCGCCTCGGCGCCGAACTCGTCGATGAAAGCCAACGCGTTCGCCCGCATGGGCGGCCACTTTGTGGGCAGGAGATAGCGGCACGGCGAGGCGTGCTCGGACAGGCGCTCGATCTGGTCGCGCCAGGAGGCGACGGCGGGCGGGAGGTCGGACATGACCGCCGCGGTACGCACCTGAGGTTAATAAAA
Source organism: Methylobacterium sp. D48H (assembly GCF_053345715.1). Taxonomy (NCBI): domain Bacteria; kingdom Pseudomonadati; phylum Pseudomonadota; class Alphaproteobacteria; order Hyphomicrobiales; family Methylobacteriaceae; genus Methylobacterium; species Methylobacterium sp. D48H. The sequence goes on from NZ_JBKFAP010000002.1 coordinate 353,124, forward strand.
GCTGGGCCGGGCGCTTGTGACAGCGGCCCGGCCCGGTCATCCTCGGAGATGCGACTCAGCCGATGGATGATGTAATGATCGGGTTTTTCTACTGGAATGTGAAGCCTAGTAGGCTCCATCCCGACTGCGCTGGGCCAATTCGCTGCGTCTCCAGCGCCGCCAAGAACGCACGCTTACGGCGATGGACGTTGCGATCGCCCCAAGCCCTAGAAGCATCACGAGGAAGATGCTGATGAGGTTGAAGATGTCCATGCCGACTATCTCCTCCCCTCTCGCCAACTTCCTTTTTGACATCGCAAACGTCGTGCTCAGCGTGGGTGCTGCCGCGGTCCTGCTGGGCACCTTAGGCGTAGTTTGGATGGGCTCGGTCAAAGAACGGTACAGCGACGAGCGCATTGCCGCAAACGAGGCAAAGGCGGCGAGTGCCAACGCTGAAGCGGAGAGGGCTAGAGAGGGTGCCTCCCGAGCTGACGAGCGCGCGGGCGAAGCGAACAAGGAAGCTGCGCGTGGCAATGAACGAGCCGGTCAACTCGAGAAAGATGCGGCAGAAGCGCGTGAGCGCGCCGCTGCGTTGGAAGTGAGAGTAGGCGAGCTGAACTTAGAGATTGCCCGCATCAAAGCACCTAGAACTCTCGATCAGGAACAAAAGTTATCTGTCGCCTCTTGGGCACAAGCATATCCTGGAACGAAATTTGATCTAGCTTACACCTATGGTGATCCCGAGACAGAAGATCTCATATTATCTATTGGCGGCGCACTAATAGGCGGCCAGTGGGTAATGGAAGATTTTAGCGGCAATACGATGCGCTACAAAGCAGGCAATGGGAAATACGTAGGCACAACTTCATCCAAGAATGTAGTTATCATTATTCACTCGTCCTCAGTGGAAACTCTAAAACAGCCAGCAGAATCCCTAACGCAAGCGCTTAATGCGCACGGCATAAAGACAATACTTGAAATTGAAGATTGGAAAGGGCTTGCAGAAGGCGGAAGTGATTTGGATAGGGGAGTGATCCATATAATGGCTGGCCGGAAGATCGACTGAATGCACTTGGCTTCGCACTTTCAATGCGCCAATAAACAACTCGGCCCCGCCCCGATCTGATCACGGGGCGGGGGAGCGTCCGATCTCACCAGCGTGTGAGCCGAGCCGATACGCAACTTGGCTCGGCGTCAGGATGGCGTCCCGCGGTTACCGGACCGTGCGGATGCCGGCGAGCGAGCTGTTCCGCGCCGGGATACCAAGCACGAAATAGCCCGCGCCGGCGGACCGGGCGGGCAGCGTTTTGATTATAAGAGCGAGCGTGTTGTGGATATTCTTCAATTTATATCAGCCATCGTAGGATCTTTAGCTTGGCCTCTAGTCGTGATCTATCTTTTGTATTTGCTTCGACACCAATTGAGCGCGCTCGCGAAGCGCCTGCAGGAAATATCACTACCTGGAGGCGGAGGCGCCAAATTTCGTGACGAGGTACGCGAGGCGCAAATCAAGTTGGACACTATCGTTGAGAAGGAAGAGGGCGCGACCGTGCTTATAGCGCCTAAACCACGGATAGATACGCCGAGAGATAAAATCCGCGACAGATACACCGAACTTGAAAATCAAATGTCGTTGATGATTGCGCAATTGCCCCTGGAAAAACGCAAGATACCCGCAGATATTATCTTTCATGATCTTAAAAGGTTCGAGAGCTCGTATCCACTGTACAAGGTTTATTCGACTATACGAGATCTAAGCCACATGGCGCATTTTGCTGACGAAAAGGCTTTGAGCGACAATGATGCGGAAGAATTTGACGAACTATGCACAACTTTTCTGGCTGCATTCAGATTGCAATTGAATGAACTCAAGAGCAGTCAGCTCAAGGAGCCGGAGGCTCGTTGATAGAACTGCGTGCTTAGCTCAGAAACGACGAAAGGCGCCCCGGCCGAAGCCAGGGCGCCCGTGATAAATTCCGATGGCCGCCGGGCCGCCGTGACGAAAATCGACGGCCCGTGACAGAAATCAGCGCTACCGCCGCGGCGCGGCCTCCAGCGTGTCGATCCGGCGCTGCTGCCGGTCGTTGAAGGCCCGGACGTGCTCGTCGACCTCGCCGCGCAGCATGCTGGTGACCCGATCCTGCGCGTCGTTGCGCGCAAGCACCTCGCTGCGGGAGACGACGCGATCCTCCATTCGATCGAGCCGCGCCTTCATCTCGTCGAGGCCCTTCACGGCCCGGTTCTCCACCCGGCCGATGCGGTCGCGCATGAAGTCGTAGTCCCGGTCCTGGCTGCGCCAGTGCACCTCGTGCTCGGCCCGGGTGACCTGGTTCGCGGCCAGCCCCTCGATGCGCTTGTCGGCCTTGTCCTGGATGAGCAGGAGCGAGCTCTTGAGGTCGGCCTGCCCGTCCTTCAGCGGGTAGAACGCGAGGCCGCCGATCAGCGCGGCGACGGTGACGCAGGTTCCCATCGCGCCCCAGATCACGGCCCAGGGGGTGGCGCTGCGGCGATCGAGCTTGTCGCTCAGGGCGCCGACGGCCTTGCCGACGTTGTCCAGGGTCAGGCCGAAGCCGTCGAGGCGCGTCTCCTGCCGTTCCAGCCGCGCCTCCAGGTTGCCCATCACAGGCTGCTGCTGACCCAGCATCTGCTGCTGTTGGAGCTGTGCGGTCATAATCCTGGCCCCCAAGGCCGGAGAGCCGCGCGCCGGTGTTCCGGTCGCGCGTTGTGTTAAGCGGACCGGCCTCTCGTGAGAGACAAACCGGCTTGCGTTCGGTGGATGAGAGGCAACGGACGGCCGGACAGGCCGCGCCGGTCAGGGCTTGGCGAAGTCGCGCTGGACCGCGTTGATCCAGGCAAGCGCCCGCCCGCCGCACGCCGCCTTCGCCCGGTCGAGCAACTTGGCTCGGCCGATGATGCGCACGACGTCGCCCCGGGTCAGCGATCGATCCGGGATCTCCGGGAAGGATTGGCGCAGGCAGTCGGTCACGCCCTCGGGTGCCTCGGGCAGCGTGACCCGGATGTCGGCCGGCGCGAGCGGATCGATCGCGGGCGGCGCGGCCCTAAAGCTTGCGCAGCCGCTGAGACCAAAGCCGAGGCAGGCAGACGCCATCGCGGCGCGGATCACGGGCGAGCGCATCGGTCAGTTCCTTGATCTTGGAGAGGTCGGCTTGGCGGTCAGCTTGGTCGCGGGCGCGCAGCTCGACCGCCTCGCGGGTGATCGCCTCGGCCTTCTCCGCGCGCAGCTGCTCGGCCTTCAGCGCCACGGCGTGATCGTGCCCGAGCATGCGGCGCGCGCCGTCGTTCACGGCGACCTGCCAGCAGAAGGCGAAGGCCGCGACGCCGGCGGCGGCCGTCTGGGTGACGATGCGCAGGCGCGCGGGCAGAACGATCCGCCCGATCACCAGGAGGGCGAGGGCGGCGCTGAGAATTTTCAGCGTCACCGGCGAGATTGCGGCCCACAGCAAGGACGCGACCGCCATGAGGATGCCGGTCCAGGAGAAGTCGAACATCAGGCGCGCGCTCCGGTGAGACGGGGGAAGCGGCGCGCCAGGAAGCCCGGCACGGGCCGGCCGGCATCGTCCCAGCGCGCGTAGAGGGCGTAGAGCGCGCCGGCGACGATCACGACGCCGACGATCAGCCCCAGCACGGTGCCGGCCTGGATCTGGCTGTTGGCCTGCTCCAGCTGCTCCTTGAGCTCGATCGCGTTGTCGATCGTCAGGCCGGTGCCGGAGGAGGCCGCGACCGCGCCGCCCTGGATGGTGCGGCTACGCGCGAGGTTCGCGTCCTTCGCCGGCGCGGCCAGCGGCTCGGCGGTGTCGAGCGCGGCGAGCGTGTCGTCGTCGAGCTCGCCCGTGACGGGCAGACCGGCCTTCTTCTGCAGCAGCTGCACGGACGCCGTCGTCCGGTCGCCGTGCTCGCCGTCGACCGCACCGACGGGGTAGCGGAGCGCCTTCAGCTTCGCCTGGGCCGGGATGACCCGTAGCGCCGCCTTCGCCTTGCCGAGGTAGGCGCGGCACTCGGGCAGGCCGATGTCCCCACCGTTCACGCGGCGGCGCAGGGCCGCGACGTCGTCGGCATCGGCGAGCGCGTTGCAGTCGTGGTCCGTCCAGTAGGTCAGCGCGGCCGAGATCGCCCCGGCGGGTGTGCGCAGCCGGTCGGGATCGGCCTCGAACCCGGCGTCGCGGTAGTTCGCCCGACCGGTGTTCTGAATCAGGCCACCGCCGCGGTAGCGCCAGCCGTCGCCGGGCTTCACGTTGCCGAGCCGCCCGCCGTAGACCTTCTCGGCGAGCGCCTTCGGGTTGCCGGCGTACGGCCGCGCGGACGCGAGCGTCGGGAATCGCTTCTTCCACACCACGCACAGCCGCTCGGCCGTGTAGAACAGGTTCTCCTCGAGGCGCGTCATCCCGCCCGATTCCGTGGCGAGCTGCGCGAGGAAGTGGGCGATGCGCAGGGGCGTGGTGATCTCGGCGGCCGCAATCCGGTCGTCGGCGGCCACGAACGCCGCGATGACGTCGGCGCGCGCGCGCGGCGCCACGGCGGGGAGGATCCGCTTCCAGTCGGTCATCGGTCAGGTCCTCAGAACGGAGTCGAGAGGCGCAGGCGCAGCGGCGCGAGCTCGTCGAGCTCGAGGGTGCGCAGCCGGCCGGCGTCGTGGATGAGCAGGCCGTTCGGCGCGATCGGCGCCGCGGCCAGGGGGCTCGCGGCACTGAGCCGGGCCGGCAGGTGCGGGATGCGCGGGCGGGCGACGGCCGCGGCCGGCGCGCCGGCCACCAGGGCGGCGACGATCGCCGCCATGCGTCGGGCCCGCCTCAGCGCGCGTCCGCCACGCGCCGTCCGTGCGGCAGGACCTCGACCCGCACCCGGGCGAGGCCGCACGCGCCGAGCGCCCGGCAGGAGCCGGTCGACAGGTCGATCAGCCGGCGGAGCCGACGATGCGGGCCGCGGTCGTTGATCCGGACCACGATGCTCCGGCCGGTGGCGAGATGCGTGACCCGGAGCCGCGTGTTGAACGGGACGTCCCACATCGCCGCGGTCAGGCCCATCGGCTGGAACCGCTCGCCGTTGGCGGTCAGCCCCTTCGGGTTGATGCGGAAGATCTCGTGGCCATAGGTCGACGCGATGCCGTCCATGGCCCGGACGTGGCCGGGCACGAGCAGCAGCGCGCAGGCGATCGCCGCCCGCAGCGCGAGGCGCTGGAGGATCATGGTGGTCTCCGATGGATCGAAAGGGGTAGGCGGCGGGCGACCGATCGACCGCTAGAAGCGATGCCTCAGGCCTCGGGCCACGCGATGCCGTTCACCGGGAGACGGCGATGGCGGGATGGATCACGCGTCAGTGGGGGCTGCTGCGCGAGCTGCTCGCGGTGGTTCTGTTCGTGGTCGGTCTCGGTGCCACCGCGGCGTGGATCGTGTTCGGCACGTGGTTCGCCGTGACCGAGCTCGCCCGCGCGCTCCTGTTTATCATCGCCTGGCTTCGCTGAGCGCGGGGCGCGGCGGGCCGCCTCCGTTCCCGAAATCTTCGGGAACGGTCGGGCGTCAGGCGGCGGCGCCCTTCACGGTGCCACGGATCACGACCGGCCCGATCGTCACCGGGTACGGCGCTTTTCCGACCTCAGTGACCCAGACCTCGTGCTGGTACAGCCCCGCCGGCACCGCGCCGACCCGCCACGCGGCGGTCACGCCCGTATGGCCGGGCCGGGTGCCGTCGGGATCGGCGACCGGCACGAGGTAGGTGGCGCCGACGTTCAGACCTTGATCTCCTCGGCGACGAGCGTCGCGCCCGCCGTGCCGCCGAAGAACCGCTGGGTCGCGCTGCCGTTGAGCCGCAGCGCCCCGCTGTCCGCCCCGACATTGACCGTGTAGGTCACGGGCGACGTGGTCGCGGGCGCATCGTCGACCTCCAGCGTCAGCGAGGCGGTCGCGTTCGCCCCGGGGATCTGCACGTAGCCCGGTCGGATCGCGCCGGCCTGCCCGCTACGGAAGATCGCGCCGATGAAGGCGCCGGCGGCCGACTTCGAGCCCTCACCGCGGAACCGCAGCCGGATCTTGCTGGACGCGGAGGTCGGCGTGATCGTCAGGGTGAGGATCTGCGTCCCCTCGTTCGACTGAGGGACCGTGTCGTCGAGCGGGATGGTCGCGGTTAGGTCGACGTTGGTGGTGTAAGGCGTGGCGCTAACCGACTTGATGATGCGACCGGCCTCGACGCTGAAGCGACCGGACATCCCTACGGCGCCGGTCGAGACGATCGTCCCGCCGAGATCCTCGTAGTAGGGCGTGCCGCCCACGCTCACCACGTTCGAGCCCGAGGCGTCGACCCGACCGCCCGTGCTGGCGATGAAGGCGTTGTAGAGGGGCGCAGTGACGGTGAAGCCGCCATTGGCCGTCGTCACGCCATTGTTGATCGTCGAGACCGCGTTGCCCTGGGCATTCGAGGACGATGCGGCCGGGACGAACAGGCGCCCGTTGTCGTTGTAATAGTCGGTGCCGTTGTAGGCAGCGATCCCGGTCTCGTCCTGGAGGTAGCCCCAGACGACGCTGAACCCGACCGCGTTGCCGACGACCCGGGCGGACTGGCCGTTCTGGTTCAGGATGCTCGCGCCGGTACGCGCAAACTGCCCGGCGCCGGCATTTCCGTAGCCCTCGAAGTTGCCCGCGTAGACCGAGGACGCATTCTGCGAGAGCAGGCCATTGCCGCCGCCGCCGGGATTGTAGGCGCCGTTGCCAGAGCCGATGCACCCGATCAGGGCGCCTTGGCCGCTGTCGCGGGCCATGAAGCCGTTGTTGCCGCACGAGGAGGCGATGACGCTGGTCGCGGTGACCGAGCCGCCGTAGTTCCCCCGCACGCCATCGGCGCCGAAGCCGGCCACTGCCAGGCTCGGACCCAGGATCAGCGTGCCGTGCGAGCCGTTGGCGTTCGACTTGTTCCAGACGCCGATCGTGCCGTCATTGGTGAACTGACCGAGCACGTCGACGTTGCTGAGGCCGCCGAGCTTGGTCATGTCGAAGGCGTTGACGCCCACGGCGAACCGCAGGCGGGCCTTGTTGATGGTCGCCGTGCCGGTCACGCCAGTCGGCGGCGTCTGATTGTAGGCCGTGTTGGTCAGGACCGCGGTGGTGCCGTTCGTGATCGATGCGACCCGCCAGGCACCGCGGTGCAGGACGTGCAGCGGCGAGGCCCCGACCGTCTGGGTGATCTGCACCAAGCCGCCGATCGCCATGCCGGTGGTCGAGCCGAAGGTCGCGGTAACTGCCCACGCGCCCGCCCCCCCGGTCACCGAGGTGACGCCGGTCAGCGTGGTGACGGTCGGGGCCGGACCCTGGATCCGGATGCGGTCGGCGTCGAAGCGATCGAGCGCGACTGTGGAGGCGTGCTCGAGGAACCCCTCGGTCGGCTGGATTACGATCTGCCCGGTGCGCCCCACGATCTGGCCGTCGAGGCTCGCCAGGGCCGCCTGCACGGTCAGGAAGGCGGCCGGTGCGGGGCCGATGACAATGGAGGCGGCCACGAGCGTGGACAGCACCCGGGCGCCGATCGCAACCGGAAGCGCCTGCGCGGTGCCGCCGACGGTGACCGAGAGCCCGGTGCCGTCACCGGTTCGGGGCAGAAGCCCGGAGACGTCGGGAGTGACGCCGTCCTTGCCATCCTTGCCGGGAAGGCCAGCAGGACCGCCGACAGGGATGATCGCGCCGGCGAGCGACGAGCCTCGGATGGCCATGCTCTCAGGCTCCCTGTCCGATCTGCGCGACGATGGCGGTGTGGTGGAGGAGGCCGAAGAAGGCCGGCACCTTCAGACCCGTGGCCGGGTCGGTGGCGCTGATCACGTACGGGTAGCCATCGGCCTTGGCCGGGAGCGCAGCCATGGTCGCGCGCGGCACCGCCATGGCGATCGTGCCCGCTGCTCCGCCGCTGACGATCGTCGGGCTCGCGCCCGCGCTCGTGGCCTGGAGGGCGATCGACGCGGCATCCGTGGTGTCGCGCGCGTCGAGGTCGAACTGCAGGCCGGTGACGTCGAGGGCCGTCGGCACGACCGCGACCGCGAAGCTGTCGCCGACCGCGAAGGGCGTGCTGCCCGACGTGACGGTCAACGAGATCCCGGCCGCGTAGAGCGGCAGGCCGACCACGCCCTGACCTGTCACCAAGCCCGTCGGATCGGTGACGCTGAGGTAAGTCAAACCGCCCGCCAGCGCTGTCACGGCGACGGTGTGCGCCCCATAGGCGGTGCCGGCGGCGATAGTCGCCAGTGCGGCCGTACCGTTCCCGGCATTGGCTGCGCCGGCCAGGATCCCCCCGGGCCCGGGCGTGCCGATCAGCGGCAGGCCGTCGAGCCAGTCGAACGCCTGCTGCGTGTCGAAATCGACCCGCTGCGGTCGGATCAGGGCGAGGTTCGACACGCGCGCACCTCAGGGCGACGGGCACGAAAAAGCCGCCCGGAGGCGGCGCGGGGCGGACGGGTCTGGGAGGCCGGGGTCAGGCGTTGGCCGGCCAGGGCGCGGCGTCGATCTGCGCGAACGTCGTGACGGTGGGCGGATTGGCGTTGATCGCGGCGTCGAGATCGTCCTCGGCCGCGAACGCCGCCTGGACGTGGGCGCCGACGGCGAGCGCCAAGGCCTTCACCTGATCGGCCGACAGCGCGATCCAGCCGGACGCCGCCTTGAACCGCACGGATGCCGCGCCCGAGGCCGTGACGTAGGCGAAGGCGTTGCCGATCATGCCCTGGCTGTCACGGTCGGTGGCGACCTTGGCGCCGCCGACCACGATGCCGCCGGTTTCGACCGCGTAGCGCTTGGTCGCCGCGTAGGCGACGAGATCGGCCTGGACCTTGACCGCCAAGGCGGCGGCGTAGCCGGACAGGTCAATGGCATTTTCGATCTCGACGCCGGTGATATCCGGTCCGGTGAAGATCATGCCCGACCCGATCCCGTGCAGAACGGCCTCATCCCAGGGCTTGCCCGCCGGATCCAGGGCGGGGAGTGGCGTGCGCGTGGTCATCAGGGCTCGACCTCCATGAGGAGCAGCGTCACCGTGTTGGTCGGCGGGTAATCGGCGACGTCGGATGCCGTCGGGTTGAAGACCGTCGTCCAAGTCGCACCATCGGTGCGGAAGAACGACATCGCGCAGCTCTGCGCGCCCACCGGCAGATTTCGGATCGGGATGACGGGAGAGTTGCCGAAGGCCAGAGAACCGGCAGCGCCGCTCGCGGACTGGAGGACGCCGTTCGACAGGCCGGTATCGAAGATCTGGTTTCCGACCGTGAACCGGACGCGGGTGCAGCCGAAACTGCCCGGGGTGAAGGTCTGGAAGTTGCCGATGATCAGGATATTCGAGGTCGGCGACTTCTTATTGTAGATGAAGCCGTTCCACGGCGTGACCAGCACGTTCGCGCCGGTGGCGTTCATCGACGTGCGCGTCGTGTTCTGAAACGGAATGACGTTGAAGAGCGATTTCGCGGCCTGCGCCTGCGAGATGCTCCCGCTTGTCGAGGCGCCGCCCGACAGCCGCGCGTTGCTGGAGGCATCGATGTCGAAGGTCAGGAACTGCCCAGCCTTCCATGCGCCGGCCGGCAGCGCGGTCCCGTCCGAGGCGACGATCGGGTAGCTCACCGTCGTGCCGGCGGCGTTGATGCCGGTGATCGCGAGCGTACCGCCGGGCCCGGTGTAGTCGGAGGCCGCGATGCCCCGCACCCGCATGCCCACCTGCAGCGAGGGCAACACCACCGAGTTCGGCAGCGCCGCCGTCAGCGCGGTCGCGGTGCCCCCGAACAAGCCGAGCCAGATGCCGCGGGAGAACGCCTGGATCAGCTGTGTCAGATCCAGGCCGCTGCGCACGAGGCCGGCGGCGTCGATTGCCGACAGGATCTCGGCCTCGCAGTCGGTGAACAGCGCCTGTCCCGGGTAGGAGCCCTCGACGCCGGTCGACGGCACACCGTCCTTCCAGGGCAGCTGCCCGGCATCCTCGGCGCCGTTGCTGTTGAGCGGGAAATGCTTGCGCAAGGCGAGGCCTCCGGTGGGAGCCGGTTGAGGCCGCGCGGGCGGCCGGGTCAGGTGAGCGGGTGGTTGGCGCGGGCGCGCGTCAGCTCGCGATCAGGCGCAGGAGCGGATCGCCGCCGAAGGTCGAGGTGCCGAACGAGAAGCGCTGCTGGCGCACCGTCGGGGCGGGGGCGCCATAGTTGAAGAACAGGAGCGTGTGCGCCGGCTTGAGGCGCGAGAGGATGCACTCCAAGTCCTCGGCCTTGCGGATCGACAGGAGCGGATCGCGCCCGAACGAGGAGACGCCGAACTGGAAGCGCGTCAGGCGCGCGCCGGAGACCGTGACCGACCAGCAGTACCGGAAGCCGGGCGGGTTGAGCCGGCCGTGGCTGCCCCCGAACGACGACAGCCCGAACTGGAAGGGCACGTATTCCTTGATCGTGATCGCGTAGCCGAGCGAGGCCGCGACGCCGATGAAGAAGGCGCGGCTCTGGCCGCCCTGCATGGCGATCTTCTGCGCGAGGCGCTGACGGCGCTCGGGCAGCGTCTGCACCACCGGTACGCACGGATCCGGCAGGCCGTAGGCCCGCTCCCAGTCCGTGAGCAGCTCCAGCGTGAAGCGCGGGTCGGTCTCGATCTCCAGGAGATCGGCCGCGCGTGGGTCGACCACGGCGCCCCAGATCTCGGCCTGGCCGCGCACAAGCTGCATCAGGGTCGAGGCCGGATCGCGCGACCACGCCTCACCGGTGGGCAGGAGCCGCGCGAACGCCTCCGCGTAGTCCTCGCCGTCGCGCCGGATGAAGGCGTCGCTCATGTGAACGCGATCCCGCCGCCGAACTGCTGCCGGAGCGAGGCGATCGAGCCGGCGTTGGCCATCGCGAAGTCCCCGGTGGCGAGGTCGAAGGTCGCGTCACCCACGGCCTCGGTGATCGCGTCCGAGATCCAACAGGCGAAGATCGTCTGCCCGGGCGCGGCCTTCTCCAGGAGCATCGCCTGGAGGCCGGCCGCGATCGCCAGCCGCGTCGAGGGCGTGTCGTTCGACAGGTTGAGGATCCGCGGGACGATCCCCTGCGGGAGCGCGGCGACCACGAACAGGTCCGCGACCGTCACGGGCCGGACCGTGTCGAGGTAGGCCTTGGCCATCGCGCAGTCGTCGAGCGTCGGCAGGCCGTCGTTCGAGGCCCGCAGCACGTCGCAGGCGAAGCGCACCGTGACCGTGCCGATGCCCATCTCCATGGGCGCGACCCAGACGCGGGAGACGCCGGGCAGGGACAGGGTCCACTGCTCGTAATCGGTGGCGCACCCGCCCATCGGCGGGTTGCGGATCCGCAGCAGGATCCGGACGCGCAGGTCGTCGTCGCTCTCGGTGTCGGCGCCGCCGTCGATCAGGACGACGGTCGCCTGCGCGTCGACGCTGGAGACCGCGACCGTGAGCGAGAGCGGCGCGCCCGGGTCGCGGTTGCCGATCGCGCCGGCGGTGAGGCAGGTCACAGTGACCGGCGTCGCGGCGGCCGAGAGGTAGACGTCGGTCGCGGTCTGGTACTGGACGCCGTCCGAGGTCGCCAGGACCGAGCCGGCCGCGAGCTTCGTCCCCGGCGTGCCGGTCACCGTGACCGTGCCCGAGGCGAAGGTCGCGGCCTTGCGGCCGCCGAACAGGATGTTGGCCCAACGGTCGAGCCAGCCCTTCTCCGCCAGGTCCGGCAGGAAGTTCTTGGCGAGCCACTGGAGGTATTTGAGGTTCAGGAACGCGCCGCCGGCGTTCTGATCCGAGAGCACGCGCAGCGCGCTATTCGGCACCGAGGCGTCGGCGCCCTCCAGGAAGGCGGCCAGGAAGTCGCGGTTCTGCCGCCGGACGGTCGGCAGGTCCGGCAGGGCGAAGGGCATGGGGCAGCCTCAGGCGCGCCGCGGCAGCGGCTTCCAGCGGGTCGGCTCGGGCGGTGGCATTGGTGGGCGGCCGGTCAGCCGGTCGGCGCGGAGACGACGACCCCGGCCCACAGGTCGGAGAAGCGCAGGTCGAGCAGCAGCTCGTCGCCGCGGAACATGACGATCCGCGCCTCGATCCGCTCGACGCCGGCGCGGACCACCGTGACGTCGAGGCGGGTCGCGATCTTCCGGTCGAGGAACGGCTGGAGCGCCTCGCGGATGTAGTCCTCGACCTGGACGGTCGTGGCGCCCTTGCGGGCGGCCGCCCCGGTGATCGTGGTCCGGGACAGGAGCCAGAGCTTCGAGCCGATCGGCCAGCCGTCCCAGATCTCGGCGGCGTCGACGTCGCCCCACCAGCCGCGGCGGTCGGTGTCGCGCGAGTCCGGCAGCGCGTCGTCCGGACCGGCGAGCGCGTCGGTCATCAGGGCGACGACGACGGCCGTGGCGAGCTCGTCCGAGGTGTCGAGCTGGCCCGCCGGCGTGAGCAGCAGGTCGAGGTCGACGGCCTGGAAGGGCTGGCCCGGGCCTGTGCCCTTCGGCGCGATCCGGACGTCGCTCACGCGCGGCTCTCGCCGACCACGTAGTCGCTGGCGCGGGCCCGATCGAACTCGTACTCGCCGCACCGGTCGGTGCCCAGCACGCCAGGCCAGATCGCGGCCTTCACCCTCCCGCCTTCGGCCGGGCGCGGGGCATGGCGCCGGCAGGCGCCGAACTCGGCCGGGTGCGGGTTGAGCGCGAAGTGGCGGCAGCTCGCGCACGAGGGCGCGGGCGGGGTGTAGCGCAGGCCCATGGTCGGCTCCGATGATCTCAGGACGTCTTCACCGGCAGACCGCCGGCGAGCATCGACAGCGCGGTGATCGCCTTGCTGGCGTCCAGAGCGCCTTTCACGGACACGTCGCCGTCCATGATGTGCTTGCCGCCCGCGCCGGGCTTGGTGGTCAGGTTCGGGCCATCCATCACGATGGTGGCGCCGTCCTTGTTGGTGATCGTCACCTTGCCCGAGGGATCCTGCACCACGGACGAGGTCACCTTGCCGTCCTTGTCGACGGTGTTGTGGGTGATCGTCAGCGGCGTGCGATGGGTGATCCCGTCCTTCGTGAAGGTCGAGAGCGAGCCGCGGTGATCGTGGAAGGCGACATCGCCGGGCTTCATGTCCTTCGGGCGATGGCGGCGGTCGGCGACGCCGATCACGACCGGGTGGTCAGGGCTGCCGCCGAGGTAGGCAATCAGCACCTCGGCCTCGCCGTCCTTGTCCGGCGGCAACGGCACGTAGCTGATGCCGTAGTGACCCCAGGCCTCGACGTTCGAGAACTGCTCGCCGAACCGGGCCCGGACCGTGACCTCCTGCATCTTCGGCTTGTCGTCGGCCTCGATGATCGTGGCCCGGGACACGCCAAGGTAGGAGCGGCGCGCGGAGTCGTCGCCGCCGGATCGGAGCGTGCTCACGTGCTTGCCTCGGGCTGCGCCGGGGTCACCGGCCGGTTGTAGAAGCCGTCGGACGCCTGGCCGTCGGGGTTCTTCTGCTGGAACGCCTTGGCGTTCACGAGCTCGATCGCGGTCGTGGTCTGCCCCTCGGGCGTCTGGGTGTAGGTGTAGCCCCAGAGCTTGAGGTTCATCAGGCCGTCTGCCGTCGGGAACAGCATGGGCGACTTCACCGTGACGAAGTCGGAGAGCGACCACAGCTCGCCGTTCGGGTTCAGCCAGCCCTGGTAGACCAAGGTCACCCGGAGAAGGTCGGCCTCGAGGGCTTGCGCCTCCATGTTGGTGCGCAGCTGCAGCTCCTTCTGGGAGAGCGGCATCTCCGCAAGCACCTTCCGGGACAGCCCCGGGATGCCATCTGACATCTGCGCCTTGGCCGAGATCTCCGCGGCCTTGCGGCCGAATAGGCTGTCCGACCCCGGCTGCTGCGACCGCGCCACGATGTCCTGCACGGACGGCATGGCGATCGAGCAGTTGGCGGAAAGAATGTTCAGCCCCTCCTCGAACATCGCCGTGGCGCCGCCCTGCTTGGCGCCACCAACGAAGTCACCGTTGGCGTCGGCTCTGAGCCAGAGCCCGCGCTGATTGCATAGGCGCGAGATGGCATCGAACGGCGTCTCGCCGTGCCGGATGATGACGTTCGGGAATGGCGTGTCCCATCCGTCCGGGCCATTCTCTACCCGGAACTTCAGCCCGTGCGGCTTCAGCAGCCGGTTGGCGATCGCGTCGACCTTGTAGCCCCGGAACTGCCCGGTGCCGGCGTCGGCCGAGGCGCGCCTCGTGATCTCGGCCTTTGAGAAGCCGTCGACCTGCACGCCATGGCGGTTGGCGTCGTAGGCGGCCTGCCGGTGGCCGATGTAGCCTTCCTGGATCACAACCTGCCCGGCGAGGGCGATGTCGACCCGAGCGCCCGGCAACAGCCGCTGGACCAAGCTCCGGCTCGGCTCCGCGCAAGTCAAACGGAAAGTCCGCTGCCATGCGGCGTCGAAGGACTGGCTCACCGAGACCGTCAGCCAGTCGCGGTAGGTGCCGCTCTCGGTGCGGACCTCGCAGATCAGGTCGGGGCTGGGCATTGCTCAGGCTGACAGCGCGCGGCCGGCGGCCGGCATAAACAGCGGGTGGACGGTGTCGCGGTTCTCCGCGAGCAGCTCGTCTGCATGGCCCGCATCGCCATAGAGGCGGTTGGCGAGCGTCAGCAGCGGCATGCGCGTGCCGAAGCCGTAGGAGACAATCCGCGGCAGTGGCCGGGATCTGGCGCCCAGATCGCGCACGACCGCGCCGTGGAGAGCGATGAGCGCCCGCCAGACGGTGTTGTTGAACTGGCCGGCAGCGAAGTCCTCGGCCGGCACGAAGGCGGCGTTAACCCGCGCGAGCGTTGCGTCCACGTCCTGGCGGCTCGTGAACGTCGTCGCCGCGATGATCCGGGACATCTCGACGAGAGCAAACCGCGCCGCGGTCTGGGCGACGCGCTGCACCGGCAGATCCTGGGCCGTGACGGCCTGCGCTTCCTGCCGGACCTGATCCATACCCGCGAAGGTGGCGCCGGCCGCGGTGGCAGCCGCGAAGCACGCGCGCAGCGGCGGCCCGAAGGTGCCGGCCTGAACCTGGCCGACGCCGTCGGCCGAGAGCGCGCCGCAGAGCTGACGGAGCGCCGCCCCGTTCTGATCTGCTGCGCTCGCGCCGGACGCTAGAAGGGCGTCGAGCACGGCCTTCAGCGCCGCGACGGCGATGCGGCGCTGGGCGAAGGTCATGCGGTCCTAGCTCCAGTCGTCGTCGGTGCCGGCGGAGAGTTCCGAGGCGTCGGCGAGCTGCGTCGCGAAGTTGGCCGAGACCGCCTGTGTGTTCTCGCCGAACAGCGCCGCCGTCCCGCCGCTGGCGTCCACGAAGGCCATCTCGAAGTAGGCGATGCCGCCCTCTTCCTTGCGCTCAGCGCGCGGGCCGAACTCGCAGCGCATGAACATGCGCCCGAGGGTCGGCAGGATCAGCGTGCCGCCGCCCTCGCGGTTGAGCGCCGCCTCAAGAGCGTCGGCCTGCAGATCGTAGTCGTCGCCGATGACGTAGCCCGAGACCGCAACGCGGGTGACGCGGCGGCCGAGGTCCTCGTCGAGCGATCGGTCGCCCTTCGCGAACTCGTAGGTGAAGCCGCGCCGCCCGTTGGTCCGGGAGTTGGCCGCCACGTAGAACGGCACGCCCCGGAACGAAGCAGGGCGGAGATCGTCACGCCAGGACATTCGGTCGGCCTCGACAACCTGAGCGGTATGGATAGGTTGGCGGCATGCGCCCCGCTCTGATCCTCGCGACCCTGCTGATCTCCACCGCGCCGGCCATGGCGGTGCAGTGCAGCTTCGACGATTACGATGCGAACATCTTTGAGCAGGGCAGCTGCAGCATGTCCGAGCCCCAGATTGGCGGCGCGTACGAGCAAGTATTCACGCTTAAAGGGCGGCGCATAACGATCGACTGGCCCGACCATCAGGGTCAGTTCCATCGCTGGAAGATCAACGGCAAACCCGCGGCGGCGTATGAATTCAACCGCGAACGCTACTGCGGGTGGACCGACGACCTGAAGCAGGCCTTTTGCTACGCCTTGCGTGGGCGCGTCGGTCCGTAGCTCAAGCTCGGTTCATGTCCATCTGAGACCGCCCGTGAGAGATGGATGTCTCACGGAACAGCCCGTCCATGTCGTGCTTGGTGCGCATCCCAGGCGGCGCGTTCTCGAACTTGATGTGCAGGGTGCCGCTCTTGCCTGCGCCGCCACCCGGCGCCCGCGGCCCGGGAGCATCCTCTGCCCGCGACTTGGAGGCCGGAGCGTCGCCCGCGTAGGCCTCCGGTCGAGCCTTGTAGGCCTTCGGGAACTGGAAGTGCGGGACGTCCTTGAACCGCTTCCAGTCGCCGCCCCACTCGACGGGGACACCGGCCTCGTCGGAGGCCTGCCGCATCGCGCGGTTGATCTCCTCGTACTTCTTGCGGTCTAGGGCGCCGACTGCCGGGTCGCCATCGGCTCGGACGTCGACGGCGCGCCCCTTGAGGTGCTCGCTGTCCATGGTCTTGGACCAGCCGCGTCGTACCATCTCGCGCTGGCGCTCCAGGGTGCGAAGGCCCTCGTGGATGTGGAACTTGACCTTGCTCAGCTGCTGGGCCCGCTTGAGAACCTTGATCAGGTCGGCATTCACACCTCGGCCGTCGGTCGGCTCTGGCGCACCATCACCCTGAGTGCCGGTCCCACCGTCAGACAGCGGCCCAGCCGGATCCGAAAGCGGGCCCCTGTTGGCGCCTGACGCGGCATTGGCCCCGTCGAGAAGTCCCATGGCATTGGCAGTTTGGCCGGTGAAATTATCGACGCCGGTTCGGCCGTTGTAGCCTTCTGCCCGCTCGAACATTGATGCGCCGGTCGCCGCCTCCATCGGGTTTCGCGCCCGGTTGAGTTGCGCCAGCGACTTCCGCTCGGTGGTGTGCAGTTCCTTCAGCGCGTAGGCGAGTTGCGCATCGAAGTTGGTGTTACCCTTGATCCCGGGAAGCCGGTCTCGGCCCAGCCACTGCGCAATACCGAACGCGCCGCTTTTGGGGTTCACCGAGCCCGGTCCGCCGCGCGCCTCGACAGCCGACCAACGGGCGACAAGCGCCCGAGCGCCGAGATCAGAGACACCGCCCTTCACGAGGGTGTCGATCGCATGTCGCTGCCGCTCTGAGGTCCACCAATTTCCGATCGTCGCACGGCCACTCCGGCTCGCACCTTCGCCGGTTCGGATAGGACCGGATGCGGCGGCCGGTCCGTTGCTCCCAAACGGCCGACCCCGAATGCCGTCACCAAGATCGGCGCCAGCCGGGGCATCACGCACGCCACCAGAGCCGCCGACCGAACCGCCGCCTGGGCCGCCGTAGATGCCTGCGCCGCCGAAACCACCCCCGACACCGAGGCCACCGCCGCCCCACGCTGCTTTCTGGATTAGCGACCCGCCGGGCGCACCCAGTCCACCGTAGCTCGACGGGCTGACGGTCGCACCGCCCTGTTCGCGCAGGCGCTGCAGCTCGTCGCCAACCCGCTTCAGCTCCTCGACCATCCGGTCGTGCTTGCGCTGGTAGTCGGCCGCGTCCGGGTTCCGCTCCAAGAGCTGCTTCTGGCGCTCGACGGAGGCCCTGCGGCCTTCGAGCTGAGCGCGACGCGCCTCGGCCTCGCTCGGAGCGGCCGGCGCCTCGCCGGGGGCCGCCTTCTTGGCGAACGCCGGCGGTGCATGCGCGTCGTCGCTGAACACGCCCTTGAAGCGCTCCCACAGCTGCATCAGCTGCTGCGCTTCGGTCGCGGTGTCCTTCAAACCCTGACCGACGCGGTCGAGCTCGCCCTTGAAAAACGAGACCGACTCAGGCCGGTTCAGATAGGTGACGAGGCGGTTGAACTCGTCGATCAGGGGCGTGAGGGCGCCGGTCTTCAGCCCCTCCATATTGGCGCGCAGGTCGGACATCGACCGCTCGAAGCGCTGCGCGGCCTCAACCTGCGACTGGGTCGTGCGCCCCATCTTGTGGGCGATCTCGTCGAGCGTCGCGCCGATGTCGCCGCCGATCGAGGCCGCGACCCGGCCGACATCCTCGGTGCCGAACAGCATCCGGGAGACGCGGCGGCGGACCTCCGGCTCCGGGATCTTCTGGAGGCCGTCCATGGCCCGCTTGAGCGCGGCCTCCATGTTCGGCGCGTTGACGAGATCCTCGGCGAGCTTGCCGAGGTTCATCGCCTGCAGGCCGGAGTAGGCCTCGCCCCAGCGGCGGCGCAGGTCGAACATGGTCGTCGCGAATGACCCGATCGAGCTCTTCATCGCGTCGGCGGAGACACCGAAGCGCTCGCCGAGTTCGCCGAAGGCGCGCAATTTGTCGATCGTGACGCCGGTCTCCCGGGCCATGATCGACAGTCCCTGCGTGTTGCCGGTGAAGGCCTTCATCGCGGACGTGAGGCCGGTGATCGACATCACCGCGCCGAAGCTGCCCACGCCCACCGCCGACAGGATCGGCGTGAAGCCGCCGAGCACGCCCTGGAACTTGGCGACCTCGGTGCGCGCGCCCTCCCAGTCCTTCTTCCAGGCAGCGCCCTGCTTAGCCGTCTCGTCGCCGACGCTCTTCAACCCCTTCTGGAGCTTCGAGAGCGGCCCGGTGAACTGATCCTCGACGGTGGCGACGATCTTGAGCTTGTCGTCAGCCATCGTCGTCCTCGGGCGGGGCGGGAGGTGGCCTAAGCGCCAGGGTACGGCCCATCAGGTGAGCCACGGTCGCCGGCGGCAAGGTGCCGATCGGCCGGCTGAACGGCCACGCGTGGAAGTCGAGGCCTAGGCGGAGGCAGTCGTCGACGGCGCCGGCGGCAGGGCCGCCCACACGAAAAAACGGCTGAGGATGGTCCCCAATGAGAGGATGTCGCGCGCGCCGATCTTCTTCAGCGTCGAGGTCGGCACGCTCGCGAGCTTGCTCACCAGCGGGAAGAACTGGTCGGCCGACAGGCCCTCGAGGAGACCGAACTCGATCACCTCCTCGCCGGTCGGCTCGCGCAACACGAGCACCTTGACCATCTCGTCGTGCGCACGGACTGCGGCCGCCAGCTGGTGCTCGTACGGCCATGTGATCTCGCGCGGGTCCCGCGCCGGGGCCTCGGTGGGGTCTGCCATGATCAGATCTCGTCGCAGGTGAGGCCCATCCAGTTCACCGACACCTTGCCGGCGCCGGTATCGATCTCGTGGGCGGACTCGGTCCAGGCGCCTGACAGGACGTAGGTCTTGCCGTTCGCAAGCTCGGCGGTGACGGTGATGTCCGTCATGGCGTCGAGCTCGGAGATGGTCAGACCGGCCGTGGTCGAGAGGTCGCCCTTGATGAAGGGCACGCGCGGGGTCTCGATGAAGCCGTGCACGCCGTCCTGACCGGCCACGCCCTCACGCTTCGACGGCGAGGGCGACACGACAAACGATCCACGCAGGTCATACTGCTTGTTGCCGGCCTTCACGAAGGCGGTGCCGGCGATCCTCTGGCCCATGGCCGGTGCTCCAAAGAAAAACCCGCCTCAGAGGGCAGGTTGGATTACGGGAAGGCGTGGAGGACCGATCAGGTTCCGGAGGCGCTGAGCGGGAACTGCAGGCGGAACTGCGCCAGGATGTTCAGCCGGCGCAGCTGATTGACGATGTCCGGCGGGTCGAGGATCTCGACGGTGTTCGGCTCCGTATTGGAGCGCGTCACCGAGAGGTTCGCGATGTAGAGCGCGGCGTTCTCGACGAGACCGTCGTACTCCATGTCCCGATACTCAGAGACCATCTCGGCCTTGATCATCAGCGGCGTGACGATCGGCTTGCCGGTGGCGAACTTGGTCCCGTCGTTGGCCAGCGCCATCCGCGGGAAGGCGTTGGTGAGCCGCTGCCGGACGCGGGTGTAGCGCTCGTCGAGGGTGGCGAGCGTGGTCACCAGTTCGAACGCATTGTCCGCCTGACCGTAGGCGTTCTTCTGGTAGGAGGTCTGCTCGCGCAGGATCACCGGCTGATTGGTCGTGCCGCCGTAGAGGTCCGTGCCCTGGATCGCGAGGCCGACCTGCGCGAGGGCGTTCAGCTGGGTCTTGTTCCAGCGGTAGGCCTTCTGCGCCGGCAGCACGCCGACGAGCGGCAGCGTCTGCAGCGGCTGGGCCGCGTAGGCGTTGATCGAGAACGCCGCGGCGGCGGTGTAGGCGGCGGCCCACTCCCAGACCGGCGACGGGCTCTGCGGCTCGAAGGCCATCGGGGAGATGACCGCCGAGTTGTTCGACGGGCCCCAGGTGGCCTGATCGGCGTAGGCGCCGCGGCGCGCCGAGAAGATCTGGCCGTAGCTCTGGCGGTACGGACCCCAGCGACCGCTGTCCGTGAAGCCGTACTCGGCGTCCCAGACGCTGTAGGAGCCCGAGTCGTTCACCGGCAGGGCGACGAACTTGTAGGGTGCATCGCCGAGCCCCGCGATCGCCGAGGTGAAGTCCGGCGTGCCGGTGCCGCCCGAGAGCTGATTGCCGGTCGGATAGGTCACTGCGAGGCCGGCCGGCAGCTGCTCGCCGCCGTAGCGGCCGAGGTAGCAGTCCTGGACGTTGATGTCGTTGCCGGTCAGACCCTTCCACTTGGCCGTCAGGGTGACGACAGCGGCGGCCGCGGAAGCCGTGACAGGCAGGTCCGGGGTCGCGGTGATCGCGGCCGCGATCTTGGCGGCCACCGTCGACGTAGTGTCCGCCGAGACGATGGCGATCGGCACGAGCTGACCCGCGATGTAGAGCGGATAGGTGCCGGCGACGGTCGGCGCGGCCGTGACGGTGATCGTGCCCGTGGCCGCGACGCCGGCGGCCGGCTCCGGCACCGGCAGGCAGTAGATCGGCACGCTCGTGACGCCCTTGAAGAACGTCTTGAACATGCGCGCGAGCATCGAGCCCGGGCCGAACAGGGCGTCGGCGTCCGCGTTCGTGCCGCAGGCGACGACCTGGTTCGGCGTGGCTGACCCGGCCGAGGTCAGGACCCCCGCGAGCAGCGCCCACTTCAGCGAGGTCGGGGTGCCGGCCCGCGAGGGGTCGATCTGGGTGTTGGGACCCGGGATCTTGTAGTTGTCCGGAACGCGCGTGATGCCCATCGCGGCTTACTCCTGCGAAGCGGCGGCGGGCGCGGCGGCGCTCGCGCTGGTGGCGGGCTTGGCGGAGGTCGGCGCGGCGGCGGGGCCGCCGGCGTCGTGCAGATCCTCCAGGACCTCGATGGCGCCCTCGTCCCGCAAGCGGAACGTGAACTGGTCGGCCGGCCAGCGGGCGGTGCCGTCCGCCTCGAAGCCGGTCTGCGACGGCATGTGCTTGAGCGCGCGGTAGCGCTCCTCGGTCGCCCTGACGGCGACCGTGGCTGATCCGGCCATGGCGATGTCCTCTGGATGGGAGCGGCGCGGGCCGGCTCAGGTCGTGGGAAGGTCGATCGTGAGCCCGATCGGGGGCGTACCCGGGCCGGCGCCGGCCGGGCGGGCGGTGACGACGACGTGCTCGAGGACGTCCGGGATCACCGGCTCGTAGTTCGTGCGCGCCAGGAAGGTGATCTCCAGGCGCCCTTCCGCGAAGTACGTCTCCCCCTCCTGCGGGAAGAGGCGGCCGCGGCGGACCTTGCTTACCGCTTCGAACAGCGGGTAGCGCTCCGGATCGTCCTCGTCCTTGCTTGGGTCGACCCCGCGCACGAAGGTCGGGTCGGTCAGGAGGTGCGACCGGATCCGGTCGACGATGTCGTCGAGGTCGGCGTCGAGCTGCTCGGGCGGCTGCTGGCCGATCACGACCGAGATGCCGATCGTCACCTCGCTGATGAAGCGCGGCGGCCCGGTGTTGGCCTCGTCTTCCGGCGTCTCCAGCTCGTCGACGAGGATGACCAGGAGCGCGGGTAGGTTGTTGGGCTGGATCTGCGGCCGCGGCTGCCGGCGGAGCGCCTTGACCGCCAGCCAGTCCTGACCCGTTAGGCGCTCGATGATCGCCTCGCGGATCAGCGTCGACGGTGACGGCATCACAGCTCCGGCGGCTTCCCGCGCTTCAGGGTGAGGGTGGCGCCGCCCTGGCCGTCCGGATCGATGTCGTCGATCCAGAACGTGCCCTCGTCTGGGTAGAAGCCGGCGGCGGGCATGCGCACGAGGGCGAACTGCTCGGGCTCGTACTTCCAGTCGGAGAGGCGGATCCCGAGCGTCAGCACCGTGGTGTTCAGGCTCTGGTCGCCCTCGAGCTGGATGCTGGTGTTCTTCACCGTCCAGATGCCGGTGGCGTCGAACGGCTGGCGGGCCGGCGATGAGGCCAGTGGCGTCACCGTGACCGGGCGCCCGAACGCGGTGATGCCGGGCCCGAGCGCCAGGGCGGCGAGGTCGATCACGCGGCGGCCGGCTTCGCGGCGGCCTTGCCGGCCGGCTTGGCGTCGGCGGCCGGCCCCTCGTCCGGGATCTCCTCAAGGACCTCGCCGCCGAAGCGGGCGATGATCCGGTCGGCCTCGTCGGCGTCCAGGGTCACGGCCTCGCCGGCCTTCTTGTGCGCGATCCCGCGCGAGGCGGGCACGAGCACGGTACCGGTGGTGTCGCGCACCTCAACGACGTCGTGATCCGGATCCTCGACGCCGAGGGCGATCTTGGTGACGATGGTCTTCTTCGGCATGGACGCCGGGCCTCACCTCAGCGGGAGCGAGAGGCGCCGCCGGAGCGGCGCCGGCGGGATCAGCGGACGGTCGCGCAGAAGGTCGCGTCGACCCAGCCCAGGACCGGCAGCGGCGCCGACTGGGTCATGAGGTACTCCGCGGAGGGGTCCTCGCTGATCCAATTCTTCGGGAAGCGCGGCATCGCGCGCAGCGCACGGACGTCCTGGATAGCGCCGTAGAGGCGGGTGCCCTGCGCGCCGACCGGATCCAGCATCATGCAGGTGTAGTCCGGCATGAACTGGGTCACGTTGCCCTGATCGTCGGTGAAGTACTGCTGGTAGACCCAGAACTCGAACTCGCCGGTGTCGCCAAGGTACTTCGCCTCGCGGCCGACGCCGCCGACCACGACACCGCCGAGATCGACGTTGCCCTTGGTCTGGCGGAACGAGTTCATGATCTGCTGGATGCCGGGCGACTTCACCAGCAAGTTGCCGGCGAGCGGATCCAGCACCACGACGCTCGGATGGAAGCCCGAATTCTTCTGCACCGTGGCGGCGGACGTGCGCAGGAAGTCGAGCGCGTCGACGCCGGTCTCACCCCAGCGCGCGCCGCCGGTCAGCGCGACGGTGTGGTTGGGATTGCGCTGCAGGTCGACCGCGGTGCGCTGCGGATAGTTCGGTCCGGAGAGGACCAGGCCGCCCGTCTGGATGAGCTGACAGGCCATCAGCTCCTCGCGGCGGGTGATCTGGTCGTCCTGGATCTTGAGCGTGTCCATGACGATCATGGCGCGGCGCTCCTCGGGGGAGAACTCGCCGAGCAGCCGCTCGCCGGGTCGGCGCCGCAGCATGCGGTTCGGCTCGATCACGTGCTTGGGCTTCACGTAGCCGGGCACGAGGCTCGCGGCGTTGAAGCCGCGCAGGCGCTCGGGCTGGCCGACGTCACCGGGATGGACCAGGGGCGCGAGGCGACGGGCGCGCTCGACCTTGTCGAAGTAGACCTCCTCGGTCTCGAACTGCTGCTCCATGCCGAATGCGAGGTTCCACAGGAACGGGTTCGGCCGGTCGATGACGCCGTAGGCGCCAAGCAGGAACGCGGTGGAGTAGACGGAGGTGTTGTCGAGGGGCACGGGCGGCTCTCCAAAAGAGAAGGGCGCCCGAGGCGCCCTGTGTCAGTCCGGATTGTTGCGGGGAGCGGCGTGCGGTCAGGCGACCGCGCCGACGGAGCGGATGAAGATGTCCCGGCCGGCGATGCGGAAGGCGTCGTCCAGCGTCTGGATCGACCAGGAGGCGTCGATCGGCATGACCTCGCCGGCGAACTCGCCGGTCTCGTAGGCCTTCACGCGGACGTCGGCGGCGCTGGCGTCGACCTCGAAGGTCAGGATGTGCGTCGGGACCTGGGAGCCATCCGAGGCGGTCTTCACGCTCGGGATGTACTTGTCGGTGGCGGTGACACGGCCGAGCGGGGTGCCGCGCTTCAGGGGCACGCCGGCGGCGTTGGCGCCCGAGGCGATCACGAGCGAGCGGGTCGCGCGCGGGAAGTCGCCGGCGTAGAGCGCGGTCGGGTGGAAATTCGTGAAGACGGTCATTCGGGCGGGTCTCCTGGATGGCCGCCTTCAGGCCGGCCGCGTCGGGATGGGCGGCGCGCGGTTGCCCGCGCGCCCGGCAGGATCAGTTCTTCTTCGGGTCGGGCTTGCCGCTGAGACGGCGGAAGAAGGCCGCGCCCTCCTCGACCTCGCGCTGGAAGGCGGCCTTCGAGCCGGAGCGGGCGACGTCGCGGCCGACTTCCTCGGTGCCGTTACCGGCGAGGGTCTCGTTGCCGCGGGCCTCCTGCTTCTTCAGCATCCGCTCAAGCACGAGCTCGCCGAAGCGCTTGACCGAGGTCCCGGCGTCGAGGTGCTTGCGTCCGAGCTTGGGCAGGCCGGCGCGCTCGGCCATCTCGGTGATCTTGGCGGAGCGGACGCGCTCGGCCTTCACCGCGGCCTCGGCGGCCCGCTTGGCGGCGGCGACGCCGGCGGCGCGCTCGTCGTCCTTCTTGGGCTCGTCCTCGTCGTCGTCGCCGTCACGATCCTCGTCGTCCTCGGCGTCGTCGTCGCCATCGCGCTGGTCGTCGGCATCCGCGTCGTCGTCCTTCTTGCCCTCGTCGCCGTCGCGCGCCTCGTCCATCTCCTCGTCGCGCTCGGACTCGTCCTCGTCCTCGTCCTCGTCCTCGTCGCGCTTGGCGCGCTCGGCGGCGGCGCGGCGGGCCTCGGCCTGGCGCTTCTTCTCAGCCTCGATCTGGGCGGGGGTCTTGTTGCGCTGGGACTTCGGCTTGGCGGGCGTGCGGGTGGTCATGGATTGGTCTCCACGGCTCTGCGGGGACGGCCCGGAGGCCGGGGTTCGGGTCACGATGAGGCAGGAGGAGCGGGCGATCGCCTCGCCCTCGTCACCCCCAGCGGACCGGATCTGTGAGCCGGCATCGGCCGGCACTGGGACGGCGCTGATCTCCAGCGGCTCCCAATCGACGACGTCGTGGCGGGCGACGCTGCCGTCGTCGGCCTCGGTCTTGACCACCTTGTGCAGCCAGTACCCGACCGAGATGTTGCGGATCACGCCCTCGCGGATCTTCTGCACGGTGTCGGCGACGCCGGGGGCGGCCGAGAGCAGGATCGTCGCGATGCCGCGCCCGTCCTCGATCTTGGCGGTGCCGGGCACCACCGCGCCGATGACGTTGTCGAGGCAGTGGGTCGCGTGGGTGTCGACGAAGGCCGCGCCGGCGTTCAGGCGATCGAGCCGGACCGCGCCCGGCTCCATCGAGAGGACCTCGTCGTATTCCTCACCATCCCACCACGAGTAACGGCGAACGCTCGACCCCGTGCTCCAGACGATCTCGACCGTGTTGGCCTTGGCGTCGAAGCTCTCAGGCCGAACGCTGGCGTCCCGGTGCACGGGCGGCAGGCGCACCACGTTGTCGTCGCTCGAGTCGGACGAGCGCCGCTCGGTTCGGGCGGGAGAGCTCCGGCTCGTCCCCCGGGCTGATCTCTCGGTCCGGCTGCTGAAGGCCGGCGACGTTCGTGACGCGCGGGTCGGAGTCGAGGACAATGCCGAGGTCATCGCACTTGGTGTTCCAGTCGTTGATCTCGTCGAGCACGTCGTCCGGGTTGCGCCCGGTCTCCGACACCACGTCCTGGTAGGAGCGGATGCCGGTACGCATCGCGAGCTGGGCTGCCTGGGCGTCCGCCATCGGGTCGACCCACTCGAATTTCGGGGGCGCCCACTGCACGGGGATCACGGGCTCGTCGATCACGCCCGCGAGGAACGCGATCTCGCACCACCACTCCCAGATCGGCTGGAGGGCCAGCTGGATCAGGATGTGCCACTGGATGGTGCGCAGCAGGCGGCGGAACTCTACGAGGCCGCCGCGCATGGAGCTGAAATTGACCTTCGAGAGGTCGTTGGAGACCAGCTCGTAGGGGACGCGGTAGCCGGCCGCGATCGTCTGCAGCTGGCTGACCTTGTACTCGCCGTAGCCGCCGACCGCGTTCGGGGCGTTGAACTTGATGTCCTTGCCGCCGCGCAGGCGGGCGATCATGCCCGGCTCGAACTTCTCGTAGACCGAGCCGTCGGCCGCCAGGACCTGGGGCGCGATCGACTCGTCCTCGGCGTCCTCGGCGTCGACGACGAAGCCGGCGATGCAGGCCTCGGTCCGCTTGCGGGTGATCTCCGCGAGCTCGTAATCGGCGAGCAGCTGCAGGTTCTCGATCGCCGGCGTGCCCCACGGGACGCCGCGCGTCTGGGTCCGCTGCAGCTCGTAGACGTGCAGCACCTCGTCGGCCGGCACCGGCGCCGAGACGGTCGGCTCGCCGGTGTTGATCCAGAGGTTGCCCGGGTGCTGCGGGTAGAGCCAGTAGGCCGCCCGCTTGCGGGTCTTGATGTCGACCTCGACGCCCTGGATCGCGATCGTCCCGGGCGTCAGCATTCCGTTGCGGGCCGGGTCGAGGAAGTCGGCCTCAAGGAGCTGCAGCTCCAACGGCACGTCGCCGGCGCCGATCTTCTTGCGCAGCCGCTTGCGGACCAGAACCTCACCGCCCTCGATCATCTCGCGGCAAAGCAGCGTCTGCAGGCCGTAGAAGTCGAGCTGGCCGGCCGCGTCGCATCGGAACGACCAGCGTTCGAAGGCTTCGCGGAGCCGCTTGTCCTTCGCCTTGTTGCCGGTCACCGGGCGGGGGACGATGCCCTCGCCGACGATGTTCGACACGAGGGATGCGACCGCCTTGGCCGCGTACGGGTTGTTCCGGACGAGGTAGCGGGAGCGGTCGCGCAGCGTGCGCGCGCTCCCGAAGATCTCGGTGTCCGCCGAGGCGAACCGCGTCAGCCACGGCTCGCGCAGGCGCGTAGAGGCTGCGGCATCGTAGCTGCGGGCCATCTTGCCCGGGACGCCACGCACGGGGCGCGGCGCTGGTCCGGGGGCCACCTTCCTGGGGGCGGCCATGCTAGTACCCGCCGTAGCCCGACCCGCGGGTCCGGTAGCCGTTCGAGAAGCCCGCCACGCCGGCGACGGCGCGGCCCTGGCCGTTGGCCTTGGCCTGCTGCCGCTTCAGGTAGGCGATGACCTGGATCATCTCCTTGAAGGAGCGGTACGAGGCGGACTTGCCCTCGTAGGCCACCGACAGGACGCCCTGCGCGAGCGCGGCCTCCATCGCCACGATCTGCGCCGTGTGGTCTACAGCCATGACGAACGCCTGATCCGGGGTGTGGCCGCGGCAGGTGCCGGCGGCGGTGGTGGCGGGGCGGGCCGCGGCGCCGGAGCTGCGGGTGCCTCCGGAGCGGACGCGGCGACTGGAGGCGCCTCGTCGGGCTCCTCGGCGGCCACGGCCGTGTCGGAGGGGTCGGGCGCGTCGGGCATCTTGCCCAGCGCCACGTAGCGGCGGGACAGGCTCTGGAGCCCGCACATCGCGACGTACGCGTAGACGAAGCACACCCCTGCCTCGTGGGCGGCCTTGGGCTTCTCCCACTCGGTGAAGCCCTGGCGCCGTACCACGAGCTTCTCGCGGGTCAGCTGTTCGAAGTACTCGGCGTCGATCGGCCGGGAGCCGCGCGCCGGCACCAACGGGAAGTGGACGTAGCGCGGGCCGGGATCGACCAGCGGCAGCGAGCCGTAGGCGAAGTCGCGGGCGGCGTTGCCGCCGATCATGTACCAGGACGAGCCGAGCTTCGTGGATGCGAGCCGCGGCCACACCTTCGTGCGCGCGCCGCGCGCCTCGGACTTGCCCTTGATCGCCCAGACCTTGCGCTTCCGGCGCTCGGTGCAGAAGGCGTAGGTCTCGGCCGTGTGGTGGCCGCCGGAGTCGATGGCGGCCGCTCTCACGCGTAGCTCGGTGCCGTCGGCCTTGCGGAAGGTCCGCTTCAGCAGGGCGTCCAGGGACTGCCAGACGCCCGGCTCGGCCGGGTCGCCCATCAGGACGAAATGGCCGATCAGGGCGCTCTCCAGGCCCGGGCCCCAGCCCCAGATGGCGCCCTCGATGCGGGCGTTGGCGCCGGACTGGACGTCGCCGCCCAGCGTCAGGGTGGTGACGAAATCCGGGACCTCGGCGCCGTATTCCTCGCAGCGCTCCACGAACGCCGTCGGCTTGATCTCCTGCCCGTAGGTCTGCCGGTACGGCCGGCCAAGGCGCAGGTTGACGAACGGCTGGACGAGGTTCGCCGGGTCGTCCTGGGCCTCCAGCCACTCCTGCACGATCACCGGCCACGCGGCGTTCGCATTGAGCGACATGCCGGTCCAGAGGTGGAAGCCGGCGTGCCCGGGCGTCTTCGGCGTCGCGGTCGCCCGCCACTCGCCGTGGGCGTCCATCCAGGCCTTGCTGCCCTCGTCGATGATGCAGCCGCAGGTTCCCTGGTACCAGACGGACTTGAGCGACCGGTCCTCGTTCAGATCCCACTTCAGACCGTGCGGCGTGTCTTTGCCGCCCCAGTCCAAATACTGCCAGCCGTCGAGCTCGCCGGCGGTCTCCGAGCACTGCGGGCAGGGCACGAAGTACCGCCGCTGGTCCGAGGCCAGCCAGAGCTTCCAGACCCGGCTGGTCTCCTCGAGGAGCGGGGTCGAGCCTCTGACCTGCTTCCGGTTGTAGAAGGTCTCGCCGCGGGTCCAGAACAGCTTGAGCTTGTCGCCCTGCGTCTTGGCGCCGGGCGTCCAGCCGTCGCCGTCGATCTCGTCGGCGAACAGGAACCGGGCGGAGTAGCGCCGAAAGGCGTCGTCCGAGGCGGCGCCGACGACGCGCACGAGGGCGCCGTTCGACAGCTGGTAGAAGGTCGCCGAGTCCTGCTTTTCGCCCTTCCGGACGGGCCGCAGCATCGTCGCGAGCACCGGCGTCTCGCGCAGCATCGGCGCGATCTCGGTGGCGCCGAATTCCTCCGCATCGTCCTCGACCGGCTGCGCGACCGCGCAGAGCGTCGGGTCCTGATGGAGGTGGTAGCCGATCGCCAGCGTGGCGAGCCGGGTGTAGCCGACGCGGGCGGCCTTCAGCACCGTCACCAGCGGCAGCGTCGGATCGCACATCGCGTCCATGAGGCCGCGCTGGTACCCGTAGAGGGTCACCGGCCCGCTCTCGGATCCGGTGCTCTTCGGGATCCGGCCGTGCTCCTCGGCCCACTGCGAGCCGGACATATGCGGCTTGAAGACCAGAGCCTCGTCGAAGAGCCGGTCCAGCTCGGTACGCGTCGCGTGGCGGCCAGCCGGGTACTCACCCCGCCGGTGGGCTCCGATCCGCTCCGCCAGCGTCATCGTCGGGGTCGCGTCCTGCAAACCACCGCCGCGCGATCTCCTCGCGAGCGGCCGTGAAGGCTCGGTTCATCTCGGCCTTGGCCATCGCCTCGATCTCGGAGGCGTTGGTCATCGTGGCCGCCCGCCCGGCGACCTTGGAGGCCATGTTCGAGAGGCCGGTCCGGAGGACCTGGCAGAAGGTCGCCATGTCGGCGACCGCGTCGTGTCGGGACACGACCGCCTTCAGCGCCTCATCGGCGCCGATCTCGGCGACGATGGCGTTGGCCACCGCCCGGCGGCAGTCCGCATCTTCGCGCCGGGCCTTGCTGCTGTCCTTCGTGCCGTCGTCGCCGGCGCTCATCGCCACGTTCTCGACGGCGCGCTGGATCTTCCAGTCGATCACGGCGGCGGTGTCGAACTGCCACTCGACGCCGTTGCTGCCGCGCTCGACGTAGGGGCAGCCCTTCTCGATCCAGTTCGTCACCGTGTTGACGCTGACGCCGAAGATCCCGGCGAGGTCAGCCCGGTTCACGAGCCGGCCGTCGATGGCGCCGGACATCAACAACAACCCCCGATTTCAAAATTTCTTAGAGGGTGAACCGGTGGGGTCCGAATTCCCCTCACCGGCACCCCCTCCCGGGAAGGACCCTGGATTTGGCTGGGGGGGTGGGGGCCTGGTCGGCCCCGCCCGTGCCCTGCGCGTGCCGCTGGCGGCCTCGGCGCGGTCAGCCCTTCCGGCGCACGTCGTTGACGACGAAGCGCTCCCAGGCCGCCCGGAAATGCTTCCGATAGGCGACCGGCACCACTGTGCGCCCCTTCTCGTAATAGGGGAAGCGCTTGGTGTAGCTCGTCCCCTTCACGAAGATCAGGATCGGTACCGCGGCGCGCCCCTCGCGCAGGTAGACGCCGTCGGGCGCCCGCGTCCCGCGCAGGACGAAGTAATCCAGGTTGCGCCTGCGGGTCGACCGCTTCGGCCGGCGGATCGTGTTCTGCGCCGCGTCGGACGCGGCCCCGAGGGCGGACAGGATGCGGACGATCTGCCCGCGGTTCATGTTGCCGTAGCCGTCGAGCTGGGCGCCGCGGCCGGGCACGCAGTACTCGTTCGAGCGCAGGATGCCGGCCCGGGTCAGCGCGATCTCGAAGCGCTTCCGCTTCCGCTCGCCGCCGGCGACCTGGGGCCCGAGGTACTTCCAGGCGGGCGTGCCGCCGAAGCCTTCCTTGAAGCCGAGCTCCGCCTGGAGCCGTTGCTTCGTGGCCGGCCGCACCTGCAGCGCGTTGAGCGTGTAGGGCGTGGGCCGGTCGAACACGGACCGCATGGTCTCGCGTTCGGCCTCGCGAGCATCCTTCATCGCGTTGGTCAGCGCGACGGCGGTGACGAACGGGACCTGCTTGGCGGCGCGCCCGACGGCCTCGGCCTTGAGGCCGAACTCGCTGGCGTCGAGGACCAGCATGGGATCAGCGCCCGACGGTGATGGTCTTCAGCTCACCCGAGACCGGATCGAGGATCGTCAGCGTCTGCGCGGCCATGGTCAGCGTCCCTTGAACCGGCCGGCCGCATCGCGCGGAGGCTTCACGCCCGAGGCGGCGCTCGGCGGCGCCGGCCGGCCGCGCGGGCAGGTCAGCGATACGCGCCGGGCCGGCTTCGGCTCTCGGCAGAGCATCACGAACAGCCAGAGCAGACCGGCGACGACCGAGACCAGTCCAACCGCGACCAGCTCGGGCCGCGGCAGCAGCGCGTCGGCACAGGCAACTTCGACCGGACGCACGGCGATCGCGCCCATCGCGGCGGCGAGCACAGCGGCCAGCGTCGAACGGAACATCGGATCAGTCCTTCAACGCGCGGATCAGCGCCCGGGCGAAACGCATGAAGCCGGCGCGGAACACGTTCAGGCCCTCGACCAGCGCGCCGCCTCGGCGGCGACCGCGAAGGGCCACTGAAGCGCGGCTTCGTGCAGAACCTCGAACGTGCAGCGGTAGACGTCGAGAAGCGCCCAGAGGTCGAGCCGGTGACGCGGCATCACTGCACCTGCTGCGGTTGGGGCAGGGGCCGCGGTGCCTGCTGTTGCATGCGCTCGGCCATCAGGAAGCCCTCCGGCGCTCGCAGCGCACGACGGCGAAGCGGCCATCGCCCGGAAGCCCGGCGTGGGCCGCCGAGGCCTGCCCGGTCATCATGCAGTTGAAGGGCGTCGAGGCCGGCGCGACGACGATGTCGAGCGCGGTCTCGCGGGTGCAGGCGTCGGGCGCCGTGTTCAGCGCGCAGACGAGGACGACGGCGAGCAGCGGATTCATCGGCGCGGGCCCTTGGCCGGCGCCAGCGCGTCGAACGCGAGAACGACGGCGAGGATGCCGAGCGCGATCATGATCAGCGTCGCGGTGGGCGGCGAGATCAGCACTGGCGCGACGGCGCGTGCGGTCGCGGCGACCTGGGTGTCGATGTCGCCGAGGAACGGCTCGTCCATGTCAGGGAGCCTCCCCGCGAGACAACGGAGCGCCGAGCACGAGCGGCGCGCCGACCAGGACCGGCCGGGCATCGCGCCAGGACGGCGTCGGGGCCGGCGCGGCGAGGCGCAGCAGCACGGCGAGGCGCTTCACCACCTGCTTCACAGCCGGAACCTCTGCATGACGGCGCGGCGGATCTCGCGCTCCGCGTCCACGACTTCCTCGGTCGGCGTCGCCTCGAGGATGTCGGCGCGGGCGGCCTGGATGCGTTCGATGAGACGCTCCGACCGCGCATCGGCGCGCGGCCGTACGGTGCGCTCGGGCGAAACGGCGCGCGCGGCAGCGATCATGCGGTCAGGCCTCAGCAGGTGACGCGGACGGATTCGGCGAGTTGCTCGGCGTGGACGAGGTCCCACGCGGCGCTCGATGTCTCGAAGCGGGTTGCCTCGCCGACGGCGTGGACCCAGCGGATGCGGGCGCCGTCGGTGGCGAGGTAGAGCGGCGCATCGTGCGCGCTGGACGCCAACTCGATGCGCCAGGACCCGAAGCTGTGCGCCCAGGCGGTCAGGCCCGAGCGGAATGCGATCGGCGGCGGGACGGAGGTCATCACAGGAAGTCCGCGCCGGCGTTCTTTCGGAACAGGTCGCCATCCTCGATGTACCCGGCGGTCGTCTCGAGCTTCACGTGGCGCATGTGCTTGGCGGTGAGCCTGAGGTCCGCGCCCTCGTCGCCGGCCGTCGTCGCGAACCCGCGCCGCGGCGAGTGGCCGCCGAACGCATCGGGGTCGAGGCCGGCGGCGGCGCAGCGCGCCTTCAGGATGCGGGCGAACTGGCCAGCGCTCAGCCGCTCGGCCGAGAGCTTGCCGCGGTCGCACCCGCGAAAGAGGGGGCCGTCCGCGATGCCGGCAGCTTCGAGCCACGCCTGAACGGCGGCGGGGATCTTCAGCTTGCCGTCGAGGACCGCGATGGAGCGGCCTTCGCCTGTCTGGTCGGTCTTCGAGCGCCGGAGCCGGACCATCAGGCCGCGGCGGTGTCGCTCGACATCCGAGACGTCTAGTCCAACCAGTTCGGACCGGCGGAGCGCCGCGCCGAAGCACAGCAGGATCAGAGCCCGATCGCGGACCGCGGCGAGATCTTTGCCGCGGATCTTGCGGATTACCTGGCCGACGAGGTCGACCGTGAGCGCCTTCTTCTTCGCTGGCGCCCGGCCGAGCGTGGCGCGGATCCCGGCGAGGATCTGCCGGACCTCCTCACGAACGGTCGGACTGTCGTGTCCGGCCGCGCGGTGGATGCAGGCGATCGCGGCCGCGCGCCGGTCGATTGTCGAGACCGACCGGGCGAGGCCGGCCAGATGTGTCAGGTAGCGGCCGACCGTGCGGCCCGAGGCCGGCAGGGGCTCGGCGCCCTGTTCCGCGCACCAGGCCGTGAAGTCGCGCCAGTCGGCGGCGTAGGCCCGCCGGGTCGCGGTTGATCGGCTGGCCGCGGCGAACCGGGCAGCCGCCGCGTCGAGCGCGTCTGGCTCGGCCAGGACGAGCGCCATCGTCGGCGCCAGAACGAGGGCGTTATCGTGCATCCGATCCGACCCCGTTCGGGTGCACGGGAAGGGCAGTTATCGTGCGCCCGAAAAGAGCGCCCAGAACTTGTCGAAGACCGTTTCCGGCCCCATCATCGACCTTCAAGACTGTGGAGGCCGAAATGATCGTTCAGGAATTGCTCGACGCGCCCATCGGGACGGTCCGGACGGTGCCCAACATGCACCCCAACGACCTCGGCATCCTGTTGGCGGCCGGCTACGAGCGGCTCGAGGTGAAACCCACCGAGCTCACCTTGATGCGGATGAGCCCGCCGCTCATTCCGGTCAGTCAGTGGCCGGGCCAGGCCTGATCTTCAGG
This sequence comes from Methylobacterium sp. D48H, assembly GCF_053345715.1. Lineage (NCBI taxonomy): Bacteria > Pseudomonadati > Pseudomonadota > Alphaproteobacteria > Hyphomicrobiales > Methylobacteriaceae > Methylobacterium > Methylobacterium sp. D48H. Next base: position 386,645 of record NZ_JBKFAP010000002.1, read on the forward strand.
CCGCTCGCTTTCTCGCGCGCCGCGTCACCGTGAAGGGGACGCCCTTCGTGCTGGTGCCGGACGTGCCGAACGAGCGCTTCTCGACGGTACCGAGCTGCGGGCGGAGCTGGCGCACCAGCGCGGCGATGCGCTTGCAGTGCGAGTCCTTGGCTTCGAGGTACTCCGCCTGATCGCGGAAGCGCCGCCGGCAGAAGGCTGCGGCCTCCTGCTCGATCGCGGTCACTGTCGCATGCGCGCTCACGCGTGTGCGCCCGGCTGGAACATCACGGGGACCGATAGTGTCAGAAAACCGTGGCCGTGTCGCGGGTTACAACGAACGGGGCACGAGGGAAGTTCGGGTGGAGGTGCGGGCCGGGGCTACAGCTTCAACAACCGTCCTGAGGACGGCTGCGGGTTTTTCGGGCGTCCTGGCTGGCCGGCTTACTGCGATGCCTTTTTCACGCGCTCGGGCGCGCCGCACCTACTCGCTCGGGCGTAGCCCGAAACGACGAAGGCCCCGCGCATTTCCGCCGGGGCCTTCTAAAATTTTGCAGGATCCAAACTACCGCAAGCCGTTCTCCCGGTCAAGCTCTCGTATGCTGGTGGCGACTTACTTGGGTATCTCCCAGCACATCCTAATCGCAGCGGTGATCGTCAGGAAGCATGCGATCCACATAACCACTTGTCCTGCGGCTCCCCTGAACTTGAAGCCCAGGCCCTCAAATTCGATCGGCCCTTCGGTCTGTCTAAGAAAAACTACGATGGCAAAAGAGACCGCAGCGGCTCCGGGCAAGCCGATAATTGCCGCAAAATGGTCGCGCAGCACCTCCTGCCAATATTTGAACCCAGCAGACCCCAAATAAACCAGAAATCCAAATACGTATATACTGCCAGCTGCTACAACGATCGCCAGAATCGCCGCTACGAATTTCAAAATGGAAGCGCTTGAGATGCGATTGGTTATGTCTTCCAATATCGCACGCATCATACATGCTCACATGGGCTTATCAGGGCATTGCAGGCATTTCGGCAGCCAGCCATATTTGCCGCGGGTTCGATTTTAGATAATGATTGTCAGCCGTCTAGGCGAATTTCGTCGACCTATGCCAGCCACTTGCGTGATGCGGCCCAGTCGCGCGGATCGATCTTCCGGACCGGGGAGGCCCGCATCGGCGCCGCGCGGCGACCAGCCACCCGGCGATCGCTCTCGATGTGGCGGCGGGGCCGTAGGTTCGGCAGCGGCGCGCGGACCTCTTCAGCTGGCTCCAGCCAGGGCGCGATCGGCGACTTCGGCGGCAGCACCTCGATGCTGGTCAGGTGCTGGAGGGCCGGCACGAGGTAGACGAGCGCGGCGTGCCAGTAGGCGTAGCGCAGCTGCTCCTCGACGACCTCGAATCCCAGGCGGGTGTAGTCCAGCTTGCAGAACAGCCCGGTATCCCGGCTGTCGCCCTTGGACACCGCAACCTCGTCGTGGCTCGTGAACCACGGCGTGCCGTCCTCGCCCTGGCCGCACAGCACCTGCACCGTCCGCCACAGCGTGATCTTGCCGTTCGTCGATTTCACCGGCTCGATCGCGATGCCGTCGCCGACCTCCGGCCGGCTGCGGATCGCGCCGGTCACGAGCCAGGACGGCGTGGCGTCGATCGCGGCGGCGACCATCACGTCGAGGCTGGCCTTGCCGCGCAGCTCGACCTGGACGGGATAGGGAGAGAGATCGAGCGGGCAGACCGCGGATCCGACGGCCACCCGCTTCAGGGTCTCGCTCAGGACCTGGAGGTGCGCCTCGATCGTGATGGCGTCCGGATGGGGGTCACCCATCGCCGGCGGCATCCCGGGCTCACGCGACCAGTTGTCGACCCGGCCGCCCATCGCGACCATCCGCCAAACCGGGTCGGAGGCGCATTGCGGCCCGCGGATCGGGGCGTCGGCGCGCCGCTTCGGCAGCTCGTCGCGGATGGCCCAGCGGAGGGCCTCCTCGATCGTCATCTTGCGGCGCTTCGGTGCCCCGGCTTGGGTGGTGCTCTGCGAACTGGCCTGCACGGTGGTCCCCAATGCTTTGCCGTTCGACACGAAGCAGCAACGCACCTGTGGTCCGGCGCCCGTTTCCGCATCGTCAAGAGGAAACTTGACCGCTGCGGCATTTTCGATGGAGCGCGGCCGAACATAGATCAGTGCCGACCGTCACGCCTGTTCTTCTCAGCCGCGATCTTCTCACAGGCCCGGATCCGCTTGCGGTCGAACGTGCTGCGATACATGCCCCGGGCCTCGCAGAACTGAGCGATCGAGCCGCCGATCTCGCCCTCGGTGGCGATGGCCCGCGCCCAGAGCAGCAGGATCCTGCGATCCTCGGACCGATCGCCGAGCACGGTGCCGGTGAAGGCCACGATATCGAAGGTCGCGCTGGGCTGGTTCACGTCGGCCGACCTCAGCGTGTTGCCGCGCGGCGCGTAGATCGGCGTGTACGGCATCGCCCGGAATGCGGTCTTCAGCCAGCGCTCGACATCGGCGCAGGTCCAGGGCTCGCGGGGCGGATCGGGACCATTTGTGGGGACTCGCATCGATCTCAATCAGCGACCGCAGGACATTCTGGACAGCTCTAACGAAACTCGATATAGGGGCTATATCGACATTCAAGGATTCCCGAATGGCTGACCGAGACCCGCGCCTTTCAGCCCCCACCTTGAAGGTGCTGAAGTTCTTGCTGGCGGCAAATTCAGCAGAAGCCTCAGGAGCAGCAATCTCAAAGGCGACCGGAGTAGGTGCTGGCACTCTCTACCCGCTGCTTGCTCGCCTTGAGAAAGCCAAGTGGATCGAAGGCAATTGGGAGAAAATTGATCCGAAAGAAGAAGGTCGACCGAAGCGGCGCTTTTACAACTTGACCGGCATCGGAGTGACTCGTGCTCGTTCTGCGTTGTCCGAACTACAAATGCCAAATCTGATCGGGGCACCTTCATGGAATGGCTGATCAAATCTTTGCTTTTTGTATTTGGCGCCTTTGGGGTAGTCATGACCGGCATACTAAAAGATGAAATCATCGCTTGGCTTCCACGCACAACTACGCGAATCATCGATATTGCGATCAATCGTGCACCGATCGAACTGCGGGAGCAGTACCAGCAAGAGTGGCCGGCGCACGTTGCGGAGTACCCAGGCAACATCTCGCCCTTCTTTCAAGCGCTACGTATATTGGCTGGAGCAGGAACGGGAAAAAGCTGGACATGGGATCGGGCTGTAAAATACCTCGCAGCCTGGGCTTTGTCGGTCCAGATATTCGGCGGCGGATTTGTCGTTGTTTTTGATGTAACCCACTTCTCATCCAACGAATTTGGCAACTACAGCCTCATTGAGTGGGTAATGGTTTGTGTTATGCACGTTTTGCCATGCTGCGCTATTGTGCATTCCTGGCGAAAACTTCAAAGTAGGATCGCCTTACAGGCATCCCTGTCTCCCGAGGACGAGATCCCGATCAGAGAAGTTCCCGGATTGTTGAAAGAAGCTTTTGTTTGGGAACTCTCAAAGATCACTTCGCGCTGGCGACGCTAGTCGAGCTTGATGCTCGGTTCCCAACCTCAGTCTTTGTAAGGATCGAATTCCCCTTCGCCGGCCATTGCGACGGCGAACGGGCGAAGCGTGTGCAGCACCCGGATCGTCCCGACGTGCTCTGCCAGGACGTCCGGCAGGCGGCGGTAGGCCTGCGGCGCCTCGTCGATCTCGCCACCGAGGAGATGCACGCCGCGACCACGGATCCACGCCTGCCACTCGTCGTGACGGATCCGGCCGGGCTGGCGGATCTTCTTGCCTCGCTCGTCCTTCACGAAGCGCCCGCGCGCCTCGGTGCGGGACATGACCCGGCCGGCGCCATGCACGGTGGAGTAGAGCGCCTCCTGGGCGGCCGGGGTGTCGACCCCCTCCAGGATGACCGCATCGTCGCCCATGGAGCCACCGACGAAGCCACGCTGGCCGGGGAAGGCCGGTGTCGCGCCCTTGCGAACAACCCAGAGATCGCGATCACCATGTCGCTCCCGCCACGCGAAGTTGTGGTGGTTGTGGACGCTCTCGGTGACCTGACCGCCGATGATCTGTCGGACGCGCTCTACGACCCACTCTCGACCGGCATACGCGTAGAGGCCAGCGAGCTCGATGCCGGCAATGTAGGAGCGTCCGAGGTCGTGATCGATCGGGAGCAGTGCCGGGTCGACCTCCATGCCGTCTTTCGCGCCGACGAGCTTCAGGTGCTGCGTCGTGATGGCGTGGCCGAGGCCGCGCGAGCCGAAGTGCACGCCGATCCAGACGAAGCCGGCCTCGTCCTCGAACAGGTCGACGTAGTGGTTGCCGGATCCGACGGTGCCGAGCTGCGCCTGCGCCTTGCTCTTCAGACCCTCGGCGCCGGCGACGTCAGCCCAAAGCGGGCTCTCGAACAGCGGGTGGTCGACGCGCTCCTCGTTCTTGCGCCCGACACCGAAGCTGATCACGCGGCCGATGTCGGCCAGGATCGTCGCGACTCGGTCCTTCACGTCGTCGTACCGGGCGTCCAGGCGCACGGCCATGTTCCCGCAGGCGATGTCGAAGCCCACGCCCGAGATAGAGATGTGATCCTCGTAGGCTACGACGCCGCCGATCGGGTGGCCGTAGCCGAGGTGGCCATCCGCGCAGAGGACGCCCTTCACGGCCGAGCCGATGCCCATGCAGCGTTCGATCTGCCCACGGGTGCGGTCGTCGTGCTCACCGAAGATCGTGATCGGCGGCTCCTGCACGACGAGATCCGGACGGCGCGTTGGAATCGGAGCCGTCGTGGGAGCGCCGGCTACCGGAGCCGGAACGGCTTCGACCTCCACCGTTCGCAGAGCGACGCGGATCTCATCGTCGGTCGCGCCCTCCGCACGCATGTCGTTGGCCTTGGCGAGGCCAGCCTTCATCCAGCTGCCGCCGGTGAAGCCCCAATCGCGCAGCGTCTGTCCCGTGATCGCGTCCATGAGCCTACTCCGCAGCGTCCATCAGCTTCGACAGGGGAACGGCCGGCTCGTCCGGCAGCTCGATCACGCAGTGGGCGACGCGGATGCTGCCAGGGTCCGGACTGGGCGACGCCGTGAGGTGATGCGCGCCCCACGACCGCCCGCCGGTGATCCTGAACTCGTCGCGGATCAGGCCGTCGTCGCCGAAAACCGACCGGTCCACGCGGACCGACACTTGGTAGCCGTACCAGTCGTTGAGGTACTCGGGACGCGCGCTCGTCTCGCCATGTGTCCAGACGAGCCGCATGACGCGCAGGCCTGCGGCCTCGACCTCGGTCGGCGACCGGGGCGGGTGCCGCTCCCGCCACTCAGCCTCCATCATGCCCTGGCGCTGGCGCGCCCACTCGGCCTCCCGCTCGCGCACGACCCGGTCGGCCTCCTCCGCCTGGGCGATCGTCATGCCGGTGAGCGCGATCGACCGCGCCTCTTGGCACATGCGAAGGCTCTCGAAGCCGCGCGAATGGCGGACCTTGCCGCCATGGGTCACGGTGATGAGCGTGTAGGTCGGCATCAGCGGGCCTGCGGCGCGGCAGGGCCAACATCGCCCTTGGGCGAGCAGGACCAGCGGACCGTCGTCACCCAGCCAGACAGCCGCTTCTCGGCCTGTTTGCCGGCCTCCTCGCAGGCGGCCGCGTTGCCGTACTCGGCCGTCGCCATCGTCATCCCGGTCGAGGCCGAACTGCTGGCGAGGTAGATGATCAGGATCGCCGCCACAGCCCTCACTCCGCCGCCTGCAGCTTCGCCCGGCTGCCCGGCACGCCGAGCATCATCGCCTTGGCCAGCGAGGATCGCTGGGCCGAGTAGGACGGGCAGACCAGCGGGTAGTCCGCCGGCAGGCCGAACCGCTGCCGGTAGCCGTCCGGCGTGAGCCCGTAGGCGGTGAGGTGCCGCTTCAAGGTCTTGTACGACCGCCCGTCGAGGAAGCTGACGAGGCCGTCCGGACGGATCGACTTCCGGATCTCGGCCGGGGAGGGCGTGTCGGCCGCAGGCGCAGGGGCCGCCTCGACCGCCGATCCCTGCACCAAGCCGCAGAGCGCCCCGTGGACGGCCGTGAGCACGTCCGGCAGCGCGGAGGCCGGGAAGTGGTTGCCGGCGGCGTAGGAGGCCGTGATTCCGGCTGCGAGGCTGACGAGGTCGGTGGTGTTGGTCTCGGGCATCGGGGGTCTCCTGTCTGGCCTTCGGGGCTTCTGCCCCACCTGCCCCACCTCGGTTATGGAGGTGGGGCGGCGTAAGTGTCTGATCTTCCTGGTGTTGCCCCACCTGCCCCACCTGCCCCACCTTTTTTGAAGGTTGGAGTAATTTCAGGAGTAGGCGGGGCGCTGGCTGGCCCCGAACTGCAGCTCCGATTTTCCATACGCGCGCGCGAGGTGGGGCAGGTGGGGCAGGTGGGGCAGAGCCTTTGATTTCAGTGGGTTACAGGCGCCCCACCTCGAAACAGAGGTGGGGCAGGTGGGGCGGATCAGCCATCGTCCGGCCCAGGCACGTCTTCCTCGTCCTGCCACTCGATGACTTGGCCGATGGCCTTCTCGAAAGATCTGCGACAGTCTTTCAGCGACGGCAGGATGTAGCACCACACTCGGCGCTCACCTTCGGGCGTGGTCCATGGCCGCTTCTGGCGCTGCAAGAGCGGGACGATCTTCTTGAGCCGGGCGCCGAGTTCGGTCTCGGTACTTTTCCGCCGCACGCCGCGTCGCTCAGATGCTTCGAGGTAGTCGTCGCGGACGAGATTGGTCCAGATGTGGTTCGGCCACTCGTCGGCCTTGCGCGTCGGCGTCCCGGCCATCAGCCGGTCCAGCCACCACGCGTCGATCGCATCGAGCGAGTGGATCTTCTGCTCGAGCAGCGCGCCAGTCTTGGGGATGTGGCGCAGGTCGACCTTGGTGAGGTCGAACGCCAGCAGATCGTGCAGCAGGGCCTCGCGGCCGCCGTTGTCGAGCTCGCGCTGCATCTCGGCGAAGTACTCGCTGTTCTGCATGACGCCGTCGCCCACATCGAGCACGCAGAACCGCCGCTCCTCCTTGCCGGCCGGCACGACCCAGTCCTCGTTCGAGGTCATGACGACCCGGACGAAGTTGCGCAGGCGGATCGGGTCGATGCCCTTCGATTCCACCATCTGCTCGGTCGAGGTGACGAGCCCCTTCAGCCGCCCCTCGGCCTGCTTGTCGCCGGCCCACACCGCCTCGTCGGCCTGGAGCAGCAGGCACGACGCCATGTGGGCGTTGAAGGTGCCGGTTAGGTAGCGGGCGGAATCGACCAGGAAGTAGTGGGACGGGATCAACGATCCGAACACCTCGCAGGGCTTCGTCTTGCCGGCGCCCTGCTTGCCGCGCAGTACCAGCGCGACGCCGAGGCGTTCACGGGGACGCTGGAGCATGTGGGCGAAGAAGCCGAACACCCAGCGGAAGAGGTCCTGGTCGCCGCTGCACACGTTCGTCAGCAGGTGGTCGCGGAACACGGCGTAGGAGCCACCGCGCCGCGGCTCGCAGCCCCAGCCGCGCCAGAGGTTGTAATAGCCGGGCGTCCCGCCGCCCTGGTCCGGGTCGGGGTTGGAATCGGGGTGGAACTCGACGCCGTCGAACTGCCGACGGTCGATGCTGCCGAGCCAGCGCTTGGCCCAGCTGACCGTCTTCACCTCCTTCGCCGCCGGGTCGAAGACCTCGGTGTGCCGGTTGAGCGACCACTGCCGGAAGGCGTCGAGCGTCAGGAATCGCACCCGCTGCTCGATCGGCGCGTTCGGGTTCTCGCGGATGACGACAGCCTTCGAGCCGACGAGCAGGAACGCGAACTCGCTGTTCATCAACTCGTGGCTGTAGCCGCCGGCCTCGAGGTCGACGTCCGTGTAGTCGCCGGAGCCGCCCTTCCGGCGCCGCTTCTTCTTGCTCTCGTCGGCGAGCTTGATGAGCTTGGCCGTCGCCGTCATGCCGCGAACCTCGTGGCACCTTCCTCGGGCGCCGGGAAAAAGATCTCCGGGAGGCGGACCTTCGCGAGCATCGCGCGAAGGGCCTCGCCGTGGTCGACGTCGGCCGCTTGAATCGCGGGCTGGGCCAGCAGGAAGGGCCGCGCGAGGCTCTCGTGCACCACCACCACGCCGGCCCGGCACGCGGCCAACCAGGGAAGGGGATCGGCGAACACCACGAGCGGCGCATCCGGCTCCGGCACGGGGCCAGCGAGCCAGCCGGCGCGACGGTCCAGCGAGGCGAGGCGCCTGGTCTTCGGGTGCCACGCGACGAGGTCGACGAGCTCGCCGTCCTCCAGCGCCGGGATCACCAGGGCCGGCACGGTCTCGTCGGTCGCCGCGCGCCGGTCCCACGCGGGGATGAAGCGACCCCGAGCCAGGAACTGGACGCGGGCGCGCCGCACCTCGAAACCGAGGTCGACCGGCTCCCGGGTCGGGTAGAGCAGGCGGAACTGGGCATAGCCCATAGCGCCCGGGTCGACGCGGTAGCCGATGAGCTGGGCGCCCGACACGCCGGCGGCGCGGAACCACTCCAGCTCGACCATGCGGAGCCGTGCGCAGCGAGCGAAGTCCTCGGCGACGCTCATAGCGCCACCGTGATGCGCTGCGCGGCCCGGGTCAGGCCGGTGTAGAGGTGCCGGGCCCGGTCCTGCCGGAAGGTCGCGCTCTCGTCGATCAGCAGGACGTCGTCCCACTGCGAGCCCTGCGCCTTGTGGACGGTGAGCGCGTAGCCGTACGTGAACTCGTCCGACTTCTTCCGGATCTCCCACGGAATGTCCTCGGGCATCCCGTCGAAAAACAGTCGGTGCACCACCACGCGCGCTTCAAGCTTCGGCACGTCGAGCGAATCCACGTGGAGCGAGTAGAAGTCGCCCTCGCCGCGCTGTATCTCGCGCACCGACCACAGGCCGCCGTTCAGAAGCGCCTTGTCCTTGTTGTTCTTCAGGCAGACGAGGCGGTCACCCGGCTCGGGATGGCGCGGGTCCCGACCCTGAATCTTGCGGACCTTCTGGTTCACCGTGCGCCGGCTCATGTTGCGGCCGACGAGCACCTGATCAGCGCCGGTCACCGCCCGCTGGCCAAGATCGCGGACGTCGATCACACGGCTGTCGCCGTAGCCGCCGCGCTGGAGCCGACGCCCCTCGCGGACATCCATCGACATGCGGATGATAGGGTTGTCCGCCGCCTGCCGGTGGATCTCCGTCAGCATGAAGTCCGGCGCGACCCGGGTGAAGAAGCCCTCGCCGCGCACCGGTGGGAGCTGCGCCGGGTCGCCTAGCACCAGCACCTTCGTGCCGAATGACAGCAGGTCCTCGCCCAGCCGGTCGCCAACCATGGAGCACTCGTCGACCACGATCAGGTCGGCGGTGGAGGCCTCCGAGAGCGGGTTCAGCCCGTAGCGCCACTCGACGCGCAGGACCTCGCCCGTCGCCTCGTCGATCTCCTCGTGCTCGTAGGCCGAGTAGATCAGCGAGTGGATCGTCCGGGCGCCGCGGCAGCCCTTGCCCTGCAGGACCAGCGCGGCCTTGCCGGTGAACGCCGCGAAGATGGCATCGCCATCGCAGCCCGCCGCCGCCTCCTTGGCGATCGTCGTCTTGCCGGTGCCGGCGTACCCGGCGAGGTAGAACACTTGATCGTCCGAATCGCGGTGCCACGCCGCGATGGCGCAGAGGGCCGCGTCTTGCTGAGGGCTCCACATCACGCGACCGCAGCGAACGCGCCGAAATGGCGGTTCGCTGCCTCCCTGTAAGCGTGAGCGGCCTCTTCGATCTGAGCAAAGTAGCCGAGATGGATGGTGCGCCCGTTGATCTTGATCCGGGCGCGCCATTTGCGAGCGTGAGCCTGCCAGATGACGCCCTTCCGCCCGGATCGGTTACTCCTCGGTGCGGCCGTATTGACGGCGTTCTGAGATTTGGTTGCTGGACGAAGGTTCAGGAACCGATTGTTGGACTTGTCACGGTCGCGATGATCAAGCTCGTGAGGGGGCCAAACACCAGTGACGTACAGCCAGGCAAGCTGATGCGCCCTATAGTGCTTCCCGCGCAGACTGATCGTGACGTACCCGTCTTTGTCGAGAGAGCCCGCAACCTTTTCAGCAAAGCGTGTATTCCAACTAGCATCGTACTGCCGACGGACACGACGAAGACGCCAAGTGAACACGCCGCTTTCGGGATCGTATTCGAGGCGGCTCCGCACATAGGCGGCGCTCAAATCGCGTTTGAGTACGGGCGCTGTGATGGCTCTTGTCATCGGCCGCTCCCCGTCTTGCGCACGAGGCGGCTCGGCTGCTCCAGCAGATGGACGCGGTCGATGTTCGCCTGATGGTGCTTCACGATCGCCAGAACCTGCTTGAGGTCGTTGGCGCGCTGGAGGGCGACGGCGCCGTTGCAGTTCGGCTGACCGGCGAACGTCTCGGCCGTGACGCGGTGGCGCCGTTCCTCGTCCTCGACGCGGGTGATCACCGCGTCGAGGTCGTTGAAGCGGTCGATCATCTCCGCTTCGGCGCGCTGCTGCTCGATGATCCAGGATGCGGAGGCCATCGCGCTACTCCGCCGCCACGAGGTCGAACAGGGGAGTGTCGACGGCACCGCCGAAGCGGCGCGCATCGTCCGGCCGCGTGCGCATTCGGCGCTGGCCCGGCGGGATCCACAGCGGCGCCCTCGCGGGCTCGCCGTTGACCCACACGAACCACGCGTAGGACGTGGCCGAGCGTGCATCGGGATCCCAACGGCCCTTCACCATCGGCACACGCTCGACGAAGGGCGCGAACACCGTCGGCGGCCGGTCGCGGAACAGCGCCTCGTACCGGCCTTCGCCTTCCACCCACACGGTGCGCAGGAGGAGTGCCACCACCGGCGCCTCGTCGAGCGCCTTGAGCGCGAACTTCACCGCCGCGTTGAACGGCGGGTTGGTGCAGATCAGATCGGCGCCGGGGCTCAGCCTCGTGCCAGCGTCCAGGAAGTCGGCGACAGGGTAGCCGCGCCCGTAATCGAAGACGTCCGTCCCCTTCGCGAAGGTAATCTGCTCGCCAAGGACCTCGACCATGTGGCCCTCACCGCAGGCCGGGTCCCAAGCGGTCAGGATGTGCAGGCCAGCCGTCACCCGCGGCAGCACCTCGACGAGAAGAGCGCGCGTCGCCCAGGGCGGCGTGGGGAAGAAGTCGAGGCTATCCGGCGGCTCGCGCCTGGACGCCATGACAGAGGGGGCCCCGCGCACGCTCATAGCGCACCCCCGAACAGATCCCCGGGCCGGCGCAGCGGCACGCCGGCGGCGATCGCCTCCTTCACCAGCGGCCCGGGCACCGGGCGCGGGCTGGGCTGGCGGCGGTCGGCGGGCGTAGCCGCCCGCTCGAAGCGGTAGCTGTCCTCAAGGACGGCGAGGGAGATCCCGGGCACGCGGGACCACACCTCGAAGCGGTCGCGGTCCAGCCGCGTAACCCGGGCGCCGCTCACCGCACCACCTCGACGGCATACAGGGCGAGCAGGGCGGCCTCGGCGCGGCCGTGGTGCTTCTTCAGCGAGAAGTCGCGGGAGCCCGGCCACTGGCGGACGGCGAGGCCGCGGGCCTGTTCCTTGTCGGCGCTAAGCCGGAAGTGAGCCTTCCAGCGGCCGGGCGTGGCCTGCCGGATCGGCACTTCCATCGCGGCGACGATCCCGAGAACGGCCCCGTAGGCCATGCCGAACTTGAAGGTGGACGAGACGCCCTGCTTCGGCATCGCGCCGACGCGCTCGATCATCGCCTCGGTCGCGCCGGCCGAGCGGATCAGGTGCGCGACCTGCGCGGCATCGATCATCTTGTCGACGAGCGGGACGTCGTAGACCTCGATCTCGGCCGGCCGGTCCGGGCGAAAGAAGGCGATCGCGCCAGACGCGCCAGGATCAACGCCAAGGATCACCCGGCGCGGCGCAGGAATAGCCAAAGACGAAGCGCCATCGACCACTAAAACGGCCTCGGGCTCTTGCGTCGAAAACAGGTCTGTGGCTTCCATATCGGCCTCCAACGCGACTTCGATTGACCGCCCGGCACCCGCTCCCACAGCAGGCCGGGCGGTTCTCGTTTCGGGATCAGGCTGCGGGCGGCGTCGCCGGCTCGCCGGCCGCGGTCTCGGGCGCCAGGGCGGCAGCACCGACGATCGGGCTGAGCGTGGTCCGCACGGCGGCGAGCACGTCGGTCCGCAGCTGCTCGACTTGCTCGGTGACCTCGGCGCGCACCACGCTCTCGATGCCCGCGCGAAGGTGCGTCTCGACCTCGACGAGTTCGGCGTCGGCGCTGGCCGGCAGCACGCGGCGGAGGATCTCCATCAGGGCGGACAGGGGGTTGTGCATCGCGGCCTCCTCGGGCTCGGATCAGGGGTGGTAGCGGCCGGCCGGAAGGCGCGGGTCGAGGCCGCCGGAGCGGCGCGGCACGAGCGGTTCGACGAGCGCGAGATCCCGCCCGAGCACCGGGGTGAGGGACTGGCCGGGGCTGACGCTCGCCGGCGTTGATCCGCCCTTCTGCTCGGCCTCCAGCACCAGCTCGGCGGTCCAGAGCGCGACGCGCAGGTAGGCCAGCAGCGAGCAGCGCAGGGCGAACGTCGCCGGCGAGGCGTTCTGGATGCCGTCCTCGACGCCTTTGCAGGCACCCCCGAGCAGTGCGGGAAGCCCGCGGTCGAGGGCGGTCTGGAAGGCCGCGGCCTGGTCGCTGCCGTCGACCATCGTCAGGCCGCTTCCGCAGGCTGCTCGGCGGGGCCGGCCGGGGCGTTGACCGCAGCGATCGCCGCCTCGCTCCACCAGCCTTCGGTCAGACGACCGTCGGCGGCGCGATACCGGACGAGGTAGTTGCGCGAGCTCTCGGCGTACTCGGCCCGGGCGATGATGGTGCCGCGCTCGTCCGTGCCGACCAGTCCGACCGGCTGGCCCAGTGAGAAGGCGAAGACGGCGACCAGCCGGGGATGGCCATCGCTGACACCGCCGGTCGTTTCCGCGACCACGATCGACGCGCCGTCGTGCGCGTAGAAGTAGCGGTTCTGGCCGGCCTTCACGGCGTCGGTCCAGACGCACCGGACCTCGCCACCGACCTTCCGTTCGACGGTGGTAATTTCGGCGGCGCGTTCGAGGTCGCTCGGGACATCGACGTAGACGGTAATGGTCAAGGGGCTCTCCTCAGGCTCCGGGGGGCGGGTGAAGGTCGGTGTGCTGGCCGCGGGCCCAGAGCTCGGGGTCCCATTCCCGGGCCTTGTCCTGGCAGGCGCGGGCGCTCCACAGGATCGGGGTGGCGATCCAGCCGATGGCCAGGAACGGGAGCGAGAGGCCGCGCAGCGCGAGATCGGCGAGGCGAGCGAGACGAGCGAGCCAGATCACAGGCGCCCCCTCAGAACGTCGGACATCTGCTGCCGGATGGTGGCGGCCTGCCGCTCCAGGCGCTCCAGCTCGTCCTGCCGGGCGATCTCCGCGACCCACTCGTTCTCGGCGTCGGGGAAGACGGCCCAGAGGAAGCCGCGGTACCGGCGGGCCAGCGCGGCGGTGTGCTTGCCGCTCGGCGCGCAGCCCTGCTCCAGCCACTTGCGGACGGTGGTGGCCGGGATGCCGGCCTCGGCCTCGACGCACTGGGCCGTCTTGACCGGATGCATCCTGCGCAGGAACGTCGACACACGTTCTGCGAATGTTCGGTCATCGGAAGGTGAAACCCTTCCCACGACCTGTCCAGACTTTCCCATCTCTTTCCTCGATGCTGTGAACATCGAGGAAGTCGACGGGGATTGGCCGGGCATGAAGGAGGCGGCCGACATCTCAGCAGCTCCCCATGATGGGGGTGAGGTACGCACACGCAGGGACGCGATCGACGGCCGGCAAGCACAGGCGATCGCGAGGGACGATGACGCGCCGGCACGGGCACCAGGTCAGGGCCCGGCCGGCGCGCTCGCGTGCGGGGAGCGCGATGCGCTCGACGCCGCCGCGATGGGAGAGCCGGAGCGCGCTCACGCGACACCTCCGGCGATGGCACAGATCAGGCTCGCGCAGAGCATCACACCCGCGATGCCGAACCCGCGGCGGCGCTCGACGCGATCCTGCGCGCAGAGACGGCCAGCGAGCGCGGCCACGAGCGCCGCGTCGAGCGCGCAGAAGACGGCGAGGCCGGTGAAGACGATCTGCGCGACCATTTCAGGCGGCCTCCCGCAGTTTGCGAGCGAGCGGCGACATGAGCGGCGGCAGGTGGCTGTAGACCGTCGTCAGGTTGAAGCCGGTCAGTACGGCGATCGTCTTCGGAGCGTGGCCTGCAGCGAAGAGTGCGCGGACCCGAGCACGGTTGGTCTTGCCGACCTTCGTCATGCGCTGGCCGAGCGCGTCCGCCACGCGGCGGTGGTGGTCGACCGGACAGACGACGCCCTTGCAGACGAAGCTCACCCGCGGCCGGCTGACGCCGTAGCGAAAGCGAAGCTGGTCCAGCGTCCAGTCCGCGGCGCGGAGCGCGCGGCACTCGGCCGTATCGATGCGACCGGCCATCAGCTCTGGCCCTCCGACGGATCGGCGAACAGCCTGGCGTCCTGGGCGGATTCGTCGGCCGCACAGAGCGTGCCCGCCACGACGGCGCCGTCTTCGCGAACGGCCCGGAAGCGCAGCGCGAACGGCTCACCCCACGCGCAGGGCCGGCCGACTGGCGGCGCCATCGCGAAGGCGATCGCGTGAAAGCCCTGCTCCTCCAGGACAGCCCGGGCCGAAATCTGGTCGGCCTCGCAGGCGGTCAGCATCACGGCCGCGACGAGGATTCCCGAAAGGGGCCGGAGCGCGCAGGCTCCGGCCAGTCGGTCTCGGGAGAAACGCCCTCGCGGGCCCTCAACACCGGCCGGGATGGCAGCGCCCACGGGCGAACGCGGAAGCGCACGCTGGGAGCCGGTGGTGAGCTGGGAGAGGGCGGCGAGCATCTACGCGCCCTCGCTGTGACGCCGGACGGCGTCGGCCGTCGCGCGATCCACGTCCGAGGTCATCTCGACCTGCCGAGCCGCGGCGAGCAGGTGCTCGGCCAGCCAGCGGGCGCGGTCGGGGCTCGTCTCGATCCGGATCTCGCGGCCCTGCAGATCGCGGGCGCAGGCGATGATGGCGCTCGGAACGATGTCCGAGATCACCGACCACCGGTCAGCCTGGAACGGACGGTCGCTGCCGAGCGCGTGGACGAACTCCGCAGCCGTTTCGCGTTCCAGCTTGTCGGCCTGTGCCTCGAGGAAACGGGCCCGTGCCTTGTCGACGAGGGTCGCGCCCATGTCGCGCAAGTGCGGGGCGCCCGCCGGGTCAGAGGTTGTCTCCCGGCGCGGGTCGATCATCCGGATGAACTCGAGCAGGCTCTTCTCGCGGATGCTGAAGAGATGCTCGCGACCCGATTCCTCGCGCAGCGCCAAACCAGCGAACCCGTCGAGGCCGAACGTGACGCTCATCCCGCGCACGAGCGGACGCTCGGTCGGCTTCGCAGGGGCCAAGGGCTCGGTGTCGAGCTTGAGATCGACACGACTTGTGGAGGCGAGGAAGCGGCGCGCCTCGCTCAGCGCCGTGCCGAACCGCGCTTCGCTCTCCCGAGCGCGCTGCGCACGGCTGCGAACGGTCAGACCTGTGCCGAGGGCGGCCAGGGCTACAGCCCCGGCGAAGGCGGCGAGGGGTCGGTTGTGATCCACGCCCATCACGCAGCCTTTCCGTTGACGGGGGCGCGCTTGCCGGAGCTTAGCGATGCGCCGAAGCTGTGAGGGTGGAGGGCCGGGCTGGCACCCGACCCTCCTCGCCGAAGCCCACGTCGATGGAGGCGACCATGAGCGACCGCGATTTGCGGAAGAAAATCGAAGACTTGGAAGCCGAAGTGATCGCGCAGCGGTTCGCTGTGCATGCGATCATCGACGCATTTCTGCGCATACCGGACCGAAGCCAGTACGAGCGCATTCACTACAATGCGAACGTCAATCTTGCCGTTGCCCTGGAAGGCAATCCGACATTGCCGGACGCCCGCAAAGCGCTGGAACTGCTCTTCCTGCCGGAGATCCCGAGCCGCGAGCATCAAGCTCCCTCCGACTGAGCATCGGCCAGAAGCCGGGAGAGGCGCGCGTTCAGGGCCCGCGCCTCGTCGAGGGTCAGAGAGAGCCGAAGCCAGTCGTACTCCACAGGCGTCGCGCCGGTACGGAAGGACGTCAGCTCACGCTCGGTCACCACGATGCGCTGCGCGGCCAGGTCGTAGGACGCGATGATCTGCGTCTCGCGATCGGTCACCTCGGTGATGCGGGAGACCTTGCGGAAGCCGGCATCGGTGGCTTCGAAGACGAGGCGCTCAACCTGCTTCTCGCGGATGAAGTCGTGAGCGCCCATCACGCGGCCTCGGGCTCGGCCGGGCGGGCAATCAGATCGGACGCGGTGACCTTGCCGCCGGTCCCGGCGACGATCTTCCGGATGGTAGCGCCTCGCGGATCGCGCTCACCTCGAAGGATGCGCGTGATGGTGGAGGGCGGCACACCGATCTCGCCCGCGAAGGTCGCGGGCTTGATGTTGCGCTCCGAGAGGTAGGCGGCGAGGTCCATGCCCCATGATTTTGCCAAATGGCGAAAAATGTCAACGGGGGATTTGCCGATTGGCTCTGGAGGGCGCGCTAGAGCCAACGCAGCTTCGCCGAATGGCTATGCCGGAACTGAAAGCGCGCCGGAAAGCGCGCAAGCTGTCGCTCGAGAAGCTCGCCGCCGCGGTGGGCCTATCGACGTCACAGGTGCAACGGTTCGAGACCGGCGAGCGCGAACCGCGGAAGATCGACCTTGAGAACCTGGCGCGGGTGCTCGAGTGCTCGGTTTCGGACCTGATCGAAGCCGAGCCGGCGCCGACCGCACCCATCTATGAGAAGTTGCTCCCGATCCCGGTGGCGGGCCGGACCGCCGCCGGCATATTCCGCGAGGTCGTCGAGTTCGACGACGCGGAGCCGGAATACGTGTTCGAGCCTGAGGACGAGGACTTCCCGAAGGCGCGGCGGTTCGCGCTCACCGTCGAGGGCGACAGCATGAACGCTGCCGATCCACCGATTCCCGACGGTGCCCGGGCTATCTGCGTCGACTTCGAGCAGACCGGTCAGCCGCTCCTCGACGGCATGATCGTCGTCCTGCAGCGAACCCGAGAGGGCGGACACCTCCGCGAATGGTCGGTGAAGGAAGTCGAACTGCACGACGACGAGGTTTGGTTCTGTCCGCGCTCCACGAACAAGAAGCACAAGCCGATCCGAGTGCCTAACAACCCGTCGGCGGTGGAATGGAATTCAATGGAGGTGATTGGCCTCGTGCGCGACGTCTCCATGCGCGTCCGTCCTGGCCTGCGCCGTCGGGCCGATAGGTCTTAGCCAGGCAGCCTTTTCCCCCGCTATCCACAGCCCGAACCGCAGGTTGAGGCTGCCCTCGACTCCGTTCCCGGTCAGGAACAAAGTGCGAACATCCGAGAAGGAGGAGCCTGCGGATGTTCGCTGAGGTCTCGACGATCCGGGCGCGGTTCACGATGCGCCTGCGCTGCCACAACTGCCACCACATGACCAAGCGGACGATCGAGTCCCCCGACCTGGAAGACGCTCCCTGCACCGTCGACGAGCTGCTGGAGAGCGCATGGCTTCAGCGCCAGAACTTCGGCTGCTCAGAGTGTGAGAACAACATCGCGACGCTGGTGAGCCTGCGCCAGGAGCCCGTCGACTAGAACCAGCGCGCCATTTTCGCCAAATGGCAAAAAACGCTTGACGCCTCTTTTGCCATTTGGCTAATTTGCTCCATCGCCTCTAGCGACGGAGCCCCCAAGTGCTCACCGCCTACCTCGACAACCTCCAGCACGCCTCGGCCACGGTCGTGGTCGCGCACTGCCTGCTCGGCTCGCTGAGCATCGGCCTCGCCCCGTTCGTGCCGGCGTTCATCGCCCAGCACGTGGCAGCCGTCCGAGGCGCCCGCTGATGGGCGGCCGCATCGTCAGCGACGCCGACCGTCGCATCGCCGAGCGCGTGAAGGCTGCTCGCCTCGCTGCCGGCATCAGCCAGACGCAGCTCGGCCACGCCCTCGGGATCACCTTCCAGCAGATCCAGAAGTACGAGCGGGCGAGCAATCGCCTGTTGGCCGGCATGCTCCAGGCCGCCGCTCACCGGATCGGTGTCCCGGTCGCGAGCTTCTTCGACGACGCGTCCGAGGCGGCCTGACCATGGCGCGCCTCGACCTCCCCGACGGCTACCGGATCACCGGCTCCTCCGCCGGCTCCTCCGCCGGCTACGCCCTGCGCGGCCCCTACGGGCCCCTCGGCGACGACTTCGACTGCTGGGCCGAGGCCTGTTTCGCCGCCCAGAACCACGCCGATTCCCTCGCGCTAGAGGCCGCCGACGAGCTGGCGGCCCTCGCGGACTTCGAGGCCGACTGGCTGCTGGAGGCCGCATGAACGCGCACCCGCTCCACACCCTGCCGGAGCGCCTCCTGGCGGCCCGACTGACCGACGCGACGTCGGGGCCCGAGCCAGTCGGGGCCTACGAGCGCAACCACGCCGACGGCGAACTCGGCGCCTCGCTCTTCGGTCTCGACGGGCTGATCGAATCCCTATCGGCCATGGCTTGGTCGATCGAGCGCGCGACCGGGCGCGGCGCCGGTCAGGCCTACGACCTCGACAAGCTGCGGCGCCTCTCCGAGCGTCTCGGCGAGGCTCACCAGAAGGTGGAGATCGCGGCCGGCCGCCTCACCGCGAAGCTGGCGATGGCGCGATGAACCCGCTCGCCCTCTGGCTCGACGCCTGGCTTGCCGGGCTCCGGTTCTGGTCCGCCGCGCTCGCGCCGACGCGGGACCGGCCCGCCGACGTCACCGACATCCGCGAGGGGCACGCGATCCGTGCCCGCCGCGCCCGCGAGCGGGAGGGCCGCCTGTGACCTTCCCGCCCTTCTCCGAGGCCGAGGCCGTGATGGCCCGCGCCTTCCTCACCCTGACGGAGCCGACCATGCAGACCGCCAACGACTTCGCGCGCCGCATGGCGCTGCTGGGCAAGCCCGGGCCGTACCGGGCCAGCCACGCCAACCCGGGCGCGGTCGTCGACCGGGCCGACCACATCGTCGAGATCATCTGCCCCGACATCCCGGGCGCCGCCGCGCGCCGGGACGCGGCCGAGATCACCGCACTGGCGCTGAACCGGCTCTGCGGGTTCCCGGCGATCGAGGACCAGCTCGACGCGGGCCACCTGGCCGCGGTGAGGGTCGAGAGCGCGCACTTCGCCGCTCAGACCCGTCAGCAGGCCGCGGAGTAGGGCGATGAAGATCACGCCCCACCTCGCCGGCTTCGTGCGCGAGCCGGGCATCTACCGGATGCCGGCGGCCGTCTACCATGCCGATCCGTGCCCGGAGCCGTCGCTCTCCTCGTCGATCGCCCGGATCCTGATCGACCAGACCGAGCGGCACGCCTACGCGGCGCACCCTCGGCTCGGTGGCGACCGGGACGATCAGAAGGACCGTAGGCTCGACATCGGTTCGGTCGCTCACGAGCTGCTGACCGGTAAGGGGCGCGGCATCCACGTCATTGAGGCGCTGAACAAGGCCGGCAAGCCCGTCGAGAATTACGCGACCAAGGCCGCCCAGGAGGAGCGCGACGACGCGATCGAGCGCGGCGAAACGCCGGTGCTGGCCGGGGACCTTGCTCGGTCAGAGCGAATGGTCTCGGCCATCCGCGAGAAGTGCCGGCACACGCCCGGCGCCGAGCGCGCCTTTCACGAGGGCGAGGGCGAGCTGGTGCTGATCTGGCGGGACCGGATCGGCGTCTGGGGCCGGGCGATGCTCGATTGGTTCGACCCGGAAACGGCCACGGTCGACGACCTCAAGACCACTTCGGCCGGCCTGTCCGATCGGATGCTCGCCACCCGCATCGCCGACGGCCTCGACATCCAGGAGGCGTGGTACCGGCGCGGCTTGGTTCACCTGATGCCCGAGTTGGCCGGGCGCGTCCGCTTCCGCTTCCACTTCGTCGAGACCGACGAGCCGCACGAGGCCCGCATCGTGCCGCTATGCGGCGAGCAGCAGTACCTCGGCGAGCGCCGGGCTGTGGCGGCGGCCGTGGCCTTCCGGGAGTGCCTGCGGTCCGACGACTGGCCGGGCTACGCCGACGTCATCGCCCCCGTCGAGCCGGCACGCTGGGCGGCCGAGCGCTGGGAGATGCGCGAGCTGAGCGACCCGCTGTTCCGCCGCTACGGCGCGCAGATCGTGACGGCACTCTCCCCCTACGCCCCAGCCGGAGAAGCCGCATGAAGGCCCCCGTTCGCACCTTCGAGGACAAGCCGGCTGTCCGGCAGCAGGTCCCGCTCCTGGTCGGCCTGTTCGGGCCGTCCGGATCCGGCAAGACCTATTCGGCGCTTCGCCTCGCGCAGGGCGTCCAGCAGGTCACGGGCGGTGAGATCTTCGTCGTCGACACCGAGTCGCGGCGCGCCCTGCATTACGCCGATCGGTTCAAGTTCCGGCACGTCGAGTTCGGCGCGCCGTTCGGCTCGCTGGACTACCTCGCCGCGCTAGAGTTCTGCGTGAAGAAGGGCGCCCGCACCATCGTCGTGGATTCGATGAGCCACGAGCACGAGGGCGTCGGCGGCTACCTGATGACCCAGGAG
The DNA here is from genome assembly GCF_053345715.1 of Methylobacterium sp. D48H. Classification (NCBI taxonomy): domain Bacteria; kingdom Pseudomonadati; phylum Pseudomonadota; class Alphaproteobacteria; order Hyphomicrobiales; family Methylobacteriaceae; genus Methylobacterium; species Methylobacterium sp. D48H. The sequence goes on from NZ_JBKFAP010000002.1 coordinate 407,179, forward strand.
GCCGAACTCGACCGGATCGCGGGCGAGAACGAGGCGGCGCGCAAGCGTGCAACCTATTCTGCCTGGATCTTACCGGCCAAGCAGCGGCGCCAGTTCATCAACGGTGTGCTTGGGCTGAACGCCAACTTCATCTTCTGCTTTCGCGCCAAGGAAAAGCTCAAGATCAAGGGTGGTGGCGCGCCAACCGAGTTGGGCTTCATGCCGATCGCCGGCGAGGAGTTCCTGTTCGAAATGACCGTAAACGCCCTGCTCCTGCCGGGCGCGAACGGCGTGCCCGAGTGGAAGACTGATTTCCCCGGCGAGCGGCGCATGCTGAAGCTGCCCGAGCAATTCCGCGCGCTGTTCGCCGAGCGCCGCGCTCTCGACGAGGAGACCGGCCGGAGCCTCGCGCAGTGGGCGGCCGGTGGGAACGTTGAGCTGCCCAAGGGTAGCCAGCAGACGACGCGCGCCCCGGATCAGAAGTCCTCGAAGCCGACGCTGTTCGACGTGGCGCGCGAGAAGGCGAGGGCGGGCCGGGACACCTTTGAGCTTTGGAGCGGACGGCTCACTCAGCAGCAGGTCGGCGCCCTCGCCGAGATCATGGGCGAGCTCGACCGAACCATGGACGAGGTCGACACGCGCGACGACGGCGGCCCCCCGTCGGAGGACGACGGCTTCCCCGGCTTCGCGCCAGCAGACGAGCAGGCCGCCTGATCATGGCGACCATCTTCTGCGCCGACTGCGGCACCGAATGCGCCCTCGTCGACGGCCGCGATGTTGACGCGCGCGACCCCGAGATTTCCGACGTGTGGGTCTGGGCCTGCCCGGTCTGCCCCGCATCGTGGGCGCACCAGACCAAGGACGGCGGCTGCGTCGGGCTCCCGGCCGGACAGGCGACGGTCAACGCCCGCGCGCTGCTGCGCCTCCAGGTGGTGGTGCCGCTCGTCCGGCAGGCGCCGCCGAACGAGCAGGTCCTTGCCGCATCCCGCGTCCGCGCCTTCCTCGCCGACCATCTGGATATGGCCGACCAGGAGGGGCTTCTCGCGCACCTCAACCTCGACCAACTCCGGCAGGCTTGGCGCGTCCTCCACGCCACGACCTACGACGACGTGCGGATCTGGGCTCAGCGGCACCGCGGCACGAAGCGGCGCGCCCCGGCGAGCGGCGAAGGGGTGGCGGCATGAACGCCCCCCTGATGATCGGCCTCGGCCTGGCGATCGCTCTCCTGCCGTCGCTTATGCTGATCGCACTCTGCACCATTGGCGCGCTGCGGCGGGACCGCCACCAGGGCGACGCCCGGCCGGCTGTCGACGACGAGGTCGCGCCAGTCACCGCCGGCCGCGCGGCGCTCGGCACCCTCGTCGCGGCGAACGATGCGAGGGCGGCATGAACGCGCCCGCACCGATCCTCCGCGGCTCGAAGCAGCACGACCTCTTCGCGCTGACGGCCGAGCGCCTGGTCTACGACGACGCTGTCGAGATGACCCTCGCCTCGCTCCAGGCCTACGGCCCGCAGCACGAGCACTGGGCCATGGCCTGGTCGGGTGGGAAGGACTCGACCGCGACGCTGACCCTGATTGTCCACCTGATCGAGGCCGGCCGGCTCGCGCCGCCGAAGACGCTGACCGTCTACTATGCCGACACCCGCCAGGAGCTGACGCCCCTCGCGATCGCCGCGGCCGACGTCATGGCGCGGCTCGCCCGCTTCCCGTGGATCCGGCTGCGAGTCGTCACTGCGCCGCTCGACCGCCGCTTCCTCGTCTACATCCTCGGCCGGGGCGTCCCGCCGCCGAACAACAACACGCTCCGCTGGTGCACCCGGCAAATCAAGATCGACCCAATGGCGGCCGCGATCGAGGCCGACCTCGCCGGCCTGCCCGAGACCGACACGGTGCTGACGATCACCGGCGTCCGCCAGGGGGAGAGCGCTATCCGCGACCGGCGGATCGAGATGAGCTGCTCGAAGGACGGCGCCGAGTGCGGCCAGGGCTGGTATCAGCAGGTCCTCCCCGACATGAAGGGCGTCCGCGGACGCCTCGCGACCCTCGCGCCGATCCTGCACTGGCGGGTCTGCAACGTCTGGGACTGGCTCCGGGTCTACGCGCCGATGCGCGCCTATGGTGGCTGGGCGACGGCGATGCTGGCCGACGCCTACGGTGGCGACGAGGCCGAGGAGGCGAACGCGCGCACCGGCTGCGTCGGCTGCCCGCTCGCCGCCCGGGACAAGGCCCTCGAGGCGGTCGTCGCCCTGCCGGCCTGGTCGTACCTCGCGCCGCTGCTCGGCCTGCGCCCAATCTACCGGGAACTGCGGCTCGCCCGGAACCGGCTGCGCCAGCCCGGCGGCGAGACCCGCAAAGACGGGACGCTGGTGCCGAACCAGCAGCGCATGGGGCCGATCACCCTGCCGGCGCGCCTCGACGCGCTCGATCGGATCCTCGCCATCCAGGCGGCCTGCAACGCCGAGGCTGACCGGCTCGGCCGGCCGCACGTCGACCTGCTTAACGCCGAGGAGGAGGCGCGCATCCGCGAGCTGATCGCCGCCGGCACCTGGCCGCAGCGGTGGACCGGCGACGAGCCGACCGCGGACGTGCCGCTCGATGCCGTCTTCTCGGATGGGTCGGTGCAACCCCTTCTCATCGGAGCGGACCTGTGACGCCGCGCGCCAACCCCTTCTCCGAGGCGGACCTCTGCGCCGCCTTCATCGCCGCCGCTACTGCCGCGCCGAAGCGGACCGACCATGCGCAGTGGGTCGCGTACCCCGAGACCGGCGGCTTCGACATCCTGCTGGTCCGGCAGACCGACGGCGCGCAGATCGGGATCGAGGCCAAGCTGGCGCTGAACCCGCTCGTGGTTTCGCAGGCACTGCCGAAGCGGCAGGAGTGGACGGCCGGCCTCGTCGGCCCGGATTACCGGGCGGTGCTGGTGCCGGCCGACAAGGTCCAGAACAGCCTCCCGGAGATCTGCGAGGCGCTCGGCGTCACGGTCATCCGGATGTACGCCGATCCGCCCGGCGAGGAGCGGCGCTATGGGCCGGCGTTCGGACCGAGCCTGCCGCACGAGAGCTTCTGGGGATCCGATGCCCGGAACTGGTTCGAGTGGGCGCCGCTCACCCGGATCAAGCTGCCGGACTACATCCCGGACGTGGTCGCGGGTGCCTCGGCGCCGGTCGCGCTCACGGCCTGGAAGGTGAAGGCGATCCGGCTGTCGGTGCTGCTCGACGAGCGGCCGGTGACCCGCGCCGATTTCAAGCACCTCCAGCTCGCGCCGACGAACTGGCTCAGCCCGGGCGGCTGGCTTGAGCGCACACCCGTTGGCTGGGTCCGCGGGCCGAAGACCCCCGACTTCAAGGTCCAGCATCCCCGGAACTACGGCGAGATCGCCGCCGACCGCGAGCGCTGGGCGCCCAAGGCTCCAGCCCTTCTCGCACCGTCCCCGTCCCTCACCGCCGCGGAGTAGCAGCATGGCCGAGACACCCTTCGTGCCCCCGACGAGCACCGCCTACTCGCCCGTCTTCACCCTCGTCCGCGACTGGCTCGGGCTCGCCGGGCTTGGGGCCGACGCTCCCGTCCTGGACTCGCTTGCCCGGAACATCGCGGCCGACATGTGCAACCGCGACCTCGCTCCCGCTGCCTACGGAGACAAGCGGCGGCCGTACTACACCCACGCCTGCGCCGGGGTGGAGGGCATGTCCGCGACCCTGCACCTCCGCGACGGATCGCTGGAGCTCGTCTTCAAGGACGAGGAGTTGGATCTCATCAACGAAGAGGGTCGCGACCTCTACGTGGCGCGCCTCGCGGCCTCGGAGGTCCTCGCGCTCCGCCAGTGGCTGATCGACTTCCTGCCGGCGTCCGAGGCCGAGATCAGCGCTGGGCATGGCGTGGCGCCGCCCGTGAGCGTCGTCGTTCCCGCGCCTGGAAGCGAGGAACGGCACTTCTGGATGGAGGCGGCCGAGCAGCACGGCTTCGAGGAGATCAGCGAGGAGCAGCTGCCGTATCTCGCTCTCCCAGCCTACTGCTCGAATGAGGAGGGGCTGCTGACGCTCATGGCCGCGGCCCGCGAGCAGGGGCGGAAGGACGTGCTCGACGCCCTCGCGACGGGGAGCGCAGCCGTCGCCGAGCCGAAGGCGGATCGGGAGGCCCTGCAGAAGGCGCTGACCGAGATCACGGACGCGGCCGACAAGCTGATCCTCTCGCTGCCGGGCCACTGGCACGACGATGCGACCATCGAGTTGACCGATGCAGCCGCCGACGCGCGGGCGGCCCTCTCCGCCGCGGCGCAGGACGACCTCTACGACGTCACGACGGAGGCCGCCCGTGGCTGACCGGCGCATCTACCCCGAAGCCGCGGCCGAGCGGCTGAAGAAGCACGCGGGCCAGCCCTACCGGCCGAGCAACGGCTCCGAGGGCGAGTACTTCGCGGCGGTCTGGTGCTCCGGCTGCTCGCGTCGCCACGGCTTCGCTGGCCAGGGCTGCATGATCTTCGTCGCCTCCATGGCGCACGGCATCAACGAGCCGGGCTACCCGGAGGAGTGGCAGTACGGCGCCGACGGTCAGCCCGGGTGCACGGGCTTCCGCGACGCCACCGTGCGGGCCCGGGTCGCGCGCTGCGGCTGGACCGCTGATCTCTTCTCTTTGGAGGCACCCCGTGGCTGACCGTCCCATCCTGTTCAGCGCGCCGATGGTGCAGGCCCTGCTCCGCGAGGCGCGCCAGACCGGCACCGGCAAGACGCAGACGCGGCGGGTTCTGAAGCACCGCGACGCCAGCATCCAAGCTGGTATCGTTCAGGGCTCGCCGCGCGCGTCCATCTTCGACGGCTGGTGTTGCTTCGAGCATCCGCTGTTCGGGCCGGGCACGAGCGTCCGCTTGCCCTACGCGGTCGGCGACCGGCTGTGGGTGAAGGAGACGTGGCAGACTGGATCCGGCAGCCTCGGCCCGCAGATCGCCTACCGCGCGACCGGCGACTGCCACGACATCGAAGCCTGGGATGGCGAGGACGAGGGCGCCGGGCCGTCGTTCAACTATGAGCGCTGCCCGGGCGCGAAGTGGCACACGTGGCTGCCGGATCTGCTGAGCGGCGCCGAGGGCATCTGGCGGCCGTCGCTGTTCATGCCGCGCTGGGCCTCGCGCCTCACGCTCCTGGTGACGGACGTCCGGGTCGAGCGCCTGCAGGACATCAGCGAGGGGGATGCGGCCGCGGAGGGCGCCACCCTGAGGCCGCGCGCATACCGCGGTGGCGATGGCTGGTGCATGGATTGGTCACCCGTCGGCAGGCCGAGCCGGTGGGCTGCCGACGGCAAGACGCTCTCCGAGGAGGACATTTGCTTCTCCGACCCGCGGAGCGCGTTCGGCAGCTTCATCAACGAGCTGCACGACCCGCGCTGGAACCTGAAGGGCGACGGTCTCTGGGGTGAGAACCCGTGGATTTGTGCGGTGAGCTTCACCGTCCACGCGCGCAACATCGACCAGCTCGCGCCGATCGCCGAGGCCGCGGAATGAGCGCCGTCATCTCGCCCTGCGGCCTGTACCGCTACCGGCTCGAGCGCAGCATCGGCGGCTTCCTGGCCGGACCGTCCGTGGCCTGGATCATGGTCAACCCGTCGACGGCCGACGCCGACACCGACGACGCGACGATCCGGAAGGTGGTCGGCTTCTCCGAGCGATTGGGGTTCGGCCACATCGTCGTCGGCAACCTGTTCGCTTTCCGCGCCACCGACATCCGGGCGCTGCGGACCACTGCCGACCCGATCGGCCCGTCCGGCGGCGACCACCTGCGGGCCATCATGCGCGGCGCCGAGAAGGTGATCGTGGCCTGGGGACCGTGCGCGAAGCTCCCGCGCTGGCTCCGCAATCGATGGATGGAGGTCGCGGGCATCGCGGAGGCGAACCTGATCCCGCTGTGGTGCCTCGGCACAGCGCAGGACGGCCACCCGCTGCACCCGCTGATGCTCGGCTACGAGCGGCGGCTCAGCATCTGGGAGCGACCCGACGCTATCCGGCCGACCGAGGACACGAGCGGGAGGGCAGCGTGAGCGCGATCTGCGACGACTGCGGCAAGCCGTTCGACAACGGCGGCGAGCCCTTCATGCTCACCTGCGAAGAGTGCATGCGCGCCGAGGGCGCCCGGCTCGCCGAGGAGGCAGCCAACTTCCGCAACCCAACCCCGCCGCCGATTCCGGTCCGGGGCGGCTACTATCTCACCGAGTGCGGGCATTGCGGCTGGATCGGTTCGTCCGAGCAGTGTCTGCCGAGCGACGAGGACGTGGTGTGCCCCGTCTGCTGCTCGGGCGGGTGCGAGGATGAGCCCAGCGAGAAGGACACCGAGGCCCACGGCGAGGCCGTCATGCAGCGGATCCTCGCCGCCGAGTCCGCGCGGGACCGTCTGCTGATCGCCTTCCACGACGCGATCCGACGTCCGCTCGGCGTGACGCCGGACAGCGGGGCCGAGCTCTACGACCAGCGGATGGCGGACGAGGCGGAGGCGCGGCGGGCTGCGCAGGCTTCACCGAAGCCCGCCGGCTCCGCGTGGCCGTCCGGCTGCATCAAGCCCGGATCCTGCTCCCGCCATCGGCAGTGCATGTACGCGGGCTCGGTCGAGCAGTGCCGGCACTTCGGCCAAGACCTGACCCGAGAGGTCGAGGCTGCGACGCGCGAGCGCGAATGGGCCGCTGCCGGCCCGCAGCGAGGGATCCGACCATGAGCCGCCGCTACGCCGCCGACACATCCGTCCCGATGGACCGCAGCATCTCCGAGATCCGGACCACCGTCCGGCGCTACGGCGCCAGCGAGTTCGCGCACATGGAGAGCGACACGCAGGCCGCGATCCACTTCACCATGCGCGGCCGGCGGATCCTGTTCCGGCTCGCGATGCCGGATCCGAAGGCCGGCGAGTTCACGAAGACCGAGACGGGCCGCGACCGGTCCGCGTCGGCTGCCGAGGCCGCGTGGGAGCAGGCCTGCCGCTCGCGCTGGCGGGCGCTCGCCCTGGTCATCAAGGCGAAGCTGGAGGCCGTCGAGGTCGGCATCGTGGTGTTCGAGGACGAGTTCCTCGCCAACACAGTCCCGCCCGGCGCGAGCGTCACCTTCGGCGAGGCTGTCCGAGAAGACATGCGCCTCGCCCATGAGAAGCGCGAACTTACGCCGCTGCTGCCGTACCTGGGAGGAGGGGAATGACCGAACGTCTGCCGGTGCCGAGCCGCCTCGCAGCGGCGTTCGATGGGCGCACGACGCTCACCCTCCAGGAGACCGCGTCCGCCCTGGAGATGGACCAGAAGACGCTCCGCCGCGAGGTCGACCGGGGGCGGATCAAATACGTGTTGCGGGGGACCGGGGAGAAGCGGAAGCTCCGCCGGTTCCTGCTCAGCGACCTGCTCGATTACCTCCACGACGAGAGGCGTTCGGAATGTCCCTCTATAAGCGTCCCGACGCGTCGGCCTACTGGTGCGAGTTTTGGATCGAAGGTGACCGATATCGCCTCTCTACGGGCCAGACTGAGCGGCGTGCCGCGCAGCTCACCGAAAAGCAGCTGAAGGCCGACGCCAAGGCGAACAGGGCGGCGGTCAAGAAGCAGCGGCAGGAGTGGGGCGGGAAGGAGCCGCCGACGATGGCGGTGCTGGTCGCGCTCTACTGGGAAGAGGTCGGCAAGCACCATGCTGTCCCGGCGACGACGTGGCGGTCCCTGGAGTGGATCATGGACCACTTCGGCGAGGACACCCTGCTCACCGAGATCACCGGCCAGAAGATCGCCCAGATGGTCGCGCGGCGGCGCGGGATCCGGGTCGTGCGGGACAAGGACTCGCGCCGGCTGCGAGAGATCCCCAGCGACACGGTCCAGAACGCGACGGTGAACCGGTACGCGGTCGACCCGCTCCGCAAGCTGTTCCTGCGCGCCCGGGACGTCTGGGGCTACCCGGTGATGTCACCGAAGTGGGGCGATTTCCGCCTGCGCGAGCCGGAGGAGCGCGTCCGCGAGGCCAGCGTCGACGAGGAGAAGCGGATCATCGAGGCGCTCGGCCCCGATTACGGCCGGCTCTTCCGGTTCATGATCGCCACCGGGTGCCGGGCACAAGGCGCGCTGCTGACCTGGGCTCAGGTCGACCGGCTGAGCATGCTCGTCCGCATCAAGAACAAGGGCAAGGACGGGCAAGCCCGGTTCTATACGATGCCGCTCACCCCGCGGCAGCTCGCGATCATCGACGAGGCCGTTGGCCACCACCCGACGCACGTCTTCACCTATGCCGAGGCGCGTCCCGGCAAGGGGCCGGACGGCGAGCCGCTCGAACCGAAGCGCCACCCGATCACCGACAACGGGTTCAAGTCGCACTGGCGGCGGCACGTCCGCGAGGCCGGGATCGCGGAGGGGTTCCGCCGGCACGACACCCGGCACACCATGGGCACGCGGCTGGTCCGAGCGACCGGGAACCTCAAGCTCACCCAGAAGCAGCTCGGGCACTCCCGCATCGAGACGACGATGCGCTACGCCCACGTTCTGGTCGAGGATATCCGGACCGGCGTCGAGGCGATGGAAGAGGCCCAGATCGCAAAGAACAACCACGTTTCCCACCCACGGCGGGCGCGGAAGTAAGATAAAGCACTGGAAATATAAGCTTTATTTAGATCGGACCGAGTTCTGGGGGACTAGGGGTCGTGGGTTCGAATCCCGCCACTCCGACCATTCAAGCCTTTGGGCAACAAGGCTCTGTCCTGGAACGATCGCTGGTCAGTCCGCGAGCAAAGGCGGAACGCGCGGTTCACGTGGGCACTATGGACCACCAGAGCCACCCACGGTCTGTTCTCGGTCGGTGCATTCTTGGCGGCGCAGGGTCGCCGAAGCCCATGGCCTCGAACCCGACCGTCTCGGCGCTTCACGAGGCCGCCGAGCTCTCTGACGAAGCGATCGACTTGGATCCCCAGCAGCGCGGCCGGCGGCGGAGGCGCGCCTCCCCGACTTTCAGCGCCCGCAGGTAGGCGCGGCCGTCCAGGCTTCGCCCTGCCTCGGCCAGATCGGATCATCCCACCACACGTCGACGAAGCGGTGCGGAACTGCGGGTGCTGTCGGTGTGCCTGGTGAGAACTCCCTTCCGCGCTGCCCAAACTCGCCATCGCGCGACGCAGCGCGGAGGGTCAGGATCGACGGCGCTGGCGCCCGGCCGATCTCAACCCCTGCACGCCGACACGCGCCGCATCCGCGACCTCTCCGGACTCGTCATCACGGGACCTGCGGGAGGCGCATCTCCTTGCGGAAGCTCTTGTCGAAGGCGGTGGCCGGCACGAAGCGGCGCAGCAGGCTGACCTGCCTCGCCTTGGGGCCCGCCGTGTAACGGCGCTTCGGGCTCGTCGCGGTGGCGGCTTCGACGATGACCTTCGCCACGACCTCGGGCGCATCGGCGGACTTCATGACCTCGCTCAGGAACCGGTCCCGACCGGCGCGCTCCGCCTCGTAGATGCCGAGCGGCGCGTCGGGGCGCACGAGGTTCCGGTCGAAGGCCGTCCGGGTGAAGGCGGGCTCGACGAGCACGATCCGGATCCCTTGCCCACGAACCTCGTGGTCCAGCGACTCGGAGTAGCCTTCGACGGCGTGCTTGCTGGCGCCGTAGAGCGCCATGTAGGGGGCCGGGATCAGGCCCTGGACAGAGCTGACGTTGACGATCCGGCCGCCCTTCTGCGCGCGCATCAGGGGAAGCACGGCGCGGGTCGTCCGGATGACGCCGAACAGGTTCACGTCGAACATGGCCTGAGCCTGCGAGACCGACGATTCCTCGGCCGCGCCGCTGATGCCGAAGCCGGCGTTGTTCACGAGGAGGTCGATCCTCCCCGTCTCGCCGAAGACGGTCTCGACCATCTCAGTGACCGATCTCTCATCGGTGACGTCACAGACGATGGTGGCCATCCCGCCGTCCACGGCCGGAGACGCCCTCCGGCTGGTCCCGAATACGCGGTAGCCCGCAGCCTGAAGGGCCTTCGCCGTTTCCAGCCCGATGCCGGACGAGGCGCCTGTGACCACCGCGGTCTTAATGCTGCCCTTGCTCATATCGCCCTCCGATCCACGCGGCACCTTGCCCGCTGCGACCCAATATAAATTATGATCATCATTTTTGAAAGCAAGCCAGATCCGAGGGCCTCGCCAATCCGGCCCAGGGTCTCGGAGGATTCATCGGCGATCTCCGTCATGGATCGCGAGCGCGGGCCGGTCGGTTCGAGGATCCTGCCGAACTGCTCCTCGGGTGCTCCCAGCACCGTCGCCTGGAGATGGGCGGGCGCCCCGGTCATCCCGAAGGAGACGCGGCCCCGGGACGCGGACGCCGTTCGCCTCGGAGGCGCCGGCACCCATCGGCCTCGTCCGCGTCGCAGGCCCCGTCTCAGCGTCCCGAATTGGCGGCCGCCGTGAGGCTTGGCGGAACAGGGGATGTGCTCGGCGCGGGCTCCGCCAGGAACATCCGGCCGGTCGCGAAGGCGGCCGCGTTGACGAGGCCCATGGCGAAGAAGCCGGCCGAGAGGGCGACGAACATCCCGACCAAGCCCAGCCCGAGCCTCGCCGCGATCCAGGCTCCCCCCAGGGCCACGGCCATCCGAAGGACGCTCGCGGCGAGCGGCCAGCCGACACGCCCGGCCCCCTGGGCCGCGAAGTAGAGGGCGAGGCCGGCCCCGAAGAATCCGTAGAACGGTCCGACGACGCGCAGGTAGGTCGAGCCGGTGGCGAGCATCGCCGGATCGTGCCCGAACAGGCTGAGCCACCCGGCAGGATGGAGGGCGGCCGTGAGGCCGATGGCCTCCGTCAGGACACCCGCCACGAGGGCGCCGGTCAGCGCGGCCTGACGGGCGCGTGCGTGCATCCCGGCCCCGAGGGCGGTCCCGACGAGGGCGGCGATCGGCGAGCCGAGCCCGAACACCAGGGGGACCAGTAGGTACTCCAGCCTCGCGCCGGTCCCGTACCCCGCCACTGCCGCCGGTCCCGCCGTCCCGACGAAGCCGGTCGCGGCGATGACGGTGACGTTGGAGGTCATGCTGGCGATGCCGGAGAGCAGGCCGACGCGCAGGATCTCGCGGGACGGCGCCCAGGTCAGCCTCGGCGGGCGAGGGCTCGGGCGCAGGACACCCCGGCCGGACCAGATGTAGGCGGCGAAGAGGGTGGCGCCGACGGCGTAGTAGGCGGCGAAGGCGACACCGCCGCCCACGACCCCGAGGCGGGGGAACGGTCCCCAACCGAAGATCAGCGCGGGCGAGAGCGGGATCAGCAGGACGGCCCCGGCGCAGGTGACGCCGGCCGGGAGCGCCATGTTGCCGGTCCCGCGGATCACCGCCGCCAGCGCGTTGAACAGCCAGATCAGGATCGCCGCGCCGAACACGACGGTCGCGTAGGCCGTCGCGGCGCTGAGCGAGGCACCCGTACCGCCCATCGCCGCGTAGAGGCGCGGTCCCAGGGTCAAGGCGAGCAGGCTGGTCACCGCGCCGAGGCCGAGGCCGATGGCGGCGGCGTGCCACGCGAGCAGACCCGCCGCGTCCTGCCGACCGGCGCCCAGGGTGCGCGAGACCGCCGACTGGATGCCGCCGCCCATGCCGCCCGCGGACAGCATCTGGACGAGCATGACCACCGGGAAGACGAGCGCCATTCCGGCGAGGGCGTCGGTGCCGAGCTCGGCGACGAAGTAGGTCTCGATCAGGCCGATGGAGGTCTGGACGACCATGACCGCGACATTCGGCACGGCCATCCGGGCCAGCGTCGGCAGGAGAGGGGCCGTCAGCAGTCGGCGCGTCCTGATGTCCATGAAGGCTTCCTCGTCCGTGACAGCTTCGGCGGCCGGCTACGCGATGTCCGAGGAGCGGACTCGGGAGGTCGGGCCCCCTCGTCCGGCTTCGGGGGTATTGGACAGGAGCCCCGGCCGGCCATCCGAGACCCGGATGTTGGCGTCGACGATCGTCACCCCGGTGGAGCCTCCGAACTGCCCAAGGCCCTCGATCTCGGCGCCGCTACCCTCGACCATCCCCGCGGCCGGCGCGACCTCGGAGGCCTGGACCAAGGCTGGCTTCAGGGTCACGGAAATCCGGGCCGGCCAGGCCGGTGCGTACGATGACCAGTCCGCATCCATCGCCGCCTCCCCCGCGGGCCCTCGACGGTTTGATATGACGCCCATAATCTATTATGATCGTCATCTATCGTCAACGGCCTTCCCGTCTGCCAAGCGAGGCTTTCTTGGACAATCGGGCCGCGCATCCCGAGCCGGCGGTCGGCGAGGCCCGGGGCCCACGCGAGGTCCTCGAAGCCCGGGGCGTTGCCTGTGTCAGCGCCGATCTCCCGGCCGTCGCGACGCGCGGTCGTTACGCCCTCCTAGTCAAAGGGATTCTGCGGAACCTCGAGCCTTTCGCGACGCCCGATGCGCTGAACCCGATCCTGGCCCGCTTGCCTGCAATCCGCTCGCAGCAGTGCGGTGACACGGCAGCAGCCGCAGCGCCCGCACTCGGATGCCAAAGTGATGATGGCAGGGGTCAACGCGTCCTCTTCGGCCGACACGGAGGGCAGATCGCGTCGCGTGCCGCGGTGCTGGTCGACGGTCCGGCAGGCGTGGCGTTCCGGGAGACCGTACCTCTCCCGGATGTCTGCAACCGCCTAGCGGCGTCGCTCGGATGCTACGAGGCTCCGGCCGCCACGTCCGCCAGCATCTGCTTCTTCAAGGTCAGATCGGCCACGAGCCGCCGCAGCCGAGCCTTCTCGCGCTCCGGATCCTTCATCTTCCGAGCCTGATCGACTCGGAGACCGGCGTACGCCTTGCGCCAGCGTGAGGCACTCTGCTCAGAGATCTCCGCTTCCGCGCACGCAAGCGCCAAGTTCTTGCCCCGGGCTGTCTGCACCTCGATCTGGTGCAGCTTCGGCGCGACCTGCTCCGCGCGCGTCGTCCGACCGCGCCGCCTGTCCGGCTCCTCCGGTCCTGGCAGATCCTCTCGATCAGCTCGGTCCGAAGGCGGCCGGTCAGGTCATCCTGGACGCAGGCCGGGCGCCGTCCTCGTCGGAGGCTTAAACCGTCCCGCCTGCCCACGCGTCGACCGGGCCTCGGCATGCCCTCGAGGCTACCGCCTTCAGCCCCGTCGGCACCGTCGCGCGGGACGTTCTCGCTGCCGCTGCACGCCCGCCGGGACTCGAATCCGGACGGGCCGCCCGGTTCGCCGGTCGGAGCTTTCCTGTCTCGCCCCTAGGCTTTCATCTCGGCGAGCATCTTCGCGCCCTCGGTCAGAAAGAACGCCTTGATCTTCGGGTTGCGGACCCGCAGGGCGCAGTGCCTCGCGATCTCGCTCATCGACCGGTTCTTCGGATTGTTGAGGAGATCGGTCAGGTACGTCTGAGCCTGGGCCTCGGTGTCGATGGTGAATGGCTGGGGGTCCACGAAGCACCTCTCGCTTTGACCTGCCCGGCGCGCCGTGGCGCGCCTCTCGATGCCCCGCCGACCGATGAACGGCGAGTCCGTGTCGAGCGCCCTTAGCGCGTCGCCTGCATATCGATGATCGGCCCGCCGATGTCGAAGAATTCGTCGTCGGTGAACTCTGCCAACTCGATCTCCTCGCGCGGACGCTGAAACGGCAGGAACGCGGAGATCATTCCGAGACACAGCGCCCCGGCAATCAGGACGGCCAACAGCGCGAGGGTCATGGTCAACATCGGAACGCAATGCGATGTCAGACATATAGAACGGTAATCTTAAAACTTGCTTTCGGTGCATGGGATACCGCCCGGTAACCGCGGGCCGCGAACCTGCCGCCGGGCCGCGTTGCGTATCGGCTCGGCTCACACGCTGGTGAGATCAGGCGCTCCCCCGCCCCGTGAGCAGATCGGGGCGGGGCCGAGCGGGCTTACCGACCGAGGGACGGGCCGCCCGACGTGCCGCCAGTGCCGGGGGGCCCGCTCGTGGGGGTGCCGCCAATGTTAACGCCCGGCGTCGTGCCCGGGATCGACGAGTTGCTCGGGTTGGCCTCATTTCCACGGGTGACCGGGCTCGGTCCAAGATCCCGGGCACCCGGGCCGGCACCTCCGGTTGTCGCCGGCGGGGCGACCCCGGTGTTTCCAGCGCCGCCTGTCACCGTTTGCGCTGAGACCGGCGCGGCCAGGGCGATGGACAAGGCTCCTGCGAGCGCCGCGAGCGTGCGAGTCATGAAGTCGTCCCTGCGATTGCTGTGGCACAGGAACGGTTGATGTCGAGGGAAGTTCAGGGACGGGCGCGTCCATCACCCGCGCGCCGCTCGCCAGCCCGCGGCCTCGACCTCGCGGCAGAGTAAGCGCTCGCCGGAGCCCGTGTCGATCGCGGTCCGGTCGTACTCCCTGCTTCCGGGAAGCTGGTCGATCTCGTCGCCCTCGCGCGGGATGTCGCCCTCGATCGCGCAGACAGCCCGCGTGAGCGCTGCCGGGGGCGCCGCGGGCTTCTCCATTTCCGACCGGTCTCGACGCCACTGGCGCACTCGGCACGCTTCCAGTCCGACGGCGGATGCGGGTCCCGCGGATCACCCCGGTGTCGCCGTCGGTGACCGAAACGCGGCCGATCGGTAAACGCTCGGATCAGCCCACAGCGATGAAAACCGGTCAGCCTGACCTCACCCGCAGCCTGTTCCCTCGGCGACAGCGCTATCGAGGGGGGCAGCAACGGCGGTGCGCATCCCGGTGCACCCCGAGGGTGACTGATCTGAGCAGGCTTCTCGCTGGTCCAGAAATAAAGAGTTCGTCGCGGGACCGTCGAGCATTTCGCCTGCGCGAGACCACCATTCGCGCTCGAATGTATCACCACGCGACGTTATTTAGTTGCAGGCCCGCGCATTGGCCGCGATTCCAGCTCAATCGAACAATGTTATATCATCATCGACGGGTAAATTATTACTGAATTATCATCTGGCCGACATCGAGGCTCAGCGTATGGAAATATAGATCCAGCTCGTCCGGCTGAATTCTGCAGTGGCCCCTCACTGCCGCCGGAAGGAACCGCATCCCATGTGCATCGTGAGACAAAAGTGCAAGTGCTCGACCCGCGTTCGGTATCAAATCGGGCAATCGCTTGGTTCACGCAACAAGTGCGCGCATCCGGTCGTGCGCTGGATCGGCTTCTCTAAACGTCGACGTAGTGAGATATCTCGGAGACGATCTGTCGGACAAGTAAGAATCAGCGTCATTCAGTTGAGTTGGGCACAGACATTTGGTCGACCGGTCAGTGTAGCGACGACCGGAATCGTTCAGCCTATGGCGACGGTGGTGCCGTTCGAATCGCCCTCGCGTTGACCGGCTCGAAGCCGATCGCGAGACGAAGAGACCGTTCTCGAGACGGCCGGTCTGGGGGTTCGCGGCCAAGGGGCGCGGCTAACGATCAGCCATGCAGGCTGTCGGCGACGTCGTCGGGGATCTGTACCCCACTGACCGGAAATCGTGACGCTCTCCGCCTCGCCGGTCTCACCGCCGGCCACCACCTTCGGCGCCGCTGCGCCCGGCATCCGGCGTCCGGCATCCGCTTGGCCAGATTCTCGGCCTTCTTCGCCACCCCGCTCCCGGCCCGCGCCGGCGTCCTGTCCGCGGCCGACGGTTCCTCGAAGGCGCGCTGGAACTGCCCCGCTGGCGCGTGCCGAACCCGCCCGCCACCTTCCTGCGGCGTAGCGCGGGCTCGTCAGGGAGGGCGCCGGCAAGTTCGCGTTGCGCACCCCGCGTTGCGCGACGCAAGTGAGCGAACTGCCGGTTGCGCACTTACAGGGTTCGCACCGTCCGGCTTCGCGACTGCCGGGGGTGGAGAGCGGAAGCCACCTCAGGCCAAGGGTCGACACTGGACAGGCGGTCTCGCGCAGCTGAACGTCAAGATTGACGCGGATCATTCTGCGGATCCCGTCGTATCTACGCTTTCGCCGTTCGACGGGGCAGCGCAAGCGTCGCCGTCGCGCTAGGATGGTTGAACGTCGTGATGAAGCGATCATGAAACCGGATCGACCGGACGGTGTGAAGCCGCGTCGTGTCCTCTTCCTGGGAGCGACCGGCACAATCGGCCGGGCAACGGTTCGGGCACTGGTCTCGCGCGGCCACGAGGTCGTCTGCCTCGTCAGGCGCCCTGCCGAAACCGCAATCCCGTCAGGCGCTACCGCGCGCATCGTGGATCTGACCGACACGGTGTCGCTGGCGCGCGACGGTATCCGCGGCGAACGCTTCGACGCCCTGGTGTCGTGCCTCGCCTCGCGCACGGGGCTGCCCGACGATGCCTGGGCGATCGATTACGGCGCGCAGGTCGAGGCATTGCACGCGGGCCGCACGGCCGGCGTCACGCATGTCGTGCTTCTGTCGGCGATCTGCGTCCAGAAGCCGATCCTCGCTTTTCAGCGCGCCAAGCGCGCCTTCGAGGCAGAGCTGATCGCATCGGGGCTCGACTACACGATCGTTCGGCCCACCGCCTTCTTCAAATCGCTCTCGGGACAGATCGAACGCGTGAAACGCGGCAAGCCATTTCTGGTGTTCGGGGACGGGACCTTGACGGCCTGCAAGCCGATCAGCGACGACGACCTTGGCCGCTATCTCGCGGACTGCCTCGACGATGGGGACCGCCGCAATCGCGTTCTGCCGATCGGCGGCCCGGGCGAGGCGATCACGCCGCGCGCGCAGGGCGAGCGGCTCTTCGCCCTTCTGGGGCGCGAACCGCGCTTCACGCACATTCCGGTCGTGCTGCTGGACGCGATCGTCGCCGTTCTGACGACGATGGGCCGATGGGTACCGGCCCTGGCCGCCAAGGCCGAACTCGCGCGGATCGGGCGCTACTACGCGACGGAGTCCATGCTCGTCCTGGACCCGGCGACCGGGCGATACGATGCCCAGGCCACTCCGTCGACGGGATCGGAGACGCTCTTCGACTACTATGCGCGCGTGGTCCGTGGCGAGGCGGTCGCCGAGCGCGGCGACCACGCGGTGTTCTGACGACGCGCGACAGGAGGTGTCGACTTTTCCGGCAGTTTCACTCCGGAGCAGACCGGCATCTTTCGGCCAGCTTCTGCCGCGGCGCATGGCTCTCCCCAACGTCTTAAATGGATGGTTCCCTGCCCGACCGCATCTGGATTGTGGACGCATCGAAGCGGGCGTAGCCGTGGACATCGCTCGAGATCCTCTCGAGGTCGCTCGCTGCATCCGCTTTGCGCACCTGAGACAAGGGCGGTTAACTCCGCGGGTGGAAGATGCAACCACGCCCTCTGTGGTCGTCTCTTCATCATTCCAGCGTTGGCTAACCCGCTCCCATGATCCGCATTCTCGGCAAGGCCAGTTCGATCAATGTTCGCAAGGTGCTTTGGACCTGTGCCGAGATCGGATTGGATTACGATCGCCAGGACTACGGCAGCGATTTCCAAGCAACGGATACCCCGGAATTTCTGGCTCGCAACCCGAACGGCCTCGTGCCCGTGATTGAAGACGCGGCAGGGGCCTTGTGGGAGTCAAATACGATCTGCCGCTACCTCGCTGCGAGCGCCACTCGGACGGATCTGCTCCCTGCTGACCCACGTGGACGCGCTCTGGTTGAACAATGGATGGACTGGCAAGCGACCGAGTTGAACGCGTCTTGGCGGGCGGCTTTCCTCGGCCTCGTTCGTCGTGATCCGGCCTACGCCGATCCAGACCGGATAGTGGCGGGGGTCGAGGCCTGGAACGCGAATATGGGGATCCTTGACCACCATCTCTCCTCAACCGGAGCTTATGTGACCGGAGGAGCCTTCACGTTGGCGGATGTCGTTCTCGGCTTGTCCGTAAACCGTTGGCGCATGACGCCAATGGAGCGCCCGAGCTATCCCGCCGTCTCGGCCTATCATGATCGCCTTCTCGCTCGATCCGGCTACCGAGACCACGGGGCGAATGGGATTCCTTAGTGGGATGCCAACCGCGCCTTCAATCCGAGGTTGCTGGACGATCGATAAGTGGCGGCTTTCGGCAGGCAACGACCGCTCTCCGAACGCCTGGGTTGGGTAGCTTGCGAGTCGGCAACGTGGCGTGGATTCCCGCCGGTCAGCTTCGGCGTCGCAGATCTGTCGGAGCGCACGCCGTCATCCGGCCGCGTCGATATCCCTTCCGGCCCCCGGCGGGTACAGGTCAATGATCGGAACGTGCAGAACAAGAACTTCATTAGCGCTCTTGCTTTTTGTGGCGAAGGCTATAGACAGTACCGACGACTAAGATGATAAATCAACAGCCTCCGCGTCGGCGCAAAGCGCCACTCTCGAGTTCAAGAAAGACGTTCTTGGTCGGCATCTTACCAAGAGAATGGAGCAAAATATCTGCTTCGGCCGCCACAGCTCCGTTCATTTATTTGCATCCAAGTCCGTTCGATTAAGACTGTGGCCCCAAATGAATACGCGCTCACTCGATAGCAAGAACTCGAGAGGCCACCCGTGACCGAGAGATGGTCTGATTGTTGCTCCGACCGCAGAAGATAGCAATCCGTTTCGTCAGGACATCATCATGCGATATGAACATGGTGTTTCTGTTGTTCTTGCCACGCATAACGGATCGAGATTTATCCGCGAACAGCTCGAAACTCTCGTCGGACAAACAGTACATCCTCTTGAGATCATCGTTTCCGACGACGCATCTACGGATAACACGCTGGAAATTGTCCGAAATTTCTCTTGCGGCAGCTCAATCGAGTTCAAAATCCATGAGAACGTGCCCGCGCTCGGCTTTCGAAGCAATTTCTTGAGAGCCGCTCGGTTGGCGCGTGGAAAATTCGTCGCCTTCTGCGATCAGGACGATATCTGGGACACGAAGAAGATCGAGTTTTGCTCGCCCTATCTGGACGATCGCAGCGTCTCGATGATCGCCCATACGGCCATCACTATCGACTCCAGCAATCGCGAGCTTGGCGTCTTTCGGCAAGGCATTCATCGTACCGGCCTCAGAAAACCGCTCACCTACGATCCGTGGTTGACGTTCTTCGGATTTTCGATCGTCTTTCGATGGGAACTCTTGGATCTGTGGGATGTCGATGACCGTTTTATCGATTTCATTGTCCCCAGCGAGATGATCGCTCACGACCGTTGGGTAATGTTCCTGGCGCAAGTCGTCGGTCAGACCGTCGAGATCGATGTACCCCTGGTCCGCTATCGGCAGCACGCCCATAATCTGTTCGGACACGGTGAGCGCGAGCGGAGCGCGGGTCGGAGGACGGTAGCTGGGGGCTTGGATCCCTACAGGGAAGCCACGACCGCCATGATCGATATCGTCGAACGGCTTCCGGAAGCGACGGCTGAGCATTTTCCACTCTTCGATCGGGCAAGGGCGGCCGCTTTCTTTCGCAGCGCGCTTGACCAGCTCGAGAAGCGCGAAGCGATCTATCGAACTGAGACGCGCCTAGAGGCGCTCCAGGGCCTGTCGGCACGTGTCGCCGGCGGAACCTATCGGGCGGTTCACAACGGCCGTCCACGATGGCGATCGATCGCGAAAGATCTCAGATTCGCACTCCTTCGTCGTTGACTGCCTTGACGGGCTTGCAACAGGCCCCGTCGAACGTCTTCATGCAAGCCTTTACGACACAGCATCGCCTGTCCTTCCGACTTAAGCTTCGGTTTTACCGGACACTGGATTTAGGCTTGCTATGCCGCCGAGATTTACCGGCGATCGGCGAAAATTTCGCTCCACGACGAGCACTGCGATCGAGCGGGGAGTTTGGGCCAACGCTTCGGACGGTCGCCGCATCATTGTCGAGATGCCGGGTCCCGCCCCGAACAAAGATTGCCGAACCGCCGGCGGATGGCCGCTCGCGAACCTTCATACAGACCTCGCCACATGGTCCCGCGTCACCGGATGGCTGCGTTGCGCAGCCAGTCGATCAGCACCCCGATGCGTCCCGCCTGGGCCGGATGTCGCGGGTGGACGACCCAGTAGGGGTGCGCGTCGAGGACGGGCCCGAAGGGTTGAATCAGCGTGCCGCTCGCCAGGTCGTCGGCGGTCAGTACGACCGAGACCAGCGCTATACCCTGACCGGCGATCGCGGCCTGGATGACGTGGCCTTCGTCGCTGAAGCGAATGCCCGCACCGCCATCGATATCGGTGATCCCGGCCTTCCGCAGCCAAGCCGGCCAGGTCGGCGTCTCGTCGGTCAGGTCGGGCCACTCGAAGTGCAGCAGGGGGTGGCGGGCCAGATCGCTCTTGGATCGAATGGCGAGACGCGGACTGCAAGCGGGTGCGACTCGGTCGACCACCAGCCTGTGCGCGTCGAGGCCGGGATAGGGACCGGGCCCGTATCGGACGGCGACGTCCACGCCGTCGCGGGCGAAGTCGAACAGGCTGTCGGACGCGTGCAGTCGCAGATCGCAATCGGGATGCGCGGCCCGGAAGTCGGCAAGCCGAGGCACGAGCCACTTCGCCACGAAGGCGGTCGGGGCCGAGAGCGTGAGAACGCCGGCCGCGTGCCGGCCGCGGATCTCTTCGATGGCTCGGGCGAACGCGTCGAAACCGTCGCGCAGCACGGGCAGCAGAACGGTGCCCTCGGCGGTCAGCCGGACCCGGCGCGTCTCGCGGTGGAAGAGACGCAGCCCCAGGATCTGCTCGAGAAGCCGGATCTGATGACTGATGGCGGTCGCCGTGACACCCAGCTCGTCGGCGGCAGCGCGGAAGCTCAGGCGGCGCCCGGCCGCCTCGAAGGCCCGGAGCGCCGCGAGGGGGGGAAGCGATCTCCGCATCGTCATGGCTGAACGTAGCTCATCGACCCCGTGAGGAGAACGCGTTCGTCATCCCGCAGCCCGGCTGACACAAGGTTGGCCGGTCAGGACGGGAGGCCCTCTTGAAGGCGATGGTGTTGACGAAGTTCGGGGGGCCGGACAGCTTCGAGCTCCGGGAGCTGCCGGACCCTCGGCCGGGACCCCGGCAGGTCCGCGTGGCCGTGCATGCCACGTCGATCAACCCGCTCGACTGCCAGATCCGCCGCGGCGACTACGCCGATCAGGTCGCGCTGCCGGCCATCATCGGGCACGACGTGTCCGGCGTCGTCGACCAGGTCGGATCCGACGTGACCGAGTTCCGCGCGGGGGATGAGGTCTATTACACGCCGCGGATCTTCGACGGTCCGGGATCGTACGCCGAGTACCACGTGGCGGATGCCGGCATCGTCGCGCGCAAGCCGGTCAACCTCACCCATTCCGAGGCCGCGAGCGTCAGCCTCGTCGGCGTGACCGTCTGGGAAGGGCTGGTCGAGCGGGCCCGATTGCAGGTCACAGAGACCGTCCTCGTCCACGGCGGTGCCGGGGGCGTCGGGGCGATCGCCGTCCAGGTCGCGAAGGCCATTGGGGCACGGGTCCTGGCGACGGCGCGCGGCAGCGACGTGGCGCGCGTCGAGCGGCTCGGCGCCTCCGCCGTCATCGATTTCGAGCGCGCGGACTATGTAGACGCCGTCGATCGCCTGACCGAGGGCAGGGGCGTCGACGTCGTCCTGGACACGATCGGCCGCGACACGCTCGCGCGCTCCCCGCACATCCTCCGCGAGGACGGGCGCGTCGTCACCCTGGTCGACACCGCGACGCCTCAGAACCTCATCGGCGCCTGGGGCCGGAACGCCACCTACCACTTCGTCTTCTCACGCCAGGACGGCCGGAAGCTCGACGCCGTGACGCGCCTCCTCGAGCGCGGCCTCGTGATGCCGCGAGTCGGCCTGGAGTTTCCCCTCGACGAGGTCGCCAGCGCCCACGCGCGCTCCGAGGAGGGTCGGCTCGGAGGCAAGATCGTGCTCCGGGTGAGATCGTGAGGCGGCCGGACCTCGATCGCTGTCCCTGACCTGACACCGGCAGCGTCCGGCGCCGCGAAGGGAAGCGGCTCACCTGAGATCGAACCCGCGGAAACCGTGATGTCGCACCGTGGCAAGCCCGACCGGTCGGCGGGTCGAGCGGCACCCGGAGGCACGCGATCCTGCCGTCGACGACCTCGGTTACGTCCGTTCCGGTGACCGCGACCGGCCCGATCCCGATCCGCCTTACATCGTAGGGATCCCAGGCGGTGGTTCCCGACGGCCACGTCGACCGGGGTGAACCGGTTGAGGGTCGGGGATCCTCGCGCGACCTGGGCACGACGGATCTTCCCGGCGGCAACCCGACCCGACCGCGAACTTAAAGATCTGAGACGCCGGACACTCGGCCGGTGCCGGTCGAATGCCGACCTACGCGCGCCCGAAGTGACGGAGCACGAGGGGCTCGGTCCGGGTAAGCTTGAGGCCGCGCGGCTGCGAGCGGCCGCTCCGGCCGGCGACGACGGCCAGGCCGACGAGGCCGACCGATCCTGTCAAAGCCACGGCCACACACCACCAGAAGGCGACATCGAGCATGGCTGTCCACGGGGCTCCGGTTGCACCGGAACTGTCGGACCGTACGGTAAACGGAGCGTTAAACGCGCGTTCGACCGAATAGCGTAAGCGCCTGCGGCCCGAGCGCCGTGTACTGCCGAGACATGGGCGCCGAATTCGGGCGCCGGAGAGCGTCGCTGAGCTCTCGGCGCGTCGATCCTACGCCCAATTGATGAAGGCGCGGAACGGAGCGCTGCCGCTACGACCCGAATCCGGTGCGGATGACCTTCAGGGACAGAGATGCAGATCGGGATCGTCGGCTGCGGTTACGTCGCCGACTTCTACATGACGACCCTCGTGAACCACCCCGAACTGCGCCTCGCCGGCGTCTACGACCGGGACCCGGAGCGGCGCGCCGTCTTCTGCCGTCACTACAACGCCCGCGCGTTCGACAGCCTCGAGGCCCTGCTCGCCGAGCCGGAGATCGGCCTCATCCTGAATCTGACCAATCCGCACAGTCACTACGTCGTGACCAAGGCCGCCCTGGAGGCCGGCAAGCACGTCTACTCCGAGAAGCCGCTCGCCATGGAGTACGCCCAGGCCGAAGCGCTGGTGGAACTCGCCGAGGCGAAGGGCCTCTCGCTGAGCGGCGCGCCCGCGAGCATCCTGGGCGAGGCGGGCGCGACCGTGCGGGAGGCCGTCGCGTCCGGCCAGGTCGGGTCGGTCCGGCTCGTCTACGCCGAACTGGAGGACGGGCCGGTGTTCCGGGAGCCGGTGCATGAATGGCGGAGCGTGACCGGCGCCCCCTGGCCGGCCGAGGACGAGTACCGGGTCGGCTGCACCCTGGAGCACGCCGGCTACTACCTGACCTGGATGAGCCTGATGTTCGGCCCGGTCGAGCGCATGACCGCCTTCGCGTCGCGCCTGTACCCGGACAAGGGCACCGGCCAGCCCCCGGACTCGGTCGCCAACGACTTCTCGACGGCGTGCCTGGAGTTCCGATCCGGCGTCGTCGCGCGGATCACCTGCGGCCTCGTCGCGCCGCAGGACCGATCCCTGCACATCATCGGCGACCGGGGCGTCCTGACCGTGACCGATTCGTGGGCCAGCCAGGGCCCGGTCTATCTCCGTTCGCCGAGCGGCGAGGCGCCCGGGCGGCTCGGCCGGCTGCTGCACCGGATCCAGCGCTACCTGCCCGGGCGGATCTTCCTCGGTCGGAAGCTGCCGACTCCCCGCTTCGGCGGCAAGCTGCCCAGCTACCCGTCGCAGATGGATTTCGCCCGCGGACCCGCGGCCCAGGCCGCGGCGATCCGGGCGGGCGTTCCGGCGCCGCTCCCGGCGCGGTTCGTGCTGCACATCACCGAGATCGCGCTCGCCATGCAGAATGCCGGCGGCGGCGCCGTGATCCAGCTGAGATCCAGGTTCTAGCCATGGCACAGACCGTCTCGTGGGGCGTCCTCGGCACCGGGGTCATCGCCCAGCGCTTCGTCAGCGACCTTCTCGGGCGGCCGGACGCGCGCCTCACCGCCGTCGGGGCGCGGAGCACCGGGAGCGCCCAGGCCTTCGCCGCGGCCTTCCCCCAGGCGTCCGGCGCGCCGGCCGCCGTCGCCGGCGTCGAGGCCCTGGCCGCGCGGCCGGATATCGACGTCGTCTACATCGCCACGCTTAACAGCGACCACATGGACAGCGCGCTGGCCTGCATCGAGGCCGGCAAGTCGGTCCTGATCGAGAAGCCGATCGCGCTCTCGGGCGGGCAGGCGCGGCGCATCGCGGAGGCGGCGCGGCGGAAGGGCGTCTTCTGCATGGAGGCGATGTGGATGCGCTTCACGCCCGGCGTCGTGCGGGCCAAGGCGATGCTGGAGGCGGGCGAGATCGGCGATCCCCTGCATCTCGACGCCCGCCTGTTCTTCCCCCGCGCGCCGAACCCGCCCGGACGGACGGACGTTCCGGCCGAAGGCGGGGTGATCCTCGATCTCGGGGTCTACCCCGTGTCGCTGGCGCTCCACCTGTTCGGCGCACCCACCGAGGTCTCGGGCGTCGGCCTCGATCGGGGCGGTGCGGCGCCGCAGCAGGCCGCGCTCGCGCTCGGCTGGAACGCCAGGACCGCGACCCTGAGCTGCGGCTCGACCGGAGAGGCCGACAACGCCGCCGTGATCGTCGGCACGCGCGGCCGCATCCACCTGCACCGGCAGTTCCTGTGCCCGCCCTTCCTCACGCGCGTGCGCACCGCGGCCGCGCCGGCGCCCGCCGACCGTGCCCCGCCGCGCCGCCAGGCCATCGGCCGACTGGCCTTCGCGAAACGCCTCCTGCAGCCGCTGGACTTCCGCCGCGTCGCGCTGATCCCGACGCCGTACCTCGGGTTCGGGCTGCGGCATCAGATCGACGAGGTGCATCGCTGCCTGCTCGCCGGCGCCCGCGAGAGCCCGATCATGCCGCTCGCGGACAGCATCCGCACCCTCGACATCCTCGATCGCGTCCGCGCCCGGCCGCAGCCGCTGGAGGCCGTCGCCTAGGAGGGGTGTCCGGACCGGGTGCCCGTCCCGAGCGGATGATCCGTCCGGGCAGGTCGCGGCGCCGTTCCCGGCGGTCGAGGTCAGGTCGTCTTCGTCGCCTTGGCGGGAGGCAGCCTGCGCAGAATCCGCGCGATGTGCGCGCGCAGGGCCGACGTCTCGGATTCCGGCCCGGCCTGCCCGGCGGGTTCGGCTGGCTCCTGGAGGGTGACGAGAAGGTCGGTCATCGACGAGGGCGCTGTGATGGGAGACCGACTCTACCGTCGAGCCTGGCCGGTGAATACATCATTTCATAGATTTTCTCGACCGGGACTTAAAGTGTTTAGGCCGGCGATAGACGCGACCCGATGTCGGAAACAGGGGTGTGTGTCCCGCCGGCCGCGACATTCGCGCCGGTGAATTGCATCGCCGATGTCTTGATGGAGACCCGCGGCCGCAGTCCCACCACAATGCCGGCCGCATCACATATCCGTCATCGTCCGCCACGACGATCGGAGGCCTCGGTACTTTACCACCCCTTCGACCGATCTCCGATGTATCGTCGCGCACGGCGACTGAGAGGCTGCCGTAGCCGGCGAAGACAGGCGCAGGAGGGAAACCGTCTGTGCGCTGCGTGACGGATACAGTTGACCATTGCGGTTACACCGTCCCTGGGCGTACAACCAACAGCCAAGCCATGCGTCCAGTGCAACTAGGAATTGCGCAACTTATTGGTGCGCTAAGCAGTTTTCGGTTGTGTTTTTTTCCGCGACTCTGGGTAAGTGCCACTCATCCAGCATGCTGAAGGTTTCCGTTCGATGTCGTCCTCCCCGAAGCCCAAGTCCGCCACCGAGACCGATCGCTCGATCGGCGGCCGCATCGCGGCGCTCCGCGTGGCACAGGGCCTGAGCCAGACCGATCTCGGTCAGGCCATCGGCGTCAGCTTCCAGCAGGTTCAGAAGTACGAGAAGGGGCGCAACCGCATCGGCGCAGGGCGTCTTCAGGCCATCGCCGACCTGCTGAGGGTGCCGGTGGACACGTTCTTCGCGGATCCGCGGGACAACGGCGGCGGACGCGTCGGACCCGCGGCCCTGTTCGAGGATCCGAAGGTCATGGAACTCGTCCTGGCCTTCACCAGCATCACCGACGAGACGACCCGCGGCGGGATCCTGTCGATCGTCAAGGCCGCCGCCACCCTCCAGGAGAGCCGCGCGGCCGCGCAGCGTCCGGACGCCGTCGACGAGGCGTGACGGCGCGGCCCTGTCCATCTCTTCCCGCGACGGGACATACCGGCGCCCCCGAGCCGCGCGCAGCGTGGCGGCGCGATTTAATCCAAATTAAACCAAGACAAAGACCCGTAAAGATGTAGAGAAGCTGCCGCGTCCGGAGCTGATCTACAGCGCATGAGCGGACGGCATGCTTCGCTCTGACGTTGGAAACCGGGTCCTGACCATGCCGATCGAGACGTCGAGAGCCTGGGGCCGCGGCGAGCTGTACGAGACCCTGTGCCTCCTCGTGATCGGCGTCGGGATCTGGTTCGTCGGCGTCACGCTCGGGACCTTCGCGTATCTGAACAGCGTCGTCGCCACCTACAACCTCACGGACCTGCTGCTGCTCGCCGCCTGCATGGGCGTGGCGCAGTGGGGCGCCAGCATCCGCAAATCGATCATCCTCCGGCGGCTCATGCTCGAGCGCGCCGCCGCCGCCGCGCAGGCCGAGGCGATCGCCCGGCACGACGGGCTGACCGGTCTGGCGAACCGTCGCCGCTTCATCGACGCCGTGGAGCGGGCGCACGCGCCGGGCGCCGCGGACGCGGCGGTGCTCCTCATCGACCTCGACCGGTTCAAGCCGGTCAACGACCTCTACGGCCACGCGGCCGGGAACGCGGTCCTGTGCGCCGTGGCCGAGCGTCTCCAGCAGCTCGTGCCGTCGGGCGGCCTGGCGGCCCGTCTGGGCGGCGACGAGTTCGCCATGCTGGTCCCGCTCCGCTACGAGAGCGAGGCGCTGCGGCGCCTCGCCCAGGCGGTCATCGCGCGCATCGCCGAGCCGGTGACGTGGAACCAGAACGACCTGAAGGTCGGGGCCACGGTCGGCGTCGCCGCGGTGTCGGCCGAGCACGGGGACGCCGACGCGATCCTGCACGCGGCCGACCTCGCCATGTACCAGGGCAAGAAGGACGGGCGCGGCAATGTCCGCTTCTTCCGCAGCGCCATGGACGCGGAGCTGCGCGCCCGCGCCCGCATGGAGACGGAACTTCGCCTCGCCATCGAGACGGGCGCGATCGAGCCCTTCTACCAGCCGGTGGTGTCGCTCCCCGAGAAGGAGATCGTCGGGGTCGAGGTCCTGGCGCGCTGGCGCCACCCGACGCGCGGGGTGGTGGGCCCGAGCGAGTTCATCCCGGTGGCCGAGGAAACCGGGATGATCGCGGATCTCAGCTACAGCCTGATCCGCCGCGCCTGCCTGGATGCCCGGGCTTGGCCGCCGCACCTGATCCTCGCGGTGAACATCGCCCCGCAGCAGTTCCAGGACGCGTGGCTCGCCCAGCGCATCCTCGGGATCCTGACCGAGACCGGCTTCCCGCCGCAGCGCCTGGAGGTCGAGATCACCGAGAGCGCCCTGATCCAGGACCTGGAGGCGACCCGGACGACCCTGCTGTCGCTGCGCGAACTCGGCGTGCGCATCGCGCTGGACGATTTCGGAACCGGCTATTCCAGCCTGTACCACCTGCGCGAACTGAAGTTCGACAAGCTGAAGATCGACCGCAGCTACGTCGACGCCATCACGATGAGCGACGAGCGGGCGAAGCTCGTCGACGCCATCATCAAGCTCGGGGCGAGCCTCGGCCTCTCCACCACCGCCGAGGGGATCGAGACCGACGCCAGCCTCGACTGGCTCTCCGAACAGGGCTGCCATTTCGGCCAGGGCTACCTGTTCGGCCACGCCATGCCGAAGGCCGAGATGGACGGCGTGCTCGCCGCCGCGCGATCCCCGGCCCCGTTCCAGGATCTCGCGCGGGCCTCGTGAGGCGCGGGATTCCGCCCGCGCGGCCGCATCGCGCCGGTCAGCGCGGCGCCCTGTAGGCGGAGCCGTCGGCGGCCCCGAGCGGGTTCTCCACGAACCGGCCCGTCTCTGGAACCGCGACCCGGTCGAAGTCCGCCGCCAGGGCGTCGAGGGCGCGCCGCATCTCGGGCCCCTGCAGCGGCCGGCCGTGTCCGGTGATGACCCGCTCCGGGGCGAGCGCGGCGAGCGCCCGCACCGACGCGCGCGCCGCCGGCCAGTCGATCGTCAGGTACATCGGCGGCCCGTGCAGCTCCGGCGCCTGCGTCGCGACCGCGTAGGCGGATTCCTGCGCCGTGGTGATGAAGGCGTCGCCCGCGATCAGCGTCCGGTCGGATTCGCGCCAGAGCGAGACGTGGCCCGGCGCGTGGCCGGGCGTGTGGATCCAGCGCCAGCCGGGCAGGGGCGGCACCGAACCGTCCTCCGGCAGGAGGCGGAGCCGCCCGGAGACGTCGACCGGGCTCGTCGGGAACAGCGGCGACAGACGGCCGAGGAGTCCGCCGCCGACGCTCGGATCCGGCGTCGGGTAGGCGGCGCTGCCGTCGAGATAGGGCCGCCCCAGGGCGTGCACGTAGACCGGGACGTCCCAGTCCTCCGCGAGGTCCTCCAGGACGCCGACGTGGTCGAAATGGCCGTGGGTCAGGACGATCGCGGCCGGCCGGGCGCCTTCGCCGAAGCGGGCCCGGGCCGCGGCCTCGATCCCGCGCTTGGCGCCGATCACGCCGGCATCGATCAGGACCCAGCCCCGGTCGCCCGCGCCGGGGGGCCCCACGAACACGACGTTGACCAGGACGTGGCGCTGATAGGCGACGTCGTCGGCGATAGCGTGGGTGGCGTCGTCCCGCTCGGCGTCGCGGCGGGGATCGTCGGCCCGGGCCTGCGGGTCGACGGGGATCTGCTGGGCCATCTGGGGCGGCTCCCGTGCGCGGTCGCGGAGGGGACGGTCGGGCCCGCGGCCCGGGTGTCCCGGCGCCGGATGGCGCGAGCGCCCGTACCCTGGCCAACCGGCCGCTCCCGGGCGTGTTCCTGACGTCGTCGCCTCTCCAGGTCCGGCCCCGCACGGGGCGCCGCGGCCTCACACCTGTCGACACGGACCCCATATTGGCGGCATCGATACCGGCCACCCCGACGCGCCGTCGCAGGTCACAGCATGGCACCGAGCCCTCTCGCCCTCATCGCCTCCGCCGCCCTCGTCGCCGTGATCGCCACCGGCACCGGGGCGATCGTCCTCCAGCAGGGATCGCGGTTCAGCCATTCCCGGAAGGTCGGCGGCCCGTTCACGATGGCGGATCTCGACGGCCGCCCGGTGACCCAGGCCGATCTCCGCGGCAAGCCGTCCGTCCTGTTCTTCGGCTTCACCCACTGCCCGGATGTCTGCCCGACCACGCTCGCGACCCTGGCGTCGGCCCTCGGCCGAATGGGCCGCGACGCGGACCGCCTCAACGTCGTCTTCGTCACCCTCGACCCGGAGCGGGACACGCCCGACACCCTGCGGGCGTACCTGGCCTCGTTCGATCCGCGGATCCGCGGCTTCGTCGGCACGCCGCAGCAGGTCGCTCGCATGGCCGACGCCTACCACGTCGCCTACAAGCGCGTGCCGACCAAGGACGGCGACTACACGATGGAGCATTCCGCCACCGTGGCGCTGTTCGACAGGACCGGCCGCATGGTCGGCGAGATCGGCTACGGCGAGGACGAGGCCAACACCTTCGCGAAGCTGATCACCCTCGCGCTGCCGGGGCAGTGCCCGCCGGGGGGCGGCGCCAACCTCTGGACGACCGACGGCAGCACCGGCAACTGCGGTCCGCGGAGCTGAGCCGCGGCCGGGAAATTGCGCCGCCGCGCCGGCGTGGCTAGAGGGCGGCGCGGGTCGCGAGGCCCGACCGAATCCGGGGGTTCCAGCTTGATCACGCGCCGCGTCCTGACCGCCATCGGGCTCCTCGCCCTCGCACCGTATCCCGGCCTCGCCCGGGCCGCCGGCGGCGGGCCGCGCCTCGCACCGCCCGAGCCCATGGACCTCGACCGGCTGAAGGATCTCGCCCGGACGCTGCGGGACCGGCCCTACGCGCCGCCCCCGGAGGCGCCCGCCTCGGCGGCCCTCGACGCCCTGACCTACGGGCCGCTCCAGGAGATCCGCTACCCGCCGGGCCACGCCCTGTTCGCCGACAGCCCGTACCCGGTGACCTTCTTCCACCTCGGCAACTTCTTCCGCCATCCCGTGAAGGTCTACGCCCTGGAGGGCGGGCAGGCCCGCGAGGTGCTCTACAGCCACGACCTGTTCACCTACCCGCCGGGCAACCCGGCCAAGGACGTTCCGGACGGGGCGGGCTTCGCGGGGTTCCGGTTCCAGAAGGCGCCTGCCGGGCAGCCGGGCGACGACGGCGACTGGCTGGCCTTCCTGGGCGCTTCGTATTTCCGCGCCGCCGGGGACGGCGCCCAGTACGGGGCCTCGGCCCGAGGCATCGCGATCGACACGGCGCCCGGGCCCGGGAAGACCGAGGAATTCCCGGTCTTCACGCGCTTCTACGTCAGCCCGGCCGCGGACGGCGCCGTGACCGTGCTGGCGCTCCTCGAGGGCCGGAGCCTCACCGGCGCCTACCGGTTCGTCGCCCGGAAGGAGCCGCACGTCGTCATCGACGTCGCCTGCACGGTCTACATGCGCGAGGCGGTCGAGCGGTTCGGCATGGCGCCCCTGACCTCGATGCTGTGGTACTCGGAGGGCATGAGCCGCTTCCTCGCGAGCGACTGGCGGCCCGAGGTGCACGATTCCGACGGGCTGCTGATGCAGACCGGCGCCGACGAGCTGATCTGGCGGCCGCTCAACAACCCGCCCCGCCTCAGCGTCAGCGCCTTCGCGGACCGGTCGCCGAAGGGCTTCGGCCTGCTCCAGCGCGACCGCGCCTACGAGAACTACATCGACGACGGCTTCGAGGAGAACCGTCCCGACATCTGGGTCGAGCCGCAGGGCGACTGGGGCCGCGGCAGCGTCCAGCTCGTGGAGATCCCGACCCATCAGGAGACCGACGACAACATCGTCGCTCTCTGGGTGCCGGACGACGCGCCGCAGGCCGGGTCGGACCGCAGCTTCGCCTACCGGCTGCGCTGGACCGTCAAGGAGCCGGTCGCCACCGACCTCGCCCGGTGCGTCGCGACCCGGGCCACCAAGGCCGCGTGGCTCGCGGATGCCGACAGACGCCCGGGCCGGGCCAACCTCGTGCGGCAGTTCGTGCTGGAATTCGAGGGCGCGGCCCTGTCGGGCCTCGATCCCGAGAAGGCCACGGTCGCGCTCACCCTGTCGCGCGGCACCGCCGAGGAAGTCGGCGCCACCTGGGCGCCCTACGGCAAGCCGAGCCCCTGGCGGGTCTTTCTCAAGGTCTACGCCGAGGGTCCGGATCCGGTGGAGATGCGTCTGCAGCTGAGATCCGGGGATCGGCTGCTGTCCGAGACCTGGGCCTATCAGTACTACCCACAGGCACCCGGCACGGTGCTGTGAGCGCCGCCGCCGCCGGATCTCGGGTCGCCCGGACAGGTCCGGCGCCGGGCGGGCGCGACCCGGCCCGGCCCATCGTCGCATCGGAGACTGCCATGACCGGCGAGACACCGCACGGCCCGCACCTCCCGGAGGCGCTGACGCGGCTCCTCAAGGCACCCCGGGCGGCGATCTGGCCGACACCGGAGGACCGGAACCGCCTGCGCCCCGGCCGGTCGCGACCACGGCAGCCGAGCCGCGCAGTCCTGGGTGTCTGGATCTGGGCGATCCTCTACAACGTTCTCGGCTTCGCGATCCTCGCGGCCCTGTGGTGGACGATGCGCTGACCCGATGAGCCGACACGCCCTGATCCCCGGCCGAGCGATTCTCGCGGCAATCCTCCTGCTCGGCCTCGCCCCCTCCGCGGCGCAGAGCCAGGGGGACGCGCTCAACGCCGACGACGGCACCGGGGCGGTCAAAGTCTGCTCGCCCGTGGCGATGCCGCGCTGGCGGTCCATGACCCCGGTGCCGAAGACCTGGACCTTCCTGGACTGCATGGGCTTCGCGGGCGAGATGGGCGCGACCCACTTCCAGCTCGGCTGCCTCTTCGCCAACGTCACGCCCCACGCCCAGAAATACGCCTGGGGCGCGATGGTGCCGATCGAGAAGTCGGCCATGGCCAAGGCGCAGCCGCCGATCCCCAATTGCGGCTGGTAGGGCCCGCGCTCAGCCGTCGGAGGGCTGCCAGTCCAGGTCGAGGGTGAGGCGGGCGCGGAAGACCGTGCTGCCGGTCGCGTCGCGGACCCGCGCCTCCAGCACCAGGCCCACATCTCCGGGGGCCGGCCGGTCCGCCCGGACGCGGAGCCGGTCATGCACGGCCTCGATCAGGGCCTCGGTCGCCGACAGGCACGCCTCGTGACGATCGGCGAAGGGCAGCCCCTCCTCGTCGAGGGACAGGCCGCGGTCGTCGGTGAAATCGGTGAAGTAGCGCATGGCGCAGAACCTCACGGCCAGCTGAGGAGCGTGCGCCGCGACCTGAGCGGTGTCGTTAACCTGTGTGTGGGCGCCGCACGCCTCGCGCGACGGGCCGCCGGATCCTCGCGCCGCGGCGACCGCGCGGAGAACGCGGTCGCGCGGGCCGCGATCCACCCGCCCTCAGAAAAATGTATGAGTGTGGACAGACGCCGCGCGTGCGGCCGGACTGATCCGGCCCCGAACCCTCTGCACGAAAGTACGATATGGCCGGCGCGGTCGGCCCGGTACCCGTCGGTGCGCGAACTGCCGCAGCCGCCCTCGCGCGGGTTGCCCCCGCTCGGGCTGCCCTTGCGCGGGCCGCCCGTCTCGGCGGACAGTCGGCGGCCGGTAACCCGCGCGGCGTGGTTCGCGCCGATCTGACACGCCGCTCAGGCCCGCGACGCCGTTCCCGATGGCGAGGCACGCAGTCTTCGACGGGCGCCCCGAAGACCCCGCTGGCCGATCCTCGAAGGGGATGTGACCTGCCCCGCTTCTTCCTCAACGTCCGGCGGCACGGCACGCTGATCGCCGATCGGGAGGTCGACGAGCTGCCCGATCGGACGGCGGCCGAGCACCTCGCGCGCGACATCCTGCGCGAGATGCGCCGCCTGCCGCATGTCTACGGCGCGCCGCGCGGCTGGCGCGCCGACACCTTCGTGATCACCGACGAGGCCGGCGCGGTGGTGGCCGAAGTCCCCTACGCCAGCGTGCTCTGAGGCCGCCGCAGCGGGCCGATCAGGCGCTCGTACTCGGCCTCGGCCGGGCCGTAGGTCTGGCCGGCGGCCTCTTCCAGGCGGGTGCGACTCAGGACCCGGATCCGGCCGCGCCGGGCCCGGATCAGGCCGGCGCCCTCCAGGGTGTGGATCGCGACCGTGACGGTCGGGCGGCGCACGCCGAGCATGATCGACAGGAACTCGTGCGTCACCGACAGGTCGTCGCCGTCCTGCCGGTCGTGGTACATGAGGAGCCACCGCGCGAGCCGCTCCTCGGCGGGCGCGCCCGCGTTGGCGATCGCGGTCTGGGCGACCTGGACCAGGAAGGTCTGGACGTAGCGCAGCAGCAGGTTGCGCAGCGACGGGCTGGATTTCAGCGCGTCGCGCAGGGCCGGCACGGAGATCCGGCGCCCCCGGCCGGCGACCTGCATGAAGATCTGGTACGGGATCGTGTCGGTTCCGAGCAGCAGCGCCGGCGCGGCCATGCCGTCGCGTCCGAACAGGCCGATCTCGATGCGGCCGCCCTCTGCGAGGGTCGACACCACCGAGCACAGGCCGGTGTCGATGAAGACCGCGTGCGGGATCGCGGCGGCCGGCTCGACGAGCACTTTGCCGAGGGGCAGGTCGATCGCCTCCAGATGAGGCCCGAGCAGTGCGCCGTCCGCCTCGGATAGGGCGGCCAGAAGGCGGTTCTGATGCGGCATCGGCAAACGCGTACGCAGAGATCGATCGCCGCGCTCCGACTCTCGTGCGGGAACCGCGGCGCATCCCCGAGCCATGCTCGGATCACCACGCAATAGCGAGCGGATATTGCATCTAGCAGGGGAAGCGTCTGCAATCAGACAAAGCTTTAGGGACGGATTTCGGATGTCCTGGCAACCGCGCGCGGATGAATGCGCAAACCTTCCTTTAAGATCTGCCCGCAGACTGCCGGGTGCCGGATCGCGATGTGATCGGGATGTGATGGGGGTGCGGCGAGTCCCGAAGCGCCGAGCACTTGCCACGAGCACTTGCCAACAGCGGCGTGCACGGTCGCGCTTTGACGCGCGGGTCGGATCGCGTTACAGAAAGTGCGACGGAGCAAGCAAGAACCATGCCGTGAGCAGCGTGGCTCCGGCTGGCGAACCGCGCCGGAAGGGCATCGGGGCCTCGCATGAGTTTGGTGCAACGGCTGGAAGTGCGTCAGGGCCAGGCCCTGGTGATGACGCCGCAGCTCCTGCAGGCGATCAAGCTTCTCCAACTCTCGCACCTCGATCTCTCGGCCTACGTCGAGGCCGAGCTGGAACGCAACCCGCTGCTGGAGCGCGCCGAGCCGGACCTGCCGGGTGCGGGCGAATCCGCCGAATCGGGCAGCCATGCCGAGGAGGCGGGGACCGACGGCTTCGACGCGCCGGAGCCCGACTCGTGGCTCTCGGCCGACCTCAACCCGAGCCGCGGCGAGATCGAGAGCGACTTCGACACGCGCCTCGACAACGTCTTTCCCGACGAGAGCCCCGTCCAGGCGCGCGAGGCGGGCGGGGGCGACATGCTCTCGCTGACGCCGCCGCCCTACGGCAGCACCGGCGGCAGCTTCGACGCCGAGGCGCCCGATTTCGAGGCGACCCTCACGGCCGAGACCTCGCTGCGCGAGCACCTCGCGGGCCAGCTCGACCTCGCGACCCGGGAGCCGGCCGAACGGCTGATCGGCGGCTTCCTGATCGACGCCGTCGACGAGGCTGGCTACCTGCGTGAGACGGTGGAGGGCGTGGCCGAGCGGCTCGGCGCCGACCCGGCCCTCGTCAGCCGGATGCTGGCGCTGGTCCAGACCTTCGACCCGCCCGGGATCGCGGCCCGCGACCTCGCCGAGTGCCTCGCGATCCAGTTGCGCGAGCGCGACCGGTTCGACCCGGCGATGCAGGCGCTGGTCTCGCGGCTCGACCTCGTGGCCAAGCGCGACTTCGCGGCCCTGCGCCGGCTCTGCGGCGTCGACGACGAGGACCTCGTCGACATGCTGGGCGAGATCCGCCGCCTGGATCCGAAGCCCGGCCGGGCCTTCGGGTCGAGCGCCGTCGAGGTCCTGGTCCCGGACGTGTTCGTGCGCGCGGCGCCGGACGGTTCCTGGCTGGTCGAGCTGAACAGCGAGGCGCTGCCCCGGGTCCTGGTGAACCAGAGCTACTACGCCCGCGTCTCGCGCAACGCCGCCGCGGAGGGCGACAAGGCCTTCCTGTCGGAAGCGCTGCAGAACGCCAACTGGCTGACCCGCTCGCTGGAGCAGCGCGCCCGCACCATCCTGAAGGTCGCCACCGAGATCGTCCGCCAGCAGGACGGATTCTTCGTCCACGGCGTCACCCATCTGCGGCCGCTGAACCTCAAGACCGTGGCCGAGGCGATCGGCATGCACGAATCGACCGTCTCGCGGGTCACCTCCAACAAGGCCATCGGCACGAGCCGCGGGACCCTGGAGATGAAGTACTTCTTCACCGCCGCGATCCCCGGGGCGGCCGGCGCCGCCGCACACTCCTCCGAGGCGGTGCGCCACCGCATCAAGCAGCTCGTCGACGGCGAGACGCCGGACGACGTGCTGTCCGACGACGCCCTGGTGCAGAAGCTGCGCGGGGAGGGCGTCGACATCGCGCGGCGCACAGTGGCGAAGTACCGGGAATCCCTGCGGATCCCGAGCTCGATCGAGCGCCGCCGGGAGCGCTTCGCCCACGGGTCGGGCCAGCACGTCGCCCTGGCGCTGCGCTGATCGGCCCGGACGGGGTTGCGCCGGGCGCCCGTCCGGCCCATCCGTCTCGGCCCTCGATCGACGCTTGGATCTGCGATGACCCCGACCGGAACGCCCTCGCGCAGCCTCACCGCCATCGTGCTCGCGGCCGGGAAGGGCACGCGGATGCGCTCGGACCTGCCGAAGGTGCTGCACCGGATCGCCGGGCGCAGCATGCTCGGCCACGTCCTGGCCGCCGTCCAGGCGGCGGGCGCGGGCCGGATCGCCGTGGTGGCCGAGCCCGGCCGCGACGACGTCGCCGCCGAGATCGCGCGGGCCGCCCCCGGCGCCCGGGTCTTCCCGCAGGCCGAGCGCCTCGGCACCGCCCACGCGGTCCTGGCGGCCCGGGAGATCCTGGCCGACCCCGACGACGACGTGGTGATCGCCTTCGGCGACACGCCGCTGGTCTCGGCCGACACCTTCCTGCGCCTCCGCGCGCCCCTGGCCGACGGCGCCGCGGTGGCCGTGCTGGCCTTCGAGACGGCGACGCCCACCGGCTACGGGCGGGTGCTGACCGAGGGCGACCGCGTGCTCGCCATCCGCGAGGAGAAGGACGCGAGCGCGGCCGAGCGGGCCGTGACCCTGTGCAATGCCGGGCTGATGGCGCTCGCCGGACGGCACGCCCTGGCCCTGCTCACCCGCATCGGCAACGACAACGCCGCCGGCGAGTACTACCTGCCCGACGCGGTGGCGCTCGCCGTCGCCGACGGGCTGCCCGTCACGGTCGTGCCGGTGGACGAGGCCGAGGCGCAGGGCGTCAACGACCGGGTGCAGCTCAGCGTCGCGGAGGCCGCGATCCAGGCGCAGCTGCGCCGCAGCGCCATGCTGGGGGGCGCCACGCTGATCGCCCCCGAGACGGTGTTCCTCAGCCACGACACGGTGCTGGGACGCGACGTGATCGTGGAGCCCAACGTGGTGTTCGGCCCCGGCGTGCGGGTCGCGGAGGGCTGCACCGTGCGGGCCTTCGCGCATCTCACCGAGACCAGCCTGGAGGCGGGCGTGAAGATCGGGCCGTTCGTGCGGCTGCGCGGCCACGCCGTGCTGGAGGCCGGCGCGGAGCTCGGCAATTTCGTCGAGCTGAAGAACGCCCGGATGGGGGCCGGCGCCAAGGCCGCGCACCTCACCTATCTCGGCGACGCGGAGGTCGGCGCCAAGGCCAATATCGGCGCCGGCACGATCACCTGCAATTACGACGGCGTGCTGAAGCACCGGACCACGATCGGCGCGGGCGCGTTCATCGGCTCGAACTCGGCCCTGGTCGCCCCCGTCTCGGTGGGGGAGGGCGCCTACGTCGCCTCGGGCTCGGTGATCACCGACGACGTGCCGGCGGACGCCATGGCGGTGGCCCGGGGCCGGCAGGCGGTGAAGCCGGGCTGGGCCGGGGAGAAGCGCGCGGCGCTGCAGGCCGAGAAGGCGCGGCGCGGCAAGGCGTGAGGCCGGGCACGCCGCGCGGGCGGGGCTGGCCCTGCGCCGTGCCGATCCGGTAGAAGTCCCGCTCGGCCCCGCACGGCGCGGGGCGGCCCGGACCTTGCGCACGACCTGCGCGCGGCCATCCGGGCGCGACAGCGAGAGACACTCCTATGTGCGGCATCGTCGGCATCGTCGGG
Source organism: Methylobacterium sp. D48H (assembly GCF_053345715.1). NCBI lineage: Bacteria > Pseudomonadati > Pseudomonadota > Alphaproteobacteria > Hyphomicrobiales > Methylobacteriaceae > Methylobacterium > Methylobacterium sp. D48H. Next base: position 444,499 of record NZ_JBKFAP010000002.1, read on the forward strand.
CGCGACGCGGTGGCGGGGCAGGTGATCGAGGCCCTGCGGCGGCTCGAGTACCGCGGCTACGATTCCGCCGGCATCGGCACCCTGGAGCACGGCCGGCTGGCGCGGCGCCGGGCCTCGGGCAAGCTGGTCAACCTGGAGGCCAGGCTCGCACAGGAGCCGCTCACCGGCACGATCGGCATCGGCCACACCCGCTGGGCCACCCACGGCCGGCCCAACGAGACCAACGCCCACCCGCACGCCACCAAGCGGCTGGCGGTCGTGCACAACGGCATCATCGAGAACTTCCGCGAGCTCAAGCAGGAGCTGGAGGCCGACGGCGTCGTCTTCGAGACCGAGACCGACACCGAGGTCGTCGCCCAGCTCGTCAGCCGCAACATGGATCGGCAGATGGGGCCGGTGGAGGCCGTGGCCGCCGCCCTGCCGCGGCTGCGCGGCGCCTTCGCGCTGGGCTTCCTGTTCTCCGGCGAGGAGAACCTGCTGATCGGGGCCCGCCACGGCGCGCCGCTGGCCATCGGCTTCGGCGAGGGCGAGACCTACCTGGGCTCCGACGCCCTGGCGCTCGCCCCGTTCACCGACGCCATCACGTATCTCGACGAGGGCGACTGGGCGATCCTGTCCCGCGGCGGCGCCGAGATCCGCGACGCGTCGGGCGCCACGGTCGAGCGCGCCCGGCAGACGATCGCCACGCAGGCCTACCGGATCGACAAGGGCGAGTACCGCCACTTCATGGCCAAGGAGATCCACGAGCAGCCCGAGGTGGTGGGCCGCACGCTCGCCCACTACGTCGACATGGCGCAGGGGCGGGTGGCGCTGCCCGAGGCGCTGCCCTTCGACTTCGCCAAGCTCAGCCGCGTCTACATCACCGCCTGCGGCACGGCCTACTACGCGGGGCTCGTCGCCCGGTACTGGTTCGAGCAGGTGGCCCGCCTGCCGGTGGAGATCGACGTCGCCTCCGAGGCCCGCTACCGCGAGGCGCCGCTGGAGAAGGACGGGCTGACGCTGGTCATTTCGCAGTCGGGCGAGACCGCCGACACGCTGGCCTCCCTGCGCTACGCGAAGTCGAAGGGCCAGCACACGCTGAGCGTGGTCAACGTGCCGACCTCGACGATCGCGCGGGAATCCTCCGTGGTGATGCCGACGCTGGCCGGGCCGGAGATCGGCGTCGCCTCCACCAAGGCGTTCTCGTGCCAGCTCACCGTGCTGCTCTGCCTCGCCATCGCGGCGGGCCGCGCGCGCGGCACCCTCGACGCGGCGGGCGAGCGGCGGCTGATCGACGGCCTGATCAAGGCGCCGGGCCTGATGGCCGAGGCGCTCACCCACGAGGCGGCGATCGAGGGTCTGGCCCGGGAGGTCGCGAAGGCGCGGGACGTGCTCTATCTCGGCCGCGGCACCAGCTACCCGATGGCGCTGGAAGGCGCGCTGAAGCTCAAGGAGATCAGCTACATCCACGCCGAGGGCTACGCAGCGGGCGAGCTGAAGCACGGGCCGATCGCGCTGATCGACGAGAGCGTGCCGGTGATCGTGATCGCGCCGCACGACGCGGTGTTCGAGAAGACCGTCTCGAACATGCAGGAGGTGGCCGCCCGCGGCGGGCGCATCGTGCTGATCGGCGACGCCAAGGGCGCGGCCGAGCACGGGCTCGACACGCTCGCGACCTTCACCATGCCGGCGCTCGACCCGACAGTGGCGCCGATCGTGTACGCGGTGCCGATCCAGCTGCTCGCCTACCACACGGCGGTGTTCATGGGGAAAGACGTCGACCAGCCCCGCAATCTCGCCAAGTCGGTCACTGTGGAATAGCCGCCGCCGATCGCACCCACGTCCGGTTCGGAAGCGGCGCCGTCTTTGCGAGCGGAGCGAAGCAATCCAGTCCGCGCTATGCTGCCAGAGGTTGCGCGACGCTGGGTTGCTTCGCTGCGCTCGCAAAGACGGTCTGCGCAATCCTGCTGACCCCGGTACGAGGCCCCCATGACCGCCCATGACACCGACGTCCTCCGCTGGCTCGACGGGCAGGAGGGCGCGATGCTGGCGCTCCTCGAGGAATTGGTGAACATCGATTCCGGCTCCTACGACAAGCCGGGCGTCGACGCGGTCGGCATCCGCATCGCGGAGTTCCTCGCCGGCCACGGCATCCCGGTGACCACGATCCCGGTCGACGGCTACGGCGACGCGCTGAAGGCGAGCGTGGCCGGATCGGGCGGCGGCAACCGGCCGGTGGTGCTCATGGGCCACCGCGACACCGTCTTCCCGAAGGGGGAGCCGGCCCGCCGGCCGTTCCGGGTCGCCGACGGCCGCGCCTACGGGCCGGGCGTCGCCGACATGAAGGCGGGCCTCGTGATGAACGCCTTCGTTCTGGCCGCCTATCACCGCGCCGGCGGCGCGCCGGTGCCGCTCGTCGGCCTGTTCACCAGCGACGAGGAGATCGGCTCGCCGGCCTGCCGGCCGATCATCGAGGAGACCGCCCGGGGCGCCCGCGCGGTGCTGAATTCCGAGCCGGGGCGGCCGACCGGCAACGTCGTCACCGGCCGCAAGGGCGGGGTGTTCATGCACCTCGAGGTGCTCGGCAGGGCGGCCCATTCCGGCGGCAACTACGCCGACGGGCGCAGCGCCATCCTGGAGCTCGCCCACAAGACCGTCGCGCTCCACGCGCTCACCGACCTCGACCGCGGCACCACGGTGAATGTCGGCCTGGTCTCCGGCGGCCAGTCGGTGAACACCGTGGCGCCCCGGGTGACCTGCGAGATCGACCTGCGCTACGTGACCCCGCCCGACCGCGAGGCCGCCATGGACCGGATCGCCGCGATCGTGGCCGGATCGACGGTGCCGGACACGACCGCGCATCTCACCATCAAGGGCGAGTTCCTGCCGCTGGTGCAGGACGAGGCCTCGCGGGCCCTGTTCGAGACCTACGCAAGGGTGAGCGCGGAGGGCGGCAACCCCGTCACCGGCGAGTTCGCCGGCGGCTGCGCCGATTCGGGCTTCACCGCCAGCGTCGGCTGCCCCACGCTCTGCGCCGTGGGCCCGGTGGGCGGCAAGGCCCACTCGCCCGAGGAGTACCTGGAGGTGGGAAGCCTCGTGCCGCGGGCGCGCGCGGTGGCCGAGACCATCGCGGCGCTCTGACGGCTCAGAGACCGACCATCGCCAGCCCGGCCGCGCCGTAGCGGTCGCCGGTCACCGCCTCGGCGGGCATCGCGTCCGCGATGGCCCGCAGGTCGGTCTCGGCCAGGACGAGACCGGCCGCCGCCGCGTTCTCCTCGAGGTTCCGGATCTTGCGGGCGCCCGGGATCGGCACGACGAAGTCGCCCTGGTTCAGCACCCAGGCGATGGCGAGCTGGGCCGGCGTGACGCCCTTGTCGCGCGCCAGGGCGGCGAGCGTGTCGAGCAGCCGCTGGTTGGCCGCGAGGTTCTCCGCCGCGAAGCGCGGCATCGTGCGGCGGTAATCGTCGGCGGCGAGGCTGTCGCGGTCGCGGATCGCGCCGGTCAGGAGTCCGCGCCCCAGGGGGCTGTACGGCACGAAGCCGATCCCGAGTTCGCGGCAGGTCGGCAGCACCTCGGCCTCGGGATCGCGGCTCCAGAGGGAGTACTCGCTCTGCACGGCGGCGATGGGGTGGACCGCGTGGGCCCGCCGGATCGTGGCAGCGCCGGCCTCGGACAGGCCGAGCGCCCGGACCTTGCCGGCCCGCACCAGATCGGCCATGGCGCCGACCGTGTCCTCGATCGGCACCGCCGGATCCACCCGGTGCTGGTAGAACAGGTCGATGACGTCGACGCCGAGGCGCCGGAGCGAGGCCTCGCAGACCGCCCGGACGTGCTCGGGCCGGCTGTCGACGCCGATGATCCGGTCGGGACCCTGGCCGGTCTCGGAGATCTTGAAGCCGAACTTGGTGGCGATGATCACCCGGTCGCGGACCGGCGCCAGGGCCTTGCCCACCAGCTTCTCGTTCTCGAAGGGGCCGTACATCTCGGCCGTGTCGAAGAGGGTGATGCCGAGGTCGACGGCGCGGCGCAGCGTGGCGGTGGCCTCGCCCTCGGGCTGGCCGCCATAGGCGTAGCTCATGCCCATGCAGCCGAGGCCGAGGGCGGAGGCGGTGAGTTCGGTTCCGAGTCGGCGGTGATCCATGCGGGCCTCCCGTGATGCGGGCCGGACTTCGCACGGGGCGCCGGCGGCGATAATCCGTGACCTGCGGCGCAGGCTGTTCTATGCGGCTCAACAGTGAGACGCGCCGACCTCCCCGCCCTGTCGCTCTTCGCCGCGGTCGCGGCGCGCCGGAGTTTCCGCGGCGCCGCGCGCGATCTCGGGCTCTCGGTCTCGGCGGTGAGCCACGCGATCAACGGCCTGGAGGCGAGCCTCGGCGTGCGCCTCCTCGCGCGGACGACCCGCAGCGTCGCCCCGACTGAGGCGGGCCAGCGCCTGCTCGACGGTCTCGAGCCCGCCCTCGCGGCGATCGCCGACGCGGTCGAGGTGGCGACCGCCGCGGAGCGGCGGCTCACCGGGACGCTGCGGATCTCGGTGCCGCGGTCGGCCGCCGAGATGCTGCTGGTGCCGCTCGCCGTCGCGTTCACCCGCGCGCATCCGGGCGTCGAGATCGAGATCCGCGCGCAGGACGGCTTCCGCGACATCGTCGCCGAGGGGTTCGATGCCGGCGTCCGCTTCGCCGAGAGCCTGGACCAGGACATGATCGCGGTGCCGCTCGGCCCGCCGCAGCGCGGCGCGATCGTCGCCGCGCCGGACTATCTCGCCCGCCACGGGACGCCCGCGGACCCGCAGGACCTGCACCGGCATGTCTGCGTCCGGCGCCGCTTCCCGAGCGGCGGCCTCTACCTCTGGGAACTCGAGAAGGACGGGATCGCCCAGTCGATTCCGGTCACCGGCACCCTCGTCCTCGACGATGACGGGCTGGTGGCCGAAGCGGCGCGCGGCGGCGCCGGCCTCGCCTACCTCTTCGAGGCGCAGGTGGCGGCCGACATCGCGGCCGGCCGCCTGATCCGGGTCCTCGACGCGTGGTGCCCGCCCTTCCCGGGCTTCTTCCTCTACTACCCGAGCCGCCGCCAGATGCGGCCGCTGCTCCGGAGCTTCGTCGACCACGTCCGGGGCCGCTAGCGCCGCCGGCCCGCCTACGGGCGCAGGGCCGCCACGAGGCGCAGCAGGAAGCCGTCGAGGGCCGCCTTGTCGATCCAGCGCAGGACCGCGACGAGGTCGTGCTCGGGATCGCACCAGATCACGTTGTTGCCCGCCCCGAGGGCGCTGAAGGCCGAGGCCGGCAGCTGCGGCTTGGCGGCCGCGCCGCGGTTCAGCCACCAGAGATAGCCGTAGCTGTCCAGCGTCGGGGACGGCGTCAGCATGGCGCGGATCCAGCGCTCCGAGAGCAGCTGCCGCCCGTTCCAGGCGCCGCCGCGGGCGACGAGGAGGCCGAAGCGGGCGTGGTCGTCGGCCCCGATGAACAGGCCGCCGCCCCAGTGGCCGCCGCCGGGGACCGACTGGACCCGCGCGCCGTCGACCGCGACCCAGGCCGTGTCGTAGCCGTGCCATGCCCAGTCGCGGGAGGCGCCGATCGGATCCATGATCCGCTCGCGGAGCACGTCCGGGAGGGCCCGGCCGAAGCGGCGCATCAGGCAGTACGACAGCAGGTTCACCCGGACGTCGTTGTACTCGTAGTAGGTGCCGGGGCGCCGCAGCGCCCGCGCCTCGCCCTTGCGGCTGTTGTCGGCGCCCGGGCCGATCTGCCGGAAATGATCGACCTGATCGGACTTGCCGAACAGGGTCCCCTGCCACTCGCTCGACTGCTGCAGGAGGTGGCGCCACGTGATCGCGCCGTTGTGCGGGCCGTCGAGGAGCGGGTCGGGTACGCTGTCGCGCACCGGCGCGTCGACGTCGGGGATCAGGCCGTCGTCGTGGGCGAGGCCGGCCAGCACCGCGAGGTAGCTCTTGGCGATCGAGAAGGTCATGTCCGGGCGGGCCGTGTCGCCCCAGGCGGCGACGCGCCGGCCGCCCTTCAGGATTACGCCCGCCGGGCCGCCGCGCGGGCGCACCGGCCCGTCGACGGTGCTCCAGGGCCCCGTCTCGTTCCACTCGACGATCCCGACGTAGCGCCCGTCGGGATAGTACAGGCTGCGCGGCCACGCGCTCTCGTGGGCCTGCGCGAACGCCACCGCGTCCGCGAGCCGCCCGGCATCGAGCCCCGCCGCACCCGGGTCCTGCTCCGCCCAGTCATCCGTCGGCCAGTACGGCCCGGTCGCTTCGGTCACGCGCGTCTCCTGACGGTCCTCTCCGGTCCGGGCGCATGCAGGGCCTGCGCCGCGGATCGGACCCTCCGTAGAGCCATCGGCCCCGCGAGGGCAGGGCGCGCGGGTGGGTTCAGGCCTCGCCCCGCACGACGGGGCCGGATGTGTCAGCCCTTCCCGGTGAAGCGCACGGCGCAGCCCGGACGGGCCGCGACGAGGTCCGCGCCGCGCGCGCGGCCCAGGACCATGCAGGCGGTCGACAGCCCGTCGGCGACGAGCCCCGTCGGCGCGGTGACCGTCACCGACGACAGGCCGCGCGGCGACCGGCCGGTGGCCGGATCGAAGATGTGGTGGTCGGTGCGGTCGTCCGAGAAGCTCATGTTGTAGTCGCCCGAGGTCGCGGCGAAGCCCGTGAACGGCGCGATGACCGCGGCGACCGCCCCGGGATCGCGCGGATCGGCCAGCCCGAGGCGCCAGGGCGTGCCGTCCGGATGCGCGCCGGCAGCACCGAACTCGCCGGTATCCACGAAGGCGTCGTCGATGCCGCGCGCCCGGAAAGCCGCCATGACCTGGTCGGCCGCGTAGCCCTGGATCAAGGCGTTCAGGGTCAGGGCCGTCCCGGGCTCCAGGACGATCCGGTCCGTCGCGACCCGCACGCGCTGCCAGCCGACCCGCGACAGGGCCCCCCGCAGGGCCTCCGCCCCGGGGCGCTCGCCGCGGGCGGCCGCGCCGGCCCAGACCGGCCAGAGCGGCTGGACGGTCGGGTCGAAGGCGCCGCCGGTCTCGGCCGCGAGGGCGAGGGCGAAGCGCAGCAGGGCGAGCAGGTGCGGGTCGGGCGCCTCGAGGGACCCGTCCCGGTTAAGGCGGGCCAGGGCGCTGTCGGCCCGGAACAGGCTGGCGGCCGCCTCCACGGCGCGCATCGCCGCGAACCCGTCGTCGAGCGCGGCCTCGACCGCGGACGTGTCGGGCCCGGCAGCGGTCAGGGCCACGGTGGTGCCGAAGGCGAGGCCGGCGCGGGTGCGCAGCGCCAGCCCGCGCGACGCCGCGGCGGCGCGGAACGCCGCGACGCCGCCGAGCGCGGCCAGCCCCGCGGCCCCGACGAGGAGCCGGCGCCGGGCCGGCGCGAAGGGCGGCGGCGCGCTCATCCGACGGTCACCGGCCGGGGCGCGGCGCGGCGGCCCCGCTTGCGCGCCACGACCTGCGGCACGCACTGCCCGGGATCGTGGATGATCGTCACGCACTCCATGCACTGGAAGCACTCGGCGTAGTCGACCCGGCCGGAGGGCGCGATGGCGCCGTAGCGGCAGCGGACCTTGCAGAGCTGGCACGGCGAGCCGCACTCCGCCCGGCGCGGGATCCAGTCGAGGACGCGGACCCGCCCGAGGAGGGCGAGGGCGCCGCCGAGCGGGCACAGGTAGCGGCAGAAGCCCTTGTAGACGAGCAGGTTGAGCACCAGCAGCCCGGCCGCGTAGGCAACGAACGGCCACGCCCGGACGAAGTACAGGGTGATGGCGGTCTTGAACGGCTCGACCTCTGAGACGCTGTCGGCGAGGGGCGACCCCGCGGCGGCGGCACCGAGGATGCCGGCCAGCACGACGTATTTCAGCGACCGCAGCGCCCGGTCGAGGCCGGGCGGCACCGCGACCGGGCGGATGCGCAGCGGCCGGGCGAGCAGCGCGACGAGTTCCTGCAGCGCGCCGAAGGGGCAGAGCCAGCCGCAGAACGTGCCGCGCCCCCAGGCGACCAGGGCGGCCAGCGCGAAGGCCCAGAGCACCAGCGAGGGCGGGTCGTAGAGCAGGAAGGCGAGGTCGTGGGTCACGGTGGCGGCCCGCACGAGGCCGACGAGGGTCACGATCGAGAGTTGCGCCTGCGCGTACCAGCCGACGAAGCCAAGCGTCAGCGCCAGGAAGCCGAGGCGGAAGAGGGTGAAGCGGCGCTGGTCCGCCACCAGCCCGCGCTGGCGGCTCAGGACCGGCACCAGCACCGCGAGCATCAGCCCGATCAGCGCGAGTTCGGGCGCCCGGGCCCGCCAGGGGTCGGTCCAGCTCGGCCCGTCATCGGGCCGGACCCGCGTGAACAGGTCGGCGGGCAGGGCGGTCTCGACCGTGAAGGTCCGGGCGATCTTCTCCGACAGGATCTGCCCGCGCTCGCGGACGATCGTCTCGGTCAGCACCCAGGGCGCGGACGGGTCGAAGCCGGCGGCCTGGTCGATCCGCAGGATCGTCCAGGGGCCTGGCGGCAGCCCCTTGGCGAGGCCGGCGTCGCGGCGCTCCACCGCCATGTCGCGGGCGTTCACGATCAGGCCGGCCTGGCCGATCGCCAGCCGGTCGGGGACGGCGCCCAGCACGAACCGGTCGCCGACCGGGTTCTCGGGCGCGTCCTCCGGCCCGGCGCTGACGACCATCACGGCGTGGTTGCCGGCGCCGAGCTCGCGCATGAGCGCGTCGTAGCGCGCCGGCCCCAGCAGGTTGCGGCCGATCGAGGGCGGGTCCAGGGCGGCGACGTAGAGGTCGGTCAGCACGGCGTCGGCCGGACCCTCGGACGGATCGGCCACGCCGGTACCCCGGAAGGCCGCGGCGGCGTCCGCGTTCGTGACCGTCAACCGCCGGACCCAGCCCCGGGCAAGAAGCTCGGCCAGCGACAGGGGCTCGTAGAGGTCGGGCTTCGCCTCGACCTTCAGGCCGACATTGGCCGCCCCGAAGCCGAGCTTCGCGCGGGCGACCGCCAGCGCCGAGGCCAGGATCGACTGGTTGATCACCCGGGTCGAGGCGGTCGCCATGGAGATGCCGTCGACGGTGGTCTGCGGCGCGGCGCCGGCGGCCCGCGCGTTGGGCCGCCCGACCCGGATCGCCTGCCGGGCCGAGAGGCCGGCATACTGCTCGACGAAGGCGAGGAGCGGCTCCGGGCCGAGCCCCTCGAGGAAGACCGGCTCGTGGTGCGAGAGCACCGTCACGTCCCGGAAGGTCCCGTCGGGGGCGAGCGCGATCAGCAGGTCGGGGGGCGTGCCCCCGAAGCCCGGGATCGGCGCGAGGTCGACGGATTCGAACGCGTAGGCGAAGACCTCGTAGGACCCGGCCTGCTGCTTCAGGATCGGCCAGACCGGGAGCCTGTCGTCCTTCTCGCCGACCACCAGCGGGGGCGGGAAGTGGCGTTCGACGCCCGCGCGATCGAGCTGGCCGGCCCGGGCCGGGAGGGTCGGCAGGAGCAGGGCGAGAAGGAGCAGCGCGGCGCGCAGGAGCAGGCCCGCGCCCCGGGCCAGGGCGGTGCGCGGCGCGGGCGGCCTGGGAGACGCTGCGCTCCGCAGCGGCCGCGCCTTATCCCTCCCTCCGCCCCTGGCCGCGTCGGTCGCCCATCCGGATCGAGCACGGACGCCGGCGGCAGTGCGCGACCGGGCCCCTGTCCCGTTCGGGAGAGGGTCGCGGTGAGGGATCGGGACGTCCAGGATTGAGCACGCTGTCGACGTGCGGGCCGGGAGAGCCTGTCCCGGATGCCGCACGTCCCTCACCCTGTCCCGCTTCCGAACGGGACAGGGGACCCGCGCTCCGGACTGCGGACGAGTCACGGCACCGCACCGGCGGCGCGCTCGTCCGTCGCCTGCGCCGAAGGCATCGGCCGCGCCGCCGCGCCCCAGGGGAAGCGGCCGACCTTCACGGTCTTGATCGGCCGGAACGTCGCGGCGTCGATCACCGTCACGTCGCCGGAGACGCCGTTGGTGGTGAAGAGCCGCGTGCCCGCGGCGTTGAGCGCGAGCTGCCAGACCCGGCGGCCGACCAGGATGTAGCTCTCCACCCGGTAGGTCGCGGTATCCACCACGGCGACCCGGTCGGACGGCCCCAGCGCCACGAAGGCGTGCCGCCCGTCCTTCGCCATCTGGATGCCCACCGGCTGGATCCGGTCGGCCGCGATCCCCTTCACGGCGAACTCGATCGTCGCGATCACCGCGCGGGTGGCGACGTCGATCACCGACACGGTGCCGCCGATCTCCGAGGACGCCCAGAGCCGGGACCCGTCGGCCGTGAAGGCGGCGAAGCGCGGCCGCTGCCCGACCGGCGTCGCGTCCACGGCCGCGAGGGTCTGCGTGTCGATCCAGTGGACCATGTTGGTCGTCTCGGAGGTCGTGACGGCCGTGCGCCCGTCCGGGCTGACCGCGACGCCCTCCGGCTCGATGCCGACGTCGATCTGCGCCAGCACCCGGCGGGTCTGCGCGTCCACCACCGTGGTGGTGGCGTTCTCCTCGTTGGCGATGAACAGGGTGCGCCCGTCGGGCGCCAGGGCGAACTGCTCCGGGTCCTCGCCCGAGGGCAGGTCGTGCCGCACCTGCCCGGTCTCCGGGTCGATCACCTGCACGGCGTCGGAGTCGCTGGCGCAGACGTAGAGCGACCGCCCGTCGCGCGAGAAGGTCAGCCCGCGGGGCCGACGGCCGACCGGGAAGGTGCGCAGCACCTCCAGGCTGTCGCCGTCGATCACCGAGACGGTGTTGTCGCGCTCGTTCGAGACGAAGATCTCTTCCGCCCGCGCGGGGCCCGCGAGGCAGAGCAGCAGCGCGAGGGCGGCGGGCCGGGTCATTCTGACGTCCCCGAGAAGGCGCGGCAGGCACTCTCGGGCGCGTCGAGGCCGAGCGTGTCGAGTTCCGTGCGGTGGTGGAGGAAGCCCTCGATCGGCGCCGTCGCGGTGACGGCCCCGGGCCAGAGCAGGAAGACCGGCTGGCGCAGTTGCCCGTCCCAGGCGCGGAAGCTCAGGGGGCGGCCCTTGAAGCCGCCGATCTCGAAGCCGGGCGCCGTCAGGGCGGCGCGGACCGTCGCGGGGTCGGTGCTGCGCGCCTTCACGGCCGCCTCGCCGACGACGTGCACCGCCATCCAGCCGGCCCAGTCGACGGGCCGCATGGCGCGGCCGGCGAGCTTCCGGAACCGCCCCTGGAGCTGGACGGCGGCCCAGGCCTCGACGGGCCGCCCCCAGGCGGCCGGCGCGAGGCCCTGCGTGCCGACGAGGGGCCGGGGCGAGGCGGTGTTGTAGTTGAGGCTCGCGCCGAACGCGCCGGCCTCGTCGGCCACCGCGACCACGTCGTGCTCGGGCCCGCGGGTCGGCAGGGCGAACTCGCGCAGGGCCGTGTCGCGGACGTCGCCGCCCTGCGGGTCGTAGCGCGACTCGGCGACGATCCGCGCGCCGAACTTCCTCGCGCTGCGCCGCAACGCCTCGGCGAAGAGCGCGTCGCCCGGCGCCGGACCGGTGACCAGCAGGATCCGGGACCAGCGCTTGAACGCCAGGAACTGCACCAGCGCGTCGGCCAGCATGGCGCGGGACGGCAGGACGTGGAGCAGGTTCCTTCGGCAATCGGCGTCGCGCAGGCGCGTGTCCGGGGCACCGATGTTGAGGAGCACGCTGCCCTTCGCCTCCGGCAGGTCGGCCAGGGCGAGGACGTCGGCGGCCGGGGCGTTGAGCACCACGAAGCGCCGGTCGGCGAGGTCCCGGAAGGCCTGGCGGATGTCGGCGCCCGGCTCGACGATCGTGGTGCCGAGGTCGAAGCCGAGGCCGAGGAACCGGCCGGTGGCGTTGGAATCGCGCAGGCCGAGTTCCGCGCCCTTGGCGCCCTCGTCGTCGGGGATCGGGTCCTCGTTGTTCAGCGGCGCCGGCCGCTCGACCCGCCGCTCCAGGTAGCGGATCGTCAGGGGCGGGCCCGCCGGCGCGGGCGCGGCCCGCCCCTGCGCGACCGGCGCCAGGGTCGCCATGGCCGCCACGGCCGCCAGCACGACGGCGCGCCGCAGGCCGGCCCATGGCCCGCCGCGCATCCCGGGCCGCCGCGCACCGGAGGACACCATCCCCGCCCGTCTCCTCCAGCCCCGCGGCGCTCGTCTTTGGCCGGGAGTCTAGGAGCGGAGTTGCGCCCTCCGATATTAGACCAAGGTGCACAAACCGGTTTCGATGCAGTGCAACACAAGTGGTGAATGGCGCTAATCTGGCCGATCCGTACCAAAGCATAATGGGTCCGCCGTCCGGTACTTGCTAACCGTCGTGCAACGACGACGGGAGGGGCGGATGCGCACGATGAAGACGGCGGCGGGCGGCGTGCTCGCGGCGCTGGGACTGGCCCTGGCCGCCGGCGGCGCCCTCGGGCACGGCGACGTCCAGCCCCAGCCGGTCAACACCGACGGCCTCAAGCCGCTGGGCGCCGAGTGGGTCGCCGAGAACCCCTACAAGGGCGACAAGCACGCCATCGCGATCGGCGCCTCGGGCTTCAACCAGAACTGCGCCCGCTGCCACGGCCTGGAGATGATCTCCGGCGGCCTCGCCCCCGACCTGCGCTACCTGCCGCAGGGCAAGGAGGGCGACGAGTACTTCGTCGAGCGCATGAAGCACGGCGCCGTCATCAACGGCGTGACCAAGATGCCGGCCTTCGAGGGTGTGATCTCGCAGGAGGGCCTGTGGGCGATCCGGAGCTACATCGAGTCGAAGCATGAGGAGTAGCGCGCGGCTCCTCCTCGCCTGCGGCTTGCTCGCGGCCCTCCGGTTCCAGCCGGAGGCGGCCGCGCGCCCCCTGGACCAGGTCGTGGCCGACGGCACCCTGCGTGTGGCGGTCTACGGCGACAACGCGCCGTTCTCCGGGGAGGAGACCGGCAGGCCCCGCGGCATCGACGTCGATCTCGCCCGCGCGATCGCCGACAGGCTCAAGGTGAAGCTCGACCTGCGGGTGGTCGACGCCGGCGAGAACGTCGACGGCGACCTGCGCCTGACCCTCTGGCGCGGCGACCTCGCCGGCACGCCGCTCGCCGACCTGATGCTGCACGTGCCGACCGACCGGCAGCTCGCCCTGCGCAACGAGCAGGTGTTCTTCACGGCGCCGTATTTCGAGCAGGAGATCGCCTTCGCGTACCGCAAGGGCGCGCTGGACGGCTTCGACAGTCTCGACGACATCGGCGACCGGAGCGTCGCGCTGGAGGGCACGGGCGCCGCCGACCTGATGCTGCTGACCGCCCAGGGCGGCCGCTTCCGCCCGAACCTGAAGCATTACAGGAGCTTCGAGGAGGCCGCGAAGGCCTACCTCGCCGGCGAGGCGCCGATCCTGGCCGGGAGCCGCGCGGCGATCGAGGCGGCGCTGTCCGCCGCGAAGGCCCCGAAGGACGACAACCCGATCGCCACGGTCCCGTCGACGGGGCTGGTGAAGACCCGCTGGGAGATCGGCGGCGCGGTGAGGATCGATTCCCGCGACCTCGCCTACGCGGTCGGGGACGCGATCACGGCACTGAACGCGGAGGGTCGGCTCAGGGCGATCTGCGAGAGCTACGGCGTCACCTACGCGCCGCCGAAGGGGTATTGAGCGCATCCGTCATCGCGAGCGCAGCGAAGCGATCCAGACAGCGCGCCATCGTGGGATGCTGTGCTGCCCTGGGTCGCTTCGCTGCGCTCGCGATGACGGTAACAGCGAACATCAGACCTCCCGAACGAGACCTCCCGAACGAGACCTCCCTCGGATTCGCGCAAATCCGAGCGCCGATCTCGACGAATACATTGAATTCACCGGTCCGCAGAGTGGCCTTATTGGACCAATGGCCAATAAGACTTTCCTGAGAAGCCCGATAGCTTCGTCCTCCAAGGGGGCGCCCCGCGACTCGTGCGGCCCGCGTCGAAACCCGGATGCCCCGGCCACACGGACCGGGGCCGACCACGGAGGACACGTCATGAGAATGCGGACCCGGTTCCTCGCCGCGGTGGGCGTCGCCGCCCTCGTGGCGGGCGGCGCCCTGCCGGCCATGGCCCAGGGGGTCACCGAGCAGGACATCATCAACGACGCCAAGACGCCGGGCGACGTCGTCACCTACGGCCTCGGCCCGCAGGCCCAGCGCTTCAGCCCGCTGAAGACGCTCAACCGCGACAACATCAAGGGCCTCGTACCGGCCTGGTCGTTCTCCTTCGGCGGCGAGAAGCAGCGCGGCCAGGAGAGCCAGGCGCTGGTCAAGGACGGCATCATCTACGTCACGGGCTCGTACTCGCGCATGTACGCGATCGATTCCCGCAGCGGCGAGAAGAAGTGGGAGTACGACGCCCGCCTGCCGGAGGGCATCCTGCCCTGCTGCGACGTGGTGAACCGCGGCGCCGCGCTCTACAAGGACAACGTCTACTTCGGCACGCTCGACGCCAAGCTCGTCGCGCTCAACACCAAGACCGGCAAGGTCGTCTGGCGGAAGGAGATCGACGACTTCAAGGCCGGCTACAGCTACACGGCCGCCCCGATCATCGTGAAGGGCAAGATCATCACCGGCGTGTCGGGCGGCGAGTTCGGCGTGATCGGGCGCATCGAGGCCCGCGACGCCGAGACCGGCGAGGTCGTGTGGAAGCGCCCCGTGATCGAGGGCCACATGGGCGAGCTCAACGGCAAGCCCTCGACCATGACCGGCAAGGTCAACGAGAGCTGGCCCGGCGACATGTGGAAGTTCGGCGGCGGCGCCACGTGGCTCGGCGGCACCTACGATCCCGAGACCAACCTGATCTACTTCGGCACCGGCAACCCCGGCCCGTGGAACTCCTGGCTCCGGCCGGGCGACAACAAGTGGACCTCCTCGCGACTCGCCCTCAACCCCGACAACGGCGAAATCGTCTGGGGCTTCCAGACCACCCCGCACGACGGCTGGGACTTCGACGGCGTCAACGAGTTCGTGCCGTTCGACCTGAACAAGGGCGGCAAGACCATCAAGGCCGGCGCCACCGCCGACCGCAACGGCTTCTTCTACGTCCTCGACCGGACCAACGGGAAGTTCATCTCGGCGACGCCGTTCGTCGAGAAGATCAACTGGGCCAAGGGCATCGATGAGAACGGCCGCCCGATCTACAACGAGGAGAACCGCCCCGGCGACCCGAGCAAGGCGACCGGCGACGACAAGAAGGGCAAGTCGGTCTTCGCGGTGCCGAGCTTCCTCGGCGGCAAGAACTGGATGCCGATCGGCTACAGCCCCGACACCAAGCTGTTCTACGTGCCCTCCAACGAGTGGGGCATGGATATCTGGAACGAGCCGGTGAACTACAAGAAGGGTGCCGCCTACCTCGGCGCCGGCTTCACCATCAAGCCGGTCTTCGACGACCATATCGGCTCGCTCAAGGCGATCGACCCGGCCTCCGGCAAGGTCGTGTGGGAGTACAAGAACAAGGCCCCGCTCTGGGCCGGCGTGCTCACCACGGCGGGCAACCTCGTCTTCACCGGCACACCGGAGGGCTTCCTGAAGGCCTTCGACGCCAAGACCGGCGAGGAGGTCTGGAAGTTCCAGGTCGGGACCGGCGTGGTCTCCTCGCCGATCACCTGGGAGCAGGACGGCGAGCAGTGGGTCGGCGTCGCGGCCGGCTGGGGCGGCGCGGTCCCGCTCTGGGGCGGCGAGGTCGCCAAGTCGACGGCCGGCATCAACCAGGGCGGCAGCTTCTGGGCGTTCAAGCTGCCGAAGACGGTGGCGTCGCGCTGAGGGCCCGCAACCGAAAGCGTGCCGGCCCCCGCGGGCCGGCACGCCCAGGTCCCGGGGCCGGGCTGTCGTCTCAACACCCGCTTGCGCCCCGGGGCCGCATCGATCACCTTCGGACCTCCCGCCCGCGTATTCGGCGGATCCTGTGAGGATCTCGAGCGAAGGACCGAGGTCTCCGTGCATCTCCTGATCGTCGATGACCACCCGCTGTTCCGCGACGCCCTGGCGGCCACGATCCGGCTCGCAAACCCGGACGCGGTGCTGCACGAGGCCGACGGGATCGAGGCGGCCTGCGCGGTGCTCGCCGCGAACCGCGGCATCGACCTGACGCTCCTCGACCTGTCCATGCGCGGCGTGACCGGCTTCGACGGGCTGATCACCATCCGGGCGAGCTTCCCGCGCATCCCGATCCTGATCGTCTCCGGCCACGAGGATCCGCGCATCGTCCGCGAGACCCTGCAGCACGGGGCGGCGGGCTTCGTCCCCAAGGCCATGGACAAGGCGACGCTCACCCGGGCGATCACCGAGGTGATGAGCGGGGCACTGTTCCTGCCGCCCGGGCTCGCCGAGGCGGGCGCGCCCGCGCCCCGGTCCAAGAAGGCGCCGCTGGCCGAGCGCCTCGCCCGGCTGACGCCGCAGCAATTGCGGGTCCTGATGATGATCCGTCAGGGCAAGCTCAACAAGCAGATCGCCCACGAGCTCCAGGTCGGCGATTCGACCGTGAAGGCGCACGTCTCGGAGATCCTGCGCAAGCTCGAGGTCATCAGCCGCACGCAGATCGTGATCGACACGGCGTCCCTCGACTTCGACCAGATCCACAACAGCCACTCGGCCTGACGACGCGATCGCGGGATCCGGCCTGCGGCTCGGGGATCGCCGCGACCGCGGCAGCGCGTCCGGACGCGCCCCGTGCAGCGACCGGATCATATGCGCCCGCCGCAGAACAAACCCAAGTTATTGGTCGACTCATTCTTCTGGCGCAGCCCTGACCCCCTCGCGGCATCCCTCAATCGAGATCGATATGAGGCTATCTATCGGCGTGCGAGCCGATTGATCCGGTGACCTCGCCGGCTCCTCGCGACGGTGGATCAGGTTGTGACCGGCATCGATGGTCCGACGACGCGCGGGCGACTGCAGCAGATCGACACCCACGCCCTCCTGACCACCGGCTGCCACCGGAGCCGCGCCGCCGTCGGGGCCGCGCCCGAGCCGGAGCCGGTGCCGTGACCCTCCCCGGATGGCGCGACTGGGCCTTCGCGCTGAAGACCTACGCGGCGGCGATGCTCGCCCTGTACCTCGCGCTCTGGATCGACCTGCCGCGGCCCTACTGGGCCCTCGGCACCGTCTACATCACCAGCCAGGTCCTCTCCGGCGCGACGCGCGCGAAGGCCGCGTACCGGGTCTGCGGCACCGTGCTCGGCGCGGCGGTCAGCGTCGTGCTGGTGCCGAACCTCGTGAACGCGCCGCTCCTGCTGAGCCTCGCGGTGGCGCTCTGGGTCGCGCTCTGCCTCTACGTCTCCCTCCTCGACCGGACCCCCGCGAGCTACCTGCCGATGCTCGCCGGCTACACGGCGGCGCTGATCGGTTTCCCCGCCGTCGACGATCCCGGGGCGATCTTCGACACGGCGGTGGCGCGGGCCGAGGAGATCTCCCTCGGCATCGTCTGCGCCAGCCTTGCCGCCACGCTGATCCTGCCGCAATCGGCGGCCCCGCTCATCGTGGGACGGCTGAACGACTGGTCGGCGGAGGCCCGGGCCTGGATCCAGAGCGCCCTCGCGGCCGCCCGCGCGCCGGAGGCCGTTGGGCCGAGCCAGGGCCGGCGCCTGCGCCTCGCCTCGGACGCGATCGGCCTCGACGCCCTCGGCCTCGCCCTGCGCAACGAGGCGACGGGCGCGGAGCGCGCCGCCGAGGCCTTCGCGCCCCTCCGTCAGCACATGCTGATGGTCCTGCCGATCGTCGCCGCCGTGGCGGATCGCGTCGCCGCCCTTGAGGAAGCCGGCGCGGTTCCGGCGCGGCTCCGGGCCTTCCTGTCGGACCTCATCGCCTGGCTCGCCGACGAGGTCGACGATCCGGATCGCGCCGCGCGGCTGCGCGACCGGATCGACGGGTTCGAGCCCGCCCTCGGCCGGGCGCCGGACTGGAGCACGCTCCTCCTCGCGAGCCTCGCGGCGCGCCTGCGCGACGTCATCGACCTGCGCCAGGATCTGCGGGCACTGCGCGGCCACCTCGCGGCCGGCACCGCGCCCCGCGCGCCGCTCGCCTTCGCCTACACGGCCCGGGTCCGGTCGATCCGCCACCGGGACCACGGGCTGGCCGCGTTCTCGGCCTTCGGGGTGTTCGCGGGCCTGCTCGCCTGCTGCACCATCTGGATCGCCACCGGCTGGCCGGACGGGTCCGCGGCGCCGATGATGGGCGGGGTCGCCTGCTGCCTGTTCGCCGCGCAGGACGATCCCGCGCCGCAGATCCTGAGCTTCGCCAACTCGGCGATCGTCGGTGCCCTCAGCGCGGGCCTCTACCTGTTCGCCGTGCTGCCGCTCGCCACCTCCTTCGAGATGCTGGCGCTCGCCGTCGCACCGGCCCTGATCCTGTGCGGCCTGATGATGACGCAGCCGCGCACCGCCCCGATGGGCATGGGCGCGGCGCTGAACGGCGCGACCCTGCTGGCCCTCCAGAACGGCTACAGCGGGGACTTCGCGCCCTTCGCCAACGGGGTGATCGCCTCGGTGGTGGGCATGTGGGTCGCCGCCGCGGTGACCCGGGTGATCCGCTCGGTCGGCGCCGGCTGGAGCGCGCGGCGGCTGATCGGGATCAACCGGCGCAGCCTCGCGGCCGCCGCGGACGGGCGCGGCACCGGCCACGGGCTCGAACTCGCGGCCCTCATGCTCGACCGCGTCGGCCTGATCGCGCCGCGGCTGGCGAGCCTGCCCGCGGACACGTCCGCCTCCGTGGGCGACCTGCTGGCCGATGTCCGGGTGGGCATCAACCTCGTGGAGGTCCGCCGGGTGCGCCGGCGGCTGACGGGCCCGGCCCGCAACACCGTCGACCGGGTCCTCGCGCTGGCGGCGCGCCAGCTGCGCGGCCGGACCGACCGGCCGGACGCGGCGCTGCTCGCGGCGCTGGACGAGGCGCTCGACGCCGTCGCGGGCGCGGCCCCGTCGCCGGAGCGGCGCGCCGCCCTGATCGGCCTCACCGGCCTGCGCCGCGGGCTCTTCGCCGACGCGCCGGCCTACCGGGCGGCGCCAGCCCTGGACCACCGGGAGATGGCGGCATGATGGGCGAGATCGACCTCTGCGGCGTGTTCGTGCCGGGCCTCGCCCTCTGGATGGCGCTGGCCTTCGCCCTCGGCCTGCCGTTGCACCGCCTGCTCGCGGCGACCGGCCTCTACCGCCTCGTCTGGCACCGGCCGCTCTTCGACCTCGCCCTCTACGTCGTCCTGCTCGGCGGCGTGGTGACCCTCGCCCACCGGACCCTGCCATGACCGCCCTGTTCTCCGCCCTCGGCCGCCTCCTGGTCACTCTCGGCATGGTCGCCGCGGCGCTGATCGTGGGCCTCGGCCTGTGGGACTATTACATGGACGCCCCCTGGACCCGGGACGGGCGCGTGCGCGCCGACGTGGTGGCGGTGGCCCCCGACGTCTCCGGCCTCGTCACCGAGGTGCTGGTGGAGGACAATCAGGTCGTGCGGAAGGGCGACATCCTGTTCCGGATCGATCCGGACCGGTTCCGCCTGGGGCTGCGGCAGGCGGAGGCGATGGTGGAGGGCCGCAAGGCGACCGCCGAGCAGGAGGCGGCCGACTACGCCCGCTACAGCAGACTCTCCGACGCGGCGGTGTCGCAGCAGCGGGTCGAGGCCGCCAAGGCGGCCGACCTGTCGGCGCGGGCCGCCTACGAGCAGGGCCTGGCGGATCGCGACCTCGCCAAGCTCAACCTGGAGCGCTCGGCGGTGCGCGCGCCGGTCAACGGCCGGATCACCAACATGGAGCTGCGGCCGGGCGCCTACGTCACCACGGGTCGCGGCGTGATGGCGCTGATCGACAGCGACACCGTCCGGATCGAGGGCTACTTCGAGGAGACGAAGCTCCCGCGGATCCGCGTCGGCGCGCCCGTGACCGTCGAGCTCATGGGTGAGGACGGGGCGCTCCGCGGCCACGTCGCCAGCATCGCCGGCGGCATCGGCGAGACCGGCCGCAGCGACGCCTCCAACCTGCTCGCGAACGTGAACCCGACTTTCTCGTGGGTGCGCCTCGCTCAGCGCATCCCGGTGCGGATCAGCCTCGACGGCGGCACGGCGGATCCGCGGCTGGTGAGCGGCCGGACCGCGACGGTCTCGATCGCGCCGGCGGCCGGCGGGGAACCCCTGCGCTGGCCCTGGACGGCGTGGCGCGAGGCGCTCGCCCGCTGAAGGCGCGACCGAACCATCCGGGCGCGCCCGGGTTGGCCTCACACCACAGCCCAACGACCTGTCAGGAGGCCCCATGTCGAAGACGATCCTCGCCCTCGCCACGTCATTCGTACTCGCCACGTCCGGGGCGACGCTGGCCCAGGCGCCGCAGACCGGCGGCGCCAACCAGGGCAACGTCAACAAGTCCGGCGCGGTGGGCGGCACCGGGACCGGGACCGGCTCGATGGAGAGCACCGGGTCCACCGGCGCCGGCATGGCGCCCGGCACCAGCGGCGGCCCGCGGGTCAGCACCCCCGGCGCCCCCGCCGGCAGCAGCTCGGGCAACGGCGCTACCGGGAGCGGCGCTGCGCCCAGCGGGAAGTAGGCCCCGCCGGTTCTCCCTCCCGCCGCCGTGGGGGGAGGGAGAACCCGTCAGGTCCCGATCCGGACCGGCGTGTGCCCCGGCCCTACGCGCCGAGGCCGCCCACGCACAGGTACTTGGTGTTCAGGTAATCCTCGATGCCCTGGTACGAGCCCTCGCGGCCGAGGCCGGATTCCTTCACGCCGCCGAAGGGCGCCACCTCGGTGGTGATGATCCCCTCGTTGATCCCGACCATGCCGTATTCCAGCGCCTCCGCGACCCGGAAGGTCCGGCCGAGGTCGCGGGTGTAGAAGTAGCAGGCGAGCCCGTACTCGGTGTCGTTGGCCATGCGGATCGCCTCCGCCTCGTCGCGGAAGCGGAACAGCGGCGCCAGCGGCCCGAAGGTCTCTTCCCGGGCCACCGCCATGGCGGGGGTGGCGCCGGTGATCACCGTCGGCTCGAAGAACTGGCCGCCCAGCGCGTGGCGGTGGCCGCCCGCCACCACCCGGCCGCCCTTCTCGACGGCGTCGCGGATATGGGCCTCGGTCTTCTCCACGGCCGCCATGTCGATCAGCGGCCCCTGGGCGACGCCGTCGTCGACGCCGTTGCCGACTTTCAGGCGGTTGGCCGCCTCGGCCATCTTCTCCGCGAAGGCGTCGTAGATCCCGTCCTGCACCAGGAACCGGTTGGTGCAGATGCAGGTCTGGCCGGAATTGCGGTATTTGGCGAGCATCGCGCCCGCCACCGCCTTGTCGAGGTCGGCGTCGTCGAACACGATGAAGGGCGCGTTGCCGCCCAATTCCATCGAGACCTTCTTCACCGTGTGGGCGGCCTGCTCCAGCAGCACCTTGCCGACCTCGGTGGAGCCGGTGAACGTGATCTTCTTGACGAGCGGGTTGCCGGTCATCTCGGCGCC
The DNA here is from genome assembly GCF_053345715.1 of Methylobacterium sp. D48H. Classification (NCBI taxonomy): domain Bacteria; kingdom Pseudomonadati; phylum Pseudomonadota; class Alphaproteobacteria; order Hyphomicrobiales; family Methylobacteriaceae; genus Methylobacterium; species Methylobacterium sp. D48H. Next base: position 465,818 of record NZ_JBKFAP010000002.1, read on the forward strand.
GATCGCCCGGGCCGAGCCGGTGAGGATCGAGACTGTGCCGGCCGGGAAGCCGGCGCGCTCGCACAGCACGCCCCAGGCGAGGCCCGAGAGCGGGGTCTGCGAGGCGGGCTTGATCACGATCGGGCAGCCGGCGGCCAGAGCCGGGGCGATCTTGCGGGCGATCATCGAGGACGGGAAGTTCCACGGCGTGATCGCCGCCACGACGCCGACCGGCTCCTTGGTGACGAGGATCTTGCGGTCGCCCCAGGGGGAGGGGACCACGTCGCCGTAGACGCGGCGCGCCTCTTCCGCGAACCACAGCACGTAGGCCGCCGACATGGCGACCTCGCCGCGCGACTCGGTCAGCGACTTGCCCTGCTCGGCGGTGAGGATCTGCGCCAGATCTTCCTGATGCTCGGTCACGAGCGCCGCGAGCTTGCGCAGCAGCACGGCGCGCTCGTTGGCGGTCTTGGCGCGCCACGCCGGGTAGGCCTCGTGCGCCGCCTTGATCGCCTGCCGGGTCTCGTCGGCGCCGGCATTCGGCACCTTGGCGATCAGCGCGCCGGTCGCCGGGTTGGTGACGTCGATGCTGCCGGAACCGGCCTTCGACCATGCGCCGCCGATCAGGCAGGCATCGACCAGCAGGGCGCGGTCCTTCAGGGAGGGGGTCTCGAACTCAGGCATCCAACGGTTCCTTCGGCGGCCGCGGCATGTCGGGCTGGGACATGCCGGGCCGCGGCTTGAGAGGCACGCTCTGGGCCGTATTCCTCGCCTGCGCCTCGGCTTTTGTCTCGAAGACATGGGGAGCCAGGTCACGGCTCGCCAACGAGGCGCCGAGTTTCAATCGCAAGAACGCGCTCGTGGTATACCGGGACGCGGTCTCGTAATAGCGGTTTTCGAGATAGGCGATCGCCGAGAAGTAGGCGTCGCTCACCGTCGGGTCGATCTCGAACCCGTCGTAATTGGCGATCAGGTGGACCTTGCGGCCGATCTCCTGGCAGGCGCGCTCGTATTCGCGGCGCACCAGCTCGACGTCGTCGATGGTCCGGACCTGGAAGCCCTCGAGGTTCGAGAACAGGATGTTGCGCTCCGGGTCGTAGCTGATCCGCTCCGACAGCGAGAGGCCCAGCAGCCAGGGCTCCAGCGCCATCACGGACTCGCGGAACAGGCGCGGATCCATAGGCTGCGGATCCTGCACGATCGGGGTGAAGCCCATCTGGCCGAGGATGTCGCGCGCGATGTCGATGCCCGGCGCGACCTCGACCAGCTCCATGCCGGCCCGCGTCCGGCGGAACACGCAGCGCTCGGTCACGTAGAGCACCGGCTGGCCGCGCTCGGCCGCGTAGGCCCCCGAGAAGGTCACCTGCTCGACCGCGGCGATGAATTTCCGCGAGCGGCCCTCGCTGAGGATCCGGATGCCGCCGTCCTCCACCGCCACCTTGAGGCCGTCGGCCGTGAAGGTGCCGGCGAAGACGAGGCTCTTGGCGTTCTGCGAGATGTTGATGAACCCGCCCGCGCCCGCGAGCTTCTTGCCGAACCGGCTGACGTTGACGTTGCCCTCGGCGTCGCACTGGGCGAGGCCCAGGCAGGCGAGATCGAGGCCGCCGCCGTCGTAGAAGTCGAACTGCTGGTTCTGATGCAGCACCGCGGCCGGGTTCAGGGCGGCGCCGAAATCCAGGCCGCCCTGCGGCAGGCCGCCGATCACGCCCGGCTCGGCGGTCAGCGTCAGGTATTTCAGCACCCGCTCCTCGGCGGCGACCGCCGCGACGCCCTCGGGCATGCCGATGCCGAGATTGACCACGCCGCCGGGCGGCAGCTCGAAGGCGCAGCGCCGGGCGATGACCTTGCGGGTGTCGAGCGGCATCGGGGCGATCCGGTCGAGCGGCACGCGCTGGCGGCCCGTGAAGGCGTGGTTGTAGGGCGTGCCGTAGGTCTGGCGGTGGTTCTCGGGCGTGCTGAGCACCACGCAATCGACCAGCACGCCGGGCACCTGCACCTCGCGCGGGTTGAGAGAGCCGGCCTCGGCGAGCCGCTCGACCTGGGCGATGACGAAGCCGCCCGAGTTCTTCGCCGCCATGGCGGCGGCGAGGTTGTCGAGGGTGAGCGCCTCGCGCTCCATGGTGATGTTGCCGGCGGGGTCGGCCGTGGTGCCGCGGATCAGCGCGACGTTGACCGGGAAGGCCTTGTAGTGGAGCCAGGCCTCGCCGCCGAGCTCGACCACGCTGACGAGGTCTTCCTGCGTCACGGCGTTGAGCTTGCCGCCCTCCAGACGGGGGTCGACGAAGGTGCGTAACCCCACTTTGGTGATGTGGCCCGGCGTGTGGGCGGCGATCTCGCGGTAGAGGTGCGAGACCACGCCGAGCGGCAGGTTGTAGGCCTCGATCTCGCCCGCCACCGCCATGGCGCCGAGCTTCGGCACGAGCGCCCAGTGGCCGCCGACGACGCGGCGGACGAGGCCCGGGATCGCGAGCTTGTTGAGGCCGCGCTCCTTGCCGTCGCCGGGGGCGGCCGCGAACATCAGGCCGATCCCGTGCGGGCCGTTGCCGGATTCGAAGCGGCGGGCGAGCGCCAGGATCAGCTCGTCGGGCGTGCCGATCCCGACGAAGCCCGAGACCGCGACCATGTCGCCGTCCTGCAGGATGGCGGCGGCCTCATCGGCGCTGACGATCTTGTTCTTCAGGCTGCCCATCGGGTGGTCCTCGGCGCCCGGGATGCGGTTCGCCCCCCGCGCAGGGAGGCTATGATGTCCGCCGGACTGGATCGATCGCTGGCATTGGTGACAGACCGCGACACGCCCCCTCTCCCGTGCGGGAGAGGGTCGGGGTGAGGGACGAGAAGCTTCAGGATGGAGCGCGCCGTCGATGCGCGTGCATGGCGCGGCTTCTCCGGACGAACCTGATCCCTCACCCTGTCCCTCTCCCGCACGGGAGAGGGAACCCGCGCTCGATCCTGCCGCCACGGCGCCGCGCACGATGTGCGTATCCAGTGGCCGTCCCGGCAGACGTGGGCGGGGAGGGGCGTCGCGCTCATCGAGGACTGTCGGGCAGACATCCTACCCCCGCTTGCCGAGCCAGTCGGCGATGCCGGAGCCCAGCAGCTTCTGTGCCTTGCCGCCGACGAAGACGCCGACATGGCCGCCGGGCAGCCCCATCTCGGTGTAGTCGGTGGTGCCGATCTTATCCTTCAGCGCCTGCGAGGTGGCCGGCGGGATGATGTGGTCGTCCTGAGCGAAGACGTTCAGCACCGGGCAGATGATGGCCTTCAGGTCCACCCGCCGGCCGCCGAGCTCGAAGGCGCTCTCGACCAGCTTGTTGTCCTGGTAGAGGTCCTTCAGCCACTGCTTGGCGGCCTCGCCGGGATGGTCCGGCCGGTCGGCGATCCACTTCTCCATGCGGAGGAAGTTCAGGAACTTCTTCTTGTCGTCGAGGGCGTCGAGCAGGTCGAGGTTGTACTTCGTCATGGTCCGCATCGGCGTCATCATCGAGAACACCGAGCCCATGAAGGCGCCGGGCAGCGACCCCTGCGCCTCGATCAGCCGGTCGACATCCTCGGGCGTGAGCGACCGCGTCCAGACGTTGATGAAGCCGTGGCCGGCCCGGTTCTCCCGCGTGTCGGCGTGGAAGTCGATCGGCGTGATCGTCAGCACCATCGCGTTGACGGTCTCGGGGTAGAGCGCCGCGTAGCAGGTGGTGAAGACGCCGCCCTCGCAGATGCCGAGCAGGCTCACTCGCTCGCGCCCGGCCGCCTCCTGGATGAAGGCGACACACTCGGCGAGGTAGCCGTCCACGTAATCGTCGATGGTGACGTAGCGGTCGGCCCGGCCCGGATTGCCCCAGTCGACCACGTAGAGGTCGAGGCCGAGATTCAGCAGGTTGCGGACGAGCGAGCGGTCCTCCTGAAGGTCGGCCATCGTGTAGCGGCCGATCAGGCCGTAGACGATCAGCACCGGCGGCAGGCCCTTGCTCTCGGCGAGCGGCCGGTAGCGGTAGAGGCTGACCTTGTCCTGGCTCCAGACCAGGTCCTTCGGCGTGGTGGCGATCTCGACATCGGCGTCGCTGACATCGGCGAACAGCCTGGCGCCCTCGCTGATGCGGCGGCCGAGGGTGCCGACCTCGGCCAGCAACGCGGCCGGGGTGAGATTCAGCGGGGCGGCCGGCCCCTTCGGCTTCTCCTGATCAGCCATGGGCGTCCTCCCCGACCCGTGAACCGCCGGCTCTCGCGGTCTTGCCGGCCTGCCGACGCTCGCGGCGGAGCGCCCGGACTTCCCGGCGCAGCTCGGTCAGGCTCTTGTGGACGTCGTCGAGCTCGGCCCGGGTCGGCTGGCCGTAGAACTCGGACAGGAAGGCCGCGACGTCCTGCTGGGCGAGCCGGAGGTCCGTGGAGGCCCGCAGGACCGCCCGCTGCGAGGCCAGGAACGCGTCGGAGCGCTGGACCTCCAGGAGGACCGCGTTGGCGGTCTCGATCCACCGGCTCATCATCTCGCGGGCGGAGGCGAAGCTCTCGCCGTTTTCGGCGCGGGCATTGGCCTCCTTCGCGAAGGTCCCGGCCGCCCGCGTCCAGGCCTGCAGCATCACGGCCTGATGCTCGCTCTGCGCCCGCCGCAGGCTCGCCCAGGCGGTGAACAGCGCCGCGTAGCGCCGCTCGGTCTGCCACAGGTCGGCGAGCTGCGGGCCCTCGGCCATGCGGGTGAGGGCGGCGTCGAACTCGGCCGAGCCGCCGAGCCAGGCCTGCGGATCGAAGATCCGGGCGAGCACCGCCCCGGCGGTCGGGTCCGGCGCGCCGGGGCCGCCCTGGAGCGAGCGCGTCAGCGTCTGCGAGAGGGCGCTGGCGGCGGTCCAGGCCTCGGTCAGCTTGGCCTGCGCCGCGGCGAGATCCGCGAGGTCGCCGCCCGGGAAGGCCGGCCAGCCGAACCTGGTCGCGGACTGCCCGGCGCCCGGGGTGAAGAAGCCCGCGCCGGCCCGCGTCCAGAACTCGCTCATGGCCCGGAACGCGTCGAACTGGTCCATGCTGGCGTTTCTCCTCACAGCCTCAGGGCTGAAGTCTTCGAACCCGCCGTCTCTGCGAGCGGAGCGAAGCAATCCAGCAGCGCCATGCTCGGCGAGGGCGCGCCGCCCTGGGTCGCTTCGCTGCGCTCGCGATGACGGAGCCGGCGACCCGCGCTCACGCGGCCGGTCGCGCTTCCCCGAGGGCTTCCGCGTAAATCGCGAAGGCGTCGTCGTAGGTCACCTCGCGCGGGTTGTTCACGAGGAGCCGCGTCTGCTTCATCGCGTCGGTGGCCATGCGCTCCAGGTCCTGCCGGGCGACGCCGACCTCGGCCAGCGAGGCCGGAACCTTGCAGTCGCGGCAGATCGCGTCGAGACTCTCCACGAAGCGCTTGGCGGCCTCGGGCCGCGGCAGGTCCGCGGCCGCGGGGTCGAGGATCGGCGCGAGCTCAGCGTAGAGTCCTTCAGCGTGCGAGAGGTTGAAGCGCATCACCCCCATCAGCACCAGGGCGTTCGAGAGCCCGTGCGGCACGTGGAAGATCGCGCCGACCGGGTAGGCGAGGGCGTGCACCGCCGCCACCGGCGCGTTGGCGAAGGCCATGCCGGCCAGCATTGAGCCGAGCAGCATGCCGGAGCGCGCCTCGAGGTTCTTCCCGTCCGTGCAGGCAGTCCGGATGTTGGCCGAGAGCAGCGCCAGGGCCTGCTTGGCGAGCTGGTCGGAGATCGGGTTCTTCTTGTTCTTGCTGGTGAAGGCCTCGATGGCGTGGACCATGGCGTCGATGCCGGTCGCCGCGGTGACGTGCGACGGCAGGCCCAGCGTCAGCTCCGGGTCGAGCACCGCCCAGTCGGGCAGGAGCTTCGGCGCGACGACGCCCTTCTTCTCGGTGGTCGGCGTCGTGACGATCGAGATCGGCGTCACCTCCGAGCCGGTGCCGGCCGTGGTCGGCACCAGGATCAGCGGCAGGCGGTCGCCCTTGGCGAGGCCGACGCCGTAGATCGCGTCGAGCGGCTCGTCGGACTTGGCGAGGTAGGCCACGAGCTTGGCGGTATCGAGCGCCGAGCCGCCGCCGATCGACAGGACGAGGTCGGTCCCGAGCTCGCGGGCGCGCTTGGCCGCCGCCTCGATCACCTTCGAGGGCGGGTCGGCGACCACGTCCTCGTAGACGTCGAGGGTGACGCCCGCGGCGGCCAGGGCCGCCTCGGCGGCCTGGGTGAGGCCGGCGCCGCGCACGCCCTTGTCGGTGACGAGCAGGACGCGCTTGGCCCCGAAGCTGCCGACGATCTCGGGCAGCTTCTTCGCGGCGCCGGCCTCGAACAGCACGTTCGGCGTGGTCTGGAAGGTGAACGGGTTCATCGCGCTGCCCTGTCTTGCGTGCCGACCATCTGCGAAACCGGCCTCACTCGGCCGGCTCGAAATCCTTCACCTTGGCGCGCAGCTCGTCGACCAGCACGCGGGTGTTCTCCGAGTAGTCGATCGGCACCGCCACGAGGTGCACCCCGCCCGCCGCGAAGGCCCGGTCCAGCGTCGGCACGAGGTCGTTGACCGACTCGACCCGGTGGCCGGTCGCCCCGTACGACTTGGCGTAGAGGACGAAGTCCGGGTTGCTGAAGGTCATGCCGTAATCGGCGAACTTGTCGACCGCCTGCTTCCAGCGGATCATCCCGTAGGCCGAGTCGTCGAGCACCAGCACCACGAGGTTGAGCTTCAGCCGGACGGCGGTCTCCATCTCCTGGCTGTTCATCATGAACCCGCCGTCGCCGCACACGGCCATCACGCGCCGCTTCGGGTAGAGCATCGCCGCCATCATGGCCGAGGGCAGGCCCGCGCCCATCGTGGCCAGCGCGTTGTCGAGGAGCAGCGTGTTGGCGACGTAGGTGCGGTAGTTCCGGGCGAACCAGATCTTGTACATGCCGTTGTCGAGGCACACGATCCCGTCCTCCGGGATCACCCGGCGCACGTCGCGCACGAGGCGCTGCGGTGTCACCGGGAAGCGGTCCTCGCCGGCCCGGTCGGCGATGTGGCCGAGGATGTGCTCGCGCAGGTGCAGCAGCGCGCCCGCGTTCGTGAGCTTGCCGTCGAGCTTGTCGGCCAGGAGCTTCAGCGTCGGGCCGAGGTCGCCCACCACCTCGGCATCCGGATAGTACACCTGCTCGACGTTGGCCGGCATGTAGCCGATGTGCACGACCTTCTGGTCGGCCTGGCCCATGAAGAACGGCGGCTTCTCGATCGTGTCGTGGCCGATGGCGATGATCAGGTCGGCCTTGTCGATCGCCTCGTGGACGTAGTCGCGCTCGGAGAGGGCCGCGGTGCCCATGTAGAGGTCGGTCCCGCCCGCCACCGTGCCCTTGCCCATCTGGGTGGTAAAGAACGGGATGCCGGTGCGCTGCACGAAGCCGCCGAGCTCGCCGGTGGCGCGGGGGCGGCTCGCGGCGGCGCCCAGCATAATCAGCGGGCGCTTGGCCTTCAGGATCATGTCCGCGGCGCGCGCGATCGCGGTCGGGTGCGCGACCGGGATGTCGATCGGGTGCGAGGGGACGAGGTCGGCCTCGGCCTCCTCGGAGGCGATGTCCTCGGGCAGCTCCAGCAGCACCGGGCCGGGCCGCTCCTCGGTGGCGACCCGGAAGGCGTCGCGCACGATGGTGGGGATCGAGGAGGCCGAGACGATCTGCCGGGCCATCTTGGTGATCGGCTTCATCGACGAGATCACGTCGACGATCTGGAACTTGGCCTGGCGCGAGGACAGGATGCCCTTCTGGCCGGTGATGATGATCATCGGCATGGCGCCAAGATGGGCGTAGGCCGCGCCGGTGGAGAAGTTCAGGGCGCCCGGGCCGAGCGTCGAGAGGCAGACGCCGGGGCGGCCGGTGAGTCGGCCGTGGGTGGCGGCCATGAAGGACGCCGCCTGCTCGTGGCGGGTCAGGACCAGCTCGATCTTGGAGTTGCGCAGAGATTCGACGACGTCGAGGTTCTCCTCCCCGGGAATCCCGAAGATGCGGTCGACGCCCTCGTTCTCGAGGGCCGCGACGAGGAGATCTGAACCTTTGGGCATGCGACGTCTCGCTGATGTAACGGTGTTCCCCGGCCGTCCGGGTCGATTCCGGCACTGTGATCGCGAGGCCGTGAACGACACGAGACGGAGGAACACCCCCCGAATACTCGGTTCGTTAGAGGGCCCCCCTGTAGGGTGGTCAAGGGCCGTCCGGGCCCGTGACGTCACAGAGCCGGCCGGATGCTAACGTGCGGTCCGCCGCCCCGGCTTCGGGCCGGTCGAGCGCACCGGCGGGGCCGACCCGGCTGCCGCGATGGAACAGCGATGGATCGCATCGAGAGCGACAAGACCGTGCCGCCGGGGGACCGGGATGCGGATGCCCCGGCCGTGGACTCGGTGCTGGCACCGGTCGCCGATTTCCCGCGGATCGACCTCCGCGCGGGCGTCGAGGCCTGGGACAAGCGGCGCAAGGCCGGCAAGCGGCTGCGCGCCGAGGTGCCCCACGCGGGCCAGGCCGCGCTGGCTTCCGATCCCGACCGGCCCGACCCGGTCGCCCTGATCGAGGCCGCCCACGCGGGCCGCCAGCCGCACCTGATCCCGCTGCGGGTCGCCCGGATGGCGAGTTCGCCCTTCGCGTTCTTGCGCGGGGCCGCGCACGTCATGGCCTGGGACCTGTCGCGCGGGCCGCGCAGCGGCATCGACGTCGTGATGAACGGCGACGCGCACACCGACAATTTCGGCCTGTTCGGCACGCCGCAGCGCGACATCGTCCTCGACCTCAACGATTTCGACGAGGTCACGATCGGCCCGTGGGAGTGGGACCTCAAGCGCCTCGCGGCCGGGCTGGCGATCGCCGCCGACGACGCGGGCCTGCCGGCAGGCGAGCGGCGGGCGGCCGTCATGGAGGCGGTCTCCGGCTACCAGCACACGATGCGGCGCCTCGCGCCGCAGGGCTCCCTCGACGTCTGGTACCAGACGACCCGCGCCGACGGCCCGCACATCGCAGGGCTCCAAATGAACGCGGAGGCCCGGGCGGTGGTCCGCCGGGCGGTCGACAAGGCGCGGCGTCGCAACAACCGCAGCCTGCTCGCCCAGGTGGCCGAGCGGCGCACCGACGGCACCTGGCAATTGCAGACCGACGCGCCGATCCTGACGCCCGTGGACGCGGCGACCCGCGAGGGCGTCGTCACCGGCCTGGAGCGCTACGCCGAGACCCTGCCGCGGGAGCGGCGCTTCATGCTTGACCGCTACCACGTGGTCGACGTCGCCCACCGCGTCGTCGGCGTCGGCAGCGTCGGGACCCGGGCCTACCTCGCCCTGCTGTTCGGCAATTCCGACGCCGACGCGCTCTTCCTGCAGGTCAAGGAGGCGGTCCGACCGGCGCACGCGCCGTACCTGCCAGGCGTGCCGGCGCCGTTCTCCGGGCACGAGGGCGAGCGGGTGATCTACGGCCAGCGCCTGCTCCAGGCGGTGGGCGACCCGCTGCTCGGCTGGACCAGCATCGCGGGCCGGCCGTTCTACGTGCGCCAGATGAAGAACCTGAAGGGCGCGATCCCGCTGGCGCGGATGTCCGGCGCGCCGCTCCTGACCTTCTCGTACGCCTACGGGACGCTGCTGGCGCGCGCCCACGCGCGGACCGGGGACGCGGCGGCGATCGCCGGCTACTGCGGCAGCGGCAAGCACCACGACCTGAGCGGGGCGATCGCCGACTGGGCCGCGGCCTACGCGGAGCGCAATGCGGCCGACTTCGCCCTGTTCCGCGCGGCGATCGCGCGCGGCCGCCTGGAGGCCGCAGCGGATCCGTGCCTGTGACGGTGCGGTCTGCTCGCGGCCGGTCGATGCCGTCCGCACGTCCGTCCTCGCGAGCGGAGCGAAGTGAGGACGGCACGGAATGCCTCGACCGTCGCGTTCAAGCGGAAAGCGTATCAGATGATGCCCGGCGCCGGCGGCTCGTGGGCCAGCCGGACCAGGAGGTCCCGCAGCCAGCGGTGGGCCGGGTCGTGGTCGTAGGAGGCGTGCCACAGCATCGACACGGGCACGTCGTCGAGGGGCACCGGCACGGGGCTGACGCTCAGCGCCAGGGCGCTGGCGAAGGAGGTGGCGAGCCGGGCGTGCATCGTGGCGATCACCGGCGCCGCGCGGACCATGAACGGGACCACGAGGAAGCGCGGGGTCGTCACCGCCAGGGTGCGCGAGCGCCCGATCAGCGCGAGGGCGTCGTCGACGACCCCGTGGGCGGTCTCGCGCAGGGACGTCAGCACGTGGGGGAAGCGCAGGTAATCGTCGAGCCCGATCGGCGGCTCCAGGCCGATCAGGGCGGCGTTGAACAGCACCACGTAGCTGTCCCGGTAGAGGAGGCGCTGCTTGTGGTGGAGCTGCCCCTCCGAGAACAGGCCGATGGCGAGGTCGACCCGGTCGGCGTCGAGCTCGTCGAGGATCCGGGTCCGGTCGACCGAGCGCAGCAGCAGCCGGATGCCGGGCGCCTCCCGCCGGAGCTGCGCGATCAGCCGCGGCCCGAGCAGCGCCTCGACGCTGTCCGGCAGGCTCACCGTGAAGACGCGTTCGACGGTGGCCGGGTCGAACCGCTCCTCCCGGTGCACCAGCGCCTGCACCTGCCGGAGGGTGGCGCGCAGCGGCTCGGCGATCTTCAGGGCGCGGGGCGTCGGCCGCATCCCGTCCGGCGCCCGGGTCAGGAGCTCGTCGTCGAACAGGCGGCGCAGGCGGGCGAGGCTCGAGCTCATCGCCGACTGGCCGATCCCGACCCGTGCGGCGGCCCGCGTGACGCTGCGCTCGTCGAGCAGCGCGTCGAGGGCGACCAGCAGGTTCAGGTCGATCCGGCTGAGATCGATATGGTCGATGGCCACGGGCGTCGCGTTCGGTGGAGGGTCGGAGTGCCGACATAGCAGATGAGACGGCTTGCCCGTCATCCCGAAGTCGCGCCGCGGCGTCCCGGAGTGACGGCAGGGCTCGGCCCATGTGACGGTGCCCGCGGCCGATGGTTTCTCGGCACCGACGTCCTTGCGAGCGGAGTGAAGCAATCCAGCAGCGCGACGCCTGCCGATGTTGCGCCGCCCTGGGTCGCTTCGCTGCGCTCGCGATGACGGAGAGGTGCGCGTCGACCGCGGCGCGCGCCTCAGTTTGCCTTGACAATGTTCCTATTTTGTGCTTCCTGACCGCACCTGTCCGCGGCGGCCCGGGAGCGATCCCGGGCCGTCCTTCGGGGGCCCGCCCGGTGGCTGACCGTGCGGGTCCGGGAACGGGGCGGCGCCCGCGTCGGTGGCTCTCAGCCGCCATCGCCTCGGGCGGCGGACCGGTGCGGGGCGTGCCTCGGACGCGGGCGTGAGACCGGGCGGCACTGTGCCCGGCGGGGTGAGGAAATGCCCCCGCGCCGACCCGCCTCTGGGCCGACCCTGAGCGACCTGCGGACCTGCCCACTACGAGGCGGGGAACGGCTGGAAGGCCACGGCGCCGATGCGGGTTCCGGAGGTGCGGGCACGGCGTGCACGCACCTCGACAGAGACCGCTAACGGGGAGTCGCAGGACCGGGACGTCGGAGACGCCGCGACGAGACAGACGGCACCGGCCGGGGACCATGCCCGGTCGATGCCGCGGGGCGCCGCGGGGATCGGATCCCGCGCGTACTTGGCCGACACCTGGGTTCCCGCGGCGTCCCGCGTCCCTCGTGCTCGCCTCCCGGGCCATGCCCCCGGCGCCAGTCGGCGCGCGGGGACGATCACGTGTGTCCGGTGCCGGCACCTCGGGACGAGCCGGGGAGAGCGATGGTTCGCGCCCCGCCGGTCCTCAGGCCGGCAGCGGCTCGCGCGGCTCGGTGTGGTCGAACAGCCGGGGCGGCGAGATCGCGTCCCGGGCGCCCATCCGGGCGACGAGATGGTCGGCGACCCGCAGGGCGTTGGCGATGATGGTCAACGTCGGGTTCACGGCGCCGATCGACGGGAAGAAGCTGGCGTCGGTCACGTAGAGGTTGTCCAGTTCGTGCGCCTTGCAGTTGGTGTCGAGCACCGACGTCCTCGGATCCGCGCCGAACCGCAGGGTCCCCGCCTGGTGAGCCGTCCCGCCGATCGGGACGTTCTTGCCCAGGTAGAGCGAGCGGTCGAACAGGTGCGGGTGGATGTCGGTGAAGCTGCAGATCTCGCGCAGCTTGTGCCGGAGCCGCTTATGCGCCTCGACGTTCGTCTCGGTGAGGTCGAGATGGACCTTGCCGTCCTTGTAGAAGATCCGGTTCTGCGGCAGCGGCACGTCCTCAGAAGTCAGCCAGAAGTCGACGGAGTGCTTGGCGATCCAGTCGAACGGCTTGTCGGGGAACCATTGCAGGAAGCCCGGCAGGCCCTCGCCGTGGATCTGGGCGCCGTCCGACTTGCCGACCATCTGGATGTGGCCGAGCGGGAAGTCCCAGCCATCCTTCGGGTCCGGATCGCCGAAGTAGAAGTCGTTGAGGCCGAGCGTCTTCTGGAACCGGGTCGGGTTCGGGACCTTCGAGATCGCCAGCACCGTCGAGTTGTTGTGGCGCATGTAGTTGCGCCCGACCTGATCCGACCCGTTGGCGAGGCCGTTCGGGTGGCGGTCGCTGGCCGAGCGCAGCAGCAGCAGCGCCGAGGAGAGGGCGCCGCAGGCCACCACCACGATGTCGGCCGAGGCCTCGAACGGCGCGCCGTCCCGGTTCCCGACGACGCCCGTGACGGTGCGGCCGGCGGCGTCGGTGACGAGGCGCTCGATGTAGGTGCGGGTGAGCAGCGTCAGGTTCGGGCAGTCGCGCAGGGCGGGGTCGACCACCATGGTCTGCGCGTCCGACTTGCCGTTGGTGGGGCAGGGGAAGCCGTCGAACGACTCGCACTTGATGCAGGGCGAGGTCGGCACCGCGCGGCCGTCCTTCTCCACCAGCCGCACGCCCACCGGCAGGTGGAACGGGTGGTGGCCGGCCCGCTTCAGGTTGTCGAACAGCTCCTGGATCCGCGGCTCGTGCGCCACCGGCGGATGGGCGTAGGGCTTGGTCGACCAGGGCTCGGTCGGGTCCTCGCCGCGCAGGCCGTGGACGTGGAACAGCTCCTCGGCCGCCTGGTAGTACGGCTCGAAGACGTCATACCCGACCGGCCAGGCCGGCGCGACGCCGTCCTGGTGGCGGATCTCGGCGAAGTCCTTCTCGCGGAGGCGGAAGAGGATCGAGCCGTAGAACTTCGAGTTTCCGCCGACGTAGTAGTGCAGGCCGGGGTGGAAGCTCTTGCCGTCGGACGAGTACCACGTCTCCTTGGCCTGGTAGTAGCCGTCAACGATCACCGCCTGACTGTCCCAGTTCCGCGGCTCGCGCAGCAGGTAGTCGCCGCGCTCGATCAGCAGGATGCGCTTGCCCGTTTGGGCGAGGCGCCACGCCATCGTGCCGCCGCCGGGACCGGACCCGACAATGATGACGTCGTAGTGCTCACCGGGCATGTACCGTCTCCGTCCGGACCTGCGTCCTGGCAGGCAACTCGCGAGCCGCTTCTCGGATCACCGCACGGTACCGTTGATCCCGCGCCGCGTCGCGGACTCCGCCGCGGATTCCGCCGCGGACTCCGCCGCGGACTCCGCGAAGTCCGCAACCGGCGGTTAAGGGCCTTTCCCAACGCCGCCTTCAGCTTCGGCTGCGATCCTGCGGCGGACCGGCCCGATGCCGGGGAGGCCGGAATGATCGACACGCTGGCGCCTGTCCTGGCGCTCCTGACCGCGGCCGCACTGGCCTTCGCCCTCTGGCGCCGGCTCGGAACGCGGCGCGCCGAGCGCGAGGCCGAGCGGCTGCAGGACCGCCTCTGGCGGATCAGCGAGAGCGAGGACCGCTACCGCGCCCTGGTGGCCGCCACCACCGAGATCATCGTCCAGCGGGATGCCCGCGGGCGCATCACCTACGCCAACGAGGATTTCGCCCGCCTCCTCGGCCGCGAGCCGATCGCGCTGATCGGCTCCCAGGACGATCTCGAGATCCTCGACCGGAACGCCGTGGAGATCGGGCCGGACGGGGTCCGCCGCCTGGAGGCGCAGGTCCGGACGGCGGACGGGCGGGCGCGCTGGTTCGCCTTCGTGGAGATGCCGGTGGCGCACGGCGACGCGACGCACTGGCTGCGGGCGGGCCGGGACGTGACCGCGCGGGTGGAGGCGATCCGCAGCCGCGACGCGGCCCTGGAGCGCGCCGAGGCGGCGAGCGTCGCCAAATCCCGCTTCCTGGCGACCGTGAGCCACGAGATGCGGACGCCGCTCAACGGCATCCTGGGCATGGCCGATCTCGTGCTCGGGACCGCGCTGAACCCCGAGCAGCGCACCTACGTGGAGGCGGTGCGCACCAGCGGTCAGGCGCTGCTCGGCCTGATCGACGGGGTCCTCGACTTCTCGCGGATCGAGGCCGGGCGCCTGGACCTCGCGGCCGAGCCCTTCGACCTGCCGGCCCTCTCCGAGGGGATCGTCGAGCTGCTGGCGCCCCGCGCCCAGGACAAGGGCATCGAGATCGCCCTCGACGTGGCCGAGGACTTCCCGGCCGCGATCCTGGGCGACGCCGACCGGGTGCGGCAGATCCTGATCAACCTCGCCGGCAACGCCATCAAGTTCACCGAGCGCGGCGGCGTCGGCGTCAGCCTGAGCTTTGCGCGGGCCGGGACCGGCGGCGAGGTCGTGCTCGCCGTGGCGGATACCGGCCCGGGGATCCCGGAGGAGCGGCTGCCGATCCTGTTCGAGGAGTTCGAGCAGGGCGACGGCAGCGCGAGCCGCAGCCACGAGGGCACGGGGCTGGGCCTCGCCATCACGCGGCGGCTCGTGACCCGCATGGGCGGGCGGATCGAGGCGGATTCGCGCCTCGGCCGGGGCTCGACCTTCCGGGTCCTGCTGCCGCTCGCCGAGGTCGCGGCGGCCGAGGATAGCGGGCGCGCGCCGCTGCCTACGCTCGCCCCGCGGCGCTGTCTGATCGTCGCCGACTCGCCGTTCCAGGCCCCGTACCTCGCCCGCAGCCTGTCCCGGGCCGGGGCCGCCACCGTGATCGTCGACAGCCTGGAATCGGGCCTGGACGCCCTGTCGGGCGCGGCCTTCGACGCGGTGCTGGCCGACCGGGCACTGGGCGACGCGGCGGTGCGCCAGATCGCCGACGCGGCCCGCGCCTGCGGGGTCCGCACCAGCCTCGTGCTCCTCTCGCCGTTCGACCGGCGCGGCTTCGGGTCCCCCGGCGCGGCGGGCTTCGACGGCTACCTGATCAAGCCGGTCCGGCCGCGCTCCCTGTTCGAGCGCCTGCTCGCGTCGACGGGCCCGGTCGAGGCCGCGGCCGCGCCGGCGGCGGAGCCGGCGCGCGTCGGCTCCAGCCTGCGGATCCTGCTGGCCGAGGACAACCCGATCAACGCCCTGCTGGCGACCCGGGCCCTGGAGCGCCTCGGCGCCACGGTGATCCACGCCGTCGACGGCCTCGAGGCCCTCGCGCGGCTGGAGACGGACGGCCCCTTCGACCTCGCGCTGATCGACGTGCGGATGCCCCGCCTCGACGGGCACGAGACCGCCCGGCGGATCCGCGCCGCCGAAGCGGGCGGCGCGGACCGCCTCCACCTCGTCGCGCTGACCGCGAATGCCGGCCGGGAGGACGAGGTCGCCGCCCGGGCGGCCGGCTTCGACGGGTTCCTGGCCAAGCCGCTGAATCTGAAGCTGCTCCCGCCGCTGCTGGAGCGCCGATCCGCGCGGGCCGCCTGAGCGCGCGTTGACAGGCGGGCGGGTCCCGCGCCAACAGGAGGCCCATGTCGACCGTCAGCCCTCCGTCGCCCGCACCGCGCTCGTCGAGCGGCGCGCTTGCCGCCTGGGGCATCGCGGTCCTCGTGATCGCCACCGTGCTCATCGGCGCCCTGGCGCCGGCGCGGCACGCGTCGCCGGCGGTGTCGGCGGCCGACGATCCGGCCTGCCTCGAGTGGACCGACGGCTGCAAGGTCTGCCGCCGCCTGGCGGAGGGACCGGCCTGCTCGCTGCCCGGGATCGCCTGCCAGCCCGGCGCGCCGCAGTGCCTGACCCGCCGGGACGGGTGATCTGCCGGACCGGTCCGTGACCGCCGCGGCTCCGGTGCTGCGCTTCGCGCCGAGCCCGAACGGACGGCTGCACCTCGGCCACGCCTACTCGGCGCTGCTCAACGCGGACCTCGCCGCCCGGATGGGGGGCGTCTGCCGCCTGCGGATCGAGGACATCGATCCCGCGCGCTCGAAGCCGGACTTCGTCGACGGGATCGTCACCGACCTCGCCTGGCTCGGGCTGACCTATCCCGAACCGGTGCGGCGCCAGTCCCGGCACATGGCGGCCTACCGGGTCGCCCTCGACGGGCTGATCGCGAGCGGGCTCGCCTATCCGTGCTTCTGCTCACGCGGCCAGATCCGGGCGCGCGTCGCCTCCGGCGGCGACGGCCCCCGCGATCCGGACGGCGTGCCGCTCTATCCCGGCACCTGCCGCCACTTGGACCGGGCGGCGGCCGCGGACCGGATCGCCCGCGGCGACCCGCATACCTGGCGGCTCGACATGGCGGCCGCCCTGCGCCGCGCCGGCCCGACCCACGGCTACGTCGCCTTCGAAGCGGCCGGCGCGCACCGGGTCGCGGCGGATCCGGCACGCTGGGGGGACGCGGTGATCGCCCGGCGCGACGTGCCGACGAGCTACCACCTCGCCGTGGTCCACGACGACGCGGCGGAGGGGATCACCCACGTGGTGCGGGGCCGCGACCTCGAGGCGGCCACCGACCTGCACGTGCTCCTGCAGGCCCTGCTCGGCCTGCCGGTCCCGCGCTACCGCCACCACGCGCTGCTGCTCGATACCGGGGGCGAGAAGCTGGCCAAGTCGCGCGGCTCGCGATCCCTCGCCGACCTTCGGCAGGCCGGCGCGACGCCCGAGGCTGTCCGCGCCCGGCTTGGCTTCGCCTGAACGGCAGCGCGCGCTCTCAGCGGACCGCCGCGTCGCGCTGGGCGAGGGCCGTGGCGCTCTTCGACTTCTGCATGGTGGCGTCAATCTGCTCGCGCTGGCGCTTGAAGTCGGCGAGCAGGCGCCCGTCGAGCTCCCGGCCGCGGGGGACGCGGATCTTCATCGGGTCGACGAAGTGGCCGTTGATGATCACCTCGTAGTGGAGGTGCGCGCCGGTCGACAGGCCGGTCGAGCCGACATAGCCGACGATCTGGCCCTGCCGGACCTTGACGCCCTCGCGGATGCCGCGGCCGAACCGCGACATGTGGTTGTAGGTCGTCACGTAGCCGTTGACGTGCTGCAGCTCGACCCGGTTGCCGTAGCCCGAGGTCATCTCCGCGCGGATCACCACGCCGTTGCCGGCCGCCATGATCGGCGTGCCGATCGGGTTCGACCAGTCGACGCCCGTATGCAGCTTGGCATAGCCCAGCACCGGGTGGCGGCGGTAACCGAAGCCGGAGCGCATGATCCCGTCCGCGATGGGCTTGCGCAGCAGGAACTTCTTCAGCGACCGGCCCTGCTCGTCGAGGTAGTCGATCGTGCCGTCGTCCGGCGACTGGAAGCGGTAGACCTTGCGGGTCTCTCCACCGAGCGTCAGCGCCGCGTAGAGCAGGTCCGGACGATCGGCGCTGGCCTCGTCGTCGGTGCTGTAGAAGACGTCGAGCCCGTCACCGCTGCCGATGCGGCGCTGGAAGTCGAGGTCGTAGCTGAAGACGCGGACGATATCCTCGACCGTGGCCCGCGGCAGGTCGTGGCGCGCGGCCGTCTCGTAGAGGCTCTGGTACAGGCGCGGCCCGGAGCCGGAATCCTCGTCCTCGTCCTCGCCGGCCTCCGCCTGAGGCTGTCCCTTGGGGGAGGGGGCCTCCTCGGCGGGGGGCGCCACCGACACGAAGGCGCCGCGGTCGTTCAGGGCCGCGATGCCCTCGATGCCGTTCTCGCCGTACAGCACCACGCGCGTCACCTGGCGGGGATCGCCGGGACGGGGCCCGGGGGCGACCTGGACGCGCATCGGCTGCCCCTCGTTGAGGGCAGCGGTGCGGGTCTTGCCCCCGAGCGCGGCGACGATGCCGCGAACGGCATCGTCGCTCGCGAGGCCGGTGGCCTTGAGCGTGGTCTCCAGTGTCTCGCCGCGCTTCAGCGCGAGATCGCGCTCCTCCACGAGCGGCGCCTCGTTGGCCTTCAGCTCGACCTTGGCGACCTTCGTGACGTTCTCCGGGACGACCAGCACCTCGATGGACTTGAAGGGGTTCGCGTCCTTCGGCACCGCACCGTCGCCGTCGCCGGCCGCGCCCTGCTGGAGCGTCCGCGACAGCATGATCTGCGGGGCGATCGGGATGGCGGCGCGGCGCCCTGCCTCGGCGGCGATGCGGCGCTCCTCCTCGACCTGCGCGGTGACGTCGTCGTCGCTGAGGGCGGGCGCGTTGGCGTCAACGGCAGCGTCGGCGAGTTCGCGCTTGACCACGGTGACCTCCGCGCTGGGGGCGTCGGCGGACGCGTCCGGTGCGCGCTCCAGTGGCTCGTCGGAGACGAACTTCATGGGGTCGAAGCGGGGCGGCTCGGCGGCGTAGACGCCCGTCGTCATCGACAGGGGCGTCGTCAGCCGCACGAAGGCCTTGGCCTTGATGATCTCGCGGTCGCCGAGGCGGACCGTGACCGGCGCCTTGAAGCTCTGCTTGGCCGAGGCGATCATGAGGTTGCGCACCAGCCGGTCGCCCTTGCGAGCGATGTTGGCGCCGCTCTCGCTCGGCTGGGGGCGGGGCATGATCGCCGCCTTCTCGGGAATGGCCGCGAAGGAGACGTCGCCCTGGAGGGACACGTGGAGTGCCGCAGCGATCAGACCGGCGCCGGTCAGGCCGGTGAGGCTGCTGGCGCAGAGCCAGCGGAGGTTGACGGCGCGTCGGTCGATCTGCGTCGCGGTCGCGCCGAGATGGTCGAGAGGCTCGTGCACCCCGCGTGCCGGGGGGAGGGCGGCCACGTCGCCGATCTTGAGTCGCTCGCGCTTCACTCGAAGGCCCTGAGAAGACGATGGCGAACGGGCGTTCCCGCGGGATCCGCGGCGCTGAGGCCGGGCTCGACCATACCGGAGGCGACATCCGCGCCCGGCAATCTCATCTCACGACCCAGCGTGTCGAGATTGAGGCGTGCTGCTCCCGAGCGCCAGCCCCGGCGCGGGAAAGACCGCGATCATCCACCGCCAGGCTTACGGGTGGTTCGCCGAGCCGGCCGGCAAAAAGGGTGTTGACGGCCCGGATTGGCGGCTCTATACCCCGGCTCATCGGCGCCGGCCGCGGAAGTGGACCGGGCGCTGAGCCATCTTCTGACAAACGGCGGGATTGGCCGGCGGGATTGCCGGGCGGTCTTCTGTTTGCCTCATGAGCCTCAGGCGACTGAGGCGCTCTTTGACAAGTTGGAATGAGGAAGGGAGACGCGGGCGGCGTTTGTCCTTGCGGCTGGGTCTTAGGACCTGGCGTGAGTAGACTTGTGCCGATCTGTTGTTCTTCTTTCTGAGCTCACCGACGGGTGTTCTGGCGCTGTGAAGCGTCTGGCACTTGGTCGATGTGAGGCTCCGTCTGAGAATATAGGTGATCGGCCAGATCAATCTCTTCAACGTGAGAGTTTGATCCTGGCTCAGAGCGAACGCTGGCGGCAGGCTTAACACATGCAAGTCGAGCGGGCCCTTCGGGGTCAGCGGCGGACGGGTGAGTAACGCGTGGGAACGTGCCTTCTGGTTCGGAATAACCCTGGGAAACTAGGGCTAATACCGGATACGCCCTTATGGGGAAAGGTTTACTGCCGGAAGATCGGCCCGCGTCTGATTAGCTAGTTGGTGGGGTAACGGCCTACCAAGGCGACGATCAGTAGCTGGTCTGAGAGGATGATCAGCCACACTGGGACTGAGACAC